>NZ_BTIR01000077.1:0-773 GCF_036247985.1 Bradyrhizobium sp. TM239 | reverse complement strand
TGCGGTCGAGCACGTCGGCCGACGGCGCCCCGCCGCGGCCCTGCTCCAGCCAGGTGTACCAGGTCGGACTGATATTGGCGCGCTGCGCCACCTCCTCGCGGCGCAAGCCGGGCGTGCGCCTGCGGCTGCCGGCAAAGCCAAACGCGGCGGCATCGAGCCTGGTGCGGCGATCCCGGAGATAGGCCCCGAGCAGGTTCTCGGCGGTGACGGTCTCGCTCATGCTGTTAGCTATTATACCCTGATAAACTCACTACTTTACCCGGATATCTGTAACGCGGATGGTCGTCTCCACCAACCCCTCCCCGCCAATTCCTGGAGATTGCTCATGCGTGTATTCGTCACCGGCGCCACCGGCTTCGTCGGCTCCGCCGTCGTTGCCGACCTGATCGCCGCCGGCCACCGCGTCGCCGGCCTTGCCCGGACCGATGCGGCTGCCGCGGGCCTCACCGCGATGGGCGCCGAGGTCCATCGCGGCTCGCTGGAGGATCACGCCTCCTTACGCAGCGGCGCGGCCGCCGCCGACGGCGTGCTTCACCTCGCCTTCAACCACGACTTCTCGAAATTCACTGAGAATTGCGAGCTCGACCGCCGCGCGATCCTCGCGCTCGGCGACGAGCTGAAAGGCTCCGAACGTCCGTTGATCGTCACCTCGGGCGTCGCGCTGCTCGCGCCGGGACGGCTCGCCACCGAGGACGATGCGGCGGCCCGCCACTTTCCGCGCGTGTCGGAAGCGACCGCCGAAGAGCTCGCTGACCGCGGCGTCCGCGCCGGCA
>NZ_BTIR01000076.1:0-252 GCF_036247985.1 Bradyrhizobium sp. TM239 | reverse complement strand
CGGCAACTTCACGCTGGTGCTGAGCGGCCGCAACGATTGGGTCGAGACGACGCAGGAAGCGCGCGACACCGGGGCCAGCGTCGCCAGCCGCGACGACAGCAAGTTCAGCGGGCGGGCCGGGCTGATCTACAATTTCGACAACGGCATCGCGCCCTATGTCTCCTATGCCACGAGCTACAATCCGGTCATCGGTCTCAACGCCAGCAACCAGCTCTTCCTGCCGGAGACCGGGCAGCAGACCGAGATCGGCGT
>NZ_BTIR01000075.1:0-347 GCF_036247985.1 Bradyrhizobium sp. TM239 | reverse complement strand
GTGTGGTCGAAAGTGATGCGCGAGGTGATCGGATCGAAGATCATCATCAAACATACGCTGCTTGACGATTCTCTGGTACGCGATGGCCTTCTTGCGCGACTCGTGAACCAGGGCATCCCAGCAGAGAACATCACCTGCCTGGGCTCGTCAGCGCGCGCGGAACATCTTCAGGCCTTCGCGAGAGTCGATATTTCGCTCGATCCATTTCCGCAGAATGGCGGCGTCAGCACCTGGGAATCCCTTTATGCGGGCGTTCCAGTCGTCGCCAAGCTCGGCCACGGCGCCTCCTCGCGCGCCGGCGGTGCCATCGTGGCGGCGGTCGGGCTTGACGACTGGGTCGCCGAGGA
>NZ_BTIR01000074.1:0-283 GCF_036247985.1 Bradyrhizobium sp. TM239 | reverse complement strand
TCGACCTCGACAATTTCAAGACCGTCAATGACCGCCTCGGCCACGCCGCCGGCGACCGGCTGCTGCGCTGGGTCGCCGCGCGACTGAAGGAGAATGTCGGCGAGCACGACACCGTCGCGCGCCTCGGCGGCGACGAGTTCGCCGTCCTCCAGCGCGGCCCGCAGCCGCAATCGGCGGAAAAGCTGGCCCGGCGCCTGGTCGAGGTCATCGGTCATCCGCCGCCGCTGGAAAGCCAGTCGATCCATGTCGGCGTCTCCGTTGGTATCGCGATCGCGCCCGACCA
>NZ_BTIR01000073.1:0-344 GCF_036247985.1 Bradyrhizobium sp. TM239 | reverse complement strand
CGGTCGACGAGCCGCCGGCGGCGCATTTCGCGCTGACCGCCAAGATCGCCGCGCGTAATGGATTGACGAATCTCTCGATGGGCATGAGCGCGGATTTCGCCAACGCCATCATGCTAGGTGCCACCCATGTGCGGGTGGGCAGCGCGATCTTCGGGCACAGGTGATTGCTGTCGGCGGGGGCAGTCTGGATTGCCTCGAGCCGGGACCCAGAGCAACACCGTACAGTGCGGCGAAATGGGACCTGCTCTGCAGCGCACCGCCAAAAGCGCTGCGCTGCGAACGTGGCACGATCAGCGAAGCGCGGCGCTCGCAATCACCTAGCTCTTATACACATCTGACGCTGC
>NZ_BTIR01000072.1:0-382 GCF_036247985.1 Bradyrhizobium sp. TM239 | reverse complement strand
ATGACCGACCACGTGCCGTAATCGGCCACGTTGACTACGGTGCCCCCGAATTTCAGAACAGGCCCGGTGCCGGTGGAGATGTTGTTCAAGTAATAGTTGCCGCTCGTCAGAACCACGCTGGTCGATCCGAACGCCTCGACCGCGGTCGGCACGAGGCTGGAACTGGCGACCGCGACGCCCCCGAACTGGAAATACTCGACGCCGGTGACGGTGTCGGTGCCGTCTGGTGAGCCACTGCGCAAGTCGGTCAGGGTGAAGGTCTGTGTCGCTGCGTTGTATGAGATCGTGTAGTTGGCCCGGCTGCCCGAATACACCGCGGTGTCGGTGCCCGAGCCGCCGATGACCGTGTCGTTGCCCGCCCCGCCGGTGATCGTGTCGTTGC
>NZ_BTIR01000071.1:0-253 GCF_036247985.1 Bradyrhizobium sp. TM239 | reverse complement strand
CGGCGGCGAGAACGGCCTGCGCGGCTTCACCGTCGACCGCATCAGCCTGTTCGGCCTTCAGGTCAACTTTCTCGACCCGGTCAACAAATACTACGTGCTGATGGCGTTCGCGGCGCTGGCGATGTGGTTCCAGTCGCGCATCCTGAACTCGCCGTTCGGGGCCGTCATCGAGGCGATCCGCGAAAACGAGCAACGCGCGCGGGCCTGCGGCTACGACGTCGAGCGCAGCAAGCTGGTCGTGTTCATGCTGTCG
>NZ_BTIR01000070.1:0-251 GCF_036247985.1 Bradyrhizobium sp. TM239 | reverse complement strand
GCGCACCGCCTGCACCGCGAGCCCGTGCGCGAGCGCGCTGTTGTGCCTGATCTGGTTGACCTCGGCTTGCGGCAGCGTCACGCCCGGCGCGTCGATGCCGATGCCGTAGCCGAAATAGACGAAGCGGCCGCTCTCGTTCAGCGTGAACACGTTTTTGACACGGTCGGTCAGATGCTCGGCAACATAGGCGGCGTAGTCGCCGAAGATCTTGCAGGTTTCCGTCGAACGCCAGCCGCCGAAGCGATCCTGCA
>NZ_BTIR01000069.1:0-425 GCF_036247985.1 Bradyrhizobium sp. TM239 | reverse complement strand
CCGAGGTCAAGGCGCTGGCCAACCAGACCGCTAAGGCGACCGAGGAGATTTCCGCGCAGGTCGCGGCGATGCAGACCTCGACCAGCGACGCGGTCACGGCCATCTCCGGCATCACTCAGACCATCGCCGAGATGAGCGAGATCACCGCCGGCATTTCCGCATCGATCGAGCAGCAGGGCGAGGCGACCCGCGAGATCGCCCGCAACATCCAGTCGGTCGCGGCCGGTTCGAACGAGATCAACGCCAATATCGGCAGCGTCACCTCGGCCGCGGAAGCGACCGGCACGGCGGCAACCGACGTGCTCACCAACGCCCGCGAACTGGACAGCCAGTCCGGCGCGCTGCGCAGCGCCGTCGACGGCTTCCTCGCCAAGGTGCGCGCGGCGTAAGGCCAAACGCTCGAAATTCGTAGGGTGGGCAAAGGC
>NZ_BTIR01000068.1:0-251 GCF_036247985.1 Bradyrhizobium sp. TM239 | reverse complement strand
ACGGTCTTGCCCTTGAGGTCGTCGATCGACTTCAGGCCGCTCGACTTCTTGAAGACGTAGCGGCTGGCGGTCAGGAAGTGGGTGTTGGTGAAGGCAACCTGCTTCTGGCGCTCGGCATTGTTGGTGGTCGAGCCGCATTCGAGATCGATGGTGCCGTTGGCCATCAGCGGGATGCGGGTCGCCGACGTCACCGGGTTGAGCTTGACCTCGAGCTTGTCGAGCTTGAGCTCCTTCTTCACGGCATCGACGAT
>NZ_BTIR01000067.1:0-259 GCF_036247985.1 Bradyrhizobium sp. TM239 | reverse complement strand
GCACGCCGCCGCTGTGGATGCGTCCCGGCGACACCGTCGAGGTCGAAATCTCGGACATTGGAACCTTGCGCAACACGGTCGTCGCCGAACCGGCCTGACCACGCCTTCGAGCAATCAAAAACGACAAGTCAGGAAACGCCATGGCCAACCTCCGCACGACGTCCGCCTCCACCTTGCTCATCACGCTGGCGCTCGCAGGCCCGCCTGCGCGCGCCGAGATCAAGGCCGATGCCATCCGCATCGGCGTGCTCACCGACAT
>NZ_BTIR01000066.1:0-256 GCF_036247985.1 Bradyrhizobium sp. TM239 | reverse complement strand
TCCGGCGGCGAGTTCGGCGTGCGCGGCTATGTCGCCGCCTATGATGCCAAGGACGGCAAGGAGCTGTGGCGAACCTTCACCATTCCGGGCGAAGGCGAGCCGGGCCATGACACCTGGCAGGGCGACGACTGGAAGAACGGCGGCGGCTCGGCCTGGATGACCGGCAATTACGACAAGGAGACCAAGACGATCTATTGGGGCGTCGGCAACGCCGCGCCATGGCCGGGCGAGACCCATCCCGGCGACAATCTCTACA
>NZ_BTIR01000065.1:0-414 GCF_036247985.1 Bradyrhizobium sp. TM239 | reverse complement strand
GCGGCGCGCTCGACGGCCTCTCGACCGTCGCCCCGATCGGCGATCCTGACTATGCCGGCCTGCACGGCTCGATCGCGCTCGCCGCGGACGGCGCGCATCCTGCGATCATGCTCGATTCCTTCTTCGCGCTGCATCCGGCGATGCCGGAATTCGCGCGGATGTATCGCGACAAGCACGCCGCGGTGATCCATGCGGTGGCGACGCCCTATCGCGACCGCTCGCATTTCGACGGCCAGGACGTGCTGGAGAGCGGTTATGCCGGGCCTGGCCGCGTGCAGTCCGGTTGGCTCAATCGCGCGCTGGAAGCGCTGCCGCGCGGCGAGCGCGTATCGAGCGCTCTTGCGGTCGGGCCCACCACGCCGCTGGTGCTGCGCGGAAGCGCGCCGACCGTCGGCTGGGCGCCGGTGGCGCTGC
>NZ_BTIR01000064.1:0-376 GCF_036247985.1 Bradyrhizobium sp. TM239 | reverse complement strand
CCTTCGGCATCGACGAGCCGATGGGCTGTTACGACGACATCGAGCACGCCGATGCGTTCGTGCTGTGGGGCTCGAACATGGCGGAGATGCATCCGATCCTGTGGTCGCGCCTGACCGACCGCCGTCTGACGCACGAGGGCTGCGAGGTCCACGTGCTCTCCACCTTCGAGCACCGCTCGTTCGAGCTCGCCGACAATCCGCTGGTGTTCACCCCGCAGAGCGACATGGCGATCCTCAACTACATCCAGAACTACATCGTCAACTCCGGTGCGACGAACAAGGACTTCGTCGAGAAGCACGTCGAGTTCGCATCGACCGTCACCGACATCGGCTACGGATTGCGGCCGACGCACGCGCTCGAGATCAAGGCGCTCAA
>NZ_BTIR01000063.1:0-400 GCF_036247985.1 Bradyrhizobium sp. TM239 | reverse complement strand
GAACAGCTGGCACCAGATCTTTTCACCCGAGGCCAGCGGCGGCAAATAGGTGCGCTTATGCTCCTCGCGCGCGAACGCCATCATGGTCGGCCCGCACATGCCGTGGCCGATGATGAACATGCGGGACAGCAGTCCGAACGGCCCCTCTTCCTGCTGCCAGATCACGCGCTCGATCGGCGATGAGCCGCGGCCGCCATATTCCTTTGGCCAATGGAGGCAGGCCCAGCCGGCATCGGCCTTCTTTTTCTGCCAGGCTTTTGCGACGTCGAGAATGTTGGCGTTTTTCAACTGCGTGCGGCCAAGCGAGGATTTGCGCAGCTCGTCCTCGTATTGCTTGGGCGCATTCGCACCGATCCAGGCGCGCGCGGTGGCGCGGAACTCGGCTTCCTGCGGGGTGTCG
>NZ_BTIR01000062.1:0-345 GCF_036247985.1 Bradyrhizobium sp. TM239 | reverse complement strand
CCAAGGCCAAGATCATCGGCATTGCCGCAGGCCCCCCCAACAACATGAACGAGATCAAGACCGGCTCGGAGTTCGGCGTGTTCAAGGGCGGCCAGCAGATGGCGGCGCTGCTGGCGCTGATCACCGACATCCACGGCCTCGGCCTGCAGGCGGCGCAAGGCCTGCTGCTGACCACCTCGTTCTACTGGGACATGGACGACAAGACCCGCGAATGGTCGAAGCGCTATTTTGCCAAGATGAACAAGATGCCGTCGATGTGGCAGGCCGGCGTCTATTCCAGCGTGATGCACTATCTCAACGCCATCAAGGAAGCCGGCACCGACGATCCGCTCAAGGTCGCCGCCA
>NZ_BTIR01000061.1:0-407 GCF_036247985.1 Bradyrhizobium sp. TM239 | reverse complement strand
CCGCGCGTCACCCAGCTCGATCTCACCGGTCCCGCCCAGGTCTTCTCCAGCCTGCCCGACGTGACGGTGCATCTGGTCTGGAAACGCATCGAGCCGGTGCCGAGCGATTCCGTGATCGCGCTGACGCCGACCGTCACCTTCGCCGATTGCCCGCAGCTCGACGTGATCTGCGTTCCCGGCGGCTACGGCACCGACGAGCTGATGCTGGACGAGGACGTTCTCGCCTTTCTGCGAAAGCAGGAGAGCGGCGCGACATACGTGACCTCGGTCTGCACCGGCTCGCTCGTGCTCGGCGCCGCCGGTCTGTTGAAGGGATATCGCGCGGCCACGCACTGGACCGCGAGGGATGCATTGCCGTACTTCGGAGCCGAGCTGTCGCTGGAGAGGGTCTGCGTCGACCGCAATCG
>NZ_BTIR01000060.1:0-286 GCF_036247985.1 Bradyrhizobium sp. TM239 | reverse complement strand
CGAGCCGATCGGCTGCATAAGCTCCGGTCATAGTACCAAGCGAAACGAAGACCACACTGGAGGGGTGACGGCCAAGCAGCAGGAAACCTGCCAGCAACAATGCCGCTACAAAACCGATCAAGGTTCCGGCCGGAAGAACGGCAAAAATCGATGCGACCCCGAAATCGCGTGAAAGCAGCGCCACACCGTAGCCGGCCGTGCAGAAGAACAACGACTGACCCAAGCTCAAGATCCCGGCATAGCCCCACACCAGGTCGAACGACAACGCGAAGAGGCACAGGATGAG
>NZ_BTIR01000059.1:0-282 GCF_036247985.1 Bradyrhizobium sp. TM239 | reverse complement strand
TTTTTTTTTTCAAGCAGAAGACGGCATACGAGATCGCGCTCAACATCCTGCTCGCCGGTCTCACCATCATCTTCGTGTTCGCAACCGTGACCATTCCGAGCTATGCGGCCTATGCTGGCGGCTCGATCTCGGTGATCGTGCTGGTCGCGCTGTTCGTGACGCTGATCCCGACTACCATCGGCGCGCTGTTGTCAGCGATCGGCATTGCCGGCATGGACCGCCTGGTGCGCTTCAACGTGCTGGCGATGTCCGGCCGCGCCGTCGAGGCCGCCGGCGACGTCG
>NZ_BTIR01000058.1:0-301 GCF_036247985.1 Bradyrhizobium sp. TM239 | reverse complement strand
AGAACAGGCTCGATGCTTCCGCCATCAATGTGCGTCAGGCCAAGCCCGCTCCTCGCAGGCAGTTGAGTGAGGTCTACCAAGCGCCGGTTGATCCTGAGGCGCAGGATTTTGTCTGAACCTAAATCAACATAAAGAAGCGCCGAAACCGCTGGTGGAGGCTCTAAATTCTTACTGGGCCGAAGGGCCCGATCTTTCTTACGAACCCGTTTAGCGGTTCGCCTTTGGCGCGCAGGCGCTCTCCCCTTGATCTTGAAGGCGATATTACGTCAGAATTGCAACCACTGCGTTATCCACATTGATT
>NZ_BTIR01000057.1:0-250 GCF_036247985.1 Bradyrhizobium sp. TM239 | reverse complement strand
GAGAAATGGATTCCGGGCTCTTCGCTTCGCGATGCCCCGGAATGACGAGAGGACAAAAATGCTATTCACCGCCGACCACGACGACATCCGCCGCAGCTTGCAAAAGTTCATCGCCAACGAGATCAACCCTCATGTCGATGATTGGGAGAAGGCCGACATCTTCCCCGCCCACGAGCTGTTCAAGAAGATGGGCAGCCTCGGCTTTCTCGGCCTGAACAAGCCGGTGGAGTTCGGCGGCTCCGGCCTCGAC
>NZ_BTIR01000056.1:0-289 GCF_036247985.1 Bradyrhizobium sp. TM239 | reverse complement strand
CGAGATCAAGCGCGCGCAGGCTGCCGGCGATCCAGATACAGGCGAAACCTACTACCTGCACTGGCTCGCCACGCTGGAGGGTTTGGTTGCGCGCAAGGGTGTTGCGTCATTGGAGACGCTGCACCGCTACCGCGACGCCTGGGACCACGCCGCCGATCGCACGCCGCATGGCAAGCCGATCGAGCTGCGGCCGGAGGATTTCGGGTAGCTCTGGCAACGCCCGTTATTACGGAGCTCGTGTCCCGGACAAGCTGCGACGCGTAAGCGTCGCGGCGCAGAGCCGGGACCC
>NZ_BTIR01000055.1:0-363 GCF_036247985.1 Bradyrhizobium sp. TM239 | reverse complement strand
GGTGCCGGTCAGCGTGTTGCTGAGGCCCGAGCCGATGATCGCCTCGCCCGAACTGGTGCCGACCACGTGACCCGTGGTGTCGACCTGCTCCGCGGTGAAGGCATGGGACTTGCCCGACAGGTCGGAGGTCTGGAAGCTCCACTTGCCATCGGCACCCGTCGTGGCCGAACCGACCGAGCTCGTGCCGTCATACAGCTTGATCTCGCTGCTGGGATCGGCCGTGCCCTTGATCGTCGCGGTGTGATCCCAGTGCTGACGCACATTGGTGACTTCGACGGTTGCAGCGTCCTTGGTGCCGCCATGACCAATCGGCGGATCGATCGGCTGCGACAAGGCGCTGGTGTTGCCGGCGGCATCGGTCGC
>NZ_BTIR01000054.1:0-317 GCF_036247985.1 Bradyrhizobium sp. TM239 | reverse complement strand
CGCAGCTTGGCGTCGAGGTTCGACAAGGGCTCGTCCATCAGGAAGGCCTGCGGATGACGCACCATTGCGCGGCCGAGCGCGACGCGCTGCCGTTGACCGCCCGAAAGCTGTCCGGGGCGGCGGTGAAAGAAGGTGTCGATTCGAAGCTGCTCCGCGACGGCCCGCACCTCGCGCGCGATCTCGTCCATGACGCGCCTGCGGCGGAGCGACAAATGACGCATCAAGGGCAGGCGCTCGAACAGGTTGAGGCGCGTCATGGTGAGCGGCAGCGCTATGTTGTCGAACACCGACATGTGGGGATAGAGCGCGTAATTCTG
>NZ_BTIR01000053.1:0-366 GCF_036247985.1 Bradyrhizobium sp. TM239 | reverse complement strand
CCGAGAACATCGCCTACGGCCGGCCCGGCGCCAGCCTCGAGGCGATCGAGCAGGCGGCGCGGCTTGCCAACGCGCACGATTTCATCCTGCGCCTGCCGAAGGGCTACGGCGCGCTGGTCGGCGAGCGCGGCGTGAAACTGTCGGGCGGCGAGCGGCAGCGCGTGGCGCTGGCGCGCGCGTTCCTGGCGGACGCGCCGGTGCTGATCCTGGACGAGGCGACCTCGAGCCTCGATTCGGAATCGGAGGCGCTGATCCAGGAGGCGATGGAGCGGTTGATGAAGGGCCGCACCTCGATCGTGATCGCGCACCGGCTGTCGACGGTGCGCAGCCTCGATCGCATCCTGGTGTTCGACCGCGGCGAGATCG
>NZ_BTIR01000052.1:0-400 GCF_036247985.1 Bradyrhizobium sp. TM239 | reverse complement strand
GAACAGCTGGCACCAGATCTCCTCGCCCGAAGCGAGCTTCGGCAAATAGCGGCGCTTGGCATCCTCGCTGCCGAAGGCCATCACGGTCGGGCCGCACATGCCCTCGCCGATCTGGAACGGCTGCGTCAGCTTGCCGTAGACACCCTCTTCCTGCTGCCAGATCACCTTCTCGATCGGCGTCGCGCCACGGCCGCCATATTCCTTGGGCCAGTGCAGGCAGGCCCAATTGCCTTCGAACTTCTTCTTCTGCCAGGCCTTGCCGACATCGACGATGTCGTGGCTGGCAAGGCGAATGCGGCCGAGCGATGATTTTGACAGCTCGGCATGCAATTCCTTCGGCGCATTGGCGTCGATCCATTGGCGCGCGGAGGCGCGGAACGCGGCTTCCTGCGGGGTGTCG
>NZ_BTIR01000051.1:0-278 GCF_036247985.1 Bradyrhizobium sp. TM239 | reverse complement strand
TGGTCGGGCGCGATCGCGATGCCGATGCTGGCATCGGTCGGAATGTCCTGGCCCTTGCAATCCACCGGCGCACGCAGCGCCTTGAGGATATCTTCCGCCAGCGCCGACAGCTCGGCCGGATCGCAGGTCGCAGCCGTGACGATGGCAAACTCGTCGCCGCCGAGCCGTGCGACGAGGTCGTTGCCGCTGACGCAGGCGCGCAGGCGCACCGCCACCTGCCGCAGCAATTCGTCGCCGACCTCGTGTCCCAGCGAATCATTGACGCCCTTGAACTCGTC
>NZ_BTIR01000050.1:0-458 GCF_036247985.1 Bradyrhizobium sp. TM239 | reverse complement strand
GTAGCAACCATTAAAGCACGCCCGCTTTCCGCGAGCATGACGCCGTGCTTGCGGCCGTCAAGGCGTGGCCTGGCGGCAGTCGATGTGAGGTGAGACGAGCGCGACGGCCATCCTTGACGGCCGCGGCGCGCGGCGTCGTCTTGAGGGCAGGTCGGGACGAAGAAACGGTCGCCTGATCGAACAAAGAAACGAGATCAGGTGCGAGATCAGGTGACGGACACACTCGCGGTTCTGGGCGGTTCGGCGACCCACGGTGTTCCGCGGGCGACAACGGCGTTGATGATGACGATCAGCTTCCTGGCACAGGCGACCAGCGCGCGCTTGTGGCCCTTGCCGGCGGCGATCAGCCGGCTGTACAGGGCCATGAGCTGCGGATTCCAGCGGAAGGATGCCGGAAGAGCTGCGGTGTAGAGCGCCTGACGCAAGCGCTGGCGTCCACCGTCAATCCTGCGGGCGCC
>NZ_BTIR01000049.1:0-401 GCF_036247985.1 Bradyrhizobium sp. TM239 | reverse complement strand
TGCGTTCGCAGGGACGACACTGAGCTGGTTGAACGGCTCATGCATTCCACGCGCGGCCTTCCTTGACTCCCCACCCCTCCCCGCTCAAAAGATCGCCAACCCAGGGAGGCACCATATGTTCAACGATCTGTTCTCGCTCAAAGGCCGCGTCGCGCTGGTGACCGGCGGCTCGCGCGGCATCGGCAAGATGATCGCGGCGGGATTTCTCAGCGCCGGCGCTGCGAAGGTCTACATCACCGCGCGCAAGGCGGGGCCGTGCGAGGCCACCGCCAAGGAGCTCACTGCGCAATATGACGGCGAGTGCATCGCGCTCCCGATCGACATCTCGACCGTCGAAGGCTGCGACAGGCTCGCCGGCGAAATCATCAAGCTGGAGCCGAAGCTCGACATCCTCGTCAACA
>NZ_BTIR01000048.1:0-335 GCF_036247985.1 Bradyrhizobium sp. TM239 | reverse complement strand
GTCGCGGTCGTAACAGGGGGCAATGGCGGCATCGGGCTCGGCAGGGCGCGCGGCCTTCCCGATGCCGGCGCCGACATCGCGGTGGTCGGACGCAACGAAGCCAAGTCCAAAGCAGCCGTCGAAGATCTCAGGCAGCGCGGCGTGAAGGCGATCGCGGTTGCAACCGATGTCACCGACAGGGCCGCGATCGAAGCCATGATCGCGCGTGTAGTGAAGGATCTCGGTCGCATCGACATCCTCATCAACAATGCCGGCATGAGCATCCGCAAGCCGCCGCACGAGCTCGAGCTCGACGAGTGGAACAAGGTGATCGACACCAACCTCACCAGCGCCTT
>NZ_BTIR01000047.1:0-615 GCF_036247985.1 Bradyrhizobium sp. TM239 | reverse complement strand
GGCGGCACCACGGCGGCGAGCGGCACCACGACCCTCGGCGCCACCATCGGTTCCTTCACGGGCACTGCGGGCACGGCCGGCGACGGCACCACGGCCCTGACCGGCGCCATCACCCTGATCGCGACCAACGGCACCACCGCCACCGGCCTGGCCAGCAACGCCCAGCCCGCCGACGGCGACACGCTGACCGTGAACGGCAAGACCATCACCTTCCGCTCGGGCTCTGCTCCGGCCTCGACTGGCGTTGCGTCCGGCTCGGGCGTCAGCGGCAACCTCGTCACCGACGGCAGCGGCAACACCACTGTCTATCTCGGCACGGCGGGCACGCCGGCTGCGACCGTCAGCGATCTGTTGACCGCGGTCGATCTGGCCAGCGGCGTCAAGACGGCATCCATCACCGCGGGTGCTGCGACGCTCGCCACCAGCTTCAACCAGACCGCTTCGAGCGTTGGTGCGGGCGCCGTCACGCTGAAGAGCTCGACGGGTGCGGATCTGAGCGTCACCGGCAAGGCTGACCTGCTCAAGTCTCTCGGCCTGACCTCGTCTGTGGGCGGCGGCAACGCCACCGTGAGCGTCAACCGGACCACGAGCTCGGGCTCGCTCGGTGCGACGATC
>NZ_BTIR01000046.1:0-359 GCF_036247985.1 Bradyrhizobium sp. TM239 | reverse complement strand
CGCTGACGCTGGCCGCCGGAAAACTGGTGCGGATAGGCGTCGACGCGCCGCGCCGGATCGGGGAGTCCGACGCGGTCGAGCAAGGCGATCGCCTCTTTGCGCGCCTGTGCCGCCGAATGCTTCTTGTGGCGTCGCAGCGGCTCGGCAACCTGATGCCCGATCGTGTGCATCGGATTGAGCGCGGTCATCAGCTCCTGGAAGTTCATGCTGATGCGGTTGCCGCGCAG
Organism: Bradyrhizobium sp. TM239; assembly: GCF_036247985.1. NCBI lineage: Bacteria > Pseudomonadati > Pseudomonadota > Alphaproteobacteria > Hyphomicrobiales > Nitrobacteraceae > Bradyrhizobium > Bradyrhizobium sp. TM239. The sequence goes on along the minus strand of NZ_BTIR01000046.1, from coordinate 132 downwards.
GCGGCAATAATCCGCGTCCGGCAATCGGGCGAGCTCGTTGCCGTCAAGCTTGATGCTGCCCGAGACCACGGCGCTGTCTGGCAGCAGCCCCATCAGGGACATCGCCGTGACCGATTTGCCGCAGCCGGATTC
>NZ_BTIR01000045.1:0-594 GCF_036247985.1 Bradyrhizobium sp. TM239 | reverse complement strand
CGCGACCGGCTTCTTCTCCTGGATCTTCTCGCACTCGTTGTCCTCGCCGACGCGATAGCCTGCGCGGCAGGTGATCTTGACGCATTGATCGCCGTCGGCCTTGAAGCCGAAATTGCACACCAGCGGGCACACCCGTCCCGGCTTCGCCTTCAGCGCATCGAGCGCATCCACGCTCGCGAGCTTCACGTCGAGCTGGGTGCCGGCATATTTGTTGAACAGCGTCAGCGAGCGCTGCGACGTCGCATTCCAGTCACCGTCCGCCGCGGCGGACAGGCAGCCGACGCGGCGCAACTCGCTCTGCACGGACTTAGTTAGATCAGCCGCCGACAATGTGGACGCCGGAGCGGGCGAGAGCGCGGCGACTTTCTGGTTCTCGACTTCGGGCATCTGCCGATCGGCCGTCGGCTTGGCCGCCTGCTCAGCCTTCTCCGCTGCCTGCTTTGCAGCAAGCTCGGCCTTGGCCTTCTCCGCCGCCTGCTTCTCGGCCAATGCCTTCGCAGCCGCCGCCTCGGCCGCCTTGCGTTGCCGTTCGGCAGCTTCCGCCTTCGCCTGCTCGATCTGCTTTTGCTTCTCGGCCGCGATCCGCGCCTCTTC
>NZ_BTIR01000044.1:0-322 GCF_036247985.1 Bradyrhizobium sp. TM239 | reverse complement strand
GATGGGTTTCGCAAGTGCTCTACCCATCCTACGGCATCGCAGACATACCTTCGCATCCTCGCGGCCTGTTTCGCCCGAGCTTTGCTTTCGTCTCGCACCCTTGAAGGCAAGGGCGCAGGGAAGGCCGGGCGCCGGCTGGCACCCGAAGTCCCGCGTGTGCGAAAGAAGCGCGCACGGGGTGGACGACAGGTGATGCCGGTCGCCCGGCCTTCCCTGCGCGATGGTTTTCACGGTGTCCTTCGTGCTCTCCTCGGGGAGCGATGCACTATTGCCCCCGTCGCCTTGCGGATTTCAGATGCGCGCACCGGTTGGCCGCCACATC
>NZ_BTIR01000043.1:0-1044 GCF_036247985.1 Bradyrhizobium sp. TM239 | reverse complement strand
CCTTGTATTGGTGCGCCGAATTAGAATGGCCTCGTTCCGTGAGGAATGGCCCAGCCCGGGTGGCCGCCCGAGCTGGGCCGCCGATCGATCAGATCGCTGCCCACCGCAGCCTTGAGGGCTGCGTTTTGTAGCAAGATCGCGGTCGGCACTTCATCGGGACCCGCATGGTTGAACGAACTTCAGGTTCGCATCACAAGGGAGGGTCGAGGAAGATGGCCAAACGTAACACGATCTGTGCCGGAATCGATACCAGCAAAGATAAGCTCGACGTGGCGCTCGATGGCAGTTCGGAGGAGCTGCAGGTCAAGAACACGGCGGAAGGCCACCAGGAGCTGGTGGAGTGGCTGAAGCGCCACAAGGTCAAGCGGGTTGGGATCGAGGCAAGCGGTGGTTATGAGCAGGCGGCGGTCGCCGAACTGCGACGCCAGCGGTTTGTCGTCATCGTGTTTCAGCCGATCCAGGTCCGCGCCTATGCCACGTTCCATTTGCAACGGGCCAAGAACGACAAAATGGATGCCGCATTGATTGCGGCCTGCACCGCCGCGGTCAAGAAGATCCATCCCGCTCCAGACCCCCGGCTGCAGCCTTTTGCCGTGCATCTGACGATGATCGACCAGATCAAGGAGGACATCGCAAAGCTCAAGAACCGGCTGGAGAGCTGCCATGACGAACGTATCCAGAAGTTCTGGAAGGAGCAGATCGCTCTGTTGGCCAAGCACAGACGAGCCGAGTTCAAGGCCCTGGTGGCAGCGATCCGCAAGCATCGCGATCTCGCCGCACGGCTCGATCTGATCTACAGCGTTGGCGGCAGCGGCTTGCCGACCGCGGTTGCCATCTTGATCAGGATGCCCGAGATCGGTCAGATCACCCGCGAGCAAGCCGCAGCCCTCACCGGGCTTGCGCCCTACGATGACGACAGCGGCAAGCATGTCGGCGCCCGCAGGACTGACGGCGGACGCCAGCACTTGCGTCAGGCGCTCTACACCGCAGCTCTTCTGGCATCCTTCCGCTGGAGTCCGCAGCACATGGCACTGTCCAGCCGGC
>NZ_BTIR01000042.1:0-458 GCF_036247985.1 Bradyrhizobium sp. TM239 | reverse complement strand
GTAGCAACCATTAAAGCACGCCCGCTTTCCGCGAGCATGACGCCGTGCTTGCGGCCGTCAAGGCGTGGCCTGGCGGCAGTCGATGTGAGGTGAGACGAGCGCGACGGCCATCCTTGACGGCCGCGGCGCGCGGCGTCGTCTTGAGGGCAGGTCGGGACGAAGAAACGGTCGCCTGATCGAACAAAGAAACGAGATCAGGTGCGAGATCAGGTAACGGACACACTCGCGGTTCTGGGCGGTTCGGCGACCCACGGTGTTCCGCGGGCGACGACGGCGTTGATGATGACGATCAGCTTCCTGGCACAGGCGACCAGCGCGCGCTTGTGGCCCTTGCCGGCGGCGATCAGCCGGCTGTACAGGGCCATGAGCTGCGGATTCCAGCGGAAGGATGCCGGAAGAGCTGCGGTGTAGAGCGCCTGACGCAAGCGCTGGCGTCCGCCGTCAATCCTGCGGGCGCC
>NZ_BTIR01000041.1:0-852 GCF_036247985.1 Bradyrhizobium sp. TM239 | reverse complement strand
CGGCCCAAGAGCATGCCCAAACGCAGCGAGCCCGCGGTAGAGGCGCAAGTCTTGGCCGTGCGGGACAAGCATCCGGCCTGGGGGGCGCGCAAGATTGCCCATTGCCTCAAGCGCAGCGGCCAGACTGTGCCCGCGCCCTCCACGGTCCATCAGATCTTGTGCCGGAATGAGCGGATCGTGCCGAGCGAGAAAGCTCCGCCGAGTCCTCCCGGCCATCGCTTCGAGAAGGATGCGCCCAATCAGCTGTGGCAGATGGACTTTAAGGGCCACATGCCCCTTGCCAACGGAGCGCGCTGTCATCCGCTGACCATGGTCGATGACCACTCGCGCTATGCCTTGTGTCTGAAGGCCTGCGCTAACGAGCAGCGCCCTGACGTGCAGAAACATCTGACCGAAACCTTCCGGCGCTATGGGCTGCCGGAGGCCTTCTACCTCGACAACGGCTCTCCCTGGGGCGACACGTCCGGCGCTCGCTGGACCGCGCTGAAAGTGTGGCTGCTCAAGCTCGGCGTCAGGGTGGTCCATGCCAGGCCGCGTCATCCTCAGGGCCGAGGCAAGAACGAACGCTTCCATCGCAGCTTGAAAGCGGAAGTGTTCGCTCTGCGCACCTTCCGCACCTTGGTTGAAGTTCAGCGCGCCCTCGACCATTGGCGCACGATCTACAATCTGGAGCGGCCTCATGAGAGCTTGGGCATGGGTATCCCAGCCGACCGCTACCGGCCGAGTTCTCGCGCCATGCCAGATCATGTGCCGAGGGTGCAATATGACGATGGGGAAGTCGTGCGCACCGTCTCCTCGACGCGGAGCTACATCGCCTTCAAAGGCCAAATGTGGAAAGTTCCTCAAGCCTTC
>NZ_BTIR01000040.1:0-272 GCF_036247985.1 Bradyrhizobium sp. TM239 | reverse complement strand
CGATCTCGACCGCTTCAAGGAAGTCAACGACGTGTTCGGCCACCCCGTCGGCGATCTGCTGATGCGGGCGGCGGCGGACCGGCTTGCCGAGGAGGCCGACGGCGCCTTTGTCGCCCGTATCGGCGGCGACGAGTTCATGATCCTGATGCCCGACGACATCAGCCGCGATGACGTTCTGGCGCTCGCCGAACGCCTGGTCGAGACCATCGGCCAGGAGCTGGAGGTCGACGACTATCTCTCCCATGTCGGCCTCAGCGTCGGCATCGCGTTCT
>NZ_BTIR01000039.1:0-1464 GCF_036247985.1 Bradyrhizobium sp. TM239 | reverse complement strand
ATTCTGATCGCCAATCGCGGCGAAATCGCCTGCCGGGTCATCAAGACCGCGCGCCGCATGGGAATTGAGACGGTTGCGGTCTATTCCGAAGCCGACCGCGACGCCCTCCATGTCGAGATGGCCGACGAGGCCGTGCTGATCGGCCCGCCGGCCGCCGCCGAGAGCTATCTGCTGATCGAGAAGATCGTGGAGGCCTGCCGCAAGACCGGCGCCGAGGCCGTGCATCCCGGCTACGGCTTCCTGTCCGAGCGCGAGGCGTTTCCGCGCGCGCTGGAGGCCGCAGGCATCGTCTTCATCGGCCCCAACCCGGGCGCGATCGCGGCCATGGGCGACAAGATCGAGTCCAAGAAGGCCGCGGCCAAGGCCAAGGTCTCGACCGTCCCCGGCTATCTCGGCGTCATCGAGGACGACAAGCACGCGGTCAGGATCGCCGACGAGATCGGCTATCCCGTGATGATCAAGGCCTCCGCCGGCGGCGGCGGCAAGGGCATGCGCATCGCGCATTCGACCTCCGAGGTCGCGGAAGGTTTCAACCTCGCCAAGGCCGAGGCCAAGGCCTCGTTCGGCGATGACCGCGTCTTCGTCGAAAAGTTCATCGTCGATCCCCGCCACATCGAGATCCAGGTGCTGGGCGACAAGCACGGCAACGTCATCTATCTCGGCGAGCGCGAATGCTCGATCCAGCGCCGCAACCAGAAGGTCATCGAGGAGGCGCCGTCGCCGCTGCTCGACGAGGCCACGCGCCGCAAGATGGGCGAGCAGGCCGTCGCGCTGGCGAAAGCGGTGAACTACGATTCCGCAGGCACCGTCGAGTTCGTCGCGGGGCAGGACAAGAGCTTCTACTTCCTGGAGATGAACACGCGCCTCCAGGTCGAGCATCCCGTCACCGAGCTCGTCACCGGCATCGACCTCGTCGAGCAGATGATCCGCGTTGCCGCCGGCGAGAAGCTCGGCATCGCGCAGAAGGACGTCACGCTGACCGGATGGGCTGTGGAATCGCGCCTCTATGCCGAGGACCCGTTCCGCAACTTCCTGCCCTCGATCGGGCGGCTCGTGAAGTATCGCCCGCCGGCGGAAGCCAGCAAGGACGGCATCACCATCCGCAACGATACCGGCGTGCAGGAGGGCGGCGAGATCTCGATCCATTACGATCCGATGATCGCCAAGCTCGTCACCCATGCGCCTTCGCGCGCGGCCGCGATCGAGGCGCAGGCGACCGCGCTGGATTCGTTCTATGTCGACGGCATCAGGCACAACATCCCGTTCCTGTCGGCGCTGATGCATCATCCGCGCTGGCGCGAGGGCCGGCTGTCGACCGGCTTCATCGCCGAGGAATTCCCCAAGGGCTTTGCGGTGCGCGTGCCCGAAGGTGAGGTCGCCCGGCGGATCGCCGCGGTCGGCGCCGCCATCGATCACGTGCTCGGCGAGCGCAAGCGCCAGATCTCGGGGCAGATGGGCGGCCGC
>NZ_BTIR01000038.1:0-1317 GCF_036247985.1 Bradyrhizobium sp. TM239 | reverse complement strand
AGGAGAAGAAGCCGGTCGCGACGCGCGAGGAGTCGCGGAGGCGGGATTCGGATCGAAAGCAAAGGGAGGCCGCGCCGGCCGCGCCGCAAGCCTCGGGACAGATGATCTGCAATGCCGCCGGATGCAGGCCGATCGCCAAGGGATGCCGGCTCGGGACCGCTAATCATCCTTCCAATCCCGCGGCTAAGATACCGGCTGAAATATGCAACTGATGATGAAGCACATCTTTCGGGCTTGCTCCATCGCGCTGACGGCCCTTGCTTTTTTTGCTCTTGCAGGCTGTCTCGCCTGCAGCCCGGCGCTCGCCGACAAGCGCGTCGCGCTCGTCATCGGCAATTCCGCCTACAAGAGCGTGCCGAAGCTTGCCAACCCCGCGAGCGACGCCGGCTTGATCGGCGGCATGTTGAGGAAGGCCGGCTTCGATACGGTCGACGTCAGGCAGGACCTGAACGCGTCTGAAATGCGCAAGGCGCTGCGTGAATTCGGCGGGCGGACCCGGGATGCCGATGTCGCGGTCATCTACTATGCGGGCCACGGCATGGAGGTGGACGGCACCAACTATCTGATCCCGATCGATGCCGCGCTCGAGACCGACACCGACGTCTACGACGAGGCGCTGCCGATCGATCGCGTGCTGGTGAGCATCGAGCCCGCCAAACAGCTTCGTCTCGTCATTCTCGATGCCTGCCGCGACAATCCATTCGCCAAATCCATGAAGCGCACGGTGGCCTCGCGCGCGATCGGCCGCGGGCTCGCCAAGGTCGAGCCAACCACTCCGAACACGATGATTGCGTTTGCGGCCAAGGCCGGTTCGACGGCGTCCGACGGAGACTCCAGAAACAGCCCGTTTGCCACGGCTCTCGCAGACCACCTGCCAAAGCCCGGCCTGGATTTGCGCAAAGCGTTCGGCTTCGTGCGCGATGACGTGCTGAAGAGCACCGCGAACAAGCAGGAGCCTTTCGTGTATGGCTCGCTCGGCGGCGATGACGTGCCGCTCGTTCCTGCCAAGCCCGTTGCGACCGGCCCGCAACCCAATCCGCAGTCTGAGCTCAGGCGCGACTATGAACTTGCGCTCCAACTCGGCACCCGGGACGGGTGGGAAGCGTTCCTGGCGCAGTACCCTGAGGGATTCTATGCGAATCTCGCCAAAGGCCAGTTGAACAAGATCGGCGCCGAGGAGACGCGTGCCTCAGCCGAGCAAAAGGCGAAGGCGGCCGAGCAGGAGAAGGCGAGGCTCGTTGCCGAGCGCGCCCAGAAGGCCGAGCAGGACAAGGCGGCAGCGGCGGCCAAGGCGGCCGAAGAGGCGCGGATCGCGGC
>NZ_BTIR01000037.1:0-1877 GCF_036247985.1 Bradyrhizobium sp. TM239 | reverse complement strand
GTTGGTGTGGTGCGCGATCTCGTTCGCGATCGCCGTATCGATCCGGGTGGGTTTGACTGTTACGAGCACCATCGGTCCGCAGGCGAGATGTTCTTCATGACAAATTTGTAAAGCCCGGAATCAACGAAGGTTCCTGAGTTCGGCCGCGTCGGCACCAGGCCCGCGGGACGCCGGCCACGCCGACGTCCTCGTTCAACGTTTACTTCGCCTGGCCGACGCTCGGCGCCTTGCCGAGTTCCTTGGCCATGTCGAGATGGTGCTTGAGCGCCGGCAGGGTCTTGCCGGCCCAATCCTTCAGCGCGGAATTGTCGCCGCCCTTGGCGTAGCGCTCGAACAGCGACACGGCATCCTCGTGGGCGCTCACCTGGTAGGAATTGTAGTCCGAGCTGAAGTCTTTGCCATTCGCGTTCTTGAGCTTGTCGAGCTTGCTCTGGTGCGAGCTGTCGAGCGCCGTCGGCAGGGTCGCCTGCACCTTGCCGTCACCGACGAGACCCTTGAGCTCGGTGCTGGTCTTGGTGTGGTCGGTCACCATCTGCTGCGCGAAGCTCTTCTCCTGCGCGTTGCCCTTCTGCTGGGCGAGCTTGCTCGACTCGATCTCGAACATGTCGCTGATGGCGACCTCCTTGACGAAGTCGGCGGTCGCGGGCGCGACGCCCAGCGCCGAATTGACACCGGTCTTCTCGCCCAGCGATTGGGCGAGCGCGGGCCCTGCGAGAAGCACGCAGGCAAGGGCAATGACGGTCCGTCTCATGTCTGGTCCCTCCGAGTGGGTGCGCAGCCTCTTGCCGCGCGGTGTTGCGCCGACCAACACGTCGCATGCGCCGGGGTTCCTAACGACTAATCCGCCGGATTCCGCCCGGTGCGCGGATTGATGGGATCGGTCGGTTTGCGTCGCAGCCGCTCGGGCAGAAACGGCTCATTGGGGACGGCCGTGGCGTCGGCACGCACATCGGCATGGTGCTGCGCGCGCTCGTGCGGCGTCTTGTTGTCGTTGAAGTGGCGTTTCACGTCGACGCCGTCGACGGGATCGTTGACGCCGTGCTGGATATCGCGAAAATCGCTCATGGTTCACCTCATTGCTTTCCGGGCAGGATCGTTTCGAGCACCTGCCGCGCTGCTCCCCTGATCATCCCGCTTTCGTTCGGGTCGCCCTTCAAGAGGGCGAGCGAGAAGTTCTTGGCCTGCTGAAGCGTGATATGCGGCGGCAGCGGCGGCACTTCGGGATCGGTCTTGACCTCCAGCACGACGGGCATCTCGCTTCCCAGCGCCTGCTCCCAGGCCGAGCCGAGCAGCTGTGGGCTGTCGACGAAGATGCCGCGCAGGCCGATGAGTTCGGCGAAGCGGGAATAGGAAACGTCGGGAATGCGTTGCGAGGCCTCGAACTTGGGGTCGCCGTTGATGATGCGCTGCTCCCAGGTCACCTGGTTGAGGTCCTCGTTGTTGAAGACGCAGACGACGAAGCGCGGGTCGCGCCAGGAGCGCCAGTATTTCGCGGCGGTGATCAGTTCGGCCATGTTGTTCATCTGCATTGCGCCGTCGCCGACCAGGGCGATCACCGGACGGTCCGGATGGGCGTATTTCGCGGCAAGCGCATAGGGCACCGCGGCGCCCATCGAGGCGAGGCCGCCGGAGAGCGAGGCGATCATACCACGCCGCATCTTCAGGTCACGGGCGAACCAATTGGCGCAGGAGCCGGAATCACTGGTGATGATCGCGCGGTCGGGCAGGCGCGGGGATAGTTCCCAGGCGACGAGTTGCGGATTGATTGGCTCCGCCGGCTGATGTGCCCGGCCCTCCAGCGTCTTCCACCATGTCGCGACGTCAGCTTCGATACTCTGGCGCCAGGCACTGTCGCTCCTGGGTTTCAGTCGGGGCAA
>NZ_BTIR01000036.1:0-4480 GCF_036247985.1 Bradyrhizobium sp. TM239 | reverse complement strand
CGGCCGTCGACGTCGAGCTTGACAGTCTGGAGCAGGTCGCCTTGCGCCACCGCCGCGACCGCACGCGTCACCTCGCGGGTCGGCCACAGCAGGTCGTCGATCAGCGTGTTGACGGAGCCTTCCATGTCGGCCCAGGAGCCGCTGGCGAGGCCGAACTTCACGCGCTGGCGCGTTTTGCCTTCGCGGCCGACCACCTGGCCGACCAGCTCGAGCTGCTGCGCCATGCGCTGGTTGGCGGCGATGATTTCATTAAAAGTGTCGGCGATCTTGCCGTCGATGCCGAGATAGTCGCCGCTCATGCGGACGGAGAAATCGCCGCTGCGCATGGCCTGCAGGGCGAGCAGCAATTCGGCCCGGGAATCCGGATCCGATACACCGTTGGGCTTTGGCTTTGGGACGCGACGACCGGACCGTGATGCAGATCCGGGATCGAGGTCGCTCATACTGATTCCCCCGCAGGTGTCGGCCGAATCCAAGGCCCGACGCGATTGGTCAACATAGAGCGTCAGCCAAATTCGAAATCAAGCGCCAACGTTGCGGCGCCAGCAAATGGAACCTGCCTTGCTCAGCCCAACGCCAATAACGGCGAATCGCCGAATTGGTTCCATGTGGGTGGGGAAGAAATGGCACCCGCGGCCCGGCCGCTCGTTCGTCCCCGCCGTCCTTCGGATGGGTCGGCCTTGGCGCAGGGTGGAGCGCCCAGCGGCCGCGGGGCGGTGACCGGCGATCCCGCCGCGAGCTCCGCCAGCCCGAAGGCGGATACACCGGCCACGGGGGCGGCCAACCGGTCGAANNCCGAGCGGCAGTGGCACCTCATCTTCGGGCGGCAAGGATGACAATGGCGATGCGGGCCGGGACAGGATGCCGGAGAGCGACCGCACCGTGCGACTGCAGAGCCAGCAACATCATCCGAACGACAAATGAGGGCGGCTACTTGTCCGCCATGGTGCGTCCGGCGTCCTTGACCTGCGCGCGCAGCATCGGGAGCTGCTCGCGCGCGAACGTTGCGAGCGCCGCATTATCGGGCGCCTTCAGATAGCGCTCGAGCAGGTCGATGGCCGATTCATATTCGGGAATCTGCGAGGCATAGAAGCTTCGGACGTAAGTCGGTCCGTCGGACGTCTCGGGCTCGACCAGGCCCGCGCTGACCNNCGGCGAGGTTCTTGACCTCGGCGTTGCCCTTCAGATCGGTGCTCTCCAGGAGGCCCTGCTGAAAGCGGCTGAAATCATAGAGGCCGCTGATGACGTCGGTTGCGCTCGGCGGGCGGTCGCCAAGTTTTCGTTCACCGGTGCTGTCGGCAAGCGCTGCGGTGCTGATGAATGCCAGGATGATCGCGACAAGAACTCGCATCGATATCAAACATCCAAGGGCGTGCGGAGTTCCCTGAACATTACGATCCGGCAAGCGGGTTGCGACCCGAGAGTTCCGTCCCCACGTCTTCAATATGAAACAGTCTGACATCTTCAGGGATAACGCCGACAACTGTCTTCAGCTCGCCGAGCGCGCCGAGGGACAACCCGCCCACAAGCGCTTTTCGCGCATGGCGGACNNCCTGGACCGCGCTCGCTCACGAACAGGATTGGCTCGACGGGGAAATTCCGCCTCTCGTGGTCCGTTTCCCTCAAAAGCAGGATGCGTGAGGGCTCTCCTTTTCGTGAATCAGCGTGTGAGACCGCTCACGGAATGCAAGCGACCAATCCAAGATGATCAGGGAACAGTCGATCGCGTTGGTTTTCGCTTCCAGAAGGAGGTTTTGTGATGGCTCCACGTCTGGCTCTTCTTTCACTCATTCTCGCCTTTGGTGTCTCGGTCGCGTTCGCGACGGTGACGACGGTGCGCCAGGTTCATCTGGGGAATGCATCGGCGGCCGTCCACGCGGCGCACAGCTAGCGCCTCGCCGGAACATTCGACGCCGCAGTGCGTAAGCGCTTCGACACATCAGGAGAGGCGAAAACACATCATGGCCCATTCCGACCACGGCATCGTCAAGGACGAACGGGCGGAGGAACAGCCGCGCGACAAGCAGCGCGCGCAGTCCGTGCACAAGACGGATCCGCAAAATGCTGGTTCGAAAGGTTCGCCGTCGCGGGAGGCGACGCGCGATCCCAAGCTCAACGACAACAGCAAGACGCCGGGCTCCGGCATGACGCCGGACGATTCCGGCGACGCGCCGAGCGGCTAGACGCAACGGATCAGCGCGAGGAACGAATCCTCGCGCGACGAGTCGACAGGTTGCTTCCGGTTGTCATGCCCCCGGTGCGCCGGAAGCAATCTCCAAGACGGCCCTGGCACGCCCCGTGCCGGGGTCGTTTGCTTATGAATGGCTGCTGTGGGTCAACCCCCGGTGCCGTTCTCGGGATCTTCCTGCGTATGCCCGTCGGGCCCGCGGCCGAGCACGCCGAAGCTGCTCGACTTCACACCCGCAGTCGCGTCGACGCCGATGGCGGCCAATCCGAACTTGAGCAGTTCGCGGACCGCCGCCGCCCGCGTCGGCATGCGATGTTTGAACCGGAAATCGTCAACGGCGGCCAACTCTTCCGGCGTGAGCATGACCTGGAGGCGCTCGGCGCGAAGGTCGTTCATGGTCGATCACACAAATTGAGCAGGTTGAGTAGGTTACTCAACGAACCAACTTGGCCGGAGTTCCATAAGAGTCCAAAATGACGCCAAATGAGTAAGAAAATATAACAAAATCAATTAGTTATACTGAAACGACTCTCGTGATGGCGCATTCTCATTGGAAAGGGAGAGAAGCCATGACGGACGAAGTCAGGTTGCCTCGTAAGCTTTCCGAAGAGCCGGAAGCCCCCAAGCCGGTGCGTCCCAGCCACCAGAAGGTCATCGAACAAGTCGAGCGCTGGGCCAACAGCCCGGGGCTGCAGCCACCGAGGACGGAAGATGCGAAGACGATCTGAGCCACATACATTCGAACAGCGTCTCGGGGCGCAGAAGCTGCGGCTCGAGCATCAACTGGCGGGCCTGCCCGACGGCCGCCAGCGCGAAGTTGTTCTTGCGCGCATCGATCAGCTTCAGACGGCCGCCGAGATGTATGGCTTTCTGATGCTACGGGAAGAGGCCGCGGCCCCTCGCTGATGGCCCCATGCGTTCGGTCTGCACGGTCCTCGAGGTGATGCGAAGCTTTCGCCGCAGCCACCAAGCCGACACCGACACCGCCGCCCATACCAGGATGGCGGCGACGAATGCGCCGATCACGGTTGTCGAAACCACGATGTAAAAGACTGCAGCGAACGCTGCGAGACCGATGCTTCCCAGGCCGGCACCGGCAGCATCGAGCGCTGCGGCCTGCTGCCCGCGTCGCCGTCCGCTGAGGCCGGCCTTTTCCTTGGCGCGACGCTCATGGCTTTCGATCAGCGTTGCACTGGCGCAGAAGATGGCGGGGAGCGCGAGGAAGAGGCCGCCGACGGAGACGCCGACACCTGTGGTCACGGCTCCTGCGAGGACCGTCGCCAGTCCGCCGAGCAGAAAGCGGATACCATACTCGTACCACCGCGTCTGTTTCAGCGCCGATGCAGACATCTTGACCAGCATCAGGCAGCACCTCCGAAACCCGCGAGCAGAGCGAAGGCGACGACGAGCCATGCAGCAAAAGCGAGGATGGCGGCCGGCAGTGCGGTGAAATGAAACCTCATCAGGAGATGGCAGACGACGATGCTGTAGCAGCCGAGTGCGATGGCACCATAGATCATCGTCCAGCTTTCGGCGGCGACATATTGCGGGCCGTGCTGGACGACGGCGATGCTGAGGGTGGCCAGCGCGACCGACGGCGCCGCGCCGAGCAGGCCGGCAAAGCTCTTCGGCCGCAGCATGTCGCCCAGGATCGAGAAGGCAGAGACGATCAGGCCGCCGGCGATGAAGCGCAGGACATATTCGGTCATGGCCGTATCCATGAGGCCTTAGGCCGCCGCTTCGCCAGCGTGAACGGCCTGAGCAGTCGCTCGACGACGACGCCGAGCGTGAAACCGGCCACCACGTCACTGGCCCAATGCGCCAGCACCACGACGCGCGTCAACGACAGCGCCACGGCAACGAAGCGGACCGCCCGACGCCGGGCAGGCGGCAACAGGTCGGCCGCCGAGGCGAGGGCGCCCATATGCACGGCGTGACCGGAGGGAAATGCGTCGCGTGATCGCCCCGAGAAGGGCACGCCGCGCCAATGGCCGGCGACTGTCAGCCGGTCCGGTCTGGTCTGGTCGAACACGGATTTCAGAACATGCGGCAGCACGGCTGTCGCCAGCGAGACCATCAGAATGTGATCTGCAACGGGCCGCTGCTGCGGTCGCCGCAGCCGGGTGTAGAGCCATCCCGCGGCGGCCAGCGCGATGAGCACATGCTCGTCGGCGCCCCAGGTCAATGTCTGGGCGGCATGCCCGAGGCCGGAGCTGGTGTGGGGCGCGATCTCGTTCGCGATCGCCGTATCGATCCGGGTGGGTTTGACTGTTACGAGCACCATCGCTCCGC
>NZ_BTIR01000035.1:0-45773 GCF_036247985.1 Bradyrhizobium sp. TM239 | reverse complement strand
TTGCCGGCGGCATCGGTCGCGGTCGCGGTGAAGGTGTGGGACCCGTGCTTGAGATTCGGGGTCGTCACGCTCCAGTCGCCATCACTCGCGACGGTCGCGGTGCCAAGCAGGGTCGTGCCCTCATAGAGCTTGATCGAGCTCCCCGCCTCCGCCGTACCGGATACCGTTGCGCGGTTATGTGTCGTCGGATCGCTCAACAGGATCGGAGCATCGGGGGCAGCGCTATCCACCGTGACATCCAGCGCAGTCGATGCCTTGCTGGTGGCGCCGGAGACCGTGTCGGTTGCGGTGAAGCTGTGCTTGCCGTCCGGCAGTGCGACGGTCGTGTAGTGCCACGCCCCGTTCGCATCCGCCGTGACGGTGCCGAGCTGGGTCGTGCCGTCGAGCACCTTGACCGTGCTGTTGGCAACCGCAGTCCCCGCCAGGGTCACCGATTTATCGCTCGTGATGTGATCACCGGCGGTGCCGGTATCGCTGGAGAACGAGGCGATCTTCGGCGCGGCCGGCGCAGTGCTCGTGCCCGACGTGCCCGAGCCGGTGGTACCTGTACCCGAGGTACCCGAACCGGACGTGCCCGAGCCGGTGGAGCCCGTCGTCGTTCCAGAGCCAATGACCGGGTCCACAGCCGTCGACGCAGCGCTGACGTTGCCGGCAACGTCGGTCGCCTTCGCCGTCAGGGCGTGCGAACCGGCCGACAATGCAGACGTCGTGACGCTCCACGCGCCGCTCGCGTTGGTCGTCGCGGTGCCGACCTGGGTCGTTCCGTCGAACACCTTGATCGCGCTGTTCGCTTCGGCAGTCCCCGACATCACGACCTGATTGGCAGTGTTGACGGTGTCACTCGCGATCGTCGGTGCAGCTGGCGCCTTGGTGTCGACGGTGACAGCCACCGCGGCCGACGCCACGCTGGTCTGGCCCGACGAGCTGGTCGCGGTTGCGGTCAACGTGTGCTTCGCATCGGTCAGGACCTTGGTGATGTAGTCCCAGCTTCCGGTCGAAGTCGCGGTCGCCGCGCCGATCTGCGTCGAACCATCATAGACCTTCACGGTGCTGCCAGCCGCGGCGGTACCGTGCAGGGTGACCTGACTGGCGTCAGTGATGCCATCGCCAGTCTTGCCCGTATCGGGTGACCAGGATGCGATGGTCGGCGCTGCCGGGACTTCGGGCGTTGCGGGGGGCGTCGTCGGTGAGGTCGTCGTCGTACCGCTATTTGCCGACGTATTGAGCGTCGACGCCAGCTGCGCGCCGTCCGTGTAATTCCCGGAGAACACCGAATTGTTTCCGCGGATCAACGCGTCACCATACTGCGCGCCGCCAATGTGATTGTTGGTGAACGACACGCCGGTAATCGATGCGGTGCCCAGGTTGGAATCCGCGTATACGGTGTAGGCGCCACCAGTCAGCAGGTTATTGGCAACGGTGACATTCGAGACCGGCCCGAAGTCGTTGTCGATCATGACCGCAGAGGTCCAGCCCCACTGATTGATGATCGAATTGCCGGTGATCTGAATGTTGGAGAGGCCTCCGTCGATCTGGATGCCGTCATAGTGAGGCGATCCGCCTGCCTGGAGATCGTGGATGTAGTTGCCCTGGATGACGGAGTTGCTCCCCGGAACGATGCCATTCTCCACGTTGAAGATGTTGTTCCCGATGAACGTGCCGCTTCCCATGATGCCCTGATTGCCAGTGCCATCCGGTGCACGGCCGGTGCCATCGATGGTGCAATTCTGAACCACTGCGCCCGTGACTCCGGAATCAATGGTCACCGCAGCCCAACCGCCGGACGTGACCTTGCAGTTCTCAAGGGTCACATTGTCCGCCTTGATGTAGACACTGCCGGTGATGTTGAGTCCGGAAACCACCGCTCCCGCCTGCGTGATGACCACATCTCCAGAAGGAGTCAGCGTTACCCCTGCCGGCACCCCAGTGTTCGTCGCGTCAGGCCATGCGTTCGTTGTCGTTGCCAAAATAGTTTCTCCGTCTTCTCTGCATTATCCCCGATAACTGACACCAGTGCTTATTGCGAGTTTGCGCTCTCGATTTAATCAGTGATCGAGATGCGCCAGGTGCCGTGCTTGCGCGGCGTTAGTGGTCGTCTGCAGACGGCCTTTTTTTGACAAGACCACGGCTCCGCTAAGGTCATTTCGCCACAAGCGCCGTCAGATTCCTGTTTCCGGAAATACCGCGCGGAAATCTACGTTACGGAAATTAAAAGCGATTTCGTTCTAGCCGCGATCAAACGACGGCAAAACATGCGCGTGCCACACTTCACAGAAAAATTCTTTCGAGCTGGCCCGTCGCAACGGTCGAGCGGCTCCGAGATCGACTGCGCTCAACGTTGGCGCACATTAAATAAACCATCGGATGTATAAATAACCAGCGACTGCGCATTATTAAATACGATGCGCGAACGTCCTCTGCAGCAGACTGCGGCAAGACAGTCAGCTCGAATTTGCCGTGCTGCTCCGTTGGCTGAGATGCGCGCCTACCGACGGAGCCAGAGGCGATGCAATGACGTGATGAATGGGCTTAGGTGACAAAGCGGGGCGGCCCGATTTCGCCGGGCAACGTCAAAGCACGGCCTGGCCTAAGTCTTCCGGCACAAAAATACTTTCTCGCCGCGGATGAGGCCATATTGCGCAACCTGAGGCTCGACCGCCGTATACTCGTCGACGACAAAGCCCGCTCGTTCGAGCCGGCGTCGGAAATCACGACCGAAGAAGCGGACGTGATCATGCTGGTTGAAATACAGTATCCGATCTTCTTCTGTTTTCTGCCTCGATCGATCCTCGAACGTTTCTTGCCACCCCTCAATAAGAGGAATCATCGCGATCAGCGTCCCGCCCTTACGCAGGATCCGAAACAGTTCGGGCATGGCCAAGCGATCGTTCACGTGCTCGAGGATGTGGCAGCAAATGATCAAATCGAACCTGTCACTTTCGAGATCTATCTTTTCGATATTGATGTCGAGATCAGCGCCTTTTTCTCCGAACTCGCAGGTGACGTAACTTCGCGGCTTTCTCGCCTTGATATACTCCGTGAGCCCCTTCTCGGGCGCGAAGTGAAGGATATCCTTCCCCGTAAACAGGCTCTGCTCGGCGTCGCAAAGCGCCAACAGACGGTGCCGCTCGTGCGACAGACAATTCGGACAGAGCGAATCGAAGTTGATTCCCAATGCCAGCGGATTTGCGTAGGCGAAAAACCGGCCTCGATACCCACATACCGAACAGGTCCTCTCAAAGCGCCCGAACAGGAAACGGATCGTCCGAAGCCCGCTGCGTAATGACCAGACATAAGGTCGCAAACGTCCCTTGATGCCGCCAATCGACGATGATGCCACGTCAAAATTGCTCATCTTGCGCTCCCAACATCTGCCATTCCCTGAGCGAAGCACGCACGCCGATGCAAACGCCCCAAAACGTCCACATGTAGTTCCAGAAATGCACCGTCAAACCCGTGAACAGGAACACCATGCAGGCGATCGTGAATCCCGTCTGAATCTCGGTTGGACGGCGCCCGGGCACAGGCAATACCGCCGAGAGGTTCAGAACGATCAGCAGGATGGTGACCGGTACGCCGTAATGGAGGCTCGTGACCAGCCACACGCTGTCGACGGTGCGATCGAGTAGATAATAGCCAAACGTTACGAATCCGGCTCCCGTCAGGGGCGACTGCCACACCTGCGCCGAGACAGCGTCCCAGATCATGAGGCGATAGAACCCCGTTTGAGGCTCCAGTGTCGCGTGGGACAGCAGCCAGCTGAGAGGGTTATTTGTCACAGCGGTAACGGCCAGCAGGAACATGCCCGCTGCCGTCCAAAGGAGAGGCCATCGCCACGGGCAGTGGCGCAACAACCGCTCGTAAGCGTAGCTCGACATGACGACGACCATCCCCATGACAGCGGCCGAGGATAACGACAGCAATCCGCCGAAGACGCATAGACACGCCCACGACAGACGCTTGATGGAATTTGTCGCCGAGAACAGCACGATGGCCGCAGTCAACGAACAGAACACGCCATAGAGAATAGGATGATCGAACGTCGATATTGCGCGTCGCAGACCTGCTCGCACTCCATCTGCGCCCGACGTGCCGTCGTCCACGAACGCCTCAGGCTGCGGCATGAGTGCCGCCATGACCTCGCGGACGATCCAATGCCCCGTCAACACGTCCGCTAGCGCAACGCATATCGCAATCGCCGTGAATGCCTTGATGAGACAAATGAACTGCTGGACCGCCGACGGCTGCAGAACGAAGGCCCGCGCGACAAAGTATGCTCCGACAAAGTCGAGAGCCTCTGCGACAGCAGAAAACGCCGATTGAGGTCCGGCTGCGTAACCAGCCGCCGCCACCATGGCGAGCGCAAGCGTCCCCGCGAGCCCGTCCGACAGCAGGAGCCGCCGGCTCGGCTGCAATAACCGCGCGACCGCCGGCAACAGCAGGAT
This sequence comes from Bradyrhizobium sp. TM239, assembly GCF_036247985.1. NCBI lineage: Bacteria > Pseudomonadati > Pseudomonadota > Alphaproteobacteria > Hyphomicrobiales > Nitrobacteraceae > Bradyrhizobium > Bradyrhizobium sp. TM239. The sequence goes on along the minus strand of NZ_BTIR01000035.1, from coordinate 41,328 downwards.
CATGAGGCTTATTCTGGTCGGCGTCAGCTTTGCCCCGGCGATCAGCACCTGGAGGCCCGACGGCAGTACGATGCCCATCAGAAGGAGCGGGACGGCCAGACTGGCCCGTTGGGGAATGGTCGATTGGAATCCGGCCGCCGTCGCGCGAATACGCGGCTGTCCCGCGAGGAGAGCATCGCCAGGATAGCTCATGAGGCTGTCTCCCTGGACAGGCCGGACCAGGCCATCAGACCCGACAAGCGCTTCAGTTGGTGCAGAGCACGCCAGCGCTTCATCTGATGGCCTCCTGTGCCGCGACGCTGCCGAAGTTCAGATTGCGCACCAGGCGCCAGCCGTCTGTCGCATTTCTGAGATAGGTGGGGCGGTTTCGCCGAAACAGGGTCGGCCCATACTGCCCCGAGCCGATGTGATTGTCGGTGATCGAGACATCCGAGATCGGATTGTCGTTGAACTTCGCATCCGAGTAGACCGTATAGCTGCCGCCGGCGAGAAGATTGCCTTCGATGACGATGTTGGAGACCGGGCCAAACTCGTTGTCGATCATGATAGCGCCGGCCGCGCCGTGAGAATTGATGATCGTGTTTTGCCGGATGACCGTGTCCGAGATGCCGCCATCGATCTGGATACCATCGTAATGCGGCGCCCCGCCGGCATTGAGATCGTGAATAAAGTTGTGCTCGATCAGATTGCCCTTCCCGGTCAGCACGATGCCGTTCTCGACGTTGGAGATGTTGTTGCGCTGGAACGTGCCCTGTCCCATGATGCCCTGGTTGCCATTGCCATCGGGACCAGCACCCTGGCCGTCGATCGTGCAATCCCTGACGACAACTCCTGTCCGATGCGGATCGATCTTGATAACGGCCCAAGCGCTAGCCGAGATGCGGGACATCTCGATGGTCACGTTGTCGGCGTTGACGACGACGCCGCCCTGAATGTCCAGTCCTGAAATCGTCGTGCCGGCAACGGCAATCGTGAGGGGGCCGGACGGCTTCAGCGCGAGATCCCGAGGCGGCCCCGTGTTGCTTGCGTCGGGCCATTGGGCGGCGAAGGCCAGCTTGGACGCGCTGTCCGGTTCAGCTGCCACCGCCGCCGGAATCTGGAGCGCTGCGACGGCAGCCGCTACGCGGGCAGCCTCGAGCACAATCTCGCCCCAGCGCTTATGGCCAAACGCGAGCCGTCCGGCTCTTCGCCATGTCCATCCCTGTCCTTCTACGCAATCTGACCTCATCGCTCTTCTCGCCAGAATCGCTCTTCTCGCCAGAAACGTCTCATGCCGGCTCGACTCTCGGTGCCTCGTAACCGCCAACCCACTCTCGCCGACGCCTCCAGACGGCTTCCCAATAAGCAGCATTCCTTTGCCATTCCGCATTCCGCGCCAGGGCGGCCGCCATGCCGTATCCGTACCGGCGTGTGAGCGGCACGATCAGGTGCAAAGCCTGCCCGATCGTCCGTGCCGGCCAGCCGAAATGCCGATTGATCAAGGTGATTCTTCCCTTGAACACCTTCACCCTCTTGTCGACAGGCACGACGTCGGATGCCCCGCCATAGTGGACGATAGTCGCCTCAGGCGTGACCGCGGGCCGCGCACCGAGGGATCGCGCGCGATGACAGAGGTCCGCTTCTTCTCCGTACATGAAGAATGTGGGGTCGAACCCGCCGAGCCTCTCCCACACCAGCCGGTCGATCAGCAAAAAACAACCTGTAACGATGTCGACGTGCCGCGCGGTATCCCGGTCCCATCCGCCATAGGCCTCGGAATTGAAAATCGGACTGCGACGACCGAAATAGGTGAACCCCAACGCGAAGCACAACAAATTCCACAAGCTGATTCTTCGAAAGCACGAGGTGCGATTGAGGCTGCCGTCCGGAAACACCGTGCGTCCGCCCCAGACGTGAAATGACGGATTCGCGTCGGCGAACTCGAAAAGACGATCAATCGCGCAGTCGAGAATAACGGTGTCCGGATTGAGCAGAAGCAATCGTCGTCCGCGCGCCTGTTTTGCAGCCAGATTGTTGGCGCGTGCAAAGCCGATGTTGTCGTTTAGGGCAATCAGCCTGACGTCAGGGAATTGACGGGCGATTGCGGCAGCTGACTGGTCGGACGAGCTATTGTCGACGACGATCACCTCATATCTCGTACCCATTGTCTCCGCGGCGATCGACGCCAGACAGTCGAGCGTCATGTCGCGGGTATTGTAGCTCACGACAATGATGGAGAGGTCCAGCTGCCGATCCGAGTCCGGACCTTCGTCATCACGGTACGCGCTGCTCATAGCGACTCTGCTCCTTACGAAGACACTGCGGCCCGCTCGTCGCGCTATCACCCTCGAACCTGAGCTCAGGTGCTGGTGTCGTCTCACTCCGCTGCGCCGGCCTCGATGGTTCCTGTCAGATTGTTGCTCGGCTGATCGCGGCGCACGGCGGCCTGACTCTCAACGCCGCGTCGGCTGCCTAGACGTGCAATCTGCGACGACAGCCAACGCGAAACCCACGCCTTTTGCCTCAGCGCCGGCGCTTCGACAAATCGCCAGGACGCATACGCCAGAACGAGAGTCACTGATGCCGACAGCAGGGCCAACCGCCAGCCAGCCGCGAGATCGAATAGCGTCAGGAACGCCAATATGACCGGTGAATGGATCAGGTATACGCCGTAGGACAGATCGTACTTGAGTGGCACTCGACTCGCGACCTCGGACAGTCCGAGATAGACCACGACGTAGGGTATACACAGCGGCACCGCCACCGCGCCCAGCCCGCTCGCAAGACCGATCAGCGTGCCCCCCACGGCGGCTGCGGCCCCGATTCCGGAGAACGGGATGCTTTCACGGTAGAGGTAGAGGGTCGTGCCGGCGATGAAGTAGACGAAGAGGCCGATGAAATCCGAGAGCCGCTGCGGACAGGCCGCATGCAGCGATGGCGAGAGCGCCAGCCCAACATAGGTAAGATAGACCAGGGCGAAACTGATCATCGTCAGCACACGTCGGCGGAGAAAGCCCGCCACGCTCATCGCCGCCAGCACCGCATAGGACCAGACTTCGATATTGAGCGTCCATAGCGGTCCGTTGACCTGCACTTCGTGTCCATGCCGCACCACGCCGGGCAGGTAGTGGGACATCAGGGTCACGGCGTTCTTCAGATACAGGTAAAGCTCGGCACTGCCGAGATAGTCGGCTAGCGAATATGTCGTCAGGGCGGGCCCCAGCACGAACATCGATGCGATGACCACGACGAACAGTGCGGGCAGGATACGCAACGCTCTGTTCACGCCGAACCGGACGAGATCGCCAGATCGGGCCAGGCCAGGCGCCAGCAGGAAGCCGCTGACGCAAAAGAAAATGACGACTGCAAACAGGCCGAACTGGATGAATCCGCCGCTGAACCGGTAGAGGATGTCATTGACTCCCCACCAAGCATGGTGCCCAACCACCACGAGAGCGGCCACAAGTCGTATCTGATCAAAACCGGGGCCTCTGGCCGAAAGGACGGCAAGCCGATCGCCGATCGTGGTTGCCCCGAGCGAAATCATCGATTTCTCACGCGAAATTCTCTTTCTGCCATTTCACGATTATATATCATTTAATATCAAACCACAATTAAATGCGAACCGTTTTTAACCGGACCGGACCTCGCCGGCCGGGCGATTTGACTGAGGCGAGGCCGTCAATTTGGCTACCCTGTCAGTGCTTTGCCTTCCCCCGGACGCGGTCATGATGATCGAGGCCGCAAGCCCGAGCGAAACAAACCTAGGCGCGAGCCTGCCCAGCCGGGAGGTCATGCCGAACAATCCATCGCCAGGATCCGCTGGAACTCCGAACATCGCCTCGATTCGCAGGCCTGAATCGACGCACCAACTCGCCAGCTTGCGTCCCGAAGCGAAATGAGCGCCCACAGCCTCGTAGCCGCTGGAGCGCCCGGACTGGAGACTCGCGCCGAGATAAGACCGAATGCCCCTTGGGGACATCGTGTTGGGCATCTGGATCACTGCTAGCGATTGCTCGTGCATGAACGATCGCAGCCTGAGAAGCAGCTTTCGCGGATCCGGAGCGAGGTGCAACAGGTTGAGACATAAAACGCAGTCGTAAGTGTCTCTATTGGAGCCGATACTGTCCAGATCGTCGTAGATCATCTCGATTCCGTCCCCGGCGGGGCCGGCAGCAATCACTGGATCGAGCGGAATCGCGGTGACGTGCAGGCCTCGCGCCTGCAGCCGCTTTTCCGTTTTGCCAGAACCACAGCCGATCGAAAGCACGCTACGCGCCGATGCCGGCACGAGCGCGATCGTCGCCTCGGATTCAGGTTCATAATAGTCCTTGGAAAAGCTCGCGCGGCGAAGGCGCGTCTCCGTTGGAAGCAACGAGTAGGGCGTGCGCCGTCCGTCCGCGATTTGCAGCAGAATCGCCTTCTGCCTGCCAATTTCCTCTTGCCCGATCCCCATCCGGCCGACGTACCGGTTGGTGAGGTGATGCACGGTGAAATCCTCCAGGTGTGAGATTGGCACCAGTTTTCTCAAACCACATTGCGTGTATGGATCCGTCGCGGCCGTACAGGCCAGATCATACTTTCCCTGATGCGGAGCTACATCGAAGCCGCCCGAACGCAGGGCGTTGCCTAGCTGCTTCCGGGTAAGGACAAAGCAGGCGGCGTGCTCGTTGGTAAAATGCGCCAGAATATAGTCGCCGCGCCGCCTAACCGATGAGGAATCCCAGTGAAAGTGCGCGTGAATATCAGGATAGTTTCGCGCGCCGTCCTCGCCGAATTCAACCCGCAGAAACCCGGCAACTTCGTCCGGAGATAGAAACGACGTTGCATCCAGCCAGGCCCGGATGTTCTTCTCGGTGATCAGGATGTCGTCTTCCGAGTAGATGAACAGATCGTATTGGTCGCGACGTTCAGCAAACAGCTTCTTGTGCGCGAACGGCAGGGACCACGGGTTCCTGTCCGGCAGACCAACAATGCACTCCACCCCGGTTCTCGCGCGCTTGTCGATGTTTGACAGCACGACGATATCAACGACGAGGGACATCGACCCGTACTCCCGGATGACCCGCTCGAGATAGCGGTCATTCGAGGTTCCATGGCTTGCAATCGCGACCAGTACGCGAGGCGGGCGACCGCCGTCTTGGCGGGCCACATGCCGGGCAGCATGCTCGTTCATCGCATCGGGGTCCCCGGTGGAGGTCAAAAGCGGGTCTCGCGTTTAAATCCACACAGAGTATATAACTGAATTTAGACAGGTCGACATTTATTATTATTTAAATTTGAATTATATCGCGATATGGTTCTCACCAATGTCAGGTTGGTCAGCGTTTGGCGCGACACCCGGAGAATCCCATCGCATGAACGTGCTGGTCTATCCGCATTCCATGGAACTGGGAGGGTCGCAGCTCAACGCAGTCCAGCTCGCCGAGGCGGTTCGAGACCTCGGTCATGACGTCACCGTGGCGGCAGAGACTGGCCCTCTTCTGGATAGAGTAAGGGAGACGGGTCTCAGACATATCGAGATTCCCCGGCATCGGGCCCGCCCCTCGCCTCGTGTTAGCCAGATGCTCCGCAGCATCGTCAACGAACGCGCCGTAGACGTGGTGCACGGTCATGAATGGCCCCCCATTGTCGAAGCTTTTCTGAGCGTTGGACTATCGACGAGGGCTGCCGTGGTGGGAACGGTCATGTCGATGTCCGTCCCCTCCTTCCTGCCGCGCAGCGTTCCTCTGACTGTGGGCACGGAGATGATCCGACGCGCTGCAATCGCTGCAGGACATCGGGATGTTACCTTGCTCGAGCCGCCAGTCGATACGAAGTCCGACCATCCCCTCATCGATGGCACGAGCTTTCGCGCGGCTCAGAATATCGGCCCGGACGAGGTCGTCATCGCGATGGTCTGTCGACTTGTGCCGAACCTTAAACTGGAGGGGCTGCTGTCGGCCTGCGATGCCGTCGGCGAAATAGCGCTCGACGGCCTGCCAGTGCGGCTTCTGATCATTGGTAATGGACCGGCACGACTGAGCGTCGACGCGCGTGCGGCCAGAATTAACTCGCTGGTCGGCCGGAACGCCGTCGTATTGGTGGGCGAGATGTCCGATCCACGGCCTGGCTATGCTGCCGCGGACGTCATCATTGGCCAGGGTGGTTCGGCGCTGCGCGGAATGGCCTTTGGAAAGCCGCTGGTGGTCGTTGGCGAGGACGGATTCAGCGAGCTGTTGACGCCCGAGAGTGCACCGACCTTCCTGCAACAAGGCTGGTACGGATTGGGCAAGGGCTCGCGTGGAGCCGGCGCCAGCGCACTTCGATCGGCTCTCGAGACCATCCTGGCCTCTGCGTCGCTCCGTCAGGAGCTTGGCAGATTCGGCCGGCGGCTGGTGGAGCACCGCTTCAGCCTCGCGCAGGCGGCGAAAACGATAGAGCAAACCTATCTACATGCCCTACGCAGCAAGCCCTCAACCAGCCGACGATTGGCAGATGCCGGCCGATGCACGGCCAGCCTTGCCAACTATAAGGTGCAGCGAAAATACCGGCGTTGGATGGGTTTGGCTTCCGCCGAAGACGACAACGATCGGGCGCGAATCTCTGCGGTGCTGTCCGCAAAATCGATCGCCCCTCGATCAGACAGGGCCGCACCAGATCCGGCTCATAAGATATCCCGGCAGACCGATTCGTGACTCGCCACGGCGGCGCCGTGGTTCGTGCGGGCAAGTTCAGCCTTCACCGCATCCACGATACGATCCTGATCCGCGCCGTCCATCTGCGCATAGAGTGGAAGGAGGATCGCGTGATCCTGAGCTAGCTCGGATTGCCGCAGATCATCGCGCGACGCCGTGCCGGCATAGGGCGGCTCGCGATGGGAGCACATGATGCCCCTGCGCGTAGCGATGCCCTGATCGAGCAGCGATTGCATGATCGTCCGCTGATCCAATCGGTCGGGCAAGCGTACGCAGTAGCTCTGCCAGTTCGATCGCGCCCACGCCGGCTCGAACGGCAACCGCAGCCCCTCAATATTTCCAAGCAGTTCAGCGTAACGGGATGCCAGCGCGCGCCGCCGCGCAATCAGCTGCGGAAGCCGCTCGAGCTGCTTGCGCCCGATCGCGGCCTGCATATCCGTCATTCTATAATTGTAGCCGACGAGGACGTACTCTTCGAAAATGACACGCCGCGAACCATGACGCACGATATCCGGAACGCTCATCCCGTGTTGACGTAAAAGCCTGAACTTGCGATCGAGCTCGGCATCGGAGGTGGTGAGCATTCCTCCCTCACCAGTCGTGATCACCTTACGCGGATGAAATGAAAAGCAGGCAATGTCTCCATGCGGCTTGCCGATCGCCTCCCATTGCCCGTTCATGCAGATCTGCGATCCGGCGGCACAAGCCGCATCCTCGATCACGGCGATCCCGTGGCGACGCGCCACAGCCATGAGCGCTGCCATGTCGCACGGCATGCCCATCTGATGCACCGCGATGATCGCGCGTGTGCGCTCGGTGATGGCTTCAGCCAGCCGAGCGCAATCCAGATTGTATGTCTCGGGCTCGATGTCGACGAAAACTGGAGTGGCGCCCTGATGTCGGATCACGTTCGCCGTTGCGATGAAGGAATGGCTGACCGTGATCACCTCGTCGCCGCTGCCGATACCCAGCGCGGCCAAGGCAAGCTGCAGCGCGGTCGTGCAATTCGCGACGGCACAGGCGTGCGGGGCGCCGACAAGCGCGGCGAACTCGTCTTCGAACGCAGCCACCTGCGGACCTTGCGATACCCAGCCCGACAGCACCACGGCGCGCGCAGCGTCGGCTTCTTCGTCCGCAAGCAACGGAGCTGCGATCGGGATCACGATGCCGCCACCTGCCGCTGACGATCCGAAGCGAGTTCGCGCTCTGATCGCCACCATTTCACGAGTTCGGCGAGCCCCTGCTCGAGCGAAACCGTGGTGCGGAACCCCAGTAGACGCTCGGCCTTTCCTGTCGATGCCAGCCGCCTCGGCACCGGATTGACCGAGCGCTCAGGCGCGAATTCGGGAGTCAGACCGCGGTGTCCCATCACCGACGCAAGCACCGTAGCCAGTTGCGTCAGGCTGGTCTCAGTACCGCTTCCGACGTTGAAGACTTCGTCGGTAATCTTCGCCCTGGCCGCAAGGATATTGGCGCGCGCGACGTCGCGGACGTGAACGAAATCCATCGTCTGACCGCCATCACCAAAGATAACGGGTGGTAACCCGGCCTCCAGCCGCTCCATCCAGCGGATCAAGACCTCGGTGTACCGTCCGTGCATGTCCATCCGGCTGCCATAGACGTTGAAGTATCGGAATGCCACGTAGTCGAGGCCGCATGTGTCGTTGAAGGCGCGCAGAAGCCCTTCATTGAACGCCTTGGCGGCCCCGTATAGAGTCCGGTTGTTGTACGGATTTTGTCGCTCGGTTGTCGGAAACTCCTCGGCCATGCCATATACGGAGGCCGAGGACGCTGCGATGACCTTCTCTATGTCGTGCTTGATGCACATCTCCAGGAGGTCGTAGGTGGCGTCCACCATGACCTCCTTGGCCATGCGGGGCTCCGCCGCGCAATGAGTGATGCGGAGTGCGGCCTGGTGAAACACGATGTCGGCAGCCTTCACCAAGGCTTCCATCAGCTTGCGATCGCGTATGTCGCCGTGAACCAGTCTCACCGGTCCACGACCGAGCGCACGCCGGAGATTTTCGGGGCGGCCTCTGACCATGTTGTCGAGCGCAACGATCTCGATGCAACCCTCATCGCAGAGCAAATCGGCGATGTGGGAGCCGATGAACCCTGCCCCGCCAGTGATCAGAACGCGCTTTCCCTTGAGCTCAATCAAGACGCCCTCCTGTTGCAGGATCTTGTTGTGAAGCTTTGTGATTGCTGCGCCCCGTTGCTGGCGGCTTCGCTGGGTCGCAATGCTCCGGCGTTTCTCAACGTGGAGACAACCTCGGTCGCCCGGTCCGGCAGCAGTTCCGGATAAATGGGAAGGGAGAGAAAGTCGTTCGCAAGCATCTCGGTTACCGGCAGATCACCGGCCCGATAACCGAGTTCAGCATAGGCCTTCTGCAGGTGCACCGGAATGGGATAGTGAATCCCTGTACCGATGCCGGCCTCCCGCAACAATGTGAGCGCGTCGTCGCGCCGCTGCAATCTGATCGAATAGACATGATAAACGTGGCGGCAGTCCAAGGGCGGTCGCGGACGCGCGAATGGAAGCTCTGAAAGCAGTTCGTTGTATCGTTCTGCGATCGATCGGCGGGCCTCGGTCCAGCGCTCGATGTAGTCCAGCTTGACATTCAGTATCGCGCTCTGGATCTCGTCCATGCGATAATTGTACCCGGGAATGACGTGGTCGTATTTCGCCTCCTGCCCCCAGTCCCGCAGCAGCGACACGCGGCGCGCGAATTCAGGCCGATCGGTAACGACGGCCCCCCCCTCCCCGAACGCACCCAGGTTCTTGCCTGGGTAAAAGCTGAAGCACCCCAGATCCCCGATCGAACCTGCGCGGCGTCCCCGGTATTCCGCGCCGTGCGCCTGCGCGGCATCCTCAATGACGACCAGACCGTAACGCTGCGCAATCGACATGATGGGATCCATGTCTGCCATTAATCCATGAAGGTGAACCGGCAGAATGGCTCTGGTTCGAGGTGTGATTGCAGCCTCGATAAGGCTGGGATCCATCGTCCACGTGACCGGGTCAACGTCGACAAAAACCGGTTTGGCGCCGCTGTAAAGTATCGCTGCGGTTGTCGCCACGAAGGTCATGGATACCGTGATGACTTCATCGCCCGGCCCGACGCCCGCCGCCAACAGCGCAAGGTGGAGCGCAGAGGTCCCACTATTCACTGCGAGGCAACGCGCAGTCCGGCAATATTCCGCAAAACGCCCCTCGAACGCCGCCACCTCCGGCCCGAGCACAAAATGCCCGCTGCCGACGACTCGTGCCACCGCGGCGTCGATTTCCGGCTTGATTTGACAGTATTGGGCTTTCAGATCCAGGAAGGGTATCAAGATTCAAACCTTGGATTGGACCACATCATAATTAAATAATTAACTCGCATTATAATAATTAATCAAGCGACATTTCAACAAATAAATGCCGACCAATTCAATCTGGTCTGTGAGACTCGCTGATGAAGGCACAATCGGCGACGGCCGTGCTTCCGACTGCGGACATGGTCCGAGCGGGCACTCCCGCGACGGTGACACCCGGGGCAACATCCTTCGTCACGACCGAGCCCGCGCCAACGGCCGCACCCGCACCGATCGTGACACCGCATAGAATGGTGGCGTTGGAACCGATGGCGGCCCCCTTGCCGACGTGAGTGCGCTGCAATGTCCAGTCCGAAGCTTGCTGAAGACGACCATCCGCGGTCGTCGCCTTCGGATATTTGTCGTTCGTGAACATCACGCCATGACCGATAAACACTTCGTCCTCGATCGTGACGCCTTCGCAGATGAAACTGTGCGATGATATCTTGCACCGCGCACCAATCTTTGCTCCCGCCTGGATTTCGACGAAAGCTCCAATCCTGCTCTCATCGCCAACTGTGCAGCCGTACAGATTGACCAGTTCCGGGTGGAGGATACGGACATCGCGACCAAGTTCTACGTCTTGTGTAATAGGCATGTCCCGCACTCCGAATGATGTCGTAGAACCGCTATGGCGCCGTCCGCGAAGGCCACAGCCCCGGCGCCATTCTCGCCAAGCCGGCTGCGGCGAAGTGAAACTGCTGCAAGAGCGGGTGCCCAGTGACCATCAGTCCAAGCCACCAACACAGCACAGCCACGGAGAAGGCTGACGCCAACCCAGCCCCCGAGGTAAGGCCTCCAGCTTCCGTCAGCGCTGCACAAATAGAAGCACCGGCAATCACCAGAACCGTTACAGCTCCGCTTTTCCGCAGGGGGCGTACAAATTCGGCGGGCCGAAGGCCGAGTTGCCGCCCCAGAAAATAGAATGCAACCGCTGCCTGAAATGGCAATGTCACAAGAGCGGACGCCGCAACGGCGTGCACGCCGAGAAACGATGCGCCCAGGATCACCAGAAGTGATGGTGGCAGCGAAATTAGCGACGAGATCAGGGCATCCTGCACCCTTCCGACCGCAACAAACATCGGGTAGGTCAGGCAGGCCGCGAAAAGCGCAAGGTTGCCGATACAGAGCAGTTGCACGAGCGGGACGATCTCCAGCCACGTCGGGCCGAGCCAGATCAGAATGATTGGCCGGGCCATGATCGCCATAAATACCAGGAACGGCCACTGCACGGCGGAGAGCAGCTGGATGGCCTCGAGATAGACGGCCTTGAGATCACCACCCGCCTTGCTTCGCGCAACGATTGCCGGCATGACGACCGGACTTATCACCTGCGTGACCAGCTTGTCGAATATCTGTGTCGAGGCGGTCGCACGGCTGTAAAGACCGACAGCGGTGAAGTCGAGCACTCTCGCCAGAAACAGCTGGGGCGCCAGGCCAAAAAACACATTTACAACGCTCACCGCGCCCGAGTAGAGGCCGAAGCCGACGATCTCTCGGCAATCGACCAAAGATGGCCGCATCGCACCGAAATCCCTCCGCCATATCAGCAGCATCACGGCCAGCACCGCGTTGCCGGCCACCCCTCCCCAGAGCGGGGCCATGTAGCTGAAGTGGGCCATTGCGAGGGCGACCGAAACGACAGCGATCGTCGTACCAGCCGCGAGGTTACAGATTGCGAGCACGCCAAACTGCATCTCACGACGGAACAATGCGGCTATGGTTCCGGAGAACGGCAACAAGAGAAGATTTAGCGAGGAAACCTCGATCCCTCGGCCCAAGCGGTCCAGCTCGAAGAAGCGCGCGATCGGCTGCGCAAACACGAACAGCACGAAAGCCGTGGCAGCCGAAATCATGAGGGTAATCGTGAACGTGGTCTGCACACTCGCGCGCGACAACTCTCGCTTCTGAATCAGATAGCTTGCACCTGCAAATTCCTGGAAACAGGCCGCGATGATGGACGTGACGGCGTTCACGACGGCATAGATGCCAAACTCTTCCGGGGACAGCAAACGGGCTAGCACGGCGGTCGCGACAAAGACCAGCAGCAGGCCGACGTAACGGTCGAGCGCTGAAAACAGAATGGAGCGCTGCACGGACTTCATTGCGTCGTCTGTCATGTCGGTCAAGTTAGCTGGGTCGCGGCGCGCGTCATGCTATCGCTCTGGCGCGCTGCCGGGTTCCGTAAGGCTCGCGCAGCAATACCGGCGCCCCCTGTTTTGCGATCGAGCACGATGCCGCTTCCAGAACTTCGATCACGCGAAGTCCGGAGTCGCCGCTGGAAATCGGTTGGCCACCGGTGCGCACGCAATCGACAAAATGCTCGACCTCCGTCTGTAGCGCCTCCGTGGGCGAGATATGCGGAGCCCACATGTCGCCGGCGCGATATCCGATCCGAAATTGATGTGCATCTTCGGGGGGCGCGTCGAGCGTAATTCCCTTGTCATAGACCTTGATCTTCTCGGTCGGCTCGAGATCATCGTAGACAATCATCTTCTTGCTGCCACCGATGAATGTCTGGCGCACCTTGACGGGCGACAGCCAATTGACGCTGACGTGGGCCACGCATGCGCCGGCAAAAAACAGCGTGATGTGCGCCATATTCTCCGGCGAGCCGGCAACGTGGCACGAGCCGGTTGCCGAGACGGCGATCGGCGCTTCATCGAGGATATGGTGGATGATCGAGATATCGTGCACCGCCAGGTCCCAGATCACATTTACGTCCTTTTGAAACAACCCGAGGCTCGCGCGCGTGCTGTCGTAGTAGTAGATGTCGCCAAGCTCTCGGCTCAGCAGGAGTTCCCGGATCTTCTGGACCGCCGGCGTGTAGAGGAAGGTATGATCGACCATGAGCGTCAACCTGCGCCGATCTGCTTCCTCGATCAAGCGAGTCACGAGCTCAACGCTCGGCGCGAGGGGTTTTTCGACCAGAACATGCTTTCCGGCTCTCAACGCCGCAATCGCCAGCTCGTAATGCGTATGCACCGGCGTGGCGATAGCGATTGCATCGATACGGACGTCCTTCAGCAAATCTTCATAGCAAGAGGTCGTTTCCACGGCAGGGTAAAGCTGCTTCATCGCGCCGAGCCTCCCTGGGTGGAGGTCGCTCACGCCGACGACGCGGGTGGCAGGATTGATCGAGAAATTACGAACGAGATTGGGGCCCCAATAGCCGCACCCCACAACGCCGATTCCCAGTTGACTGTCTCGCATGCTAACCTCGATGCATCCAGAAGGTAGGCCTCAGATCACTCCATTGCCGGCGACCACTTCGCGCCGGGCATTAGGTCCGCGCTGGCATGTCCTGCCATATGCCCCGGGTATCTATGACGTCGAGATGTCGGCGCTCCGATAGGGGCACCATCTTGAACTCGTCATGGTCGACGAGGAGAACCGCGATTTCGCAGCTGCGCAGAGCTTCCTCAATGTTCACGAAAGCGACACGGTGATCGGCTAACTGAGGCGGCAGACGGCGAAGGTTCGGCTCAACGACCTTGACTCGTTCTCCGTACTTTGCCGCTAGATGCGTGGCGATCTCCATCGCAGGACTTTCACGCAAATCGTCGACATTGGCCTTGAAGGTCAATCCACAACAAGCGACGTTTGCATAGGGATGATCGTCGATCAGCGCCTCTGTACGTTCGATGATCCTCTGAGTTTTGGCGTTGTTGACTTCCCGGCTTGTTCGCATCACCCGAGCGAGGTCTGGTGCGGAGTCGATGATGAACCAGGGATCGACCGCAATGCAGTGCCCGCCTACTCCCGGTCCTGGCCGCAATACGTTTACGCGAGGATGGCGGTTGGCGATGTCGATCACCTCCCAGACATTGATGTCGAACCTCTCGCAAATCAACGAGAGCTCGTTCGCGAATGCTATGTTGGTATCGCGGAACGCGTTTTCCGTCAGCTTGACCAGCTCGGCTGCACGCGCCGTGGTCCCCACGCAGGCACCGCGAACAAACATTTTGTAGAAGCGTTGAGCACGCCGCGTGCAGGTTGGCGTAATTCCCCCTATGCACCTGTCGTTGTTGATAAGCTCGGTCAGAATCCGCCCCGGCAACACGCGTTCCGGACAATAGGCGATGTAAATCGCTCCGTCTTCCTTGCCGTTGACACCTATGTGCAGATCCGGCCTGCGTTCGACGATTCGCTTTGCTATGGCCTCAGTGGTCCCGATCGGCGACGTCGATTCGAGGATGACGAGATTGCCCGGCGAAAGGATGTCGACGATCTGGTCGACTGCGGCATTGACGCTTGAAAGGTCTGGACGGTTTTCGTGGTCGATCGGCGTCGGCACTGCGATGATGAAGACGTCGCCAGGCTGCGGCTTGGTGGAGGTCGTCAGTGCACCGCTCGATACGACCTTGGAAACGAGACCATCGAGATCGGGCTCCGCAATGTGAATTTTTCCGGATGCGACCGTATCGACGATGCGCTCATTGGTGTCGATACCGACCACCTGCAGTCCCCGGCTCGCAATCAGCGCTGCGGTCGGGAGCCCGATATAGCCAAGTCCAATGACATTGATCTTCTGAAATTCAGGCATCGAGAAGCACCTTCACGATACGCTCGCTCGCGTGCCCGTCACCGAACGGATTATGCGAACGGGCCATGGCGGCATAGGTCTCGTCATCGTCGAGCAAGCGAAATGTCTCGGCTACGATCTTGTCGTAGTTCGCACCGACCAGGCGCGCCGTCCCGGCCTCCACCCCCTCAGGACGCTCGGTGGTATCGCGCATCACCAGGACTGGTTTACCGAAGGTGGGGGCCTCCTCCTGGACTCCACCTGAATCCGTCAGGACCAAGTGGGACAACGAGAGCAGGCTCACGAAGTCCGTGTATTCCTGAGGAGAAATGAGGACGACCCTCGGGTGATCCGACAATCGGGCCGCAAACAAGTCGCGGACATTCGGATTCGGATGCACGGGGAGCACCACAGCGACGTCTTCCCTGCACAGGATCGTTTCCAACGCGTTCACGATGTTGACGACACCGCCGCCGAAATTCTCCCGGCGGTGGCAAGTCACCAGAATGATGCGCCGATTGCCGTGGCGCTTCTTGATACCGTCCCAGCGGCACGAAAGCCCCGGATCGGCTTCGACCATGGCTTTCGCGAGGATGAGCGCGTCCACCACCGTGTTGCCGGTGACGTGGATGCGGTCGTCCGAGACGTTTTCAGAGCGCAACGCGCGCGCCGCGCGTTCTGTCGGGGCGAAATGCTGATCGGCGATCGACCCGACGATCTTGCGGTTCACCTCCTCGGGCCACGGAGCGAAGATGTCGCCGCTGCGCAGTCCCGCCTCGATGTGCGAAACCGGTATCCGGTGGTAATAGGACGCCAACGCGCCGACCATGGCGGTCGCCGTGTCGCCTTGGACAATGACCCTGGTAGGCTTCACTTTGTCGAGGAGCTCACCGATTTCTCCGAGCAACCGGGCCGTCAGATGATCCAGCGTCTGATTGGCCGTCATGACGTTCAGATCAAAATCCGGAACTACCTTGGCAAGCTTGAGGACCTGATCAAGCAACTGTCGATGCTGGGCCGTCGCACAGATCGTCAGCGAAATGTCCTTGCGGTTCTCGGCCTTGAGTCGGTTGATGACCGGAAAGAGTTTGATTGCTTCTGGTCGGGTTCCCAAGAGGATGAAAAAATGCTTCCGCACGTCTCACCCTCCGATCCGGCTCGGGCCCCGCGGCACGGCGCCCGGCGTGCCAAATGTATGCCCTAACGCTTGCTTGACGAGCGCTTGCACCAGGATGCTCGCAAACAACGTGTTCGTTGTGGCGTATCGCCACCACATCCGCCCGGGCTCTTGATAGATGCGGTAGAGCCATTCGAGGCCCAGCCTCTGAATCCGCGCCGGCGCGCGCTGAACGGTGCCCGCAAGGATATCGAACGCTCCGCCTACGCCCATGATAAAGGGTACGCCGAGCTCGTCACGATGGACGGCGAGAAAGCGCTCTTTCCGTGGTGTAGGCATGCCGATGAAGAGACAATCGGCCCCGCTGGACTGGATGTCCCGCACGACGTCCCTCTCCTGCTCCGGCTTGAAGTAACCGTCGTGCCAGCCGGCGAAGACGAGTGAGGGATATCTCTCTCGCGCATGCTGCATTGCCTGATGCAGGACGGCGGGAGTGGCTCCCAGGAAATAGGGCTTGTAACCCTCTTGCGCACATACCGCGAGCAACTCGGCCAGGAGATCGACGCCGGCGACCCGTGACCTCGCCGGCAAACCCAGGGCTCGGGCGCCCCAGAGAATTCCCATGCCGTCGATGCTGACGATGTCGCTGTTGGCAACATCGGCCGCGAGCATGGGATCCGATCGCATGTTGACAAATTTGGCGACGTTCAGCGCGACATGTTGCAGCCGTCGGCGGCACCGCATGGCGCCGCGCGCGAGCTCGACGGTTTCCGCCATTGTCAGCAGGTCGATTGGGCACGCCAGGAACGATGCACGCATTTGAACCGACCTCCAAAACGCAATTTGTTTAAGTTGCATTTAAGATTATAATAACGATAATAATTCGATAACATTTAATTGCAAGGATTAAATGCATCAACCTCCTCGATGGACGCGGAAATATCGGCCGGCAGGCATGCCGTAGGCCAGGGAGGATTAAATAGAGGCATCAACAAATGATCTCGGTCATTATTCCCCATCTCAATCAGGCCGACGCCCTGGAAGCCTGTCTGCGAAGCCTGGATGCGCAGACCCTGTCACGGGACTTGTTCGAGGTCATCGTGGTGGACAACGGCTCGGCCGTGTCGCCCATAGACGTCATTGCCGGCCATTCCGGCGCCAGGCTGGAGCACGAAGCGCATCCCGGCCCTGGTCCGGCGCGAAACGCAGGCGCGGCTTGCGCGAGAGGCGATATCCTCGCTTTTGTGGATGCCGACTGCCGGGCTCATCCGGACTGGCTGACCGCGATCCATGAGGCGTTCCAGCAGGTCGGGCCGGCGACGATCCTTGGCGGAGAGGTCCGCATCAGGCCTGCCGTCGAAGGGCGTTTCACCGCGATCGAAGCCTACGAAAGCGTTTTTGGCTTTCGCAATCGCTTGTACGTCACCAGGCACGGTTACTCCGTCACGGCAAATCTTGCGGTTCGCCGCGCCGACTTTGCGAAGATCGGACCTTTCCCGGGCATTCAGTTCGCGGAAGATATGCAATGGGGACAAATGGCCATCCGCGCCGGCCACGAATTCCGCTACGTTCCCGGGATGGTCGTGTTTCACCCTGCGCGACGCTCTCTTCGAGAGCTCTACGCGAAATGGGACCGCCAGATCGCGCACTACCGCAACACGGCGCAGGCGGCGCGCGGCTGGCAGCTGCGCTGGTTTGCCACGGCCCTGCTCGTCCTCGCATCACCGGCGGTCGGCGCCATCACTGTACTGACGAGCGGAAGCCTCCATGGGATAAGCGCCCGCCTCAAGGCGATTGCCGTGCTCTGCGCGGTTCGCAGCCATCGAACGACCAAGATGCTGGCCCTACTTCGGAGAGAGGGCACGGTTGTCTGGAATCGCTAGCCGAGCGCGCTGCCGTTGCTCCGCGGCTCGCTGCCGGCCGGGCACGCTGACTGTTCGAATGCGACGTGGTGACTGAGATCCTGCAAGTCGGTACGCCGACCGAATGACCACAAAATCCAACCCAGCTCGTAGCTGCGGCACTCGAGCCGAACTCCCACATCTTGGCTGTCGATCAGCTCTCCCCCGTTCTCGAGCCAGACGTTCTTGATCGCGCGCAATACCCGCGGCGCCTTGGTCGTCAGTTCACCCTTTCGGACCTGCGAACGGATCGTCAGGCTCAGTTCAGGCACGAGCATGGTCCGACCCAGCTGGTTGTGACCCAGCACCCAGTTGAATCCCCTGACCAAAGCATCCCGCGCTCCCCGTCGTCCAAAGCGCTCGGCCCATTCCAGCAGCGCGGGGGCCATTCCATACTGATGGACCGAATAGATCTCGTAGAAATCGAGGATGCGGCCGCTCATCGCGTCGAAGAACCACGGCCATTCGCCTTGTGGGCCTTGAAGCGCGATCAGATCGCGCACGCAAGTGTCGGCCATGACGAGCGCGGACGCATCGCCGGTGAATTCCCCGTACTGGTAGCAGGCGATGGAGAGATAGGTTTGCGTCGCAAATGATGCGAAACGGCGACGGAAACCGGACGGCGCGTCGAAGAACAATCCGGAATCGCCATGGAAACGCTCCTTCAGGAATCGGTAGAGCGGGTCGGCGAAGCATAGCCACTCCTTCTCGCCTTCCCTCGCCTGGGCGATGACACCCGTCAGCAGCATGCCAAGATCCTGCGCCCGAAAAGCCTGCCACCGCGACTGATCCGAGAGAACCGCTTTCAGCTCGCGCCTGACTGGCTCCGGAACGGGAAGGCGGAGCTCGGCGGCGGCCCACAGCGCCATGCCGAACGCATATTTGCGCACGGGGAGCGCGGTAAGCCTAATGGCATTTCGATAGAAGATCTCCGGGAGATCAATATCAGCTGGAAGTTTCGCGACCCGCGACATCCCAAGCAAGACGTTGAGAGTGTAGAACACGTCGCTATGCGGCAGCGACTCGTTCGGCGAAGCGGGCCGGTCGAGGTGATAAACATGCGACCAACGACGCTCCGCGGGCAACCAGCACCGTTCAAGCCCCCGCAACGCGTAGTTCACAAGGGGCGAGTTTGATAACGGCGCCTTCGCTCCAGCGGGCACTATGAATTTCACACCAGAATTCGGACTGATCATCATTTCCAGTACACCATTGTAAATTCGGCTCAGTACTCCCGGATGCTTTCATCCAAGCCGCGAAGCAGGGGATAGAGGAAATATGAAATCACCGTTCGCTGTCCGACCTTCATCTCGGCGGTGACTGCCATACCGGGCATCAACTGGGCGCGCTCGGACGGCAGCCGAAGGTGCGTGTCCCGCAGATCGATCAGTACGCGGTAATAGGGAGCTGATGACCGGCGCACACCTTCGGCCTTCACCTCTGGCGAGAATGAGTCCTGACTAATGACTCCGATCTCGCCAGTAGCGGTGCCGTACTTCTGAAATGGAAATGCATCGAACTTCACTCGGACGGCCTGCCCGACCGCCACCTGCCCGATATCCCTCCCCTCCACGTTGACCTCCGCCCGGAGCGTCTCGTCCCGAGGAACCAGCACAAACAAAGTCTCGGCCTCGCGGACCACCGAACCCACGGTCCGATTGGCAATGTCGAGTACCACCGCATCCGCCGGTGCATTCAGCACGATCAGTTGCCGGCGGAGCTCCGCCTTTTTGAGCTCTTCGGCAGTTCCATCGCGCTTTGGTAACGTCTCGACCAGTTCCTGATAGGCAGCGCGGCGAAACTCGGCGGCGAACACCTTCTGGTCCGCATGGGCCTTGTCCAGGCGATGCGTGTTGTCGACGATGCTGCCACGGACCCGCGCCAGGTTGCTTTCGACCTCCAGCCGCGCATCCCGTGATAGCAGGAAGTTCAGTCTTGAGCCGACCTCCTTGGCCATCAACGCATTTCGCATGGCTTCAATGGACTGCATCGTGTCCAGCCGCTGGGCCAGGACCAACTCCTCGTTCTGAGCCGTTTTTAGATTGGCCTCTGCGGACGCAATCTGCGCGTCATAGTTCTGGATCTGAAGGTCGTAAGCCGCCTTCCTCTGGAGGAATACCCTTCTCTGCAGAGCCTGGTCGGCGTTCGCCGTCTCATCGACGCCGTAGTCCGTGCCATCCAACTCGGCTCGAAGCCGGCCGATGGAGGCGTCGAGACCCGCCAGGCGGCCGCGCAGTTGGGCAAGATCGGCTTGAGAGAATGTCGGATCGAGGACCGCAAGCACGTCACCGCGATTAACGGCTTCGCCGGCCTTGACCCGAATTTCCCGAATGACCGACGTTTCCAGCGGCTGCACGACCAGGTTGGGACGCGTCGTGATCAACTTGCCCTGCGCAGTCACAATCATATCAACGCGAGACACGCATGCGAATGTGACCGCCGCAGCGATCAGGGCGACGACACAATAGAGCGTGATCCGTCCGACACGCGGTGGCATCAGCTGCTCGATCTCGGCTGCGTCTGACTGAAATTGCGCGACAATGCGAGGACCTGCGGGCGCGGACCTCAAGAGCCGGCGTCTCGTCCGTAAACCGGACGGAGGCCCGGATCCGCCCGGGACCGCTTCAGCCCTGGTCTTTTCAGCCGCACTCATGCGATCTGCCTCGTCTGCTGATTCCAGAGATGCCTGTAGAAGGTGCACTTCGAGAGCAGTGCATCGTGACGATCCACATCGACGATCCGTCCACGGTCGATCACCAAAATCTGGCTTGCGTCCGACAGCATCGAAAGCCGATGCGATACGATGATGACGGTCCGTCCCTCCGCGATCCGTCGCAGATTGCGACGAATGATCGCCTCGCTCTCGGAGTCCAGCGCGCTGGTGGCCTCATCGAGGATCAGAATACGCGGATTGACGATCAGGGCCCGCGCGATGGCCAGCCGCTGCTTTTGCCCGCCCGACAGGTTCGATGCCTGCTCCTCGAGCATCGTGTCGAACCCCCTCGGCAGCCGCTCAATGAACTCGTCGGCGCCCGCGAGCTGAGCCGCCCGGACCACCTCCTCGAATGGGGCGTCGCGCTTCACGCAGGCGATATTTTCGCGCACTGTGCCCCGGAACAGGAAATTGTCCTGGAGCACGATCCCGAGATTCCGCCGCAGATGGGCGAGATCGATCTCGCGCGAATCGTGACCGTCGATGCGCACCAATCCCTGCTGAACCGGATACATTCCCGCAATAAGGCGTGTCAGTGTCGTCTTGCCCGAACCGCTCCGGCCGACAATTCCGAAGATCGAGCCGGGAGCGATTGAGAACGACACGTCTTCCAGCGCCGGCGTTCCCTCGCCATAGCGAAACGTGACGTCTTCAAACTCGATCTGCCCGGCGAAGTCCGGCCGCAGGCCCTCGCGACGACCGTCTCGTTCCAGCTCCCTGTTCATAACCTCGCCCAGCATCTTAACGGCGAGCGCAACCTCTTGATATTCGTGCACCATGGTCACCATCTGCACCAGCGGCCCCGAAACGCGTCCCGCCAGCATGTTGAAGGCGACAAGTGCGCCGATCGTCATCTCGCCGCCGAAGACATCGAGCGCACCAAGTGCGACGATGCCGAGCGTCATCATCTTCTCGAGGAAACCGGTCAAGGCCTGAGCGCCCGCCGAGATTTTTTCGACGCCAAACCGCATCGAGACCGACTGCGCGCAACGATCGTCCCATGTCCTGCTCTGGCCGGGCTCCATGGCCAACGACTTCACGGTACGCATGCCGTGCACGGTCTCGACGAGGAGCGCCTGGCGCCCGGCTTCGGCCTGATAAAGCTGGTAGAGCCGCCGTCGGAACGGTCCCATCAAAATAGCGATCACGCTCGCGCTGATGGCGGTGAAGGCCAGCACGACGCACGTCAGCTTGATGCTGTATAGCGCCAGAACAGGCAGAAAGACGAAAAGCGAGAGCGCGTCCAAGGCGGTCAGGAACAGTCGGCCGGTCAGAAACTCACGGATTCGTCCGGCTTGCTGCATGTGCTTCACCAACACGCCAGCCGAGATGCGCTCGAAGAACGTTACCGGAAGTCCCAAAAGATGCCGAAACGTCCTGGTCGCGACCCGAATGTCGATCTTGTTCGTGGCATAGAGCAGCAGGTACCGCCGCAAGAAGCTGAAGACGGCGTCGAAGCAGAGCGCCAGGATCGCGCCAGCAGAAAGCACGTAGAGCGTCGTGAGACTCTCGTGGACAAGAACCTTGTCGATGACGAGCTGAAAGAAGATCGGAAGCGCCAGCCCGAGCGCATAGAGGAACACCGCAGCAATTGCGACGTCGGAAAAGAGCCGCCACTCCCGCAGCATTTCAGGTATGAACCAGCGCAGCCCAAAGGGCCTCTTGCCCTGCGATGGAGCGCTCTCGCGCTTGAACAGAACCACCTTTCCGGACCACATAGCGCAAAAGCGATCCGCATCGACCAGCAGGTGCTCTCCCCTCCGCTCCGCCAGAGGATCGAAGACCGTTACAGCGTCGCGTTCCGGCCCGGCGCCGACCACGAGGACCCAATTGAGGTTCGAGAGCTGGACGAGAGCCGGATAGGCTTCGCCGAGCTGGCATATCGCCTTCCAATCGAGCTGCGCCGTGCGGGCGCGAAGGCCCGCATCATGGGCCATGCGCAGCAAGAGATCGGTCGAGATGCCGGCCTCGTCGACGGCATAGGCGTGCCGCAGCCGGTCGGGAGGTAGATCGATGCCGTGATGGGCAGCGATCCTGGACAGGCATTCAAGGGCGGTTTGAGCAGCCCGACCCGGTTCGTCCTCCGACGAGGGCAGCTCCGGTTCGAACCTCTCGATTTCAACGGAAATTGGTTGAGACATTGGGAGATCGTGAATTGTCCGAAACTGACGAGGCAGGCTCGACTCGCGCGCTCGTCTGTGGCGCGACCATCGGCGCCCTGGGCCGAGAGCGCTGGACGACGCCGGCATCGACCAGACCCTGAAGCGCGTTCTGCATCACCTCCACAGAGTTCGCGAACGACTCCGCGGAAAAGATCAGCCTTTGCCGAAAGACTTTCTTGGGCGCGTTGTTGGCATCACGTTCCGTGGGTGACAGACTGACCAGGTCCACTCGCACGATCGACCCGCCAATTGTGACCTCGTCAATCCCGTCTGTATAGAGCTCTGTATGCATCAGCCTGCTTCCCTATTTCGGTTGAGATGGATGGCCTAGTCTGCTCGTGTCATTCGGGCGCATTGCTATGACGCAGAGGCAATGATGCAGATGAATGCCCTCGGAGCGATTGTGGGGAATTCGGGCCCCATTGTAGGAGGCGTCCGGACGCAACGGCTCCAGGATCTCAAGGCCCGCCTCGGCGTACATGCGGCGAATGGCTCCCTCCTCGTAGGCGATCGACGCTTCTGGCTGATCGTCGTCCTTCACGCGGAACTCACCGTGATCGAACTTCCAGCTACGCTCCACGCTGCCCTCCGTCTGGGTCAGTTCGAGGGTGCGCTTGTTATAGACCAGCCAAGTCGCCACCAGCCGGCCACCAGGCCTTAGGACCCGCGCGGCCTGCTCCAGATAATTGCAGGCTCCGCCGGGCAAGATGTGCGTGAAAATCGAGCCGGCGTAAGCGAAATCAAATCGACCATCGGGATAGGGAAATCGATATCGGTCCACCGATACCTGCTCGTTCGGGCTCCACCGCGTTGCGACCCTCGCAAGCTGGAACTGGAAGTTGGGCCGCCGGGCACTGATCTTGCTCTGGCACCAGTCAATCAGCTCTTCCTTGATGTCGAAGCCGTCATAGCTTCCCCTCCCGTTCAGATATGTGGTGAGGGGGATGGCCAGACGGCCGACGCCACACGCGATGTCAAGAACACGATGCGACGGCCGCAGACCGGCCATCTCGACGAAGAACTCCAACTGATCCCGTCCGGTATCGTGAAAATCAAACCATGTCGGCGAAATCCACGCCCGCAGACGCCGCGGCGGTAGCCCCGCCACTGCATATGAGAACCGGTCGCATGCGGCGCGAAGCACGCTCCGCACCGGCTGCGGCGTGACACGTCTCGCCAGCGCGAACGGCGATGCGATAGTCCTAGATAGGCTCGACATGAACTCCCCTTTCTTGTCTAGGCAGCGAGCTGCGGCCTGAAGAGAACGTCGACCGCATAGCTGGTCGCCCCGAAGCTGTTGGTCGGAAACAGGCTGCCGGATCCGTACGCGTACACGCCGTTGCCCCCGCTCGATGAGGATGACGGAGCCGTCAGTGGTCCGTTCGTCACCGCATTGGCAAACAGGTTTGGATCGTCCGAATAGTTGCCCGCAGTGTGGTAGGAGGCGATGTAAGTCGTCCCTGCCGTGATCGTGACTGGCGTCGCGAAGTTGACCTGTTGCCAGCCGCTCGCGGTCTCATTGGTGAAGGTGGCGGTGGCCAGCAGGGTCCCTGTGCTGCTCCAGAGATCGGCGACGTGCTGGCCCGTATTGGACGGCCCTTTGTAGAAGCGCAGGCCGACAATGTCGCCCGATGTTGACGCCTGGAACTTCATGCCAAGCTCCACCGAATTCGGATCATTCACCGTCACCACGCCAGGCGTGGGATTGGAGCTGAAAAGGCTTACGGTGGTTGCTGACGGCGCATGAACAGTTACGCTCACACCGGCGGTTGCCGAACCGCCCCGACCGTCGGAAATGGCGTAGTTGAACGATGCCGGCCCGGTATATCCGTTGGCGGGAGTGAACGTCACCGTGTTGTCCTGGGCACTGAAACCGACGGTGCCGTTGACGGCACCGCTGACGCCCGTGATTGACAGGGCATCCCCGTTCGGATCGGTATCGTTTGCGAGAAGCGCCGCCCCGGAAATGCTGAGCGGTACGTTTTGGGTGGCATTGAAGCCGCTGTCGTTGCTGGCGATCGGCGGCTGGTTCGTGCCGCCACCCGAATTGCTGAACAAGACATCGACCCAATAATTTGTCGCGCTGAATGTGCTGGTCGGAAACAAATTGCCCGTTCCATAGGTGTAGACACCATTGTTGCTCGCGGAAGCCGTGAGTGGGCCGTTCGTGCGCGCGGCGGTAAAGTAGTTGGGCGTATCGGCGTAGTGGCCGTTGCTGTGGAAACTCGCGACGTAGGTGGTTCCCGCCGCGATCGCTACCGGACTATTGAATGTGAGGGTTTGCCAACCGCTGCTGCTCTCGTTGGAGAAGGTCGCGCTCGCGAGGAGCGTTCCCGTGCTACTCCACAGTGAGCCGGTATGAGTGCCGGCGTCGTTCGCACTCTTGTAGTACTTGATCCCGGTAATCGTGCCGGCCGCGGAGGACGTAAACCGCACGCCAAGATTGACCTGAGATGTGTCTGACGTCGACAGCATCGACGGCGTATCGGAAGCGGAGAACAAGCTGACCGTCGACGAGGCTGCACCCACCGCGATATTGAACGTCTCGCTGGCCGTGAGGCCGCCGAGGTCGGTCGCAACGGCCTTCACGCCGAGCGTGCCGACATCGGCCGACGTCGGCGTGCCACTGAAAGTCCGGGTCGAAGCGCTGAAGGCCAACCAGGCGGGAAGTGCCGAGCCGTCGGCCGCAGTTGCCGTATAGGTGAGTGAATCCCCGGAATCGACGTCGGTGAACGTGCCGGCCGGCAGCGTCAGCGAGAAGGCCGAACCAGCCGTTGCAGTCTGGTTACCGGTTTGGCTCGCCAGGACCGGCGCATCATTGGCGCCATGAATGGTGATTGTGAGCGTGGTCGAGGATGTCGCACCGGCGGCATCACGCATCGTATAATTGAAGGCGTCTGTCAGCACGTTGGACGCAAGCCGCAGGGCCTGCACTGCAGCATCCGTCTCATTGACCGTATAGGTGAAGGCGCCTGACGCGTTGAGCACGAGGCTTCCGTGCGCGCCGTTCAGCGCCGAGCCGAGCGCACCGGAGGTCGAACCGAAGCTGACCGCAGTCACAGTCTCGGTATCGCCGGCGTCTGGATCGGTGTCGTTGGTCAGCACGTTTCCCGCGGCAGAGGAACCGCCGGTGCCGTTGTTGACACCACCCTTCTCGGTGGCGTCGCCCGTGTCGGCGACCGCCGTCGGCGGCGTGTTCGGAGTCGTCGTCACGGTGATATTGAATATCTCGCTTGCAGCAAGGCTGCCGAGATCGGTCGCGGTTGCCTTCACGCCGAGCGTGCCGACGTCGGCCGACGATGGCGTACCGCTGAAGGTTCGGGTTGATGCGTTAAAGGTCAGCCAGGCGGGAAGTGCCGAGCCGTTGGCCGCTGTCGCGGCGTAAGTGAGGGAATCGCCGGAATCGACGTCGGTGAAGGTGCCTACCGGTAGCGTGAGCGAGAAGGCCGAACCAACCGTTGCAGTCTGGTTGCCGGTTTGGGTCGCCAGGACCGGCGCATCATTGGCACCATGAATGGTGATTGTGAGCGTAGTCGAGGATGTCGCACCGGCGGCATCACGCATCGTGTAATTGAAGACGTCCGTCAGCGTGTTGGTCACAAGCCGCAGGGCCTGGACGGCAGAATCCGTCTCATTGACCGTATAGGTGAAGGCGCCTGAAGCGTCGAGCACGAGGCCGCCATGCGCGCCGTTCAGCGCCGATCCGAGCGTGCCCGACGTCGCGCCGAAGCTGACCGCAGTCACGGTCTTGGTGTCGCCGGTGTTCGAATCGGTGTCGTTGGTCAGCACGTTTCCTGCGGCAGACGAACCGCCGGTGCCGTTGTTGACACCGCCCTTCTCGGTGGCGTCGCCCGTGTCGGCGACCGCCGTCGGCGGCGTGTTGGTACTCGCGGATCCGTTGAAAACGACGTCGACAAAGTAGTTTGTTGCCTTGAAGACGCTGGTCGGGAATACGGCTCCGGTTCCGTAGCCATACACGCCATTTCCCGTGGCGGGGGCGCTCAGCTGGCCATTCGAGATCGACGTGGTGAAATAGTTCTGAGTGTCCGAATAATTGCCGTTGGTGTGGTAGGAAGCGACATAGGTCGTGCCCGCGGTAATGGCTATCGGGCTCGAGAAACTGACCTGCTGCCAACCGCTGGCGGTCTCACTCGCGAAGGTCGCGGTGCCGAGCAGCGTTCCCGTCGAACTCCAGAGATGCGCGACGTGGGTACCTGTGTTCAGCGAGCCCTTGTAGAAGCGCAGGCCCGTTATGGTCCCGTTGACCGACGCGCTGAACTTGAGACCCACCTCGACCGAGCTCGTGTCGCCCGAATTGCCGACGCTCGGCGCGTCGTTGGTGCCGAACAGGCTCTGCGCGGATAGCGGATAGCTGACATTGAGGAAGACCTGGCCCGTTCCGGTGGCGCCCGCGGAATCCGTGATCGTGTACGCAAACTGTGCCGCTCCCGCGTAGCTTGCGGCAGGATTAAATGTCACCGTCTGGGTCTGGACATTGTAGCTTACGGTGCCGTTAGCCGGATTACTCACGCCACTGATCGAAAAGGACAGGCCGGCCGGATCCGTATCATTGGCGAGCAGCGCCGATGCCGGGATGTTCAGCACTCCGTTCTGCGTGACCGTGAACCCGCTGTCATTGTTGGCCTGCGGCAGCTGGCTCGTATCCCTGAAGACGACATCGACCCAGTAATTGTCACCATCTGCAATCGAAATATTGGAGGGGAAAAGCGGCCCGGTGCCGTACGCGTAGACGCCGTTCAGGCCGCTCCCCGTTGCTGTCAATGAGCCGTTGGTATGACCTGGGTTGTCGAAATAGAAATCGGTCGTGGAATAGTGACCGGTGTTGGTGTGATACGAGGCGACGTAGGTCACCCCCGCTTGTATGTGGACGGGCGTGGTGAAATTGACCTGTTGCCAGCCGCTGCCGGTTTCGTTGGTGAATGTTGCGCTTGCGAGTAGCGTCCCGTTCGCCGTCCAGAGATCGCCGAGATGCGTTCCCGTGTTCTGGGTGCTCTTATAGAACCGGATGCCTGTGATATCGCCGGCGATGGCGGCAACGAACTTGACTCCCAGCTCCACGGCGGCATTGTCCAGCGTATTAACGACCGCGGGCGTGTCCGTGGGACTGAAGATCGTCAGGTTCGAAGAGGGCGTCACCGTGTAGGCAACGCCCGCGCCCGGGACTTCGAGGTTCAAACTATCGTCGACGGCCCTGCTCCGGACCTTCACTTGCCCCGGCGCGCCCGCAGCGAACGTATAGGTCCAAGTGACATTCGATGCTCCGACGGTGCTGCTGGCCGGATGCCAAGTGGTGCCGCCGTCGGACGACACTTCAACACCACCGATCACCCCGCCGGCGTCGCTTGCCGTTCCGGTCACGGTGATCGACCGCCCCTCCACGACGCTCGTGGCTGAGAGATTCGTGATCGTGGAAGTCGGGGTTGTGTGATCGGTCGATTGGCTCGCAATCACCAGACTGGCCTGCAGCGTCGCGGGCTGCACGCCCATATCAGCGAACAGATTGACCATGGCCTGCTGGACGTTCCGATCGCTCGGCGTCTGCGGGGCGAGGTTGTACTGGTCATGATCCGATGAAAGACCCCAGGACCAGAACACGGTGCCAGCGCCAAAGACAAGCGCGCCGCTCACGGGGTCTCGAAACTCCACCAGATTGTGAGTGGCTGTACCGTTGCCGGTCGTGTTGCCGTAATCGAGCAAGTATTTTGTGGTTTGCAGAGTGGTCGAGGAGACATCTACCAGACCGGCGGGGCGGAAGCCGTTGTCCGGTGACGCATCCCACTCATAGCCGAGCAGGTTCGGCGTCAGGGACGCAGTCTGGCCTTGGGCCGTTCCCGCAATCGGCGCGTTGCGCCAAAGCCTCAACTGCGTCATCCCGTATGGGATCTTGATCGTGCCGTAGGAATCCCCGTCCACCTGGAAGACCGTTCCAGTCAGCGCATTGGATGGAATGCCCGACATGCCTCCGGTCGAGGCAAAGCGTGCGTCCATGAATGTTCCGGTCGCTGTGCCTGTCGGGTCGATCAATTGGTTGGCATGGGTATCCTTGTACGTGATCAAAGTCCGGTTAGCCGTATGGCTGGGATCAATGCTGGTTGCCAGTCTCGTCTGCCAATACACCTCGTTGCCGCTCAGGAACGTCAGATTGACACCGGCGTGGCCGGCAGCCTGGACGTTGGCAAACTGGCTGTCGGTCCAATATTCGTCGTGACCTACATCCATATAGATCTGATGATTGAGCAACAGCGATCCATTGGTGGCCGCATCGATGCCCGAGATGTAGGAAACGTCGTATCCGTTCTGCTCCAGCCAGTAGATCGCCGGATACTCCGCCGAGAATACCATGTCGTTGGAGGAACTCTCGAGTCCGCCGTCGCGCGTCGTGATCGGACGATTGTAGCTGACGGCGTAAGCAGAGCCGTTCACGCCGGGCCCGTTGCCGGTGTAGAGATTGGCGCCGCCCCAGGGGTTGTAGGCCTGCCAGGTCTGATCGGCCGTCTGAAACACGATTGCGCTCTGCGACGCATCATTGCGGACCACAAATGGAATTTGAAACACTTGCGTTCCGTCGATGACGTTGGCGATGTACACGCCAGAAACCGCGTCCGTCGGCACGCTCCACGAGTCCGTCACACTCCAATTTCCGGCGTCGACGAGGCCCGTCGACGCGTCCTTCAAGGGAGCCGGCTGCACCACGGAGGTCGCAGCCTGATGCTGCAGGCTCGTAACCAGCCTCGCGCCGTTGCCGCCATAATAGCCAAGCCGATAGATATCGACGTGATAGTTGGGCGCGCCGGTCTGGTTGTTGATCTTGAATTGAACGGTCCCGCCGACATTGGTACTTATCGCCGTGGTGAACCCTTGGATTTTCGTCGAATCTTCACCGGGGCTGATCTGCCAAATGCTCTTCGATGTGCCTTGCTTCTGATTCTCAAGCACGATCGGGTTCGTTGTCACCGGATCCGCAATGATGGTGCCGCCCAGCCCATCGCTTGCAAAGGTCCAATTTGGATCGTTCCCGGAAAACAGCAGGGTGACATTGCCGGCCCCGTTGCTAAAATCGACCGTGCTGATGTTTGAGCTGGGGTCGTATTGAACCGACGCTGACATCGTCGCCGTGAAGGGGAAATCCCTGAGATCAATCAGGTTGCCAACAGAAAGCGGTCGATCCGGCGACGAACTTCCGATCAGGCCGTGGAATTGGGCAGAGTGATCGAGAATCAGGGTGCCAACCTCCGTCTCGAACGAGACGGTTATTCCGTAAAACGAACCGTTCACGAGTTGCCCGGAGACCGAGCCTCCGATCTCGAGCGCCGATCTGTCGGAAATCGCGAAGGCGCCCGACCCGCGGACGTCACCTTTAAAGTCCGCTGCGGCAACCCCATCGCCGCCGGGCGATCCGAGCTTGATGCTGCCGTTGTTTATGGCGTCACCTTCCACGACGAACGACAATTTTTCTCCGAGCGCGATCGTCACACCCGCATCAACGATCAAACTGCCCACATCGACATTGGCCTTTATGGTGACAACATAGTATCCAGGCGCGTCGATGAAGGCGCCGGACGCGGCGTTCGGAATGCCCGCACTCCAGTTCGCGGCGACATTCCAATAGCCGCCGCTCGAACTTATCCAATGTGTCGTACCGGCATGCGAACGTGAAGGCGCGACCACAGCTCGCAGATCGGAGCCGGAAACGAGTCGCGCGCCGAGACCGTCCGGGCGCGTAAGGGGGCTGGTCGTCCTCCACAGCCAAGCAGCGTCCCTGCTCCAGGTCGGATTCCAGAGGGGCGCACCCAGCAAGACCGCATCCATCTGACCGAAATCTACCTCTTCCGGGAGCAGAGGCCTTGCCGCTCGATAGAACACGCTCGCCTTTTGATTTAACATGGCCAGCCCTCGAGGTTCGCAAGAGAAAGCATTTAATTTAAAAGAGCTGCACCGGTCAATTAATTAAATTAGAAATATGTAATTTAAATCAGCCATCGATTGCAGCGCCGGCGCGCGCCCCGGGCAACCGCAGGATTTCATTGAGATACCTGCCGTATCCGCTCTTCTCCAGCGGCTGAATCAGTCCGAGAAGCTGATCTTCATCGATGAATCCCTGCCGAAAGGCGACCTCCTCGAGACAAGCCACCTTCATGCCCTGTCGCTTTTCAAGCGTCTGCACGAAGGTTCCAGCATCGAGAAGCGACTCGACCGTGCCCGTATCCAACCATGCAAATCCCCGTCCCATGCGCTCGACATGGAGAGCGCCGGCCGCGAGATAGCGCATTTGCAGATCGGTGATCTCGAGCTCCCCCCGGGGCGACGGCTCGACGCGGCGGGCATATCGCACGACCCGGTTGTCGAAGAAATAGAGACCGGTGATGGCCCAGTTCGATGTCGGCTTTCTCGGTTTCTCCTCGATTCGTAGCGGGCGGCCCGTGTCATCGAACGTAACGACGCCGTATCGTTCGGGATCGCGCACGTGATACGCGAACACGGTTGCACCTTCTTCGCGGGCAGCGGCCCTTGCGAGTAGTTCGCGCAAGCCGCCGCCGAAGAAGATATTGTCTCCGAGCACCATTGCGACGCGATCGGTTCCGATGAAATCGGCACCTACGATGAACGCTTCCGCCAGGCCGCCGGGACGAGGCTGTTCCGCATAGCTGAGCCGAATCCCCCACTGGCTTCCGTTTCCGAGCAATCGCTCAAACTGAGACCGATCGGCCGGGGTCGTGATCACAAGGATCTGGCGGATTCCTGCCAGCATCAGCGTCGACAGCGGATAGTAGATCATCGGCTTGTCATAGATGGGCAGCAACTGCTTGCTGACCACACGCGTGATCGGATACAGCCGCGTTCCGCTGCCGCCAGCCAGGACGATTCCCTTCAGCATCGGTGTCTCCTTTTCCGACAAGTTGGTCGAGACAGATTTCGAGAGAGTGGCGCCAGGCCGGCAATCGAATTCCAAACACGCGCTCCGCTTTGGATGAGTCCAGGCGGGAATTTAGGGGCCTGGGCGCAGCGCAGGGATACTGCTCGGTCGTGATCGCCTCCAGCGCCGGCGGCCGCACTCCACGACGGGATAAACCATCGAAGATTGCCTCGGCAAAGCCGTGCCAGCTCGTTGTTCCCTGGCCGGACACATGAAAGATGCCCGCCGCGATGCGGCGATCATCGGTGATCGACCGCTCTGCGATCTTCAGGAGCGCTGCGGCCAGCTCCGCCGCTGACGTCGGGCTTCCGTATTGGTCGCAGACGACCCTTACGATTGGACGCGTCTCGGCCAGCCGCAGCATCGTCCGAACGAAGTTGCTGCCTGTTGCGCTGTAGATCCAAGACGACCTGACGACGGTCGCGAGAGGATGCGTCGCCAAAACCGCCGCCTCTCCGGCCAACTTTGATGCACCATATGTGTTCAACGGCGCCGGCACGTCGGCTTCGTCGTAAGCCTCGCGTTTGGCACCGTCAAAGACATAATCCGTCGACAAATGCACAAATGGAATATTTCTCTGCCATGCGACATCCGCTAACGCAGCCGCACCGTCGCGGTTGATACTGAAGGCTTTACCGACTTCAGACTCCGCGCGATCCACAGCCGTATAAGCCGCTGCATTAATGATCATGCAGGGGGCGATCGCGGCGACCGTCCTGTCGATCCCGTCCCGGACTTCCAGGTCGAGCTCCTCACGTCCGAGGGCTACCGCAGATAGGCCGCGAAGAGCAGCGAGATCACGAAGGCAACTACCCAATTGGCCATCTCGACCAGCAATCAGAATCGGTCCTTCGATCATGGTAACCTCAGTGTCGGGTGGCTGGGAGACCAAGGCGCGCGCCGTCGTAGACCATATTGCGAGCCCGCGCCCACCAGGTGCCGCTGGCCAGATACCATTCCACCGTGTCGGCGAGCCCTTGCTCGAAGCTTCGGGTCGGCTGCCATCCCAGCTCGCTGCGAGCCTTGGACGCATCGATTGCGTAACGTGCGTCGTGTCCCGGACGGTCCGGCACAAACGAGATCAATGACCGCCTGGCTGCCGGCCCTGGACGCAACCGATCAAGCACGTCACAAATCTGGGTGACTACCTCCAGGTTTGAGCGCTCGCTATCGCCGCCGAAATTGTACTTCTCTCCGGTCCTGCCCTGGAATAGCAGCCTGATCAGGCCTGCGGCGTGATCGTCGACATGAAGCCAATCGCGCACATTGCTGCCATCGCCATAGACAGGCAACGGTTTGTGCTCAATCGCGTTGAGAACCGTCAGCGGAATGAGTTTTTCCGGGAATTGGAATGGTCCGTAATTGTTCGAACAGTTAGATACGATTACCGGCAAACCATAGGTCTTATACCAGGCGAGCGCGAGGTGGTCCGAGGCGGCCTTGCTCGCCGAATAGGGTGAACTCGGCCGATAAGGGGTATCTTCCCGGAAGCAGTCGACCGGCCCCAATGAACCGTAGACCTCGTCCGTCGACACGTGAATGAACCTGAACTGTCTTCGCCTCTGGCCTGAGAGCCCGTCGTAATATCGTCTGGCAGATTCCAGCAGAGTATAGGTGCCGACGATGTTGGTGCTAACGAACGCTGCCGACCCTGTAATCGACCGATCGACATGGCTCTCCGCTGCCAAGTGGATGACTGCGCTTGGTTCCCACTTGTAAAACAGACGAGTGACCGCCTCCTGATCGCAGATGTCGTACTGCTCAAATCGATAGCGGCTGGTACCTTCGATGGATGTCAGCGAGGCCAAATTGGCCGCATAGGTCAACTTGTCGACATTGACGACCGAGGCACCGGCCTCCAATACCAACTGTCGACAAACCGCAGACCCGATAAATCCAGCTCCTCCGGTCACCAGGACACACATGCCACGTCCTCTATTCAAACACTGAAGCGAGCCGGTCGAACGGGGGAAGCGCTCGATCCTTCGGTGAAAGCTGGGCCGCCGAGGCCCTCACCGGCCACTCGATGGCCAATTCGGGATCCGCCCAATAGATACCGGCGTCGTGGTCCGGAGAGTAGACCTCGTCGACCTTGTAAAAGACCGTGGTTTGAGGCTGGAGCGTGCAGAACCCGTGAGCGAACCCCTTCGGGACGAGCAACTGCTCGTCGCTCTCGCTATCCAGTTTGACCGCAACGTGCCGGCCGAATGTCGGCGATCGCCGCCGAAGGTCGACCACCACATCAAGGATCGCTCCCCTCAACACGCGAACCAGCTTGGTCTGCGCGAAGGGAGGCTGCTGGAAGTGCAATCCGCGAACCGTCCCGACGCGCTCCGAGCAGGATTGGTTGTCCTGGATGAAATCGTGAGAAATTCCTCTTTCGGCAAAAGCAGAACGACGAAACGTCTCGCAAAAATAGCCGCGCATATCGGAAAAGCGCTTCGATCGGACCAGCTTGACATCCGGGATCGCCAAACTTCGCACTTCCAGCATGACCGCACGCTCCGATAAGCGGCGCTATCGCCCGGACGGTCGGCCTGATCTCCCCAATATCGTCTCAGCCGAGCAGCGCAGCCGACCAAGTCCGCCTCGCTCCGCTCGCGACAAATATGGGGGTTTAATCGGACGCCGATCCCTCATCTAGTTAATTGCCTGGCAATTAATGCCTGAGCTAGATTTAATTGGCAATACAAAATTTATCAGATATATTATTTTAAATGCGGCCGCTGGTCCGAATATCGCCTGCGGCCTCGTGCTCCCGCACGACTGTCGACAGCCGAGAGAATTGTCCGATGCTTCAGACCAATACGCTCCAGAACGATGGGGCACGTCTGCCCTCCGCCATGCCAATGCAGTCGGATCGCCAAGGCGCCGCGGGCATCGGCGAGCTCATTAAATTGGCGCTCGTCTTTATAAGGCGGCAGTACCTCGTCATCATTTTCACCACCGTCCTGGCAGGTGCCGCCAGCCTCGTATACCTCCGACTGGTCTCGCCAGCCTATACGGCGCAGGTTCAGCTCCTGTTCGAGAACCCGAGGACACAATTCCTTCAGAAGCAATCGTTTCTCTCAGAACCGATCGTCGATGTCACTCAGATCGAAACGCAGCTGCAGATCATCAAGTCGCAGGCAACCGCTGCCGCCGTGATCAAGCAGTTGAAATTGGGCGATCATCCGGATTTCAAAGAGTCCCGGCCGCTGCAGTCCTGGCTACTGAGCTGGCTTCGACGATGGCGATCGAATCCGTCGGACGCTGCGAAATCTGCCGCGCCAGAGCAGCTCTCAGAAGCGGCCATTGCGAGCTTCCTGGATCGCCTATCTGCAGGTCGAGTTGGCTATAGTCACGTTATTGAAGTCAACTTCACCTCGAGCGATCCAGCGCTCGCGGCGGAAATCGCGAACGCAATTGCCAAAGCCTACATCAACGATCAGCTCGACGCGAAATTCGAAGCCAGCCGCACTGCAACAAGTTGGCTGCGGGAACGGCTGCGAAACCTCGGTGAGGAGGCGTTGACCGCCGAACGTGCGGTTGAGGCTTACAAATCTCAGAACAACATCGTTTCGCCCGGTGGAAAGCCGATCGACGAGCAGCAGATCACGGAACTCAACACTCGGCTGGCTACCGCCCGCGCGCAGAGTTCGGAGGCCGCGGCCAAGCTGTCCCGCTACGAAACTCTCCTCGGCACCGACCCGGCAAAACCTTCGATCAGCAATCTGGATGCCATCGGCTCCGACGCGATGAACAGTCCAATCATTACGTCGCTACGCCAGCAATATCTCGAACTCGCCAGGCGTGAGGCCGAGCTATCGGCACGCGTCGGGCGCGACCATCTGGCGGTCGTCAACGTCCGAAACAGGCTCCGCGAATTTCGGGTCTCCATTCTGGACGAGGTTAAGAGGCTATCCGAGATCAGCCGCAGCGAAGCCGAACTCGCAAAGCAGCGCCAGCAGGAGATTGAAAAACGTCTGTCCGTGGCCATTGCGCAGTCACGCCTCACGAACTCGGCAGAGCTGACGATAAGAGATTTGGAAAGTAGAGCGAAAAGCCTGCGGGCGCTCTACGACACCTTCCTTCAGCAGTACATGGGCTCGACGCAGCAGGAGACCTTCCCTATTTCGGAAACCCGGGTCATCTTCCCTGCGTCCGCCGCTCAGACAAAGAGCAAACCGAAGACGAAGGTCGTGCTGAGTTTCGGTCTTCTGGGTGGCCTCGCGCTGGGACTACTGCTCGGCTTCGTGAGAGACGTAATGGACCGCGTATTCCGTACGTCTTCCCAACTCGAGGCTGCGCTGGAACTGCCGTGCCTGTCTCTCGTACCGATCCTGAGCTTGCCCAAGCAGCAGAGGCCGTCGGCCCGGCTTCAACAGACGCAGGAAGACTCGAGCCAGCGAATTCTTTCGACCGCTCCGGACATTCATCGCGCCGTCGTAGGCATGCCTCTCTCTCGGTACACGGAGGCCATCCGTGCGATTAAGATTGCGATCGATCACAGCCCGGCGAAGACCCCGAACCAGGTGATTGGCGTGACTTCGGCTCTCCCAAATGAGGGCAAGACCACGATTGCTGCTTCCGTGGCGCAACTCATCGGACACAGCGGGAAGAAGGTCATCATAGTGGACTGCGATCTCCGGAATCCGTCGCTCTCGGCCCGTGTCGTCCCGAAGGCAGTAGATGGCATTATTGAGGTCATGAACGGTGATCGCCCACTCGAGGAGGTGGTATGGCGGGATCCGAGGACAAATCTCACCGTTCTTCCGGCCGTTCAACGCGGGCCCGTACTCCACTCGAGCGAACTTCTGTCCGACGGATCGATATGCAAGCTATTTGATCGCCTGCGACAAAGTTATGACTATGTCATTGTAGATCTTCCGCCGCTGAGTCCGCTTGTCGACGTACGGGTCACGGCCCCTCTGATCGATTGTTACGTTCTCGTCGTCGAGTGGGGACGCACCAAGATCGAGGTCGTGCAGCATGCACTGCACACCGCCCCGACGATCTCGGACTCGCTGATCGGCGCAGTCCTGAACAAGACGGACATCAAGGCAATGGCGCGATATGACACCCAGCGAAGCGACTATTACGACGACAGTCACTATGTTCGTTATGGTCTTTCGAACTCTTGAGCGGCCTGCCGCCGTGCACCATCACGATTTGCGCGTTGGACGGTCTGCCGATCGGAGCATCCGGAGGAACGCCAAGCCAGAGAGGTGACGTAGTATGCTCGTCAGGTTCCTGATGCTGGCACTCGTTGTGTCCGTCGCGGCAGCTTTTGCAATGCCCGATATCCCGCAGCAACGAGCTCTATCCTCTGCTCTTCTCGCGACCGCAGTGCTGGCGGCCGCAGTCTTCGCCTCATCCTCCGCAATCGCGGGTCTGGTACGACGGTCGGGACTCGTTCTCGTCCTCATTCTCGCTGTACCGGCGATCTACATGGCCTTCCAACTCGCTCCAGTTCCTATCCACGGGCTCGGCAATCCGATTTGGGAAACCGCATCGGCCGCATTGAATGCTCCCCTCGCCGAACGGATCACGGTGGACATCCGTGCAACTGTGCAGGCAGTCTTGCACTACAATGCTGCCGTCGCCCTCGCGCTCGTCACGGCCGTCGTCGCGCTGGACAGGCAGCGTGCGTGGCAACTCCTCTCCATTCTGGTCTCTATCGCGACGACCGTCAGCGCGTACCTGCTGTTGCGGCAGGCGATCGGATCGGACGGTTTCTCGCGCGGCGATACTCCTGTCCTCGTCGTGACCGGCGCTGTCCCTGCCGTGCTGGGGCTGGTGCTGTCCGCAGCGATGATGGTTCGTGCGTTCGAGGACCGCCGTCGTGTCAAGCAACGCTCATTTCGAGTGGCAACGACCCTGTGGTTCGCACTCCTCGCAATGCTTCTCTGTCTGTCGGCAACCCTCGCCAGCGGAGACGGGATTGGAACTGCCACGGCGGCATTGCTCGGAGTGGGAATAGTGCTCGCCGCGTTCGCGATCCAGAACTGGTTCTCTGGAGTCTGGGGTATCGCGAGCGTCCTGGCCACGGCTGCAGTGTTGCTTCTGGCGGCCTTCACCCTCATGCCAATGAGGCCGAATGCCGATCTGACAGTCGCCCTGTCCGAGCACCCCTCGGGCGCGACTGAGCGGATGTTGCAGGATGCCGGCCATGCCGGCTCCGGCGCGGGAACCTACGCGGCATTGCTACCAATCCATCGCGATATTGCCGCGCCGTTGTCACGAGAGCGCCCGACGGCTGCCGCGGCCATCGCAATCGAGATGGGCCGCCCCTTTCTGTACAGCGTGTTGATCGTTGCGGTGCTTGGCGCCGGGGCTCTGCTAAGATGCTCCCTGCGGCGAAGGCATGACTACGTCTACGCGGCCATTGGCGCCGGCGCTGCGGCTTCGTTGGTTGTGCTGGCCTTGGTCGAGGACGGCATTCTCGAGTTCGGTGCATCGCTGTTGGCCGCCGCGCTGTTCGGACTTGCGGTCGCCCAGAGCCAGCGTGATATGGGCGCTGCGACCGAGCAACCGCATTCAACGCGGCCCGTCAGTGGACTGGATAGTCCGGGCCGGGCATGCGCGCGAATACGCTCATATGGGATTGGCAATGCATCAATGCGTATCGGATTGGGCTGCATTGCAGTCGCGCTGATTGCGCAAACGGTCTGGCTGCTCACTCAGCCGTCGTATCCTGGCCGTCTTCCGGTCGAAGCGCTCGCCGCCAATGATGCCTCGCGCCAAGCACCTCCGAGGGTGCTACCGCCGAACTCATTGCGCGGTGATGGCGATTTGCGGTCTGGGAGACCCGGTCACGCCCCACAGCCCGCGGCCAATGGAGCAGCCGCCTCAAGACCGGAGCTCGGATTCCAAGCTGCCGCGCCGACTGTACTGGCACAGGCACTGCGGTCCTCGCCATTACGAGGAGATCTTTGGCTCATGCTTGCGGCACTGTCGAGGGAACAAAGATCGCTCGAATACGACGTCGCGGCCCTGCTGAAACTCTCGTACTACACAGCTCCAAACGATTTGACCCTGCTTCCGCTACGACTGACTGCCGCTCTCGGCGAGGCCTCGGTCGTCAGCGATCCTGAATTGCGTGAACTGGTGCAGCGCGACGTCAAGATTGCCTTTGCTAGACAGCCCGCTCTTCGACCCGCTCTGATTGCTGCCTACCAATCGGCGTCGGCTGAGGGGAAGGCCCTTGTGGACAATCTGATCTCGGAATCGGACTCAGCAACTCTTCAAGGCACGCGAAAGGAAGTCCCGATTCCCTGGCCTAAGACGGATCTCCTTTTGCCGAACCGGACCTCGGATCGAGGGACAGCGCGGTAGGTTCCAAACCTGTTCCGCTTCTGGGCAGTCCTGCGCCAGATCCGCAAGAGCGGCATTTGGTATCATTTAAATTAAGATATTTCTGCTTGATATATTCAATATTAATAATAAATTAAATACGAATTCCGAGTGCCCCGCCATGAACTTCGTGAACCGGCACCTCCCCGATCGAAACGATACGGCTCGTGTTAGTCTCGAGCCGTCGGTGTCCCCCAGGCATAAATGGCCCCTCCGTTATGACTGGATCGAACATGTTGCACTCTGTGCCGATATCGCGACGATCTTGTTGGCCAGCGCCGTCTCCACATTACTGTATCGGCTCCAAAACGGGCAAGCTGAGGGAGACCCTGGCAACGCATTTGGCTTGGCGCTGGTCAGCGCAGCTTGCGTTGCTTCCGTGCTGAAGGCTCAAGGTCTGTATCGCCCGATTGAGCTTCTCGTCCTCAAAAATCAGGTTCGGGCCGTCTGCGCGACGTGGGCGTCATTGCTGCTCTTGATTTGGGCCGCCGACGGCTTTGCAATTCGTCCGGGCGCATCTCAGCAAGCAAGCCCGCTCTTCGCCATCCTTGGCCTAGGGTTGCTGGTAGCCAAGCGATGGGCTGTCAAGTCGCTGCTGATAAGAGGTCTGAGCGAAAGAAGATTTGCCAGCACGAATATCGTTCTAATCACGGACCAGCCGCTTTCGAAGAACGCCGGCCTGCCGGAAACCTTGGCCATGCATGGGTATTGCGTCAAGGGACGGTTCAGCCTGCCGCCGGTTGGGTTCGGTCCCGCCGGACGCAAGCGGCTGACGTCTCGCGTAATCGAGCACATTCGCGACGCGCGGCTCGATCAGGTGGTGGTCGAAGCCAGCCCGGAGCGATGGCCCGAGCTTCGGGCACTTGTTGCCGAGTTGCGGGTCTTGCCGTTTCCGGTCATATTCGTGCCGGTCGGTACAACAGCCGAATTGCTTCGACATCCCACGCGCAGCCTTG
Source organism: Bradyrhizobium sp. TM239 (assembly GCF_036247985.1). Lineage (NCBI taxonomy): Bacteria > Pseudomonadati > Pseudomonadota > Alphaproteobacteria > Hyphomicrobiales > Nitrobacteraceae > Bradyrhizobium > Bradyrhizobium sp. TM239. Next base: position 1,671 of record NZ_BTIR01000035.1, on the reverse strand, counting down.
GAAGTGCCGTTTGCGTGGAATTGCAGCGCGGTCCCCTTACCCCGTTCGAGTGCGCGACCAAGCGAATCATTGATATCCTTGGCGCGGGGCTCGCCTTGGCGATCTCCGCACCGCTGCTTGCGCTTGCCGCGATCGCAATCAAGCTGGATTCTGCCGGCCCCGTGTTCTTCCGACAAAAACGCTGTGGTTTTAATGGTCGGACATTCTTGATCCGCAAATTTCGGACCATGCACGTGCTCGAGGACGGCAGCGTGATAGTTCAGGCCACCCCCGTCGACCAACGCATCACCCGCGTGGGCAAATGGCTGCGTCGAACTAGTTTCGATGAACTGCCGCAACTGCTGAATGTGCTCGAGGGCAGCATGTCGCTGGTGGGTCCGCGCCCCCACGCCTTGGCCCACGACGGGCAGTTTGACAAGCTCGTGCGAAACTACGCGTTTCGCCGCAGGGTCAGGCCAGGACTGACCGGATGGGCCCAGATCCACGGCTGCCGCGGCGCAACCCCCACAGCGTCCATGATCGAAGCACGTGTACAGTACGATCTCTGGTACATCGACAATTGGAGTCTTCGGCTGGATCTCGCAATCCTGCTGCAAACTCCGATGGAGGTCTTGCGGGGCCGCAACGCCTACTAGGCTCGATCTCCACTCAAAGCGCCAAGCTGCGCCAGCCTGCTGGCGCAGCGACGCTTCACGCCCGCTGCCGAAGCTTCGGAGCCGCTGCGCCTATGCGAAACTCCTCGATCCGACGGCCGGATTTCATGGCAGCAACCAGCCACCGCGGCCGCTTGCCACGTCCTGACCAGGTTTCAGAAGTCTGGGGGTTGCGATATTTCGGCAGCACACGCGGATATTTGCGCCTCTGCTTGCCGGTCGGGGAGACGCCTGACCCGCCTGTATCGGCTAACACGGCCATCCCCCCGCCGAGAACCGCCAGGCGTTTCTCCAGTTCCTGCTTCTCCGCCTTAATCCGGTCCGACAAAATGCCGCTAATTTCCTCATGAAGCGACCATAGGTCGTCGAGAGACATCGCTTCTAGTTCGAGCTTCTTGGTCGACATGCTAGCATCCTGTAGTTGCGCCCATTTAATATTGTCCCGGCCGGCTAATCAAGAACCAAGTGGTCAGCTTAAACAGAAATATATGGAACCGAACGGTAAGTTCGCGCTCCACATAACTGCGCCGCCGGTTCTAATCAAGACAAAAAAATGAACTATCCGCTCAATTAATAACGGCCAAAGTAACATCACGCGCCTTACGTGCACCGCGGCCTCGACTCTCCAGTGAATAATGGCGCGTCAAGCCGGCGGTGGGATCAATCTGCCACGCCGCACTTTCGACAAATATGATCGGCACGCGAGGCCGCGTTGCTTCGTTCTTGCCGAGATACGACCATCAACCCGCGGCAACCCGGAGCTCCATGATTGCGATATCCTCGGCGCGAACCGTCGCAGCTGGATCCGTGGCTTCAAACCTGGATATCGGTCAATCCAGCCGCGGGAGCGGTGAGCCGGCCGATCGCCGCCTGAAGGTGCTCCAGAGGGCAATCGATAACATCCGACGCTCCTCCCGGGTATCCATTAAAATCGGCAAAAATAATCCTCGCAATAAATATTAAATAATATATTATTTATTTATTGTCACACCAATTTGAAAGACCAGCCTTGGACCTA
>NZ_BTIR01000034.1:0-1530 GCF_036247985.1 Bradyrhizobium sp. TM239 | reverse complement strand
CCTGAGAGCTTGTGACCCTATGAGTTGGGAGCGCGCCGGCTGCGCATGATCGGGCGACGGCGGTCAGGCGATGGCGCTCTAGGTTGGCAGGGGCTGATTATGCGGCCTGGGCCAAGAGCCTGTAGCCGGCGAGAACATTGTTGGCGAGGGCAAACCAGCGCAGCACTGTGAGCACTTTTTCGCGCCCCCGAACCGTGAACTGGCGCAGGCCCCAGTTGCGCAAGCGGGCATTGATACATTCGCCCGGCGCCCGGCGTTTGTAGACATTCTTGCCGTGAGGGCTTTTCATCCGTCTGCGCCAGGCGGCCATGCCGGGGCCGTCATCGGGGCGCGGCGCATAGGGATCGGTGCCATGCTTGCTGTTGGCCGGCGGACCATAGACCTTGATCCCTTGGCTGGCAGCCCATTCGATGTCCTCGTTCTTGTTGAAGCCGCCGTCGACGAGATAGCGCTTCGCGCGACCATAAGAGCCGGCAAGCCCCTCCTGCATCGGCCGCATCAGGCCTCGATCCGAGCCCACATTGGTCACATCCACGGCAATGGCGATCTGGCCCTGGGCAACGCTCGCGACCTGGCAGTTATAGGCTGGACGGAAGCCGCCATCGGCCATCTTCATGACCCGGGCCTGCGGATCGGTCGTGGAAGCGCGTGGTTCGGAGCGCTTACTTCCCTTCTTCCTGTTGTTCCTGTTCTCGCGGCCGCGACGTGCCCGATGCGCTTTGATTGCAGCAAGCTGCTCCAGTGCCGCCGCAACACGCGCTTCGCGTTCACGGGCCGCACGGTCCTCCGCGGCCCGGATACGCCTGTTGCTGGCGTCGGGATCATCGTCATTCTCCTGCCGCAGGTACTCGACCAGACGCTTGGCCCTCTTCAACTCCTTGTAGAGCTTCTTGCTACGCCGGAACGAACTCGCTCCAGCCGAGGCGCGCACACGCACGCCATCCTGCACCACCTCATCAAGATCGATCACGCCAGCGACCGAAAGCGAGGCAACATGCTCCACCAGCAAATGCTCCAAAAGCTGCGGATGCGCCGTGCGGAACTCCGACAGGCTGTGATAGTTCACGCTCACCCCGCCGCACAGCCAACGATAGGCATCATGGCTCTCGCACAGCCGCGCCAGCGCCCGGCCACTGGAGACCCCCTGACTGGTGGCAAACAGCCACAACGCCAGTTGCAGGCGCGGGCTGACCGGCGCTTGCCCCGGACCATGGGCACGAGCCCGGATTGTCTCTTCGAGCGCACTCAGATCGAGCCTCTGGACATAGGCCCAGATCACACGGGCCGGATGCTCGGCAGGCAGCAGGGCCTCAAGATCCACCGCGCGCAGTTCGACTTGATCGCGGACAGGCTCGCGAAGCCGCGGACTTCCCGGCCACTCCCGCACAACCGCCTCGGCTTCAGGCAGATCCTCAAACAGCGTCTCGCGTGACATCCATGCCTCCATGGCCTTTGAAAGCAGGGAATCATCCGACTCATGCTTCCGCAAATGGAAACGTGCCAAATCACATAGATTCACAGCCTCTGAGG
>NZ_BTIR01000033.1:0-2065 GCF_036247985.1 Bradyrhizobium sp. TM239 | reverse complement strand
GCTCGCTCGGTGCGACGATCACGGACGGCTCGACGCTGAACGTCGACGGTCACGTCATCACCTTCAAGAACGCGCCGATCCCGGGTTCGACCGGTGCTCCGAGCGTTCCGAGCGGGTATGGTGCGAACGGCAACGTTCTCACTGACGGCGCCGGCAACTCGACGGTCTATCTGCAGGGCGGCACGATCAACGACGTGCTGAAGGCGATCGACCTTGCCACCGGCGTGCAGACCGCGACGGTCAATGCCAACGGCACCGCGACGCTTGCGACCGCCACCGGCCAGACCAACTCGTCGATCAACGCCTCCGGCCAGCTCAAGATCTCCACCGGCGTCAATGCTGACCTGTCCGTCACCGGCACCGGCAACGCGCTGAACGCGCTCGGCCTCGCCGGCAACACCGGGACTGCGACCGCCTTCACCGCGGCCCGCACCTCGGGCGTCGGCGGCATCAGCGGCAAGACCTTGACCTTCTCGTCCTTCAACGGCGGTACGGCGGTCAACGTCACCTTCGGCGACGGCACCAACGGCACGGTCAAGACGCTCGATCAGCTCAACACGAAGCTTCAGGCCAACAACCTGACGGCGACGATCGACGCCAACGGCCTGCTGACGGTCTCGACCACCAACGACTATGCGTCCTCGACCATCGGTTCGAGCGCCGCGGGTGGTGCGATCGGCGGCACGCTGACCTCGTCGCTGACGTTCTCGACGGCTTCCACCCCCGTCCAGGATACGGTTGCGCAGACCTCGCGCGCCAATCTGGTGTCTCAGTACAACAACATCCTGAACCAGATCGACACCACCTCGCAGGACTCCTCGTTCAACGGCGTCAACCTGTTGAACGGCGACCAGCTCAAGCTGGTGTTTGACGAGACCGGCAAGTCGAACCTCAGCATCACCGGCGTGACCTACAACTCCAAGGGTCTGGGTCTTGCCGCGTTGACCAGCGGTGTCGACTTCATCGACAACTCCGCGACCAACAAGGTGCTGTCGAACCTGAACGCCGCGTCGAGCACGCTGCGCTCGGAAGCCTCGAGCCTCGGTTCGAACCTCTCGGTGGTGCAGGTTCGTCAGGACTTCAACAAGAGCCTGATCAACGTGCTGCAGACCGGTTCGTCCAACCTGACGCTGGCCGACACCAACACCGAGGCGGCCAACAGCCAGGCGCTGTCGACCCGCCAGTCGATCGCGGTCTCCGCGCTGTCGCTGGCCAACCAGTCGCAGCAGAGCGTGCTGCAGCTGCTCCGCTAACAAGCGGACGACATCGCAAGCAAGATCCGGCGGCGGGGCTTCGGCCCCGCCGCTTTCTTTTTGGGTCGCCATCAGAACGCCGCTTGGCAAGTCGGGACGATGCGTTCGAGTGCAGCGAATTGCTCACTCTGAGTTATGGTTGACAAGTGGCAAACGCGTCGCCGCTGCACCAAAAAGCATCATGTGATCATGACGATACGACGAAGCGCGGTCCGGCTCCGATCGCGCACATGGTGAATCCGCGGAAGGACTGGAGCGACACGCTTCATGCTTTGTTAGCCGTCTGCGTTCACCGTCCCGGCATCGATTAATCCTAATCGAAGTTTGTTTGTTGCGTTGCGTACCAGAAGGGTAACACTCAATGTCCGGTATCGTCCTCTCTTCGTCGGTTCGTCAGAACCTGCTCTCCCTCCAGTCCACTGCTGATCTTCTCGCCACCACACAGAGCCGTCTGTCGACCGGCAAGAGCGTCAACTCGGCCCTGGACAATCCCACCAACTTCTTCACCGCACAGTCGCTCGACAACCGCGCCAGCGACATCAACAATCTGCTCGATGGCATCGCCAACGGCGTGCAGGTGCTGCAGGCTGCCAACACCGGCATCACCTCGCTGCAGAAGCTGATCGACTCCGCGAAGTCGATCGCCAACCAGGCGCTGCAGACCACGGTCGGCTACTCTACCAAGTCCAATGTCTCCACCAGCATCTCGGGCGCAACGGCGGCCGACCTGCGTGGCACGACTTCGTTCGCCAGCGCGACGGCGAGCAGCAACGTGGTGTATAACGGCGCGGCCGGCGGCACCACGGCGGCGA
>NZ_BTIR01000032.1:0-44512 GCF_036247985.1 Bradyrhizobium sp. TM239 | reverse complement strand
TAATACAAGGGTGGGCAAAGCGAAGCGTGCCCACCCGTCTGTTGCCGTATTGTAGAGATCGTGGGCACGGCGCAAGGGCGCCTTTGCCCACCCTACGATTCCAGGATTCGGTGGATAGAGCCCCCTCACTGCCTCGGCACTGACACCTGCGTCGGCTCGGCGCTGGCGAGTTCGGCGAGCCTGGCGCGCGCGGCTTCGCGGGTGCGGCCGTCCTTGCCGGCGGGCAGCGCCAGCGCCGCCTCGAAATCGGCGCGCGCATCGTCGGCCTGGCCGCGGGCGAGGAACGCAAGGCCACGGTCGAGGCGGGCCTGCGCATCCGAGGGGTCGAGGCGGACCGCCGTGTTGTAGCTCAGAATCGCGCGGTCGAGATCGCCCGTGGCGGCGAGCGCGAGACCGCGCTGGTGATAGGGCGCAGCGCGCTTGGGATCATGCGCGATCGCCTCGTCATAGTCGGCGATGGCGAGTTCAAGATCGCCGTTCTGACGGCGCGCGAGCGCGCGGTCGCGATAGAGCGAGGCGCGATTGGGATTGAGGTGAATGGCCTCGTCGAAATCGGCGACCGCCCGCCTGAAGTCGCCATGGCGCAGCGCGATCCGTCCGCGCCCCTCATAGGCAAAGGCGATCAGCGAGCCGCGCAGCGGCGAGAAGCCGATCACGGCCGAGCAGATGTCGGGATCGTCCTCGTCGCCACAATTGACGACCATGTGCGTGGACAGGCCGACGAGCACGCACAGGACGATCAGCAATGGTACGGCAGCTCTGGTCATCTTCGACGGTGGCCGGCAGCGGGCCGGTCACGCATCCCCTTTCGAAGAAAGTGTCTCGCCGGGGGTGTTAACACCGGCTCCGACGATCCTGTGTGCGCCAGGTCACAAATCCGGCTGCAAATTGCCCCGGGCTTCGTATCAGCCCCAGGGGCCGCGTGAAGGACCACGCGAGGACGACCGGCCCCATGGGCCGCGCGGCGGATAGTTCTCGTTGGCGCCTACCGACGGCGCCGCCCGCGCGCCGAGCTCGGCCGCAAGCTGCTGAAGCGCCGCGATGCGGTTCTGCGTCGAGGGATGGGTGGCGAACAGATTGTCCACGCCATGCCCCGAGAGCGGGTTGATGATGAACATGTGCGCGGTCGCGGGGTTTCGCTCGGCCTCATAGTTCGGCACCTGATGCGCGGCGCCCTCGATCTTGACCAGCGCGGAAGCCAGCCACATCGGCTGCCCCGCGATGCGCGCACCGAGATCGTCCGCGGCATATTCGCGGGTACGGCTGATCGCCATCTGCACCAGCATGGCGCCGAGCGGGGCGAGGATCATCATCAGGATCGAGCCGACGATGCCGAGACCATTGTTGTTCTCGCGATTGCCGCCGAAGAACATGCCGAACTGCGCCAGCATCGAGATCGCGCCGGCGATGGTGGCAGTGATCGTCATCAGCAGCGTGTCGTGGTTCTTGATATGGGCGAGCTCGTGCGCGATCACGCCGGCGAGCTCCTCGCGGCTGAGCTGGCGCATCAGGCCGGTGGTGACGGCCACCGCGGCGTTTTGCGGGTTTCGTCCAGTCGCGAACGCGTTCGGCTGTGCCTCGTCCATCAGGAACACGCGCGGCATCGGCAAGCCTGCCCGACCCGCAAGTTCCGCGACCAGCCCGACCAGCTCGGGCGCGGTCGAACGATCGACCTCATGGGCGCCGTACATCGAGAGCACCATGCGGTCGGAGTTCCAGTAGGTGAAGAGATTGGTCGCCGCGGCAATGACGAGCGCGATCATGGCGCCGGAGGCGCCGCCGATCAGATAGCCGACGCCCATGAACAGGGCGGTGAGGCCTGCAAGCAGCATTGCAGTACGAAAATAGTTCATGGCCGTCTCCAAAGGCGGCCGCGGGCGAACCTCTGGCCGGCACCCCGAGGTATGAATGCTGCCTGCTACCGCAAGGTTCGTGCGTCGCCCGGCCGCACATCCATCGCGGCGTCAGCCTTTCCCGCGCCGCTAAAGCTTGAGCGGGATTTGCGCAAAAACACCCGCATAAGTTTAGCAGCCTGGAAAGCACAATCGCGGCTTAATTCGTGGCAACCGGGCACGCCGCGCAGTCGCGGCGCATTGACCGGTTCCGTTGGCACCCCGTCAGCAAGGTGATCGTCATGATGGACCGCTCGAGCGCCGCCTCCGTCGATCCCGCATCTGCTCCCTCCCCTCACGACGCCAAGACTGACGCCAAGATCGACGCGAGGACTGACGCGAAGGGATTGCAGGAGGCGCTGTACGAACAGATGTTCGCCAATGACGAGCCCGGCCCCGCACCCGATGCGCAGACACAGCCGGAATCGCAGCGGCGCTGGCCAAATCTGAGGCGCGGCGCGAAGATCGCGATCGGACTTGCCCTCATCGCCATTTTCGGCTGGCTGCCGCTGCGCGCGGTCTGGGAGTATTCAAGCGTCGAGGCCGTGTTGAATTCCCGCCTCGTCACCCTGCGCACGCCGATCGGCGGCCGTGTGGCAGCCGCGCAGCGCTTGACCGATCAGGCCAGGCTCGACGCCGGGACCGTGGTCTTGCGCGTGGTCAACCCGCGCGGCGATCGCACCCGGCTCGACGATCTCCGGCGGCAGAAATCACGCCTGGAGAACGAGCGGCCGAGCCTTGCCGCCAAGCTTGCCTCGGCCCAGGCAGCGCAAAAGGACCTGGCGCGGCAGGCGACGCAATTCCGCGACGGGCGCGTGCTCCAGCTCGAGGCCCGGATCGCCGAGATCCAGACCTCGATCGAGGCCGCCGCAGCGCGGCGGGAGGAAGCCAATGCCGCGGTCGACCGCGCATCCTCGCTGGCGAAATCCGGCAATGTCTCGACCGTCGAGCTGGCACGGCTGACCCGCGAGCTCTCCGTGTCGCAGCAGATCGAGCTCGGTGCGCGCAAGCGGCTGGACGCGGCCAAGGTCGAGCTTGCCGCGGCACGGAACGGCTCCTTCCTCGGCGACAGCTACAACGACCGGCCGAGCTCGGTGCAGCGCGAGGAAGAGATGCGCCAGCGTGCCGGCGACCTCGACGCTGACCTCGCACGCACCGACACCGAGATCGCCTGGCTCGCCAGCGAGATCATCACCGAAGAGATTCGCTTCGCCGATCTGTCCGAAGCCAACATCACGACACCCGTCACAGGGCGCGTCTGGGAGATGATGACCTCGCCGGGCGAGGACGTGCAAGCCGGCCAACCGCTGCTCAAGGTGCTCGATTGCAGCGGCGCCGTCATCACCGCGAACGTCACCGAGAACGTCTACAACCGTTTGCAGCTCGGCGACCACGCGACCTTCGAGCCGAACGACGGCGGCGCGCCGATTTCCGGCACCGTGGTCAACCTGACCGGCGCCGCCGGCGCGCCCGCCAATCTCGCCATCAATCCCGACGCGCTGAGCAAGGAGCCCTATCGCGTGACCGTTGCGCTCGGTGATGGTGCTGCCCACGCCTGCACGGTGGGACGCACCGGCCGCGTGGTGTTTGCAAGGCAAGAGACCGCACCGTGACGACGGCGCTGACGCCCGGCCTGATTGCGCTCGGCGCCTTCATGGCGATCGTGCCGCTGCTCAGGCGCGACAGCACGATGGCACGCTCGTTCCTGGCCATCGTGTCAGTCGTTTTCCTGCTCCGCTATCTCCATTGGCGCGTCACAGCGACTCTCCCGCCGCCGCATCTGACCGCGGATGCCGTGATCGGCTATCCCTTCCTGCTGCTGGAAGCGGCCTCGCTCGTCGCGGTCACGTTGTCTCTGCTGTTCCTGAGCCGAACAATCGATCGTTCCAGATCAGCCAGGATCGATAGCCGCGCCTTCGATCCGGGCGCGCCGCTGATCGACGTCTTCATCTGCACCTACAACGAGGAACGATCGATCCTCGAGCGCACGATCATCGGCGCGACCGGCATGACATACGGCAACTACCGCGTCTGGGTGCTCGACGACGGCCGACGGCCCTGGCTGCGGCGACTCGCGGGTGAACTCGGCTGCCATTATCTCACGCGACCCGACAACCATCACGCCAAGGCCGGCAATATCAATCATGCGCTCCGACATGTCGGTGCGATGCCGAAGCCGCCGCAATTCGTGGCCATCCTCGACGCGGACTTCGTGCCGCGGCCCGACTTCCTGGCGCGGACCATCTCGCTCATGGACGATGCTTCGGTCGGGGTGGTGCAGACGCCGCAGCACTTCATCAATCCCGACCCGATCCAGAGCAACCTTGCTGCAACCGACGTTTGGCCGGACGAGCAACGCTTCTTCTTCGACATACTGCTGCCGGCGAAGGACGCCTGGGGCGTCGCATTCTGCTGCGGCACCTCATCGCTCATTCGCTACGACGGACTGATGCTGATCGGCGGATTTCCGACCGATTCCGTTACGGAAGACTATCTCGTCACCCTTCGCCTGAAGGAACGCGGCCTCAACACGATCTATCTCAACGAGCGGCTGACGATCGGGCTCGCGCCGGAAGGGTTGAAGGAATACATCACCCAGCGCGCCCGCTGGTGCCTCGGCTTGATGCAAATCGTGCGCGGCCGCAGCGGACCGCTGTCGAGAAAGTCGAAGCTCTCCTTCATCGACCGACTCTCGCTGGTCGATGCTTTCATGAGCTGGTCCGCGGTCTACACGTCGAAGGTGGCGGGCCTCGTGGTGCCCTGGCTGTTCCTGCTCTTCGGCATCAAGGCGGTCCGGGCCGACCTGAGCGAGCTGCTCCGGTTCTTTCTGCCGTTCTATGTCTGGCACAGTCTCAGCATGGCCTGGCTGTCGCACGGCCGCTCGCTGGCCATGATGACGGACGTGTCGCAACTCATCGCCGCGCCCGCAGTGCTGAAGGCGGTGGCAACCGGTCTGCTGAAGCCGAAAGGACACAAGTTCAAGGTCACGGCGAAAGGCGGAGACCGGGACAGGAGATTTGTCGAATGGCCGCTGCTGCGGCTCTATGGCACCGCGCTTCTCGTCACGCTCGCAGCCATCGCCTATGCCTTCATCCTGCACCTGCGCGGCGAGAACATCGCCTATGGCGGGCTGGCTCTGACCTGGAGCCTCTACAACGCATTCATCCTCACCGTGGTCTGCTTCGTCTGCATCGAGCAGCCGCGCAAGCGCAAGGCGGAGCGCTTTGATCGCAATGAGACGGTGCTGCTGCGCCAGGACGGCAAGTCGCATCTCGCGCGGCTCGCCGACATCTCCATCACCGGCGCGCGGCTGATTGATCCCGATCCGCCGCACCCCGGCAGCACGATTGAGTGCAAGATCTATGGCCGCTCGATCGCAGCGATCGTGGTGCGGCGAACCACCGATGGATTTGCGGTCCGCTTCGAGGAAGGCATGGATACGCGCGTGCATGCCATCCGGGCGTTCTATGCGGGTGAGTATGTCCGCGCCTATCAGGGCGTCAGGGCGCTCCCGGTCGGGAAGGCGCTGCTGATGCGGCTGTTCGGTTAGGGTGGCACGGAAAGGATGGCTTGAAGCCATCACTTGACCTAAGCTTCGGGCGAATCTACGCTTGCGCCTTCCCCGCCGGAACCCCAATGGTCCAGACCCGATTTCTGATCGCGGCCGTCGCGCTTTTCGCGCTTTCCGTCCCCGCCTCCGCCCAGTTCGCCTCACCGCCTGCCAAGCCCGTGGCGCCCAGAGCCACTGCACCGTCGCCGCGCGCGGCGTCGTGCCACAATGGCGCGAGCTTCGATCGCTTTCTCGCCGACGTGAAGCAACAGGCCGTGGCCGCCGGCGTCTCGCAGCGAACCATCGCGGAGGCCTCGCCCTACCTCGTCTACGACCAGGGCATCGTCAACCGCGACCGCGGCCAGCGTGTGTTCGGCCAGCTCTTCACCGAATTCGCCGGCCGCATGGCGGCGCCCTATCGCATGCAGAACGGGCAGCAGCACATCAAGCAATACGCCGCCGCATTCGCGCGCGCGGAAAAGGAATATGGCGTGCCGCCGGCGGTGATCGCCGCGTTCTGGGGGCTGGAGAGCGACTTCGGCGCCAACATGGGAAATCTGCCGACGCTGAAATCGCTGGTGTCGCTCGCCTATGATTGTCGCCGCTCGGAGATGTTCGTGGGCGAGACCATCGCCGCGCTCAAGATCATCGACCGCGGCGATCTGCATCCTGACGAGATGATCGGCTCCTGGGCCGGCGAGCTCGGGCAGACCCAGTTCCTGCCCGTGCATTACGTCAATTACGCCGTCGACTATGACGGCGACGGACGGCGCGACCTGTTGCGGTCGCCGGCCGATGTGATCGGCTCGACCGCGAACTACATCGCCAACGGCCTGAAGTGGCGGCGCGGCGAGCCGTGGCTGGAAGAGATCAAGGTGCCGCCAAACCTGCCCTGGGATAAGACCGATCTTACGGTCCGAGAGCCGCGCTCGACATGGGCGCAGTTAGGGGTCACCTATCCCGACGGCCGTCCCTTGCCGAACGACAATCTCGCGGCCTCCGTGCTGCTGCCGATGGGACGCTTTGGCCCGGCCTTCATGGCCTATGCGAATTTCGCGGCCTACACCGAGTGGAATAACTCGCTGATCTACTCGACGACAGCGGGCTATCTCGCCTCGCGCATTGCGGGCGCAGCCCCTATGCGCAAGTCGTCGGCGCCGGTGGCGCAACTGCCGTTCAACGAGCTCAAGGAATTGCAGCAACTGCTGGTACGTGCCGGCTTTAATGTCGGCAAGGTCGACGGCGTGCTGGGACAGCAGAGCCGCGCTGCCGTCAAGGCGATGCAGATCAAGCACGGCCTGCCGGCCGATTCCTGGCCGACCGCCGAGCTCCTCGCGCGCATGCGCGGCGGCACGGCGCAGGCGCAGCCGGCAGGGATGGTGAGGTAGAATATCTATCCGTAGTCATTCCCCGCGAAGGCGGGGAATCCAGTACGCTGCGGCCTCTCGGCCCTATCACAACCGTCTCGGAGGATACCGGGCGGATTCAACCGGTCAGGCCGGGCGAAGACAGCGGAGAGTGTGGCCACGGCAGCGGAGCCAGTGGCGCGGTAGAATTTTCGCACTGCACAAGCAGCTCCCCGCGATTGTATTTTTTCGTGAGCCTCCCATGTGAGTAGCTCAGGTTTTCTCCTGAGATTTTCCCATTCACAAGCGAGCATCACATGTCCTTCTACGACGCGGCCGTCCCCGCCTATTTGCAAATGCTGAACAGCCTCACCGGCCTGCTCACCAAAGCCGAGGCGCATTGCGCGGCCAGGAAGATCGACCCCAGCGTCCTGCTCGGCTCGCGCCTCTTCCCGGACATGCTGCCGCTGTCGAAGCAGATCCAGCTCGTCAGCGATTTCGCCGCCAAGGGCTGCGCCCGACTGACCCATAGCGAGGTGCCCTCGACACCCGACACCGAGACCAGCTTTGCGGAATTGAAGCAGCGGCTGGCCAAGACCATCGACTATGTGAAGTCGTTCAAGCCCGAGCAGTTCGAAGGTGCCGAGACCAAGGACGTCACCTTCCCCGCCGGCCCCGACAAATCCATCACCATGAAGGGCCAGCAATTCCTGAGCGCGTTCTCGCTGCCCAACTTCTATTTCCACGCCACGACCGCCCATGGCATTTTGCGCCACAACGGCGTCGAGATCGGCAAGCGCGATTTCATGGGCGCGAACTGATTTGCGAAATCGCACGGCCGCGGCAGTCGCAATCCACTGTCGCGGGCAAAATCGCACATGAATTATGCTACGCGGCCCCTGCCGCGTAGCTCGCCTGCACTTTCCGTATGGCTCCTCCCTTGCGCCTGATGTCGCGATGCACAAGTGTTCGGGACCTCACATCCCTGGAAGCATCCCCCCATGAGCCGTTCGACCAAATTGTTTGAGACCTATAAGCTCGGCCCGATCACGCTGGCCAACCGCCTGGTGATGGCGCCGCTGACGCGCAACCGGGCCGTGCCCGGCACATTCGTGCCTGGTGCGCTCGCCGCCGATTATTATGGCCAGCGCGCCTCCGCGGGGCTCCTGATCACCGAAGCGAGCCAGATCTCGCAGCAGGGCCAGGGCTACCAGGACACGCCCGGCATCTATTCCAAGGACCAGGTCGCCGGCTGGCGCAAGGTCACCGACAAGGTGCACGCGCGCGGCGGCAAGATCTTCATCCAGCTCTGGCATGTCGGCCGCATCTCGCATGTCGATCTGCAGGCGGGTGGCGCAGCCCCGGTGGCACCGAGCGCGATCCGCGCCAAGGGCAAGACCTTTGTGAACGGCGGCTTCGCCGACGTCTCCGAGCCGCGCGCGCTCGAGCTCTCCGAAATCCCCGGGATTATCGACGATTTCAAGCGCGCCACGAAGAACGCGCTGGAGGCCGGCTTCGACGGCGTCGAGATTCACGGCGCCAACGGTTATTTGCTTGAGCAGTTCGCCAAGGACGGCGCCAACAAGCGCACCGATGCTTATGGTGGCTCCATCGAGAACCGCGCGCGGCTGATGCTGGAGGTGTCCAAGGCCGTCGTGGCCGAGGCCGGTGCCGACCGTACTGGAATCCGCATCTCGCCGGTGACGCCGGCCAACGATATCGCGGATTCCAACCCGCAAGCCCTGTACGACCATATCGTCGACGGCCTCAGCGCGCTGAAGCTGGTCTATCTCCATGTCGTCGAAGGCGCCACCGGCGGCCCGCGCGATATCGCACCGTTCGACTATGCATCCTTGCGCAAGCGCTTTGCCGGCGCCTACGTCGCCAATAACGGCTACGATTTCGATCTCGCCACCAAGGTGCTGGACGCCAATGCGGCCGACCTCATCGCCTTCGGCAAGCCCTTCATCTCCAACCCCGACCTCGTCGAGCGGCTGAAGCAGGGCGTAGCGCTGAACGACTGGGACAAGAACACGTTCTACGGCGGCGGTGCGAAGGGCTACACGGATTATCCGACGCTGGCGGCCGAGCCGGCGGAGTAAGGTTTCGCTCTCTCCGCCGTCATTGCGAGGAGCCTGCGACAAAATTGTGAAGCAATTTTGCGCTGGTGCGACGAAGCAATCCAGACTGCCTCCGCCGAAAGACTCTGGATTGCTTTGCTTTGCTTCGCTCGCAGTGACGGTGGGGTGAGCAGAATGGCTCACAACAAACAAAAAAGGCCGGGATTGCTCCCGGCCTTTCGCATTTGATGACGCTACGCGCCGCTTACTTCGCTTCCGCGCGCTTGGGCGGGGTTGCCGGCCACGACTTGATCAGGGTGTCGTAGTCGACAGTCTCGCCCTTCGGCTTCTCGTTGGCGAGCTTGCGCTGCGGAGCAATCGTGCCGTCCTTCTGGGCCTTGGCGAACCAGTATTCGGCCGTCTCCTTCTTGTGCAGCTTGGGACCGCAGGCGCCCTGCACGCCGGACTTCTCCAGGCGCTCCATGACGGAGTCCTGAGCAGCGGCCAGCGCATCCATCGCAGCTTGCGGCGTCTTCGCACCGGACGACGCATCGCCGATGTTCTGCCACCACAGCTGCGCGAGCTTCGGATAGTCGGGCACGTTGTTGCCGGTCGGGGTCCACTGCACGCGCGCGGGCGAGCGGTAGAACTCGATCAGGCCGCCGAGCTTCGGCGCACGCTCGGTGAACGACTTGTCCCAGATGTCGGATTCACGGATGAAGGTGAGACCGACATGGCTCTTCTTCAAGCTCACCGACTTCGAGATGATGAACTGGAGATAGAGCCAGGCCGCCTTGCGGCGATCCGCCGGGGTCGACTTCAGCAGCGTCACGGAGCCGGCGTCCTGATAGCCGAGCTTCATGCCTTCCTTCCAGTACGAACCGTGGGGCGAGGGAGCCATACGCCATTTCGGCGTACCGTCCGCGTTCATCACGGCGATGCCCGGCTTCACCATGTCGGCGGTGAAGGCGGTGTACCAGAACATCTGCTGGGCGATGTTGCCCTGGGCGGGCACGGGGCCTGCTTCGGAGAACGTCATGCCCTGCGCCTGCGGCGGCGCGTACTTCTTCAGCCACTCGAGGTACTTGGTGATCGAGTAGACTGCGGCCGGACCGTTGGTGTCGCCACCACGCTCCACCGAGGAGCCGACCGGACGGCAGCCTTCCATGCGGATGCCCCATTCGTCGACAGGCAGGCCGTTCGGAATGCCCTTGTCACCGTTGCCGGCCATCGACAGCCAGGCGTCGGTGAAGCGCCATCCGAGCGAGGGGTCCTTCTTGCCATAGTCCATATGGCCGTAGACCTTGACGCCGTTGATCTCCTTGATGTCGTTGGTGAAGAACTCGGCGATGTCCTCATAGGCGGACCAGTTCACGGGCACGCCGAGCTCGTAGCCATACTTGGCCTTGAACTTGGCCTTGTAGTCGGCGTTGGTGAACCAGTCGTAGCGGAACCAATAGAGGTTGGCGAACTGCTGGTCGGGCAGCTGATAGAGCTTGCCGTCCGGCCCCGTGGTGAATGACTTGCCGATGAAGTCGTTGACGTCGAGCATGGGATCGGTGACGTCCTTGCCCTCGCCGGTCATGTAGTCCGACAGCACGACGGTCTGGCCGTAACGGAAATGCGTGCCGATCAGGTCGGAATCGTTGATCCAGCCGTCATAGACGTTCTTGCCGGACTGCATCTGGGTCTGCAGCTTCTCGACGACGTCACCTTCCTGGATGAGGTCGTGCTTGAGCTTGATGCCAGTGAGCTCGGAGAACGCCTTGGCCAGCGTCTGCGACTCATATTCGTGAGTCGTGATGGTCTCGGAGACGACGTTGATCTCCATGCCCTTGAAGGGCTCGGCGGCCTTGGCGAACCACTCCAGCTCTTTCTTCTGGTCTTCCTTCGACAGCGTCGAAGGCGTGAATTCCGCGATCCACTTCTGGATCACGGCGTCGTCGGCGGCGCGGACCGGCGCCGAGACGGCGAACGACACCGCAATGATGGCGGCGGCGCTGGACATGGTCAGAAAGCTATTCTTGGTCAATGGACCTTTCCTTCTCCTAAACGGTCGCATGTTGTTCCTCCGTTGCAGCGACAAACTTTTATACAGACCCGGATTGCCCCCGGATCTGGCCGTCCCTTCGCGAGCTTCAGACCGTGCGAAAAATGAGCACGGCCGTGACCAGCGAAATTCCACTTGCGAGCCACAGGCGCGAGATTTCAACGCCTTCCTCGCCGATCGGCAGCGTTGCGATCGCATCGGTGCCGAAGAAGCCGATCCAGAGAAGGTGGATGACCGCCGCTGATATCAGCGAAATGAACAGGCGGTCGCCGCGCGTGGTCGGAATTCGGAGCACGCCGACCCGCTCGGCTTCGGGATAGACCGCCGCAAGCCACGTCATCACGGCGAGCGTGCAGGCGAGCGCGGCGAAGAAGATCGCCGTCGGCAGCGTCCAGGCCATCCATGCGATCGATTCCATTGATGCCTCCTCAGACGCGACCGAGCGCAAAACCGCTCGCGATGTAGTTGCGGACGAACCAGATCACGAGCGCGCCCGGGATGATGGTGAGCACGCCGGCCGCTGCCAAGAGGCCCCAGTCCATGCCCGACGCCGACACCGTGCGGGTCATGATCGCGGCGATCGGCTTGGCCGACACCGAGGTCAGCGTGCGCGCAAGCAGAAGCTCGACCCAGGAGAACATGAAGCAGAAGAAGGCGGCGACACCGATGCCGCTCGCGATCAACGGCACCAGGATCTTGATGAAGAAGCGAGGGAAGGAATAGCCGTCGAGGAAGGCGGTCTCGTCAATCTCGCGCGGCACGCCGGAGACGAAGCCCTCGAGGATCCACACCGCCAGCGGCACGTTGAAAATGCAATGCGCGAGCGCGACCGCCCACGGCGTATCGAACAGGCCGATCGCCGAATAAAGGTTGAAGAACGGCAGCGCGTAGACTGCGGCCGGCGCCATGCGGTTCGACAAGAGCCAGAAGAACAGATGCTTGTCGCCGAGGAAGCGGTAGCGCGAGAACGCGTAGGCCGCAGGCAAGGCGACCGAAATCGAGATGATGGTGTTGAGAACGACGTATTCCAGCGAGTTGATGTAGCCGGAATACCAGCTCTCGTCGGTGAAGATGCGCTTGTAGTGCTGCAGCGTCGGCGTGTGCGGCCACAGCGTCATCGTCGAGACGATCTCGGCGTTGGTCTTGAAGCTCATGTTGACGAGCCAATAGATCGGCAGCAGCAGGAAGATCAGGAACAGCCCCATGATGAGACGGCGGCCGGGAATCGAATGCATCAGGCGGCTCCTTCCTGGGGCTTCCGCTCGGCGCCGGCATTGGTCATGACGGTGTAGAAAATCCAGCAGACGATCAGGATGATCAGATTATAGACCAGCGACAGCGCCGCGGCCTTGCCGAGATCGAACTGGCCGAGCGCGATCTTGACGAGCTCGATCGACACGAAGGTAGTGGAATTGCCGGGCCCGCCGCCGGTGACGACGAACGGCTCGGTGTAGATCATGAAGCTGTCCATGAAGCGCAGCAGCACCGCGATCAGCAGCACGCGGTTCATCTTCGGCAGCTGGATCGCCTTGAACACGGCCCAGCGCGAGGCACCGTCGATCTGGGCGGCTTGGTAATAAGCCTCCGGGATCGACTTCAGGCCGGCATAGCAAAGCAGTGCGACGAGGCTGGTCCAGTGCCAGACGTCCATCACGATGACGGTGACCCAGGCGTCGATGTCGTTGGAGACGTAATTGTAGTCGACCCCAATGGCATTGAGGACATAGCCGAGCAAGCCGATGTCGGGTCGGCCAAAAATCTGCCAGATCGTGCCGACCACGTTCCACGGAATCAAAAGCGGCAGCGCGAGGATGACGAGGCAGGCCGCCACCGTCCAGCCCTCGCGCGGCATCGACAGCGCGACGACGATGCCGAGCGGCACCTCGATCGCGAGGATCACCAGCGAGAAGAACAGATTGCGTCCGAGCGAAGCCAGGAAGCGACCGCCGAGATCGGTCGACGGATCGAGCAATTCCTTGAACCAGCCGACGCCGTTCCAGAAGAACTGGTTGTTGCCGAAGGTGTCCTGCATCGAATAGTTCACCACCGTCATCAGCGGCAGCACCGCCGAGAAGGCGACGACCAGGAACACCGGCAGCACCAGGAACCAGGCTTTTTGGTTGACGATCTTGTCCATCAGGCAGCTCCCTCCACCAGAAGGCTGTCGGCATAGACGTGGACGTGAGACGGATCGAACTTCAATCCGGCCATGCCGTCCGAACTGGTGAATCCGGCGGGTGCGCGCGCGGCGAGCTTGGCTTCGCCGACACGGACGCGCGCGAAGCGGATGCGGCCGAGATCGTCGATGCGCTCGATCTTTGCACCGAGCAGGCCGGGCGCGGGCGCGTCGACCTCCACGAATTCGGGACGGACGCCGATCTCGATCTTCGCCCCCACAGGCAGATTGTCGTAAGCGCGGTTCAGCGCGATGACGTGGCCGTCGATCCTGGCCTCGCGTCCCCTCACCTCCGCCGGCAAGATGTTCATGCCGGGCGAGCCGATGAAGTAACCGACGAAGGTGTGCGCGGGCTTGTCGAACAGCTCGGCCGGGGTACCGCTCTGCACGACACGACCGTCATGCATGACGACCACGGTGTCGGCGAAGGTCAGTGCCTCGGTCTGGTCGTGGGTGACGTAGATCATCGTGAGGTCGAGCTCGCGATGCAGCGCCTTCAGCTTGGAGCGGAGCTGCCATTTCAGCTCGGGATCGATCACGGTCAGCGGCTCGTCGAACAGCACGGCGGCGACATCGGAGCGCACGAGACCGCGGCCGAGCGAGATCTTCTGCTTGGCGTCGGCGGTCAGCCGCGTCGCCTTGCGGTTCAGATAGGGCTCGAGATCGAGCAGGCGGCCGATCTCGGCGACGCGCTTGTCGATCTCGGCCTTCGGCACGCCGCGGTTCTTCAGCGGAAACGCCAGATTCTGCCCCACCGTCATGGTGTCGTAGATCACCGGAAACTGGAACACCTGGGCGATGTTGCGCTTCTGGGTTGACAGCGGTGTGATGTCCACCCCGTCGAACTGGATTTTTCCCCGTGACGGCGTGATGATGCCGGAGATGACGTTGAGCAGCGTGGTCTTGCCGCAGCCGGATGGGCCGAGCAGCGCATAGGCGCCGCCCTGCCGCCAGGTCATGGTCACCGGCTTCAGCGCAAAGCTGTCCTGCGGCGCATCATTGCCGCCGTAGGAGTGGGCGAGATCGACGAGGTCAATGCGAGCCATGGCGCATCTCCTCCTACGATCCAGGTGCTGCGACCAGCCGGTCGGCAGCATCGAAGACAAAAACGTCGTTGGGATCGAGCACGGCGTCGAGCGTCTGGCCGGGCTCGAATTCGTGCACGCCGTGCAGCACCGCCACCCAGTTCGATCCGTCGCGGGTCAGATGCACGAAACTCTCCGAACCGGTGATCTCGGTCACCGTGACAGTGGCATGGAAGGCATGGCGATCAGCCTCGCCATTGGCGAGCGCGAGCTGATGCGCGCGAAACCCGACGCGATAGGCGCCGTCGGCCAGCGATGAATAGAGGCCGGATGCAGGCGACGCCGCGCCTCCAGCATATTGCACGGAGCCGTTCTTCTTCTCGATGCCGACGAGGTTGAGCGGCGGATCAGAAAAAACCTGCGCGACGCGCAAGGTCTGCGGGCGACGATAGACATTGGCGGTCTCGCCGATCTGGAGCGCCTGGCCTTCCCACATGCACACCGTGTTGCCACCGAGCAAAAGCGCCTCGGTCGGCTCGGTCGTGGCATAGACGAAGATGGCGCCCGAGGCCTCGAAGATGCGCGGCAGCTCGGCGCGCAGCTCCTCGCGCAGCTTGTAATCGAGATTGGCGAGCGGCTCGTCGAGCAGCACGAGGTCGGCGCCCTTGACCAGCGCCCGCGCGATCGCGGTGCGCTGCTGCTGGCCGCCGGAGAGCTTGAGTGGTGTGCGCTTCAGGAACGGCTCGAGCCTGAGCAGTTTTGCGGCCTCCGCCACGCGCGCCTCGATCTCGTCGCGCGGCTTGCCCTGCACGCGCAACGGCGAGGCGATGTTCTCGTAGACCGTGAGCGAGGGGTAGTTAATGAACTGCTGGTAGACCATCGCGACCGAGCGCTGGCGCACGTCGGCTCCGGTGACGTCCTTGCCGTTGACCAGCACCTTGCCCGATGTCGGCTTGTCGAGGCCGGCGAGCAGCCGCATGATCGAGGTCTTGCCCGACAGCGTCGGCCCGAGCAGCACGTTCAGCGTGCCGCTCTCGAGCGTCAGCGAGACGTCGCGGATATGCTGGACCCCTTCGACGGTCCGGGTCACGTGATCGAGCGTCACGGTCATGAGCGTCCTCCCGCTTCCAGCAGAGGACTTTGCGGCACGGCGTGGGTCCTGATCCAGTCGTCAAGCGCAGCAATCTCATCGGCAGATAGTCGCAGGCCGAGCTTGGAACGGCGCCAGACGACGTCCTCGGCGGTCACGGCCCATTCATTGGCCATGAGGTAGCGGACCTCGCGCTCGGTCAGCGTCGCGCCAAAAGCCTGGCCGAGATCGGTCGATGATTTGGCATCGCCGAGCAGCTTGATGGCCTTGGTGCCATAGGCGCGCGCGAGCCGTCTGGCGTGCTCATGGCTGAGGAAGGGATAACCGCGCTGCAGCTCGGCGATCAGGCCGTCGATGTCGGACACATTCATGTCGCCGCCGGGCAGCGGCCATTTGCCAGTCCACCCTTCCCGCGCTTTTGCGCTGCGAAGATACGGCGCGAGCCGCTCCAGCGCCTCCTCGGCAAGGCGGCGATAGGTGGTGATCTTGCCGCCATAGATCGACAGCAGCGGCACGCCGCCGGGCGTGTCGAGCTCGAATACGTAGTCGCGCGTCGCGGCCTTGGCTTCGCTGGCGCCGTCGTCATAGAGCGGCCGCACGCCGGAATAGGTCCAGACCACGTCGTCCGGTGTCACGGGCTTTGCCAGATATTCGCTCGCCGCGGTGCAGAGATACTGGATCTCCTCGGCCGTCGCCTTCACCTTGGAGGGATCGCCGTCATAATCGCGATCCGTGGTGCCGATCAGGGTGAAATCGTCCTGGTAGGGAATCACGAAGATGATGCGGCCGTCCGCGTTCTGGAACATGTAGGCGCGGTCGTGGTCGTAGAGCTTCCTGACCACGATGTGCGAGCCCTGCACCAGGCGCACCTTGGCTTTCGCGTTGACGCCGGCGCCGCGGCCGAGCACGTCCTCGACCCAGGGGCCGCCGGCATTGACCAGCGCGCGGGCCTGGATCTGCGACCGCTCACCGGTCAGCGTGTTGACCATGCTCACGGTCCAGAGGCCGTCGGATTGCTTGATATCCGTTGCGCGGGTGCGGGTTCGGATCTCGGCGCCCTTGTCGGCGGCATCGCGCGCGTTGAGCACGACGAGGCGGGCGTCGTCGACGAAGCAGTCGGAATATTCGAAGGCGCGGGAGTAGCGATTCGGGATCAGCGGCTTGCCGACCTCGTCACGCCGGAGATCGACCGAGCGGGTCGCCGGCAAGAGATGGCGGCCGCCGATATGATCATAGAGGAAGAGGCCGAGCCGCAGCAGCCAGGCGGGACGTAGGCCGGCGTGATGCGGCAACACGAAACGCAAGGGGCGTATGATGTGGGGCCCGATGCCCCAGAGGATCTCGCGCTCGATCAGCGCCTCACGGACCAGGCGAAACTCGTAATATTCGAGATAGCGCAGGCCGCCATGGACCAGCTTGGTCGACCAGGACGATGTCCCGCTCGCCAAATCGTTCATTTCGCACAGGAAAACAGTGTTGCCACGGCCCACTGCATCGCGCGCGATGCCGCAGCCATTAACACCGCCTCCAATGATGGCGAGGTCGAAAATACGCTCCAACAGACGCATCCCCCGGCGACCGCTCGTTCCGTCGAGCGGTTACTTTCGTTTTTGATTAGATCACACCGAAAAACGAAAGCAAGACGAAAGAGAGGAGGAGGGAAGTGAAAGCGAAAGTTTTCTGCAGGCAATCAGACGAGGAAATGAGCAGCTTGGACGGCAATTCGGAAAGCAATCGCAAGCTTGAATGGCTGACCACACAGAATTATAGTCATAATAGTCATATTGGTTTCCGCTCGCATGGCCGACCGCAATACTGCACCCGATACGCTTCCAACTGATGACACCTGGACGCTTGCCAACGCCAAGGCACGACTGTCCGAGGTGATCGACCGCGCCCAAACGGGCCCGCAAGTCATCACCCGACATGGCAGGCCCAATGCGGTCGTCGTTTCCGCCGAGGAATGGGCGCGCAAGACCGCGCGCAAAGGCACGCTCGCCGAATTCCTGCTGGCCTCGCCGCTTCGCGGCGCCGACCTCGCGCTTGATCGCGTGCACGCCGCGCCACGCGACGAGGTGCCGTGAACCTCCTGCTCGACACCAACGTGCTGTCGGAAATTCAGCGGCCCTCGCCGTCGCCGAAAGTTCTGGCGTGGCTGGATACGGTCGATGAGGATCGTGCGTTCATCAGCGTCGCGTCGATCGCCGAGCTTCGCCGCGGCATCGCATTGCTGGAGGACGGCCGCCGGCGCACAGCGCTCGCCGCCTGGCTCGCCCATGATCTGCCGTCGCGGTTCGCAGAACGCGTGCTGCCGATAGATCACGCCGTCGCCGAGCGCTGGGGTGATTTGATGGCGCAGAGCCGCAGAAGCGGCGTCGCACTGTCTGTCATGGACGGCTTCTTTGCGGCGACCGCGCTCGCGAACAGCCTCACGCTCGTCACGCGCAACGTGAAGAATTTTGCCGCGTTCGGCGTCCCGCTGCTCAATCCGTGGGACGACGTCTAAGCCCCTATCGCAGCCGCACCACCGGCGCGGCTTCGGGCGCGGCATCTTGAGCGTCGGCCGGCGCATCGTCGATGTCCGCCCCCTTTGGCATCGCCGCCATCACCTCGATGCCCTTGCTGTGGCAGATCGTGGCGAGACGCTCGGGAAGCTCCTGGTCGGTGACGAAGGTCTGGATCTGGGTCATGTGGGCGATGCGCACCGGCGCGCTGCGGCGGAGCTTGGTGGAATCGGCAACCAGCATCACGCTGCGGGCATTGGCGATGATGGCCTGGGCCACCTGCACCTCGCGATAGTCGAAGTCGAGCAGCGCGCCCTCCTCGTCGATCGCGGACGCGCCGATGATGGCGTAGTCGACCTTGAACTGGCCGATCAGCTGCGTCGCGGTGGAGCCGACCACGGCGCCGTCGGCCCGCCGGACCGTGCCGCCGGCGACCACCACCTCGATGCGGGGATGACGGTAGAGCAGCATCGCGACATTGAGATTGTTGGTGATGACGAGGAGATCCTCGTGCGAGGTCAGCGCGCTCGCGACCTCCTCCGTCGTGGTGCCGATATTGATGAAGAGCGAGCAGCCGTTCGGGATCAGCGAGGCGGCCGCGGCTCCGATCGCCTTCTTTTCGTCGGCGGCGACGAAGCGCCTTGCCTCATAAGCGAGGTTTTCGACGCCGGAGGCGATGATGGCGCCGCCATGGATGCGGGTCAGCGACCTCCGCTCGCAGAGGTCGTTGAGATCCTTGCGGATGGTCTGCGCCGAGACTTCGAAGCGGCGCGCGAGCTCCTCGACCATGACACGGCCCGAGGCCCGCGCGATGTTGAGGATTTCGGCTTGGCGATGGGTCAGTCCGGTCACGGCAAAAGCCTCAAATCAGGAGAATGCATGGTGCGGCGGTTCGCGCCTTCGGTCAATGCGCGCGCCGATCACGGTTAACTTATGCGGCCCGTCACCACGCCATTTCTTACCAAGTCATGGCGCTGGCGAGACGCGCGAGCAGCTGCGGATCGTCAAAGGCGCTGGCGGACGCGACTGCGCCGGCTGCAACCAGGTCAGCATGGCTGAGGCTGGTCCGGACGCCGATGGTCGGAATGCCGGCCGCCGTGGCCGATTGCACGCCGGTACGGGAGTCCTCGAATGCGATCGAGGCCTCTGCGCTCGCACCGACGAAACGCAGCCCTTCCTGATAGGGCAGCGGATGCGGCTTGCCGTGCGGCAGCTCGGCGCCGATCACGAGCGCCTTGAAACGATGCGTGATGCCAAGGCCCGAGAGCAGCAGCTCGGCGTTGAGACGCGGCGCGTTGGTCACGGCCACCATGGGAATGCCGGCCGCATCCGCCCGGTCGAGCAGCGCCATCAGGCCCGGCAGCGGCTCGATCTGCCCGGCCACGAGCGCACGGAAGACTTCCTCCTTCTCATCGAGGATCAGGGCGCGCCGTTCCGGCGCCTCGTCGGGCAGGAATCGCTCACCGATCGACACATTGGCGAAACCTTGCAGCTCTCTGGAGAAGCGCGCGTGATCGAAGACGTGGCCGCGAGGGCCGAGCACCTGGTTGAAGGCCATCAAGTGCAACGGGTCGGTGTCGGCCAGCGTGCCGTCGATGTCGAACAGGAGAGCCCTGCCCATCGCTTCCGTTTTGGCTTCGATCATTTCCGTACTTTCCCAAATCCGCGGCGCATTGATGCGCGAGACGTATCAATATGGCTTCGACCGCGCAATGACGCATGGGCAGACGACGATGTGACACTCGACAAAGCCGCGCGCGGCTGCAACACTCGCCGCAAGATCAAAAAGGAGGAAACGATGACGATCAACCGACGCGATCTGGCTCTCTCGACTCTGGCCGTCTCAGCTCTTGCCGTCTCCGCGCTTGCGCTCACGACACCGGCGCTCGCCGCTTCGGCGGACGAGGACGCCGTGGCGAAGAAGGTCGAGGCCTTCCGCCTCGCCCAGATCGCGGCCGATCCCAAGGCGCTCGGCGCACTGTGCTGGGACGATCTCAGCTACAGCCATTCCAGCGGCAAGGTCGAGGACAAGGCGACCTTCATCGCCAACGCCACCGACGGCAAGTCGAAATTCCTGTCGGTCGACTACAAGGACCCCACGATCAAGGTCGTCGGACCCGCAGCGATCGTGCGCTTCCATTGGATGGCCGAGCAGGAGATGGCGGCCGATGGGAAGAAAGTGTCGACCAACCTTCACATCCTGATGAACTGGCAGAAGCAGGGCGACGAGTGGAAGCTCCTGTCGCGGGCAGCAACGAAGTTGTGATCAACGACGTCATTCCGGGACGCGCCGAAAGGCGCGGGCCCGGAATGCACGTTCTTTAAGGCAAGATAGATTGCAGGCTCGCGCTTCGCGCGCCCCGGAATAACGCGTACGGCGCCTCGCGCCACCTTCTCCCGCATCCGCCTTCGCCAAGGCGTCGGCGGACATGAGGGGAGAAGGAAGAAAACAGCAGTATCAAGGGCTGCAAAAAATTCCGACCACGCCTTGCGTGTCAGAAATCACCAGCAGGCACTTACGCCGCTTCCTTCACGTCACCGTTCACCAGCTTGCGCGCGGCGCGTTCGGCTTCGCGGGCGTTGCGAAAGAGCTGGCCTTCGAGACGGTTGAAGCGGTGGGACGAGGCAAAGAAGCAATAGCCTCCCGAAGAACGAACGACGATACCTGCGGTCTGCGAATTGACTTCGATGATGTAGCTGTCCGGCATGGTCCGTGGATTCCTCAGTGCGGGCAAATAACGGCACTCCTGCCCAAAGGTTCCCAGGCATTTTGAGGCCGTTTCCACCCCGAATCGACACGCAATTGAGTACGCCGAGACCTCATCCGTTTTATGACTGGTTCTTGACTGGTTCTTGGCGAAGCCACGGCGCGATGACTCACGCGCGCCGCGTTTGGCGACACCGCGCGCCTGGGGCAGAGCGTCGCGCGCGATTACGTCGCGATCGCTGCGTCGGCGGAGCGAACCGCCTGCGGGCGGCCGTGCTCGTCGATCGAGACGTAGGTGAAGTTGCCGTCGGTGACGAGGAACGGATGCTCCTCCCCGCGGCGCAGCGCCCACGCTTCCAGATGCACGGTGAGCGAGGTGCGGCCCACGCGCACGAGATTGGCGTAGACCGACACGAGATCGCCGACATAGACCGCCTTGCGAAAATTCATCGCCTCGATCGCGACCGTCACGGTGCGCGACTTCGCGGCCTTTGACGCAAACACGCCGCCGCCGACGTCCATCTGGCTCAGCAGCCAGCCGCCGAAGATATCGCCGTTCGCGTTGGTGTCGGCGGGCATCGCCAGCGTACGGATGCAGAGATCGCCGCTCGGCCCGGTGGCGGAGCTGATAGGGGCGTGGACGTGCGTGTTGGTCATATGGTTGATCTCCCGCGGCTCTCGGGTCTGGATACAAAGCCGCGGCGCTTTGCGCAACATCGACACGAGACAGGCTTGCGCTATCCAATCGGCCGCGGCGACCCGACGAAGATTCCGGTATCGTTCAATTTCCGTTGCCACTCCGCATCGTCGGCCCGCGGCGCACGTCCGGTCGTTGCCGTTACCAGCCATTCCAGCCTGCTCCATAGCTGGAGACGGTCGCACGGATAATTGGCCCATCCATTGATGACACAATAACGGATGGTGTGGTCACGGTGATGACACCAATGATGCTCGGGTGAGCAGACCAGATGCAGCCGTTGCGCCATGCGCAGGAGCAGCGGGCGGACCGGCCGGTGCGCGAGATTGTGAAAGCTCATGCCAAACAGCATGCAGGTCGCGATCACGAACCAGACGATCATCAGCGCATAGGTGAGCGCGGAAACCGGAAACAACGCCGTGACGGTGGCTGCGACTCCGACCACCGCCGCGCTCGGCGCCGCACCGAGAGACGCCTGGTCGAGGAATCCGTAGAGCAGAACGTGGCCGGGGTGGGTGTGATGCTCCCGCGTGATCGCGATGCCACGGCCGAGCATTCCCTCGTCGAGCCAGGTGTCGACCACCCAATGCACCAGCCCCGAAAAAAGGTCAGCGAGGAAATATCCGGCCAGGAGCGCCACGATCGACCACGGCCAGCGCAATCCCACCGCGGGATAATGCCCGACGAGATAGCCTGCGCAACAAAGGATCACGACGATATCGGCCCCGCAGCACAGCCGCGTGATGATGATCTCGCGCAGGGTCGCGTGCTTGAAGAACGGGATCGTCGGCATCGGCGATACTCCCCACGGGCTCCACCACCCGTGATAGCATCTTTTTACCGACGGCCCCCTATTGCAAACTGTCCCAGCCCGCATCCGGCGCGAAGCGTCCGCCGAAGCGCTCGGCGAGCCCGCGCAAGGTGGACACGACATTCTCCACGCCGCGCGTGCGCGCATAGTTCAGCGGGCCGCCGCGGAACGGTGCATAGCCGGTCCCGAAGATCATGGCGCCGTCGACCGCATCGGCATCGTCGACGATGCCTTCACGCAGCGCCGCAACGCAGACATTGGACATCGGCAGCACCAGGCGGTCGATCATCTGGTCGGTGACGCGCGGACCGGTCTCGGGGAGCGGTGGCTTCTCGGCCTTGCCGTCCTTCCAGGTGTAGAAGCCCTTGCCGGTCTTGCGGCCGAGCTCGCCCTTGGCGACTTTCTCGCGCAGCCAGGCCGGCGTCGGCGGCAGGAGATCGCCGAACTTGGTGCGCAGCATGTCGCCGACGTCGAGGCAGATGTCGAGCCCGACCTGATCGGCGAGCTCGATCGGCCCCATCGGCATGCCGAATTGCTCGGCTGCGGCGTCGATCAGGCGCTGGTCGATCTTCTCGTCCAGCATCACCATGGCTTCCAGCATGTAGGGCGTCAGCGCACGGTTGACGAGGAAGCCTGGCGAACTCTTCACGGATAGCGGCAGTCGGTCGATCGCACCGACGAAGGCGAGCGCGTCCTTCAGCACCTGCGGCTCGTTGCCGTCATGGCTGACGACCTCGACCAATTGCAGCCGCGACACGGGGTTGAAGAAATGCAAGCCGACGAGCCGCTCCGGGCGCGCCAGCGTGGTGCGCAGATCCTGAAGCGGAATGCTCGACGTGTTGGTGGCGAGAATCGCGCCGGGCATCCGCGGCTCGAGGCCGGCATAGACCTTCTGCTTGAGTTCGAGCTTCTCCGGCACCGCCTCGATGATGAGATCGGCGTTGCGGACGCCCTCCCCGTCCATGTCGGGGATGAGACGATCGAGCGCGTCGCGCACCTCGGTCGGCTTGCGGATGATCTTGCCGTAGAGCTCGGCGGCGCGCTTCACCGCCGCTGCGATCGGCTCCGCCTTCATGTCGGCGAGCGAGACACGGAGCCCTTGCCCTGCGCACCAGGCTGCGATATCGCCGCCCATGGCGCCGGCGCCGATGACGTGGACGTGCTTGATGGTGTTGCCGCTGCCGGCCGCCTTCTTCATCTGCTCGCGCAGGAAGAACACGCGGATCAGGTTCTGGGCGGTCGGCGTCACCATCAGCTTGGCGAACGAAGCCTGCTCCGCCTTCAGCATCGCGGCCTTGCTGCCGCCATGGGTCTCCCAGAGGTCGATCAGCGCGTAGGGCGCGGGATAGTGCTCGCGGGACGCGGCCTTCGCCGCCTCCGAACGCATGCGCCTGGCCAGGAGACCGCGCACGAAGCCGAAATTGGCTGCACGCGTGAGCAGGCCGGGCTTGGCTCGTGTCAGCCGGCCGAACAATGCGTCCTTCACCGCGCCCCGGACATGCCGCTCCTGCGTCACGGTATCGACGAGGCCGAGCGATCTGGCGCGGCGCGCGTCGATGGTACGGCCGGTCAGCATCAGCGCCATCGACTGGGCCGGATTGACCAGTGCGGTGAAGCGCGCGGTGCCGCCGAGGCCAGGATGCAGGCCGAGCATCACCTCCGGGAAGCCGAAGCGTGCGCCGTCGATGGCGATGCGCGACTGGCAGGCCAGCGCAACCTCGAGCCCACCGCCGAGGCAGAAGCCGTGGATGACCGCGACCGTCGGCAGCTTCAAGGCTTCCAGATGGTCGACCACCGCATGTGCGGCGCGGATGCGCGTCTCCACCATCTCAGGATCGGACGCGCCGCGGAATTCATTGACGTCGGCGCCGGCGATGAAACCGGAGGGTTTTGCGGAGCGGATCACAAGGCCGGCCGGGCGTTCGGTCTCGATCACCGCGAGCACGGCATCGAACTCCTCCATCACCTCCGAGGACAGCGTGTTGGCGCTGGCATCGGCGCGGTCGAACAGCAGCCAGGCGACGCCGTCTTCATCTCGCGTCAGCTTGAAGTGCTTGTACAGACTGTCCGCCGCGGGCCTGGGCCCGAGCTCCCAGGACGCGGTCACCGAGCGCGGTCATGATCCCTGAATCCATGGTCACACCGCCTCGATCAGCATGGCACCGCCGAGCCCGCCACCAATGCATTCGGTGGCAATTCCGCGCCGCGTGCCAAGCCGCTTCATCGCGTTGACGAGATGCAGGACGATGCGGTTGCCGGAGGTGCCGACGGGGTGTCCAAGCGAGATGGCGCCGCCATCGACGTTGAGCTTGTCGCGGTCGATCTCGCCGGCCGCGCCTTCGAGACCGAGGATCTCGCGGCAGAATTTGTCGTCGTTCCAGGCCGCAAGGCAGCCGAGCACCTGGGTGGCAAAAGCCTCGTTCAGCTCCCAGGTCTCCACGTCCTTGATGGTGAGGCCGTTGCGCTGAAGCAGAGGCGTCGCTGACATCACCGGACCGAGGCCCATGATGCTGGGGTCGAGCGCGGCCCAGTTACTGTCGACGATCGCAGCCTTCGGCGTCAGCTTGTGCTTTGCGACAGCCGCGTCGGAAGCCAAAATCACCCAGGAAGCGCCATCGGTGATCTGCGAGGAATTGCCGGCGGTGACTTGTCCCCACGGGCGCTCGAACACCGGTCGGAGCTTTGCCAGCGTCTCCGCCGTCGAGTCCGGACGCACGCCGTCGTCGTGGTCGAAGAATTTTCCATTACGGGAGAACGCGGTCTCGACCTCCCCCTTGAGATAGCCCGCGCCTTGCGCATGCGCGAGCCGGCGATGGCTCTCGGCAGCATAGGCGTCCGACTGGGCGCGGGTAATGCCGAAGAGATGGCCGACGACCTCGGCGGTCTGACCCATGTTCAGATCGGTGACGGGATCGGTCAGCCCGCGCTCGAGGCCTATGATCGGCTTCAGGTCGCGCGGGCGCAGCTTGAACGCGGCGGCAAGCTTCGCGGCCATGCCCCTGGCGGTGGCAAGGCCGGCGAACCAGCGCACGCCGGAGTTCGGCCAAACCAGCGGCGCATGGCTGAGCGCCTCGGTCCCCCCGGCGAGGATCATGTCGGCATGGCCTTCGCGGATGTAGCGGTAGGCGGTGTCGATCGACTGCATGCCGGAGCCGCAATTGATCTGCACGGTGAAGGCGACCATGTCCTCGCCCATGCCGAGCCGGAGCGCCGCAACACGGGCCGGATTCATTTCGTCCGCGATCACGTTGACGCAGCCGAGGATGACCTGGTCGAAGCTATCAGGCGCGAACGGCTGGCGCGCCAACAGCGGCCGTCCGCATTGCACGGCAAGATCGACCGGCGTGAACGGCCCCGGCCCCGAGCGCGCTTTCAGAAATGGTGTCCGGCTGCCGTCGACGATGAAAACCGGTCGTGCCATCAGCTCGCTGCCCTCTGTTCACCGAGTTCCTGGAAGAACTGATGCACGTTGACCGTATTCTTGTAAATCGGCGACAGCGCCTCCGGCGCAAAATCGTCGACTTCAATCACCTTTGTGACTGCTTCGCGGGCCGCGGCCAGCTGCTCGCCTTCGGGCTGTGTGATCACGCCCTTTGTAACAGCCTCCTTGCAGTCGCTTATATGCGCGGCACGCATCCGCTTGGCGATCGCGTCCGTGCCTGAGACCAGCTTGAACGCGCGCTCCAGCCGGGCATAACCACCATCGTCATCGACAAGGGCAAGATCCGGCGTGAGGCGCTCTCGCGCGGCCGAGGGCTCGAGCACTAGGCTCGCACATTGGTGCACGACGCGGTCGGAGGGGCCGAGCACGCGAGCCCCGAACGGCTGGACCACGAGCTTGAGGAAAGCAGCGACAAAGCGATTGGGCAGATTGGCGAGGATTTCGGCAAACCGGTTCTCGATCGTCCTGAAACCCGTCGCCATGCACCATTCGAGCGCGGCAAAGTCTTGCTTCTGCCGGCCCTCGTCCTGCCACCGCTTCAGCGCCGCCGAGAGCAGGTACAGCTCGGAGAGAATGTCGCCGAAGCGGGCCGACAGCATCTCCTTGCGCTTCAGCGCGCCGCCGAGGGTCAGCAGCGCCATGTCGGCACAGAGTGCAAACGCAGCGGAGTAGCGCGAGAGCTGGCGATAGAACGGCGTGGCATCGCCCGCGTCAGGCGCCAGCGCGAAGGCACCGAAGGTCCAGCTGCGGCCGAAGGCACGGAACAGGGTGCGGAGGCTATGGCCGACATGTTTCCAGAACGCCTTGTCGAACGCGGTCAGCCCGCGCTCTCGATCGGTATCGGCCAGCGAGTTCATCTCGTCGAGCAGGTAGGGATGCGCGCGGATGGCGCCCTGCCCGAACACGATGAGATTGCGGGTCAGGATGTTGGCGCCCTCGACCGTAATCCCGACCGGCACGGCGCGGTGGAGATTGCCGAGATAGTTTTGCGGACCGTCGATCACGGCCTTGCCGCCATGGATGTCCATGGCGTCGTCGATCGCGGTGCGCATCCGCTCGGTGGCGTGCAGCTTCATGATGCCGGAGATGACGGCGGGATGGACGCCGGCATTCAG
Source organism: Bradyrhizobium sp. TM239 (assembly GCF_036247985.1). Taxonomy (NCBI): domain Bacteria; kingdom Pseudomonadati; phylum Pseudomonadota; class Alphaproteobacteria; order Hyphomicrobiales; family Nitrobacteraceae; genus Bradyrhizobium; species Bradyrhizobium sp. TM239. Next base: position 18,047 of record NZ_BTIR01000032.1, on the reverse strand, counting down.
CGCAGCGCAGGTCAGCCGCCGCGCCGCATCCAGCTGGTAGGCGGTGGCGACGATACGCGCGAGCGGCTCCTCGACACCTTCGAATTTGGAGATCGAGATGCCGAACTGCTCGCGGATGCGGGCATAGGCACCGGTGGTGCGCGCGGCGTAGGCGGCACCCGCAGCAGAAAGCGATGGCAGCGAGATGCCGCGGCCGGCGGCGAGCGCGGTCATCAACATCTTCCAGCCTTGCCCCAGCCGCTCCTTGCCGCCGATGACGTAGTCGAGCGGAATGAAGACGTCGCGGCCCCGGTTCGGGCCGTTCTGAAACACCTGCATCGACGGCAGATGGCGATGACCGATCTCGACGCCGGGCAGATGGGTCGGGATCAGTGCCACGGTGATGCCGAGCTCCTCCTGGTCGCCCACGAGGTGGTCGGGATCGTAGGCCTTGAAGGCGAGGCCCAGCAGCGTCGCGACAGGGCCGAGCGTGATGTAGCGCTTGTGCCAGTTGAGCCTGAGGCCGACGACCTCGCGGTCCTCGAAGGTGCCCTTGCAGATGATGCCGGTGTCGACCATCGAAGCCGCGTCGGAACCGGCTTCCGGGCTGGTGAGGCCGAAGCAGGGAATGTCGCGGCCGTCGGCGAGGCGCGGCAGCCAGCGCGCCTGCTGCTCCTTCGTGCCGAAGCGCATCAGGAGCTCGCCCGGCCCGAGCGAGTTCGGCACCATGACCGTCACCGCCGCGGCGATCGAGCGGGTCGATATCTTGCGCACCACCTCCGAATGGGCATAGGGCGAGAAGCCGAGGCCGCCGAACTCCTTCGGAATGATCATGCCGAAGAATTTTTCGCGCTTGACGAAGTGCCAGACGTCCGGCGGCAGGTCGCGCCATTCCCAGAAGATCTTCCACTCGTCGAGCATGGCGCAGAGCTCGTCGACGGGGCCGTCGAGGAAGGCCCGCTCCTCCTCGGTCAATTTGGCCGGCGCAATTTTCAGCAGCTTCGACCAATCAGGGTTGCCGGTGAACAGATCGGCATCCCACCAGACGTCGCCAGCCTCCAGCGCCTCGCGCTCGGTGTCGGACATCGCCGGCAGCACGCCGCGAGCCCAGGAGAAGATCGGTTTTGTCAGGGTGTCGCGGCGGAAGCTCATGGCGGACCTCATGCATCGGCGCGGTTGTCGGGCATTTTAGCGGAAAGTGGGCGGCGAAGGTGAAGACTTCGCCTGCGACATTGACGCGGCCGGGCGGCCGCCCCGGGGCCATAACGGCCGGGGTGCGGGGGCAGTTCCGGGAGAGGGATGGGGCCAGATGTCTCCCCACGTCATTCCGGGGCGCGCCTCTTGGCGCGAGCCTGGAATCCATTCATCCACGCACTCTGCGGCTCAATGGATTCCGGGCTCGACGCTGACGCGTCGCCCCGGAATGACGGCGTGGAAGGAGCGGTGGCCCGGCCTAATCCGGCCGCACCATCTCGAACATGTTTTCCGGCTTGATCTCGAAATAATCTCCGCGGCGGCCGGCGCGGACGATCGGGCGGGCGGCGGCGGTCTGGTAGACGCCGTCCTTGATCATGGCCTTGTCGATGTGCACGGCGACGACCTCGCCCAGCGTCAGCCAGGCGTCGGCCTCCTTGCCGTCGGCGCCTTTGAGGCGGACGATGTCGGACACCTTGCACTCGAAGGCGACCGGGCTCTCGCCGACGCGCGGCACGTTGACGAGCTTGCCGGGCACGGCGGTGAGGCCCGCGATCTCGAACTCGTCGACCTCAGGGCCGACATGCGCGGCGGTCGCGTTCATGTGCTTGGCGAGGTCCATGGTGGCGAGATTCCAGACGAACTCGCCGGTCTGCTGGATGTTCTCCACCGTATCCTTCCAATTGGTGGAGGAGAAGCCGATGATCGGCGGCACGTAACAGAAGGCATTGAAGAAGCTGTAGGGCGCGAGATTGACGTGACCCTTGGTATCGCGCGAGGAGATCCAGCCGATCGGCCGCGGCGCGATGATGGCGTTGAAGGGATCATGCTTGAGGCCGTGGCCCTTGGAGGGCTCGTAGAAGTAGAGGTCCTTGTCGGTCACGCTGGCTTTCCCCTGATCGTCATTGCCCGCCATCGTCTGCTGGAGCGGCCGACGCGTTATAGGGGGAAATTCCAACGCCCGTCAGTGGCGCGGTGACAGACCCGCGATGACGAAATCGATCATCTGGTCGATGGTGGGGCCCGGCTTGGTGGCACATTGGGCGATCATCTGGGGGTGGAAGAAGCGCATCATCGCGGTGCAGGAGCACAACGAGGCCAGTTGCAGGTCGCCCGCCTCGAACTCGCCGGAGGCGACGCCTTGCGCGATCATCTGGCCGATCACCCCGGCAATGCACTCCATATGGGAGACGCAGACCTCCCAGTCCTCCTGCATCGCGATCTCGACCATCTCGTGCAGCTTGTTGTCGCCGACATAGCGCTCGGTGTTCATGCGATGGATGGTGGTGAGCAGCTCGCGGAAGCGCGGGATCACCGGACCCGGCCTCGCCACGATCCGCTGTGCTTCGAGCTCGACCTCGCCCATCAGGCCCCGCGCCACCGACTGATGGATCGCCTTCTTCGATTCGAAGAAGCGATAGACGTTGGCGGGGCTCATCCTGAGTTCCTTGGCGATGTCGCCGACCGTGGTCTTCTGGTAGCCGATCTGGCGGAACAGCCGCTCGGCCACCTCGAGAATACGATCCCGGGTGTCGCCTTCGATATGTTCCGCAATCAGTGTCATCTGTCAGGACTCGTCAATCAGCACTTCATCTCACTTATTCAGCCGCTTCAGCAAGCGGAATTGCGTGCGGGTCATTGCTCCCATGCTGCGGCGCGGCAGGCTGCTCGGGGGTCCCCGCCTCGTCCAGGCTCTTCCTGAACCACAGCGCGTAGAGGCCCGGCAGGTACAGCAGCGTCAGGAACGTCGCGACGAACAGGCCGCCCATGATGGTGATCGCCATCGGGCCCCAGAAAGCCGAGCGCGACAACGGGATCATGGCGAGGATGGCCGCGAGCGCCGTCAGCACCACCGGACGGGCGCGGCGGACGGTGGCCTCCACGATCGCCTCGCGCCGGGTCAGGCCATGGGAGACGTCGGTCTCGATCTGGTCGACCAGGATGACCGTGTTGCGCATGATCATGCCGGCGAGCGCGATCAGGCCGAGCAGCGCCACGAAGCCGAACGGGGCATTGGCGACGTTGAGGCCGAAGGAGGCGCCGACGATGCCGAGCGGTGCAGTCAGGAACACCAGGATCAGGCGCGAGAAGCTCTGCAGCTGAATCATCAGCAGCGTCAGCATCACCATGACCATCAGCGGGAAGAGGACGAAGATCGAGGCGTTGCCCTTGGCGGATTCCTCGAACGCGCCGCCCGGCTCGATGCGGTAGGCCGGCTCGAGGTGGTCCTTGATCGCCTTCAGCTTCGGCGTGATCTGGCCGGTGACGTCGGGCGCCTGCACGCCGTCGACCACGTCGGAGCGCACGGTGATGGCCATGTCGCGGTTGCGCCGCCACATGATCGGCTCCTCATGGGCATACTCGATCTTGGCGATCTGCTGCAGCGGCACGGCAACGCCGTTGCGCGAGGTGATGGTGAGATCACCGACGCCGCCGAGGTCGAGGCGCTCGGACGGGATCGCACGGGCGACCACGCCGACCTTCTCGATGCCGTCGCGCACGGTCGTGACCTGCGAGCCCGAGATCAGCATCGCGAGCGCCTGCGACACGTCCTGCGGGGTCAGGCCCATGGCGCGGGCACGGTCCTGGTCGACGACGAGCTTGAGGTAGGGCGACTGCTCGTTCCAGTCGAGCTGGACATCCTTGACGCTCTTGTTCTGCCGCATCACGTCGCGGACCTGATAGGCGATCTCGCGCACCTTGTTGGCGTCGGGGCCGATCACGCGGAACTGCACGGGGAAACCGACCGGCGGGCCGAAGTTGAAGCGGTCGACGCGGACGCGCGCCTCGGACAGCATGCCGTCGGCAACCGCGTTCTCGATCTTGGCCTTGACGCGCTCGCGCCCCTCGACGCCCTTGGCGACGACAACGATCTCGGCAAAGGCCTCGTTCGGCAGCTGCGGATTGAGGCCGAGCCAGAATCGCGGCGAGCCCTGGCCGACATAGGACGTATAGGTCTCGATGTCCTTGTCGTCCTTCAGCAGCGTCTCGGCCTTCTTCACCGCCTTCTCGGTGACGTTGAAGGCGGTGCCCTCGGGCAGGCGCAGCTGGAAGAACAGCTCGGGCCGCTCCGACAGCGGGAAGAACTGCTGCTGGACATGGCCGAAGCCGACGACCGAGGCGATGAAGACGCCGACGGTCGCGACCACCACGGTGATGCGGTGGTTGACACACCATTGTACAATGGCGCGCAGGCCCCGGTACATGCGGGTCTCGTAGACCGCGTGCGGATCGTGATTGTGGTGCACCTTGATGTTGGGCAGCAGCATGACGCCGATGTAGGGCGTGAAGATCACCGCCACGAACCAGGAGGCGACCAGCGCGATCGCCACGATCCAGAAGATGCTGCCGGCATATTCGCCGACCGCGGAATTGGCAAAGCCGATGGGGAGGAAGCCAGCGGCCGTGACCAGCGTTCCCGTGAGCATCGGAAACGCCGTAGATTCCCAGGCAAACGACGCCGCGCGCATGCGGTCCCAGCCCTGCTCCATCTTCACCACCATCATCTCGACCGCGATGATGGCGTCGTCGACGAGCAGGCCGAGCGCGATGATCAGCGCACCCAGCGTGATGCGGTGCAGATCGAGCGACATCATGTTCATGACGACGAAGACGATGCCGAGCACCAGGGGCACCGACAGCGCGACCACGATGCCGGTGCGCCAGCCGAGCGCCAGGAACGAGACGAACAGCACGATGACGAGGGCTTCCATGAAGGAGTGCACGAACTCGCCGACGGCGTGCTCGACCACCTTGGGCTGGTCGGCAATCAGCTTGACGTCGACGCCCTGCGGCACCGCCTTCATGAACTCGGCCGTCGCCTTCTCGACCTCCTTGCCGAGCTCGAGGATGTTGGCGCCCTTGGCGGTGACGACACCGATGCCGATCGCGGCCTTGCCTTCCTGACGGACGACGAAGCTGGGCGGATCGACATAGCCATGAGTGACGGTGGCGATATCGCCGAGGCGGAACACGCGGCCGTTGCTCTCGACCGGCGTCTCGGCGACGGCCTTGGCACCGTCGAGCGCGCCGGTAACGCGCAGCGGCACGCGCTGCGAGGAGGTTTCCACCGTGCCGGCCGGCGTCACGTTGTTCTGCTTGGCGAGCGAATCGAACAGCGCCTGCGGGGTGATGCCGAGGGTGGCGAGCTTGGCGTGGGAGAACTCGACGAAGATGCGCTCATCCTGGTTGCCGTAGACGTCGACCTTGGTCACGCCCGGCACCTTCAGGAGGCGCTGACGGAATCCTTCCGAGACCTTCTTGAGCTGGGCATAGTCGGCGCCGTCGCCGGTCATCATGTAGAGGATGGAATCGACGTCGGAGAATTCGTCATTGACGACGGGTCCGAGGATGCCGGAGGGCAGCTGGCCCTGCACGTCGACCAGCTTCTTGCGCAGAAGATAGAACAGGTAAGGCACGTCCTTCGGCGGCGTGGAGTCGCGGAAGGTGACCTGGAGCGCGGTAAAGGCGGGCTTGGAATAGGTCTGCACCTTCTCGAAATAGGGCAGCTCCTGGATCTTCTTCTCGATGGGATCGGCGACCTGGGTCTGCATCTCCTGCGCGGTCGCGCCGGGCCAGATCACGGAGACGTTGACCACCTTCACGGTGAAGAACGGATCCTCGGCGCGGCCGAGCTTCTCATAGGAGAAGAAGCCGGCGACGCCGAGCACGAGCATCAGGAAGAGAACCAGCGTCGGATGGCTGACGGCCCAGGCCGAAAGGTTGAAGCGCTTCATCGCTCTCTCCGAAAAGACGATCCAATTGCCAAAAAACGACAGCCACTCTGTTCAAGCCGTCGTCGCAAGGCAGCGAAGCAATCCAGGGGGCTGGGCAGATTCTGGATCGCTTCGCCGCTTCAGCCTTCGCATTTGCGCTCGGGCCGAAACTCGCCTCACACGACGTGACTCGTAAAACGTGACCTAAAACGACAGCGACGAGACGATCCGCACCCGCTGGCCCGGATCGAGCTTCTGCACACCGAGGGCAACGATCTTGGCGCCCTCCTCCACACCGCTGGTGATGACGACGTCGTTGCTCTCGTAGGACTTCACCACCACCGGCTTCAGCGTGACGGAGCCATTGTCGTCGACGACGTAGAAGGAGGGCTTGCCGCCTTCGTTGAACAGCGCCGACAGCGGCAGCCGCGCGACGCGCTCGGTTGCGGCGTCCGACAGCGTCAGCGTCGCGGTCATGCCGAGCGAAACCTTGTCGTCGGCCTCCGGCAGCGAGAACTTTGCAAGATAGGTGCGCGTGGCGGTATCCGCGGTGGGCGCGATCTCGCGCAGCTTGGCCGTATATTTCTTGCCCGGCTCCGACCAAAGAGTGACGCTGGCGGCGCCCGACTTGGCACGTCCGACCAGCGTCTCAGGGATCGCGACGACCGCTTCCTTCTCGGCAAAGCGGGCGACACGGATCGAAGCCTGGCCCGCGGAGACCACCTGGCCGGGCTCGATCAGCGTTGCGGTGACGACGCCTCGGGCGTCGGCGTTGAGCGTCGCGTAGGAAAGGGAATTCTTGGTCAGCTCGACCGAGCGGACGGCACGGTCAAGGCGCGCGCGGGCCTCGTCGGCCGATGCCCGGCTCGAATCCAGCTGCGCGTCCGTGGTCCAGCCCTTGGCTTTCAAATCCTTGGCGCGCTGCTCGGCGGCGGCGGCCTGGGCCAGCACGCCGGTCGCGGCGGTCTGCTCGGCGACGGATTGCTCGGCCTGGAGCTTGAGGTCGACCTCGTCGAGAGTGGCGAGCGGCTGGCCGATTTCGACGGTCTGGCCGACTTCCACAAGGCGCTTGGCGACCTTGCCGGCAACGCGGAAGCCCAGATCGCTCTCGATCCGGGGCCTGACGGTGCCGACGAAGCTGCGCTCCGGCGTCTCGGCATCATAGTGCGCTGTTGCGACCAGAACCGGCCGCGGCGGCTCGGCCTTCTCGGCGACGGTGTCATTGCACCCGGCCAGGCTGGCCGCCATCAGGGCCAGCGACACACCTGCCAACAGCCTGGAATAGCTCGACAAAACCGACCGGACGAACATCGAAGGACACTCCATCTCGAATGAGAGGAATGTCGACTAATCACTGATGAAAGTCAATAATCGTCAGTCATCAGGAATGCGTGATCGTTAAGGGGTCGTAAGGAGCGCTGAACGTCTGCGCCGAAGGTGCTATCGTAGGGTGCGCAAAGCGCAGCGTGCCCGCCACGCCAAATCATTTGGAAAATGGTGGGCACGGCGCGAAGAGCGCCTTTGCCCACCCTACGGAGCCAAAAGGTTAGCCTGCTCTACCGCCCGTGCTCGACAAACTCGTGCTTGCTGTCGTGGCCACCGACGAACACCAGGATGCCGGCGATCAGGGGCAGCACAGCGAGCACCAGCAGGCCGGTCGAGGTCTGGCCGGTGGCTTCCTTGACCCAGCCGATCAAATAGGGCCCGCCGAAGCCGGCGAGGTTGCCGATCGAGTTGATCAGGGCGATGGCGCCGGCCGCGGCCGTGCCCGAGAGCCAGGCGGTCGGCAGCGTCCAGAACACGCCGAAACAGCAGAACACGCCGATCGCGGCCACCGTCAGCACCACCATCGTCATGGTGGGATCGGTGAGGTAGCTGGAGACGGCGAGCGCAACGGCGGTGAGCAGCAGCGGCGCGCCGACATGCTTCACGCGTTCGCGCGTGGCATCGGAGTGCCGCGCCCACAGGATCATGGCGATGGTGCCGAACAGATACGGGATCGCGGTGACGAAGCCGGTCTGCGCGTTGGTCAGCCCGAACGCCTTGACGATCTGCGGCAGCCAGAACTGCATGCCGTAGAGCGCGCCGACGAAACCGAAATAGATCAGGCTGAGCGCGATCACCTTGGGCGAGGACAGCGCTTCGCCGAGCGAGAAATGCTTCACCGCCTGCTTCGCTGCGATTTCCGAATCGAGCTTCGCCTTCAGCCACGCCTTCTGCTCGGCCGACAGCCAATCCGCCTTCTCCGGCTTGTCGGTGAGATAGAACCAGGTGACGATGCCGAGCAGCACCGAGGGAATGCCCTCGATGATGAAGAGCCACTGCCAGCCCTTCAGGCCCATCGTACCGTCGAGCCCGAGCAGCAGGCCCGAGATCGGTGCACCGATCACGGTCGAGACCGGCACGGCGATGGCGAAGGCCGCAAGGAAGCGGGCGCGATATTCGGCCGGATACCAATAGGTGAGATAGAGGATGATGCCGGGGAAGAAGCCGGCCTCGGCGACACCGAGCAGGAAGCGCAGGACGTAGAAGCTCGTGACACCGCTGACGAGCGCCATCAGGGCGGAGATGATGCCCCAGGTCACCATGATGCGGGCGATCCAGCGGCTGGCGCCGAACTTCTCCAGCGCGAGATTACTCGGGACCTCGAAGATGAAATAGCCGAAGAAGAAGATGCCGGCGCCCCAGGAGAAGATCAGCGGCGTGAACTTCAGCTCCGCATTCATGGTCAGCGCGGCGAAGCCGAGATTGACGCGGTCGAGATAGGAGAAGAAGTAGGCCAGCACCAGGAACGGAATCAGGCGCCAGGAGATGGCGCGGATCGTCGAGGTCTCGATTTCCGACTTGGTGGCGCCGGCGGAACCGGCATAGGTCGTGGTCTGGCTCATGGCTTCCCCCTGGGTTGTTGCTTTTATGGGCTGGTTGCGGTTTTCAGCATCGCGGCCAAAGAGTCAATGGAGCAAGCAATGCACGGGACGCAGCCGGATAAACCTGTTGCGCTGTTACGGACATCGCTGACCCGCGCCGCCCTCGCGCTCGCGATGATCGTCTGCGGATTGTCCCTGCGCTGGTACGGCTTTCCGCTCGGCCTGCCTGCCTTCGTCGTGAAATACGGCGGCTCGCTGCTGTGGGCGACGATGGTGTTTCTGCTGGTCGGGGTTCTGCTGCCGCGGCTGACGCGGACACAGATTGCGGCCATCGCGGCGATGATCGCAGTCGTCGTGGAATTCTCCCGGCTGGTGCATGCGCCCTGGTTCGATGCGTTCCGGCTGACGACAGCCGGCGCACTGCTGCTCGGCCGCATCTTCTCGCTGTGGAATCTGGTGACTTATGCGGTTGGGGTTGCGTTCGGCGTCTGGATCGATCGGCTCGTCGCGGTGCGTAGTCTCGTAGGGTGGGCAAAGGCGCCTTAGCGCCGTGCCCACCATTTCGCTTCGCTTCCAATGATGGTGGGCACGCTTCGCTTTGCCCACCCTACGAGACCGAGACCGTGGCGAAGCGTGCTCACTCCGCCAATTGAAACCGCTCGAAGCGATCGAGCTCGTCCTCGATCTTTTGCTTGAGCTCCTTGCGCCCCGCCGTCTTCTTGCCCTGCCCGACCCAGGTCCATTTCTGCATCAGCAGCTTCTTTGCCTGCCGGTCGGTCTTCAGATCGAGCGCGGCGACGATCTCGTCGCCGACCAGCACCGGCAGCGCAAAATAGCCGAGCTTGCGTTTGGCCTTCGGCACATAGGCCTCGAACAGGTGGTTGTAGCCGAAGATGAGACTGGTGCGCTTGCGCTGGATGATCAGCGGGTCGAACGGCGAGAGGATGTGGACGAGATCAGGTGAGACCGCCTCGCCGTCCACCCCGAGCGCGGCCGGCGCGGCCCAATGCTCCTGCTTGCCGGCGCCGTCGATCGCAACAGGCACGAGCTCGCCGCGGCGGACACGCGAGGCGATCAGGCCGGCCACCGCCTTCTTGCGCGGCGCATCGAGGTGGCAGATCGAATCCAGACTCACCACGCCCTGCGACCGCAACGCGCGATCGAGCAGATAGGTCGTAATCTCCTTGGCCGACGCCGGCCTCGGCAGTGTGTCCCAGCCGAAATGCCGCGTCATCAGCTCATAGGTCTTGAGCATGCCCTGCCGCTCGCTGATGGTCACGGCGCCGGTATAGAAGGCGAGCTGCAAGGCCCGCTTCGAGGGCTTGCGGCTTTGCCACAGATGCTCCTTCTCGGTGAGCACGTCGTCCTCGATGTCGCGGATCGTCAGCGGCGCGGCGCGCACCAGCCGCATCACCTTGCGCGTGTCGGCCGGCTTCACCGAGGCGAACCATTTGTGCCCTTCGCGGCGGTGCTCGCGCATCGCCGGCAGGAAGAAGCGGAAGTCGCCGGCGGGTACGTAGGAGAGCGCGTGCGTCCAATACTCAAACACGCTTCTGTCGACGCTCTGGGCGTGGCGCAGGTCGGCGCGCCGGTAGGACGGGATACGGCTGAACAGAATGTGGTGATGGCAGCGCTCGATGACGTTGATGGTGTCGATCTGCACATAGCCGAGATGAGCGACCGCGTCCGCGACGGCCTGAGCTCCGTCGCCGAACGGCGCGCGCTCATCCAGCCGCTGCGCATGCAGCCAGATCTGCCGGGCCTGTGTCGTGGTGAGGGGGAGCGGTTTGGGCGCGCGTGACATTGCGGGAAGCAATGTAGCGAGATTCGCGCCAAGAGAAAGGAGAAGAGAACGAAGACGGCAAAGGAGCGGTCAGAGAAAAACCGCGCTGCCAGCTGCTGACAGCGCGGCAGGATGGTAGGCGCGCCTCGCGCCTACTTCATCATCATCGCCTTCTGCGACTTCATGTAGTGCATGCAGGCGCTCTTCATCTTGCCGTTGCTCATGTCCATGTTGGCCATGGCCATTTCCTTGTTCGCCGCCATTTTTGCCGGCGTGTCGGGTGTGCCGCCCATCGTGGCGGCGGTCTTCATCATGTTATCGCTGGTGCACGCCATCATCGCGGCGGACGCGGGCGAAAAAGCAAACGCGACAAAGGCTGCGGCGGTGAGCAAAGTCTTCATCGAAACATCTCCTCAAGTAAAACGAAACCGGCGTCATGCCGGCCTTCGCAATTACGTATCTTCCAGCAGAGACGTTTCGTGGAGAAGACAATTTTCTTTCTTGCTGCGATGCAAAGACAGGCCGTCTCAGCGGCCATCCTTCGACGCTTTGGGCCGGTCGCCGAGGCTTCCGGTGGCGACATCCGGCTCGCACAAGGCCTTGCCGCGCGCCTCCGCCTGGCAGCGATAGACGCTACCGGTGAGGCGGTCGACCAGCCACACGTTCTCGTCGGTCGGCGCTTCAAGTCCGACATAGCGGGAGGTCAGCCCCGTGATCAGCGTCGACAGCAGGATCGCCACTGCGATCATGGCTGCACCGATATAGATGGGCATTGAGCTCAGGGACACTGTCCGATCCGGCGGGCCACTGCGATAGAACTGGTAGTCTCGCTGATAGTCACTTGGCCTCGGCACTGGACGGAACTCGGCTCCTTCATTCGGCGATTGGCGGGGGCAAACGTCCTGCTAGGCGCGCATCTGGCCGATTTCTTGTTCACGGCCGGGCCGTGCGGCGACGGCTTTGCGACCATCGGCGTGCAAGGGTTTCCCGCACGCCTGCCGGCCCTCGCCGGCGCCGGAACCTTCGGCCAGCCAGCTCCTCCGCGATACGGAGGGAATGAGCCTGCGCTCGCAGCGTGATTTCAATCACACCGGGGATTGCCGCTGCTTGAACCTACGCCGCGGAGCCTACGACGACTGCTATTGGTGCGATTGGTCCTGCCCCCGGGGCGATCGCGAAACGCGCCGGTCCGATGCCCGAAACGCCCGGGAATGCGCAAGGATGGGCCTGGAAGCGCTGTAGCCACCGTGACCAAGATCACATCAGGGCCTTTGAACCTGCCCTATGCTCGCAGCATCAAATCGCTATCAGGCGTAACAGCGAGGATACGACAATGACCCGTTTTGATAAGTTCTTTGGACTGAAGGCGATAACTCTCTCGGCCGCGCTGTCGATGACGGCGGGGCTGGCCCTGGCCGGTGACAACAATGTCTCCACAGGCCAGATCCTGGATGCACTGAAGCCGAAGCCGGCGACCCGCGGCCTGTCCGCCGGTCCGCAGGCCGATCCGGCGGTGCAGGCCAAGGAATCGACATTCCTGAACACCGTGCGCAACCGCTCGACCCGTTCGCTCTCGACGGGTGAGCGCGAGCAGATTGCCGAGCTCGCCGCGACCAAACCGAAGATCGATCTGGAGATCCAGTTCGACTACAACTCGGCCGACATCGCCAAGACCTCGGTGCCCTCGGTGCAGGCGCTCGGCAAGGCACTGTCCGATCCGGCGCTGAAGGGCTCGACCTTCGTGGTCGCCGGCCACACCGACGCGGTCGGCGGCGAAGAGTACAATCAAGGTCTCTCCGAGCGCCGCGCCGACACCATCAAGAAGTACCTGGTGCAGAACTACGGCCTCAACGGCACTGATCTGGTCACCGTCGGCTACGGCAAGACCAAGCTGAAGGACACCGCCAACGGGGCCGACCCGGTCAACCGCCGCGTCCAGGTCGTGAACATGGACACCAAGACCGCGTCGAAGTGATGTGGGCAGTGATCCGATGACGACCCAACGCCTGCCGTCGATGCGGCAGGCGTTCCAGTAACAGCAGCTCAGACCGGCACCGGGCTGGCGAGCGCCTCCCGGACCAGCCGTGCGAGCTCGGCCTTGCGGTAAGGCTTTTCCAGGATCAGGGCGCCCTGCCGGACGTGGCCGTTCGCCGCCAGCGTTTCGAGGGCGTAACCCGAGGTCAGCAGCACGTGCAGCCTGGGCCTCTCCTTGCGGGCCAGACCCGCGAGCTCCCATCCGTTGACACCCCCGGGCATGACGACATCGGTGAACAGAAGGTCGATATGCGGCGTTGCGGCCAGCGTCCGCAAGGCAGACTTGCCGTCGACGGCGGAAATCACCTTGTAGCCGAGGCTTTCCAGACTCATGACCGCGTAGGACCGGACGAACGGATCGTCCTCGACGACCAGCACGATTTCCGAACCGCTCTGTGGCACCTCGTTCGCGACCGCCAGCGGCACGCCCTGCGACTTGGTCAACACGGCCGGAAGATAGATCCGCACGGTCGTTCCCAGGCCCGGCTCGCTGTAGATCGTGACATGGCCGTTGGATTGCTTGACGAAGCCGTACACCATGCTGAGCCCGAGCCCGCTGCCCTTGCCGACCTCCTTGGTGGTGAAGAAGGGCTCGAACGCGCGTTCCAGCACCCGCTTCGGCATGCCGGAACCGGTGTCGGTCACCGCGATCACGACGTATTCGCCCGGCGCGACGTCGGGATGCGCGTTGTGGTCGCCCGTATCGAGCGATGCATTCGCCGCCGAAATGGTCAGGCGTCCGCCTGATGCCATCGCATCCTGGGCATTGAGGGCGAGGTTGAGGATCGCCGATTCCAGTTGCGCGGGATCGGCAAAGGCGTGCCGGAGCGCAGGATCGGCCTGGGTGGCGATCTCGATGTCCTCACGCAGCGTTCGCCGCAGCAGCTTGTGCATGGATTCGACGAGCTTGTTGCATTCGGTCTCGACCGGCCGCAGCAACTGCTTGCGGCTGAAGGCGAGCAGTCGCTGCGTCAGCTCGGCGCCGCGTTCGCCGGCGCTGCAGATGTCGTCGGCGAGACGCTTCATATCCCCACGCGAGACCAATTGCTCGGCCAGATATTCGGCGTTGCCGACGATCACGGTCAGGAGATTGTTGAAGTCGTGAGCGATGCCGCCGGACAGCTGTCCGACCGCCTCCATCTTCTGCGCCTGGAGCAGTTGCGCCTCGGTGCGTTTGCGGTCGGTCAGATCGTGGATCATGCCGACGAAGATGGACGAGCCGTCCTGCTGGGCCTCACCAACCGAAAGGTCCATCGGGAAGGTGGTGCCGTCCTTGCGCCGGCCCAGCACCTCACGGCCGATGCCGATGATCTTCTTGTCACCGGTCGCGATGAAATTGCGGATATAGCCGTCATGCTCGGAGCGGTAAGGCTCCGGCATCAGCATCCGGACATTGTGTCCGAGCACCTCGTCGGCCTCGTATTTGAACAGCTTCTCGCAGGCCGGATTGAACTTCAGGATGATGCCGTCGGAATCGATCAGGATCACGCCGTCGACGGCGGTGTCGACGACCGCGCGCAGTCGCGCCGCGCTCTCGCGCAGCTCGCGCTCGACCCGCTCGCGCTCGGTGAGATCGTGAATGATGCCGACGAAGATCGAATCGCCGGCGGCCTGCTTGCTCTCGCCGACCGACAGATGCATCAGAAAGGTCGAGCCGTCCTTGCGCTGCCCCACGACTTCGCGGCCGATGCCGATGATCTTGCGCTCGCCGCTGACGTGGTAATTATGAAGATAGCCGTCATGCGCATCGCGGTAGGACGATGGCATCAGAACCTTGACGTTCCGCCCGATGACTTCCTCGGCGGGATAGCCGAACAGCTTCTCGCAGGCCGGATTGAACATCAGGACGCCGCCGCGCGCGTCGATCAGAATCACGCCGTCCACCGCGGTATCGACGACGGCACGCAACCAGTCGGCGTTGGGATGGCCTGGCCTGGCGCTACGGTCCTCCATGTTCACCGGGACGACTCTCCGATTCTGATCATGTCAGGCCAGTCCACACGCCCAGATTGATTCCGGCAAGACAATTCTGCCGAACCTATGCACGCAAGCGGGCACTAGATCCAGCTCTGGAACAGCATCAGCCGGCTGAAGCTCCGCATCGAGGCGCCGATGAAGGCCGCCGAGATCGGCAGCATGACCGCAAAACCGGTCGCGGCGACACCGACATAGGCCCAGAGCAGCCAGCGCGGCAGGCCGTCCCGGCGCAGCACGTAGACCAGGGCCAGCGACGCCGCGGTGGCGGCTGGCAGGTAGTAGTAGATGAAACCCAGCGTGCGCGGCAGCAATGCCCAGGCCAGCCAGGGACCGAAATAGAACGCCGCGATCAGGAACGCATCCCACCGTCGCAGCACGATGAAATCGCGCAGCACGAGCGCGACCGCGAGCAGGGCCGGCCACAACACCAGCGGATTGCCGAGGAAGACGATCGCGGAGACGTTGTCCTCCCCCGTCTTGTCGAACAGGAACCACACCGGGCGCGCGAGCAGCGGCCAGGATGGCCACGCGCTCATATAGGTGTGTCCGGCGATCGCGGTCGTGGTGTTGTCGGCGAAGATCCGGCGCTGCGCCTCGACCAGATCCGGTAGCGACACCCCGTAGAGCGGAACGAAAGCCGCAAGATACGTCATCGCCGGGAGGATGGCGAAGCAGAGCGCGACATGATGCAGCCTCAGGCCGGGCCACAGGTCCGGCCGGTACCAGTCGTCCGGCTTCGCGTCGGCGAATAGCGTGCGCCAGCCCTGCATCAGGCGGATCACCGCGACGATGACGATGCAGACGCCGAGTGGAAACAGGCCACTCCATTTGCAGGAAGCGGCCAGGCCGAACAGGCTGCCAGCGAGCGCGAACAGCGCCTGCGGCCGCTCCCGTCGAAAGCCGTGCATGAAGGCGGCGGTCGCGAGCAGACCGAAGCCAAGCGCAAAGATGTCGAGCATGGCGATGCGCGCCTGCACGTAGAGCATCTGGTTCAAGGCGGCGATCAGCGCCGCGGCGATCGCCGGCCCTTGCGCGGAGAACAGCGCAAGGCCGCACAGATAGATTGCGACGATCGCCAATGCGCCGAACAATGTCGCGGGATAACGCCAGCCGAGCGCGTTGTCGCCGAAGGCCGCGATCGAGGCCGCGATCAGCTCCTTGGCCAGCGGCGGATGCATCGGATTGAGCATCGGCTGCGACATCGCCGGTGCCAGCATCTGCCGCGCCGCCGGCACATAGTGCACCTCGTCGAAGACGAACTTCTCCGGCGTCGCGAGGCCGATCAGCAGCGCGAGATGGGCAGCTAGGAAAATAGCGACAGCTACCACTGCGCTTCGCGACAATCTCGGAACTGCGGACCGTTCAAGCAGCTGCTGTGGGGATGTTTTGCGTGGCAAATTTGCGTCACCGCGGACAAAAATAGAGATCGCTGCTTTCATTGAACGCATTCCGCCGCGGCTGTCACTAAGCATAACGCACGTACCGCTCCGCTTGTGATAATTTCGCCACATCAGAAGCGCGCGCGATCCGGTACGATCAGGGACACATCGATCGGTTGCGAAATGAATTTCCGTTTCTGGCTCTTCCCCATCCTGTCGTCGGCCGCATTGTGCGCGGCGCCTGCTGCGCAGGCGCAGACGCGCGTCGGCGAAGCGGTCGTGATCCAGAACGAAGTGGTGCGCGTGGCCGCGGCCACCACGCCGATCAGTGTCGGCGACAGCATGCTGCGCGACGAGACCGTGCGCACCGGCGCCGACAGTGCCGCGCGCTTCGTGATGGCCGACAGCACCAATTTGTCGCTCGGCCCCAGCGCCACGCTCAAGCTCGACCGGACCGTCTTCAACGACGAGCACAGCTACCGCGACGTCGCGATCCGCATGACCACCGGCGCGTTCCGTTTCGTCACCGGACATTCCGAGAAGACCGCCTACAAGATCACGACGCCGCTGGCGACCATCGGCGTGCGCGGTACCACGCTCGACATCCTCTCGCAGCGCGGACGCTCCGTCGTCGTGCTTCAGGACGGCGCGGCCAGCGTCTGCACGACCAGCTCCCAATGCGTGCAGCTCACCCAGCCGGGCGACACTGCGATCATCACATCGACCGGCGGCAAGGTCTCGATCACCAAGGCCAACACGCCGCCCTGGACCTTCGCGGCCAACTGCGCCGCCAGTGCCGGCCTGTGCGCGGTGAACCAGTATGCCGGCGCCTCGCCGACCATCACGCCGGCCGTCCAGGAAGACGGCATGCTGTGCGGGCGCTGACGATGGCAAAGCTCCGCATCCGCGACCTGCTGCTTGCCTCCGCGCTGATGGCCATGGCCGCCGTGATGCTGACATGGGCTCTGCAGCCGGCCGCCGCCGCAACCCTAACTCTGGCCAATTGCGAGACAAATTGCTCGCCGACGCCCACGCCGACCTACAGCCCGTCGCCGTCCCCATCCCCCTCGCCATACCCATCGCCGTCACCGTCGCCCTATCCGTCGCCGAGCCCGACACCGACCGGCGCCGATTCCAGCGGCAATTCGATCGGCGGCCTCGCGGGCCAGCGCTTCAACCAGATGATCACCAACCGCGTGCTCGGCACGGTGTTGCTCGGCGTCAACGAGCAGGTCAATTGCAGCGACTGCATCAGCGCGTTCGGCTCGGCCGGCTCGTTCTCGGCCGGCATCCACGGCCGCAAGGAGCTCACCAACAATCTGTCGCTGCTCGCCGGCATCGCCTACACGCACTACAATGAGGGTGGCTACAAGATCACGAGCGCGCCGATCGGCGCCTTCGCGCTGCGCTACGACTTCACCGATTGGGGATCGTCGCGTCCGTTCTTCGACGTCGGAACGATCCTGACTCCCTGGGAGAAGGCGCGCTACACCCGCAGCTACAACACCAGCCTCGGCCCGGTGAGCGTGACGAGCTCGACCAACGCTTCGAACTACGCGGTCTACGGCCGCGCCGGCTGGATGAGCCGCGTGTCGCCGCGCGACGAGGTCGCAGCTTCGATCGAGGTCTGGCAGCTCTGGCAGCGCGTGTCCGGCTATAGCGACAATGCCGTGGCCTTCAACCCGTTCGACGCCACCATTGCGACCGGCACCGACCGCACCAGCCTGGTCAAGATCGGCGGCCAGTGGACGCATCTGTTCGGCAGCAACATCGAGACCAATATCAATGGCGGCTGGGTGCAGTCGTTTGCGAGCCGCAGCGGCATCGTCGCCACCGTGACCGGCGACGGCGTGGTGGTGCCGACCATGGGCAACCAGGGTTGGTTCGAATATGGCGGCCGTCTCGGCTTCCGCGTGCAGAAGGGCTGGGTCGTCGATCTCTTCGCCAACGGCACGCTCGGCCCACAGCCGGTCGGCAACACCATCCACGGCGGCGTGGGCTTACGGATAAATTACTGAGGCAGCTTCGTAGGGTGGGCAAAGCGAACGCGTGCCCACCACTTCTCTCCACCGGAGTCGGATCGTGGGCACGGCGCAAGAGCGCCTTTGCCCACCCTTGT
>NZ_BTIR01000031.1:0-23814 GCF_036247985.1 Bradyrhizobium sp. TM239 | reverse complement strand
CGACGGGGGCAATAGTGCATCGCTCCCCGAGGAGAGCACGAAGGACACCGTTAAAACCAGCCGCGCAGGGAAGGCCGGGCGACCGGCACACCTGTGGTCCACCCCGTGTGCGTTCTTATCGCCCACGGACCTGCGGGTGCCGCCGGCGCCCGGCCTTCCCTGCGCCCTTTGGCCTTCAAGGAGCGCGAACGACAGCAAGCCTCGGGCGAAACGCGCCGCGAGACCGCGAAGGCGTGTCTGCAAGTTGAGCTGAAAGCGGAGGATTCCGACGATGCACCTTGCGCTGTCATTGCGAAGAACTCTTGCGACGAAGCAATCCAGCAAGGCCGTAGGATGGGTAGAGCTCTTGCGAAACCCATCATGTATCGGCGCAAAACAGGGCACGATGGGTTTCGCTTTTGCTCTACCATCCTACGAAGTCCCCTCTCGTGCCCCGGACGCGGCGCAGCGTCACTTCGACGGTGCGCTGCAGAGCCGGGGCCCATGTCGCAGCGGAGTCCTGGGCGCTGGGTCCCGGCTCTGCGCCGCAACGCATATGCGTTGCAGCTTGTCCGGGACACGTGTGTGCGTACCACCATCTCTCTCACCACTTTTCGCGCGCGCGCCGGGCTGGTAGACTGGTGGCATTATTTTGGGGAATTTTGATGCGCGCGAGGGTTTTCATTCGCGTTTTGGGGCTGGCGGCGCTGGCCTTGCTTGTCGTCACGGCGGAGCCGGCATCGGCCGAGAAGCGCATCGCGCTCGTGGTCGGCAACTCCGCCTACAAGAACATCACGCCGCTCGACAATCCCTCCAAGGATGCGAGCCTGATGGCGGAGACGCTGGGCGCGCTCGGCTTCACGCTGGTCGGCGGACGCGCCCAGCTCGATCTCGACAAGGGCGCGATGGACATCGCGGTGCAGACCTTCGGCCGACAGGTCCAGGGCGCCGACGTCGCGCTGTTCTACTATGCCGGCCACGGCGTGCAGGTCGCCGGCTCCAACTATCTCGTGCCTGTCGGCGCCAATCCGACGCGCGAGGCCGACGTCGACTTCCAGATGACCGACGTCAACCTCGTGCTGCGCCAGATGCAGGGCTCGGGCACGCGCCTCAACCTCGTGATCCTCGATGCCTGCCGCAACAACCCGTTCGGCTCACGCGGCTTGCGCTCCTCGGACGGCGGCCTGGCGCAGATGCGCGCGCCCGAGGGTACGCTGATCTCCTACGCGACGCAGCCCGGCAATGTCGCGCAGGACGGCAGCGACGGTCACAGCCCCTATACGAAGGCGCTGGCGACGACGATCCGGACCGCGGGCCTCGACGTGTTCCAGACCTTCAACCAGGTCGGCCTCGCCGTGAAGCGCGCCACCGCGGGCGCGCAGCAGCCCTGGGTGTCGTCCTCGCCGATCGACGGCACCTTCTATTTCGTGGCCCCGACAGAAACCGCCCCGCCCAGGATCGCGGCGATGCAGCCCGATCCGCTGCCAGCGGAGCGCCTGCGCGCCGATCCCGACCGCGCCCCGTTGCGCGATGCCGCCCTGCTCAGTGAGCTCAGCGAGCGGCTCTACGAGCTCAATTTCGATCCTGATACCCCCGACGGCCTCACCCGCGCGATCACAAAACTTCAGCAGCGGATTTCGATGCCGCCGAATGGGGAGCCGACCGAGGGCCTGCTGCTGCGCATGCGCAAGATGGAGGATCTCAAGCCCTGGGGATCGATCGTCTACGGGCCGGACAACAGCAAATGGGGCATCTCCTGGAACCACGCCTCGCGGCGCGCGGCGGTGGCGGATGCGCGCGGCAATTGCGCCGGCGCCAAATGTCCGATCGAGCTCTCCTTCTACGGCAAGAGTTGCGGCGCCTTCGCGATCTCCGACAAATCCTGGTCGCTGGTCCAGCGCGAAGGCGTGCAGCGCGCCAGGGACGCCGCGCTTGACGAATGCGGCAAGGCTGGCAAAGCTTGCCGCATTATCGGATCCGTCTGCGCCGACGGCTCCGGCCGCTGATACAATTTTTCGAATTTGGATGTTTGCTCATGCCCATTGCCGTCATCCGTCCGATTGCCCTCGCCGTCCTCTTCAGCGCCGCCATCGCCTCATCGTCGGCCTACGCCCAATCCGGCAGCGCCGGCGGTTCGATCGGCAATGACGAGAAGTCGATGTCCGGCTCGCGCCAGGATCGGTCGTCAGACCGCTCGACCGAGCCTGCGCCCTCGGCGCGCCGAAGCAGGCCGGCGGCTGAAGAGCCACGCTCGTCGTCGCGGCGAAGCGGCGGCGGTGGCGGTGGAGGGTTTGACGGCGCCTGGGTGGTCACCAGCGTCGGCTGCGGCGGCACCACGTCCGGTGCGGTCGTCGTCTCCTCGGGCAAGGTCATCGGCCAGGGTGTCACTGGCACCGTCAGCCCGAGCGGCGCGGTCAGCACGGTCGGTCAAGGCGACGGCGTGACCTTCACAGGCTCCGGCCGTCTCGGGGGACGCAGCGGTTCGGGAACCTGGCGGCGCTCCGACGGTTGCGGCGGAACCTGGAGCTCAGCGAAGCAGTAACGCCCAAGGAAATGCCTGATCTCGCGGCGGAACGAACATGCCGCGAGCCCAATTCAAGCCACATCCTCTCCGGATTTGCGGCTCATTGCCACCCAAGTCTTTGATGACAAAGGGGTGGTTAAGAGTTGCGTCATGCGTAACCGGGAGACCAGGATGGGCAACCGCACCGCAAAATTCGTATCCGCGCTGGTCGGCAGCATCATTGCCGGCGCACCACTGGCCGCCGTGTCGCAGAACGCGCCGAGCGCACCGAGCACGGCCAACGCGGCCGCCGACTGCCTCGCCTCGCCGAAGGGCGCTGCGCCGCAGGGGCAGCACTGGTACTATCGTCTCGACCGCACGACCAAGCGGCAGTGCTGGTATCTGCGCGCCGAAGGCGGCAAGGTCACCCAGAGCGCCCAGGCCGCGAACGACACGCCCGAGCCGGATTCCACAAGCCCGCAAGCGGTGCAGAACGCACGCGCCGAATACATCGCGCCGCAGACGAGTGCCGCACCAGGCGTCCCGAACACGGCTGCGCCCGCGCCGGCCGCAACCAACGCGCCGCCGGTCGCCCAACAGCAGCCGCCAAGCGGTACCCCTGAGACCAACGCGCAGCAGCCGGCCGTGACCGCGCGCTGGCCCGAGGCCTCCCCGGCCTCCGCCGCGCCAGCGCCGCGGCCAGCTCCCGTCGCGGCCGCCGCGCCGCCGAGCGCAAAGCCGGCAAAGCCTCCCGCGCCGGTGGCCCTGGCCGCGGCAGACAACACCGCCGACAAGCCGACCGGCTCGCTGCAGATGCTGCTGCTCGTGATCGGCGGCGCGCTCGCGCTCGCCGGCATCCTCGCCAGCGTCATCTACCGCTTCGCCGGCGGACGCGTCCGCGTCCAGGCCGCCGACCGCCGCGGGCATTGGGACGCTTGGGCGCCGCAGGACCAGGACGGAAGCCGCGCGCCCTGGCTCGGTGCGGAGCCGGCCGTCACGCCGCGCGCACAGCCGGGCCCCGTCGACTTCGATGAAGCTCGGCCGAAGCAGACCGCGCAAATCGCGGCCTTCACCAAGGAGATCGGCAGGATCGCGGCGCAATCCGCGTCCATCCGCAACAAGGCCGCCGAGCTCGACAAGGCCGACATCTTCAACGGCGCGTTCGAGATCGAGGCCTCGCCGCCCCGGCTCGCGGCGAAAGACACGGCCGACGAAGAGCCCGTCGATCGCCATGAAGATGTGCAGGTAGACGTGCATGAAGATGCGCCGGCCGAGGATGCCGTCGACGTCGACGTGATCACCGCGATGCTGGAACGGCTGGCGAAGCAAGGGCCGCGGCTGCCGCAGCCTAGCCCTGAAGCTGACCTTGCAAACCTCGCACGAAGCCAACGAGGCCAATCCGCCGCTCGCGCTTGAGGCGCTCGGCCTTCAGGATCGACTGCACCTCGGCGAAGGCCTCGTCGACATCGTGATTGATCACGATGTAGTCGTACTCGGCCCAGTGGCTCATCTCGTGGCTGGCCCGGCTCATGCGCTTGCGGATCACCTCGTCGGAATCCTGCGCGCGCGAATGCAGGCGCTTTTCGAGATCCGCCGCCGAGGGCGGCAGGATGAAGACGCTGACAACGTCGGCGCGGGCTTTTTCGCGCAGCTGCTGCGTGCCCTGCCAGTCGATGTCGAACAGCACGTCCTGCCCCGACGATAGCGCGGCTTCGACGGGGCTGCGCGGCGTGCCGTAGCTGTTGTCGAACACGGTGGCCCATTCCAAGAGCTCGTCGCCCTTCACCATCGCCTCGAAGCGGGGCTTGTCGACGAACAGATAATCCTTGCCGTTGACCTCGCCCGGCCGCATCGGCCGCGTGGTCGCGGAGACCGACATTTTCAGGCCGGACATGCGGTCGATCAAAAGACGCGACAGCGTCGTCTTGCCCGCGCCCGAGGGCGAGGACAGCACGAACATCAATCCGCGCCGCTCGACACCGTCAGTTCCGTGACCGCCGCTCGTCATCGATCACTCCAGATTCTGGACCTGCTCGCGGAACTGCTCGACCACGTTCTTCATGGCGAGGCCCGTATTGGTCAGCTCGATGTCGTTCGACTTCGAGCAGCAGGTGTTGACCTCGCGGTGAAACTCCTGCGCCAGGAAGTCGAGCTTGCGGCCGATCGGGCCGCCCTTGCCGATCAGCTCGCGCGCCTGCGCGATGTGAGACGCGATGCGGTCGAGCTCCTCGCGGATGTCGGCCCTGGTGGCGATCAGGATCGCCTCCTGCATCAGGCGGTCGGAATCGAAACGGTCGGAGGTGTCGAGCAGGCTCGCGATCTGCTCGGCGAGCCTCGCCTTGATCGCCTCCGGCTTGCGGCCGGGCGCGGCTTCCGCTTTCTTCGCCAGTTGCTCGACCTCGTCGACCCGCTGGGTCAGGATCTGGCCGAGCGACGTGCCCTCACGCTTGCGCATCTCGACGAGATCGGCGAGCGCCTTGTCGAAGGCTTCGGCTGCGGCGATCCGCGCGGCCTTGTCCTCCTCCTCGTCACCCTCGGGCTCGGCGACCTCGACCACGCCCTTGATGGCGAGCAGGCCGTCGATGCTCGGCGCCACCGCGTCGACCTTGCCGGCGATCATGGCGGCGGCCTTGAGGACGGCGTTGAGCACATCCTCGTTGACGCGGACGGAGGCTGCGGCATTGGCGCGCTTGACGGTGAGATTGGCGTAGACGGTGCCGCGCGACAGCAGCTCGCCGGCGCGTTTCTTGGCGTGGGCCTCGAGCTCGTCGAACCCCTGCGGCAGCCGCACCCTGAGGTCAAAGCCCTTGGCGTTGACCGACTTCAATTCCCATTCGAACGTGTACGGCCCGCTAGCGCCGTGGCTTCGGGCAAAGCCGGTCATGGACGACAGCGCCATCAGGTCAAATTCTCCAGAAACACGGGATTCGCGAGGCATCAAGCCACGCGAATCTTAAGACTATTTTGCAGGAAAGTGGAATCCGCAAAGTCCCGCAAGCAGGTCTGCAACGCGCCTAGCGCTGGACCACCGGCGGCGAGGGCTGCACCGCGCCCTGCCGCGCCGGTGCTGGAGCAGCGGGGCGTGCCGCCGGCGGCTTTTTCTGCTGGTTGGGCCGCGCCGGCGTCGTCGCCGTCGGCGTATCGGCGGCCCCTGGCGCGGCGGCGGCGGGCGGCGGCGCATCCTCGGCCGGCTCCACCGTGTCGTTCTGGATCTGCTTTTCCATCGCGCGGAGCTTGGCGACGTTCTTCTGATGGGCGTCGTAAGTCTCGGTGAAGGCGTGCCCGCCGGTGCCGTCGGCGACGAAGAAGAGGTCCCGGGTGCGGGCCGGATTGGCGGCGGCCTCCAGCGAGGCGCGGCCGGGGTTGGCGATCGGACCCGGCGGCAGGCCTTCGATCACATAGGTGTTGTAGGGCGACGGCTGCGTGATCTCGCTGCGCTTGATCGGCCGGCCCAGCGTGCCCTTGCCGCCGACGAGGCCATAGATGATGGTCGGATCCGACTGCAGCTTGATCCGCTGCTTCAGCCGGTTGGTGAACACCGCGGCGACCCGGCTGCGCTCGTCCGGCTTGCCGGTTTCCTTTTCGACGATCGAGGCGAGCGTCACCAACTGCTCAGGCGTCTTGACCGGAATGTCCTGATTGCGGCGTTCCCAGATCTCGGCGAGCACGCGCTTGTGCGCCTGCTGCATGCGCTGGACCACCTGATCACGCGGGGTGCCGCGCGGGAATTTGTAGGTCTCGGGCAGCAGGGTGCCCTCGCGCGGCAGCTCGCGCACGCTGCCGGTGAAGATGTCGTTGTCGGACAGGCGCGCCACGATCTGCTCGGAGGTGAGCCCTTCCGGAATCGTCACGGCATGCTGCACCACCTTGCCCTCGACGATGGTGGCGATGACGTCGCGGAGCGAGGCGTTCTTCTGGAACGCATATTCACCCGGCTTGAGGTCCGAGCTCGCCTTCAAGGCGGCGACGCTGGCGATGAACACCCAGGGATTGACGTCGGTCACGCCTTCCCGGTTCAGCGTCTCGGCGATGTCGCGCTTGCCCGCGCGCTGCGGGATGTTGACGATCTTGTCGTCCTTCAGCGGCCCGGGCGCCTCGAGCACCTGCCGGCCGTAATAATAGATGCCGCCGGCGCCGAGCATGGCGATCAGCAGAAGGGTGATGATAGCGTTGCCGACGACCACGAACGGATTGCGCGCACGGTCCGACCGCTTCGGCGGCGGCGGGACCTGCTCGGGCTCGAGCGCTGCCCGCGGACTCCGGGGCGAAATGGGCGGCCTTTCACTCATCGAAACAACCTGAATCCTGCCGGTTCAATCGCGGCCCGACAATCGCTTGCCCTGCCAAATGCACGCGCCCACTTCCATGACTATCGCCGAATACGGCAAAACGGTGGATTCGTCTTAAACTCAAACTAACTGGCCAAGCGCCGGACGATCACCGACGCATTGGTACCGCCAAAACCAAACGAGTTCGACAAGGCGACGTTGACCTCTCGCTTCTTCGCCGTATGCGGCACGAGATCGATCGCAGTCTCCACCGACGGATTGTCGAGGTTGATGGTCGGCGGCACGACATTATCGCGAATCGCGAGAATGGCGAAGATCGCCTCGATCGCACCGGCCGCGCCGAGCAGATGACCCGTCGACGATTTGGTCGAGGACATCGCAACCTTGGAGGCGGCATTGCCGAGCAGACGCTCGACCGCCCCGAGCTCGATCTCGTCGCCGAGCGGCGTCGAGGTGCCGTGCGCGTTGATGTAGTCGAGATCGGACGCGGTCAGGCCGGCGCGCTTGAGCGCCGCCGACATGCTGCGGAAGCCGCCCTCGCCGTCGGGCGAAGGCGACGTAATGTGATAGGCATCACCCGAAAGACCGTAGCCGATCACCTCGGCATAGATCCTGGCGCCGCGGCGCCGGGCGTGCTCGAGCTCCTCGAGCACCAGGACTCCGGCGCCCTCGCCCATCACGAAACCGTCGCGGTCCTTGTCATAGGGACGCGAGGCCTTCTCGGGTGTCTCGTTGAAACCGGTCGACAGCGCGCGCGCGGCGTTGAAGCCGGCAATGCCGATGCGGCTGATCGGCGACTCGGCGCCGCCTGCGACCATCACGTCGGCATCGCCGAGCGCAATCAGGCGGGCGGCATCGCCGACGGCGTGTGCGCCGGTCGAGCAGGCCGTGACCACCGAATGGTTCGGTCCCTTCAGCCCGTGCGCGATCGAGACATAGCCGGACGCCAGATTGATCAGGCGGCCCGGAATGAAGAACGGCGACACCCGGCGCGGCCCGCGCTCCTTGAGCAGGATCGCGGTCTCGGCGATGCCGTTGAGGCCGCCGATGCCCGACCCGATCATGGTTCCGGTCGCGCACTTGTCCTCTTCGGTCTCGGGATGCCAGTTGGCATCGTCGAGCGCCTGGCCGGCCGCGGCCATGCCGAAGATGATGAAGTCGTCGACCTTGCGCTGGTCCTTCGGCTCCATCCACTTGTCGGGATTGAAGGTGTCGTTGGTGCCGTCGCCGCGCACGACCGTGCAGGCGTATTTGGTCTGAAGATCGGAGACATCGAAGCTCTCGATCCTGCGCGCACCGCTCTCGCCGTTGAGGATGCGCTTCCAGGTCGGTTCGACGCCGCAGCCGAGTGGCGACACCATGCCGAGACCAGTGACGACAACCCGCCTCATATCCGAAACTCCGCATCGAAAGATTCACGGCCAATAACAAGAAACCGGCTGACCGCTGGGAAGCGGCCCGTCCGGTTTCAATGTTGTCCCCGCGAAAATGAAGAGCCTTAGCTCTTCGCGTTCTTCTCGAGAAACTTCGTGGCGTCGCCGACGGTGAGAATCGTTTCCGCAGCGTCGTCCGGAATCTCGCAACCGAATTCTTCTTCGAACGCCATCACCAGCTCGACGGTGTCCAGACTGTCGGCGCCGAGGTCGTCGATGAAGCTCGCGGCGTCGACAACCTTCTCGGGTTCAACACCAAGGTGTTCGACCACGATCTTCTTAACCCGTTCGCCAATGTCACTCATTGCATAACCTCGTGTTGTTCCCTGTAGACCCGACCCCCCGGGACGATACGAGCCGTCGTGGTCGTGTTACTTGCCTTCGCTTACGAACTTTGATTTGGCCCCATCCTAACCGATACAGGGCCCGGCGAACGACGGCCAAGGCTCCGCATCGCCAATATACAGGGTTTCAAAAACCTGCAATGGCGTTCTTTGCCCATCCGTTGAGCGTCCGGTTATCATACTTCAATTGCCTTGACTACAAGCCTCATTTCGCTCCGGAAACGGCCGTTTGCCGCATCCCGCACCGCCCATGTGGGCAATGCGGAACGAGACCGTCAGATCATGGCCATGCCGCCATTGACATGGATGGTTTGACCGGTGACGTAGGCCGCTTCGTTCGAACTCAGGTAGACCGCGGCCGCCGCGATGTCCTCGGGCGTGCCCAGGCGGGCGGCCGGAACCTTGGTCAGAATCGTTTCGCGCTGCTTGTCGTTGAGCGCATCGGTCATCGGCGTCTTGATGAAGCCCGGCGCGATGCAGTTGGCGGTGACGCCGCGCTTGGCGTATTCGGCCCCCAGCGTCTTGATCATGCCGATCAGGCCCGCCTTCGATGCAGTATAATTGCCCTGCCCGGGATTGCCGGTGACGCCGACCACCGAGGTGATGGCGACGATGCGGCCGAAGCGCTTGCGCATCATCAGCTTGGTGGCGGCGCGCGCCAGGCGGAAGGTCGAGGTCAGATTGATGTTGATGACCTCGTCCCAATCCTCGTCACGGAGCTGCACGAAGAGATTGTCGCGGGTGATGCCGGCATTGGCGATGAGGATGTCGACCTGGCCCATTGCCGCTTCCGCAGCGGGCACCAGCGCCTCGACCTCGTCGGCCTTGGAGAGATTGCAGGGCAGCACAAAGGTGCGCTCGCCGAGCTTGCCGGCAAGCTCATCCAGCACCTCCTTGCGCGTTCCGGAGATCGCAACGGTCGCACCCTGCGCGTGCAGCGCCTGCGCGATCGCGCCGCCGATGCCGCCGGTCGCGCCGGTGACGAGCGCCTTTTTACCAGTCAGATCGAACATCGAAAACTCCTCTAGCCCTGCTTCGCAGCGGCCAATGCATCCTTGGCGGCAGCAATGTCGTTGGGACCACCGACTGAAACGCCGACGGCGCCGTCCGCGATGCGCTTGACAAGACCAGTCAGCACCTTGCCGGCGCCGATCTCGAAGAACCGGGTGACGCCCTGCCCTGCCATATAGGCAACCGACTCGCGCCAGCGCACGGTGCCCGTGACCTGCTCGACCAGGCGGCGACGGATCTCGTCGGGATCGGTGACGGCACTCGCCAGCACGTTCGACACCAGCGGCGCGGCCGGGGCCTTGATCGTGACCTTCGACAGCGCTTCGGCCATGGCGTCGGCGGCGGGCTGCATCAGCTTGCAATGGAACGGGGCGGACACCGGCAGCAGCATCGCGCGCTTGGCGCCCTTGGTCTTGGCGATCTCGACGGCGCGATCGACCGCAGCCTTGTCGCCCGAGACGACAACCTGTCCGCCGCCATTGTCGTTGGCGGCCTGGCAGACCTGCCCTTGCGCCGCCTCACTCGCGACCGCCATCGCGGCCTCGTAGTCGAGGCCGAGCAGTGCGGCCATCGCGCCGGCACCGACCGGGACGGCCTTTTGCATTGCGAGACCGCGGGTGCGAAGCAGACGGGCGGTATCCGAGACCGTCAGGCTGCCGGCCGCGGCCAGCGCCGAGTATTCACCGAGCGAGTGGCCGGCGACGAAGGCCGCATCTCGTCCCACGGAAAATCCCGCCTCAGCCTCCAGCACGCGCAGGGTGGCGACAGACACCGCCATCAGCGCCGGCTGGGCGTTTTCGGTGAGCTGGAGGGTTTCGGCCGGACCATCCCAGATGATCGCCGTCAGCTTCTCGCCTAGCGCGGCATCGACCTCGTCGAACACGGCGCGCGCCACCGGAAAGGCATCGGCCAGGGCCTTGCCCATGCCGACCGCCTGGGAACCCTGCCCAGGAAATGTGAATGCAGCCGTCATCGGCGCTCCCTGCTTGTCGGGCATGATCCCTCTCGAGAACCGGCAGCCGATTACGCGCGGCCTTAGGCCATGGTTCCGGATCGTGCTCCAAAGGGGGCCGTAGACACTGTCCGGGGCCGGACTGTCAAGCCGAGATAGGAACTTCGAGCAGCATTCAACTGGGGATGCGCTCCCCTCAAAACCCACCGGCGGTCTGGTTGGCGTCGACCTCCGCTCCGGCCTGCGCGCGGCGCGCGCTGCTCGCCAACTGCCCCGGCCGATCCTCCCTGTCAGGCTTTGCCGTCGCCAGCCGCAGCACCGCCGCGTAATTCGGCTGCACCTCCATGCGGCCGGCGTGCCGGCTCTCGCTCAGCAGGCGATGGACCTTCGGCAGATTGTAACAGGGCACGTAGAACAGCAGATGATGCTCGAGGTGATAGTTCACGTAGTACGGCGCGATGAACAGGCGCTCGAGAACATTGGCGTGCGTGGTGCGGGTGTTGCGCAGGGGATCGCTGCTGTCGGGGACGACGGCATGCTCTGCAATGTTACGGATGCGGGTGATGACCATCATCCAGGTCAGAAGCGGCACCAGCCATAGCAGCGGATAGGCCCACCACACGCCGGCCGCCGCAAGCGCGGCGAACATCGCTGCATTGAGGAGGCATTGCGGGCCGAGCTTGTCCCAGAAATGCGCCAGACGCTGCCGCCACGGCCAGTCCTTCGGACCGAGCGCATTAAGCAGCTGCGCCCTGCGCTGCTGGTAGCCGGTCTGCCCGGTGATGTCGCGAATGAACTTGCGGCGATAGCTGAGCTTGGTAATCGGAAACGGCGCCGACAGCACGAGATCGGGATCATCCTCCTGCTGGGTGCGCGCATGGTGCTGAAGGTGGTAACGCCGGTAGCTGCGCGTCTCGGCAAACAGCGGATAGGCGCAGAACCACTGGCTCAGGGCCAGATTGGTTTTCTCATCAGGGGACAGGCAGCCATGCGCGCCGTCGTGCATCAGGATCGAAAGTCCGAGCTGACGCGAGCCGATGATCGCGACGGCGAGGACATAGGTGACCGGATTGGGCCACCACGCGACCAAGGCGATCGCGCCAATGATCAGCGCCCAGGCATGCGCGATTAGCGCAACACCTTTCCAGGTCACACGCTCTCGCACGTCGGCAAGCTGGTCGTCGGTCAGGAAATCGCGGGCACGCATGCGAAGCGCGGTCATGGCCTAGCCTTCCTCGTTCGAATGGCTTGACGCGTCGCGGCTCTCGACGAGACGCAAGCGCGCCGTGTCATCGGATTTCGCCTGCTCGCCGAGCACGCGCAGCATCTCGGCGCAGAGCGCCTCGGGCGAACGGCCCATGGCGTAGCCTTCGAGAATGACGCCGATGGCGACGGCCCAGAACCGTCGCGAGCTTTCGTCGGGCGCGCGCAACGAGCGCCAGCCGTGCCGCGCCACCTGGCTCGCATAGGCGCGAGCGCCTTCGCCGTGCAGGCGTTCGATCGTGCGCTCGACGAGCGGTGCGAGATCCTGGCGGCGCCGCGTCAATGTCAGCGCTTCGGCGAAGAAAGCCACTGAATCGCTCGCCGTCACGGTCTCCGCCAGCGCATGCGTGTAGTCCCGAGGCGTGCGCGCCTTCAGCGCCGCCTGCTCGGTCGCACGCGCCAGATACAGGAGCTCGCGGCAGGCGCATTCGACGAATAGCGCCTCCTTGGTGCGGAAGTAGTAGGTGATCTGGCTCGGGAATGCGTCCGCAGCGGCCGCGATGTCGGTGATCGCCGTGCCAGACAGCCCCCGCTCCCGGAACAGCGGGCTTGCCGCATCCAGCAGCAGCGAGCGCATCTTGCGGCCGGCCGACCGTGTGGCCCGGGCAGCGTGCTTCGGATCGCCCGCCGACGCCTCAAATGGAGCCTGGACCGATTCACCCGTCATCAGCACCTCCCGACCCCTTATTTGTATGACATACAAACAAAAAGGTCAAGCAGGTGGGTTTGGGCCGCAGCTGCTGACACCGTCTGGCCGAAACGAGGCGCTCCAACCTTGCCAAGTCCGCCAAAATCCGTATAAGGCGCGCATCCGCAGACCCCGGCCGGGAGCTGAACGGACGGTCTCAGCAAATCATTCGTGATTTTGGTGTGGCAGGGCCAGTCGGCCCGTCGTCCCGTGTTTCCGCCTTCTGAGCTTAATCCCAGAGTCCTTTCCGAAGGCCTCTTAAGGGCTTGACGCCGGGCGATGCGCCAACATGAGGAAAGGACCACCATGGCTCTTTATGAGCATGTCTTTCTCGCGCGTCAGGACGCGAGCACGCAGCAGGTCGAAGAGCTGACTGCGCAGATGACCGGTATCGTCGAAGGTCTCGGCGGCAAGGTCACCAAGACCGAGAATTGGGGCGTACGCTCCCTCACCTACCGCATGAACAAGAACCGCAAGGCGCACTTCGTGCTGCTCAACATCGACGCGCCGTCCGCGGCGATCGCCGAGATCGAGCGCCAGGAGCGCATCAGCGAAGACGTGATCCGCTATCTCAGCGTCCGCGTCGAGGAGCTCGAGGAAGGCCCGTCCGCGATGATGCGCAAGGCCGACCGTGACCGCGAGCGTGACGACCGTGGCGGCGGCTTCCGTGGCGACCGCGAAGGCGGTGGCTTCCGTGGCGACCGCGAGGGTGGTTTCCGTGGTGGCGATCGTGACGGTGGTGGCTTCCGCGGTGACCGCGGCCCGCGCCGTCCGCGCGAAGAAGCTGAAACCACCACCACGACGGACGGGGAGTAAGAACAATGGCTGAAGCTGGTGCACGCCGCCCATTTTTCCGTCGTCGCAAGAGCTGCCCGTTCACGGGCGCCAATGCTCCCAAGATCGACTACAAGGACTCCAAGCTGCTGATGCGTTACGTCTCCGAGCGCGGCAAGATCGTGCCGAGCCGCATCACTGCGGTGTCCGCGAAGAAGCAGCGTGAGCTCGCCCGCGCCATCAAGCGCGCGCGGTTCCTGGGCCTGTTGCCCTACGTCATTCGCTAAGACGAATTCAGCCGGCGGCGACATCGCCGCCGGCTGCACTGTTTGATTTCATAAGGCTTCCGGGTCGTCCGGTCGCCGATGGTTGGGGCAAGACGCCTCTAACCGCTCGAAGGGAGCGGGACAGCTGATGATGGCCTTTGTGCTGATAGCCCTGATCGCCGGCGCTGCGTCGGCTCTGATGTTCGCCTCGATCATTTCGGGCGCGCTGATCTCGCTCGTCCTGTTCTATCTCGCACCGCTGCCGCTGATGGTCGCCGCGATCGGCTGGGGACCGCTTTGCGCAAGCCTCGGCGGCATCGCCGCTGCGATCGGCCTCGGTGCCCTGTTCGGCCTGCCCTATTGCATCGCATTCGCCGTCACCGTCGCACTGCCGGCGTGGTGGCTCGGCCATCTCGTCCTGCTCAGCCGTGCGGTGGGACAGGCCGCGCCAGACGGCGCCGCGCCCGCCGAACCTGAGCTCGAATGGTATCCGGTCGGCCGCATCCTGCTGTGGCTCGCCGGCTTCGCCACGCTGACCACGATCGCCGCCCTGCTCACGCTCGGGACTGACGCCGAGACCATCATCGGCACGCTGCGGCGCGGCCTGATGCGCCTCCTCCGAGCCACCGACCCGCAAAGCTCCGGCGAAGCCGGTCAGTTCGTCGACGCGCTGGTGCGGATCGCACCGGCCGCGGCGACCATCATCGCGATGATGACACTGACGCTCAACCTCTGGCTCAGCGCCAAGATCACGGCGACCTCGGGCCGGTTACGGCGCCCGTGGCCGGACATGATGACGGCGGAGCTGCCGCCGATGACGCTGGTGGCGCTCTGCATCGCGCTCGCCTTCTGCTTCACCGGCGGGCTGCTCGCGATCGCGGCACAGATCACCGCGGCCGCGCTGATGATGGGCTATGCGCTGACCGGCTTTGCCGTGCTGCATACGCTCACGCTGACGCTGAAGAGCCGCACCTTCTGGCTCGGCTCGACCTACGCCGTCGTGGTCGTGTTCGGATGGCCCGTGATCGCGATGGTGATCCTCGGCCTTGCGGACGCCGTGTTCGGCTTCCGCGAACGCTTCCTGCGCAGCCGGCAGCCGCCGCCGCTGCCGGCCCCTTGAGTTCAACCCCGAAACCGAAACCCTACAGAGCACTTCAAAAGGAGAACGAATATGGAAGTCATTTTGCTGGAACGCGTCAACAAGCTCGGCCAGATGGGCGAAGTCGTGAAGGTTCGCGACGGCTATGCCCGCAATTTCCTGCTCAAGCGCGGCAAGGCATTGCGCGCCACCGCCGACAACAAAGCCAAGTATGACGGCATGAAGGCCGAGCTCGAGGCCCGCAACCTCCAGAGCAAGGGCGAGGCGTCAAAGGTCGCCGAGAAGATCGCGGGCAAGAACATCATCGTGATCCGCCAGGCCTCGGAAGCCGGCCAGCTGTTCGGCTCGGTCAACGTGCGTGACATCGTCGTCGCGTTCGAAGCGGACGGCGTCTCGCTGGCCCGCCCGCAGGTCCAGCTCGACGCGCCGATCAAGACCATCGGCAAGCGCTCCATCACCGTTGCCGTCCACCCCGAGGTTGAGGTCGAGATCACCGTCACGGTCGCACGCAGCCAGGACGAGGCCGAGCGCATCAACCGCGGCGAGGACATCTCGACCCGCAACGAGGATCGCGATGCGGCCGCCGAGGCGATCGCCGCCGCCGGCGAGTTCTTCGATCCGGAAGCCGAGCCCGACGAAACCGAGCCGGCGCCGGCCGCGGAAGAGAAGTAAGCCTCGCATTCCTGCGCGAAGCGAAGCCCGGTCGCCTCAGGCGGCCGGGCTTTTCGTTTTGGCGGCGACGTCCTCGCTCAACATCGCGATCGAGGCCAGCGCCGTTGCCGTGTGCTTCTCGACACCGTCGCTGACGCAGAACACGTCGGCCGCCACCACCGACACCTGGCGGCCCGGCTTGATCACCCGGGCACGGCAGATCAGCTTCTCGCCGACCGCGGGCGACAGCAGGTTGAGCTTGTATTCCGCCGTCAGCGCCGGCTGGCCGCGCGAGGTCGCGGCTGCGATCGTCGTGGCGTTGTCGACCAGGAAGGCGGTGACCCCGCCGTGGAAGAAGCCGTGCTGCTGCAGCAGCTCCGGCCGGCGATCCACAGCGATCGTGCAGGTGCCGCGCGACAATTCCGAAAGCTCGGCGCCGACCAGGTTCATGAAGCCCTGCCGGCCGACATTGGCGTGGATACGTTCGGCCACGGCGGCGAATTCGGGATCTGCTGCGGCATGCATGAGACCTCTCCTTATGTCCTGTTGATGCGTTCGGGCGGCCGCAGCGCACGGCCGGCGCAGGCGATCAGCGTGTCGGCCTCGACGCGCGGATCGGCGCGGTCGCGTCCCGACAGGAAGGCGCGGCAGAAGATCTGCGCCGGCCCGATGAGCTGGCTCACGAACATCACCGGTGTCATCGGCAAGAGCTCGCCGTTTGCAACCAGCGGCGCGCGCCAGCGCTCGATGCCGTCGGCGAGCCGCGCATTCTGCGCGCGCTGGGCGTCGCGAACGTCCTCGCCCCACTCGCTTCGCGAGATCTCGAACAGGTAGCGCGCCTCGCGCCGGCTGGTCACGACCCAGTCAAGATGGGCCCGGATCAGCCGATCGATGCCCTGCGCCGCATCGGGCACGGGATCGAGCGCCGCCAGCAGCGCGGCGTGATAGTGCCGCAGGATCTCCAGGAACAGCGCACCGGCGAGCTCCTGCTTCGAGCCGAAGACGTGAAAGAAGCTGCCATTGGAGGCGCGGGCCCGGGTGCGGATCGCGGCCACCGTCGCGGCTTCGAAGCCGACGCGGTCGAACACGATCAGCCCGGCTGCCAACAGATCGTCGCGCACGCTCGCCACCATCGACCTCTCCTAGAGCAATACTCTAGAGTAATACTCTAGACGCGGTCAATGCAATGCGGAGGCCGCGATGAAACGCGGCCTCCGCATGTCGATCAAAAATGTCGCTGGCTTAGCGCGAGATCGGCGGCGTTGGCGGACCGGACTGCTCGGCCGGCGCGGCAGGCGGGGCTGCAGCGGTCGCGGGTGGCGCCGGCTGCTGCGGCTTGGCCGCCGGCTCGGAGCTGGCCGCAGGCGCGGCCGGCTTGGGAGCCGCCTCTTCCGCCGACTTGGGTGCGGCTGGCTCGGCAGGCTTCGCGGCGGCCGGTGCAGCCGGCGTCACTGCCGGGACCGGATCGGGCCGCAGCGCCGGAGCTTCGCTGCCGCGGGGCTCGACCTTGGGGCTTTCAGGCCGGGTCTCAACCGGCTTCTCGGACGCCTTGCCGCTGTCGGGCTTGGCCTCGTCGCGACCGGGCTCGACCTTGGCCGTGTCGGGCTTGGACTCAGGCTTGGACTCAGGTTTGGACTCGGGCTTGGATTCGCTTTTCTTCTCGTCAGTGGCTGGCGCGGCGGCGTCGACCTTCGGAGCCTCCTCGGTGCCGGGCTTGCCGCGGCGCTTGCCCTTGCGTCCCTCGGGCGCAGCCTGGCCCTCGGGCTTCGTGCCCTCCTCGGCCGGACGTGCGGCGCGCTTCTGGCGCGCACCTTCCGCTGCGGGACCAGCAGCCTCGCCGTCCGGCTTGGCGGCGTCCTGGGCGCGCGGGCGGCGGCCCTGATGTTCGGGATTGGAGCTCGCGTCCTTCTCCTTGGCGCCGTCCTTCTTGCCGTCCTTGGCCTGATAGCGGGCGTCGGTGGCACCGTTGGAGACGAGATAGGCGGCGAGGATACCCGCCATGTCCGAGCTCGTGGTGTAGTGCTGGCGCAGGAAGCCCGGCAGCGAACCCGGCGCGACGGATTTCAGAAGTCCGCGCGGGCTCTTGTGGCAGGCATTGCAGGTCTGCGCGAAAAGCTGAGACGGGGTTTTGCCGGCCTCGAGGTTGGTCGCCTGCGCAAAAACGGTATCGGCCGCGCCGAAGCCGATCAGAAGCAATACCGTCGCGAGGCTGAGCGCTCGGCTCGACATTCCCATCATCTCCATTGAATTCCGAGAGTTGCCGCCGGCATCCGGCGCGGCAGCGGTCACCTTTTATCCGATTGAGCCGCGAATGGAAGCAGGCACCACGCGCAAGGATGTGATTAAGCGGTTTGCGAATATCGGCTGTGAACTCAGCGCATTAGCGCAGCCGATCCTGCCTCCCTAGATTTGGATGCAAACGCATAGGAACCGCTGCGTCACCTGGGCGTCAGAAGTGAAGGCCGGGTTAGTCGCATCTCTTCGGGTTCGCTCGAGAGGAAGGTGTCGATGGACCTCTTGTTGCGTAGATTCCTGTCTCAATTCATCCGCCGCGGGTCGATGACGGTGACCGGCTCGAGCGGATCGAAATTCACCGTCGGCGACGGCACTGGCGCGCCGGTCGCGGTGCGCTTCGTCACCGCAGAGGCGGAGCGGAAGATCCTCCTCAATCCCGAGCTCGGGCTTGGCGAGGCCTATATGGACGGCGAGTTCGTCGTCGAGCGCGGCACCATAGCTGATGCCCTCGCGATCCTGCTCGATCAACCCGACCTATTGCCGCAGTGGGCAAAACCCTGGTGGTGCCTGCGCTATCTGACGCGGCATCTGAAGCAGTTCAATCCGCGCTCGCGCGCCCGCCACAACGTCGCCTATCACTATGATCTCGACGCCCGGCTCTATTCGCTCTTCCTGGACGCCGACAAGCAATATAGCTGCGCCTATTTCGAGACGCCGGAGACGACACTCGACGACGCGCAGCTCGCCAAGAAACGGCACATCGCCGCCAAGCTGCTCGTCAAGCCCGGCCAGCGCGTGCTCGACATCGGCTCCGGCTGGGGCGGGCTCGGGCTTTATCTCGCCGGGATCGCGGGCGCCAACGTCACCGGCGTGACGCTGTCGAGCGAGCAGCTGCAGCTCGCCAATGCGCGTGCGGCCGAAAAGCGCCTGGCCGGCTCGGCCAGATTCCTGCTCCAGGACTATCGCGACACCGAAGGCCCGTTCGACCGCATCGTCTCGGTCGGCATGCTCGAGCATGTCGGCGCCCGCTTCTACGACACCTACTTCCAACGCTGCGCCGAGCTGTTGGGCGAGAACGGCATCATGCTGCTGCACGCGATCGGCCGTTCGCAGGGCCCGGACTCGACCAATCCATGGATCGCCAAATACATCTTCCCCGGCGGCTACATCCCGGCGCTGTCGGAGGTGCTGCCGGCGATCGAGCGCGCCGGCCTCCTGGTCTGCGATATCGAGATCCTGCGCCTGCATTACGCGGAGACGCTGAAAGCCTGGCGCGAGCGTTTCATGGCGCGGCGCGAGGAGGCCGTGCAGCTCTACGACGAGCGCTTCGCACTGATGTGGGAATTCTATCTGGCGGCCTGCGAGATGACGTTCCGCAAGCAAGCCATGATGAACTTCCAGATCCAGCTCACCCGGCGCCAGGGCGTGGTGCCGATGACCCGCGACTACATGCCGCGTGAAGAAGCCCGGCTGCGAGCTCGCGAACGCGCGAGCAAGCCCAGGCTGAAATTGGCTGGTGAATAGATCCTTAGTGACGCAGGGTCGACATCTGGGAGGAGCGGAAACTGGCCGTTAACGCCAGTTGCGCCCTCAGCTCGACCAGGATCTCGGGGGCGACAGGCTGGCGACGTATTTCGGGCCGTTCCGCGTGCTCCATGGCCGCAATCAGCCCCGAGAGCCAAAGCCGGCTACCTGCCTCGCTCCGCCAAATCTGGTGCTGCCGTTCTGGCCGCATCGCCTGCCTCGTTCCCTGTTGGCGGATCGCGGGAGACAATTCCCTTCCCCGCCTTCCTGTTCCCGTCATACCCCCGAAAGAATCCGGGGAGATGTGATCCAATTCACATAAGTCTGGTCGGGCCTGGCTTAGACCGTCGCCATGAGCAAAGAGACCCAAACCTCATTCGACGTGCAGGACGACCTCCGCACCGATTACGCCCTGATCGTTACCGGCGTCGGGGCGGCTCTGGTTGCGCTGGTCTACCTCCTGCTGGTCTGAAGGCGAGCCCAAAGCCGCCAGCGTGCGTCATTTCGCGCGCTTCTGGATTCGTCTGCGCGCCAATCCATAAGGTTCACGCCATCAGGCCCATGGTTTCAGGATTTTCCATGGCACGGTCGCGGAGCTTCCAGCGCCGGAGCCGGTTCCGCGAAAATCCGTCAAGCGTGGCGGGTGCTGCGAGGGCTAATCATCCACCATTTTAACTGAGCGGTTGATAGCGGTCAGCTTTCGCTTCCGCTTTGCACCCAGGCGGCGCTTTATCCCGGCCCCGCATCCGCCCAACAAAATTGCTAAGCACGTCCGACCATGGCCCTGACTGATTCGAACGTCCTCAAACTCGCGCCCGAGCCCGGCACTCCCACTTACCGGAGCGCGCCGCACAATATCGAGGCGGAACAGAGCCTTCTGGGCGCGATCCTGGTCAACAACGATGCGTTCTACCGTGTCTCCGACTTCCTCGAGCCGAAGCATTATTTCGAGCCGCTGCACCAGACCATCTACGAGACCGCCAGCAGCCTGATCCGGATGGGCAAGATCGCCACGCCCGTGACGCTGAAGACGTTCCTGCCCGCCGACACCGACGTCGGCGGTATGACCATCGGGCAATATCTTGCACGCCTCGCGGCCGAAGCGACCACCATCATCAACGCCCAGGACTACGGCCGCACCGTCTACGATCTGGCGCTGCGCCGCGACCTGATCGGCATCGGCGAGGACATGGTCAACGTCGCCTATGACGCTCCGGTCGACTTCGCGCCGCGCGCGCAGATCGAGGACGCCGAGCGCCGCCTCTACGAGCTCGCCGAATCCGGTCGCTATGACGGCGGCTTCCAGAAATTCTCGCAGGCGCTGGCGGTCGCGGTCGATCTTGCTGCAAAGGCGTTCCAGCGCGACGGCAAGCTGTCGGGTATCTCGACGGGCATGCGCGACCTCGACACCAAGATGGGCGGCCTGCAGCACTCCGACCTGATCATCGTCGCGGGCCGTCCCGGCATGGGCAAGACGTCGCTGGCGACCAACATCGCCTACAACGTCGCGCAAGCCTATGTTCCGGAACTCCAGGCCGACGGCACCACGAAGGCCGCCAATGGCGGCGTCATCGGCTTCTTCTCCTGCGAAATGTCGGCCGACCAGCTCGCCACGCGTATCGTGGCCGAGCGCACCGGCGTTCCCTCCTCCCACATCCGCCGCGGCGGCATCTCGGAAGCCGATTTCGAAAAGATCCGTGAGGTCTCGATCGAGCTGCAATCGCTGCCTTTCTATGTCGACGCGACCGGCGGCCTGTCGATCGCGCAGCTGATGGCGCGCGCGCGCCGGCTGAAGCGACAGAAGGGCCTCGATCTGCTCGTGATCGACTATATCCAGCTGCTGTCGGGCTCGGGCAAGCGGAGCGATAATCGCGTGCAGGAAATCACGGAGATCACGACCAGTCTGAAGGCGCTCGCCAAGGAGCTCAACGTTCCGATCATCGCGCTGTCCCAGCTCTCGCGCCAGGTTGAATCCCGCGACGACAAACGACCGCAGCTCTCCGACTTGCGTGAATCCGGATCAATCGAGCAGGACGCCGACGTCGTGCTGTTCGTGTATCGCGAGGAATATTACCTCGCCATGAAGGAACCGCGCCCGGGCACGCCTGAACACGAGAAGTGGCAGCTCGACATGAGTCTTGCGCACGGCAAGGCCGAAGTCATCATCGGCAAGCAGCGCCACGGCCCGACAGGCACCGTTGACTTGGCCTTCGAGGCCTCGATCACGCGGTTCGGCGACCTCGCGCCTGACAGTCAGTTGCCGGCTCGCAGCGGCAACGACTACTGAGTTCCTTGAACAGGACCTGCCTCTTGCGTAAAACGACGCCATGACAATGGCGTCCGACCCGAAAATGAACCCGCAATCCGACCTTCTTTCCGTGGAGGCCAATCAGGCTGCCGCGCTCGCTGCCTATGGCGGCGTGCTGACCGTCGATCTCGACGCCATCATCGCCAACTGGCGCAAGCTCGAGAAGACCGCGGTGCCGGCTGAGTGTTCGGCCGTGATCAAGGCCGACGCCTATGGCTGCGGCGCTGCCGAGGTCGCGCGTGCGCTGAGCAAGGCCGGCTGCAAGACCTTTTTCGTTGCCACCATCGAGGAAGCGCGCAAGGTGCGCGCAGCCGTGCCGGAGCCCACGATCTACGTGCTCGGCGGCTATTTCCAGAACACCGGTGAGCACTACGCCAGGATCAATTGCCGGCCTGTGATCGGCGACCTCAACGAGCTCGCCGAATGGGACGTGTTCTGCCGCCGCACCGGCTGGACCGGGGGCGCGGCGGTTCACATCGACACCGGCATGAACCGCCTCGGCCTGACGCTGTCGGAGGCGCAGGCCATCATCCCCCGCATCAACGCCGGCGATCACGGCATCACGCTGGTGATGAGCCATCTGGTCTCGGCCGAGCAGCTCAACAGCCCGGTGAATGCCAAGCAGCTCGCTTCCTTCCGCGCCATCGCCAGCGAATTCTCCGGCGTGCCGGCGGCGCTCGCCAATTCATCCGGAATTTTCCTCGGCGCGCCCTTCCAGTTCGACCTGGTGCGGCCGGGCGCCGCCCTCTACGGCGTCAACCCGACGCCGGAGGCCGACAATCCGATGCAGCCGGTCGTCGACCTCAAGGCGCGCATCGTGCAGATCCGCAATGTCGAGCGCGGCGAGAGCGTCGGTTATGGCGGCACCTGGACCGCGCGGCGGCCGACCAAGCTCGCGATCATCGCGGTCGGCTATGCCGACGGCTATTTCCGCGCCGCCAGCTCCAATGACGGCACCCGCGGCGCCGAGGTGATCGTGGCTGGCAAGCGCTGCCCAGTCGCGGGCCGCGTCTCCATGGATCTCATTGCGATCGACATCACCGATCTGCCGCCAAACGCGGCGCGGCGCGGCCATATGGTGACGCTGCTCGGCGAGGGCATCACCGTCGACGAGCTCGCGCATCATTTCGGCACCATCGGC
Source organism: Bradyrhizobium sp. TM239 (assembly GCF_036247985.1). Lineage (NCBI taxonomy): Bacteria > Pseudomonadati > Pseudomonadota > Alphaproteobacteria > Hyphomicrobiales > Nitrobacteraceae > Bradyrhizobium > Bradyrhizobium sp. TM239. The sequence continues at coordinate 1,354 of NZ_BTIR01000031.1, read as the reverse complement.
TATGAGGTGCTGACCAGCCTTGGCCGCCGCTATGCCCGGCTCTACAAGGGCGGCAATGTGGAGGAGCCGCTGGTGCAGCCGGAGCCAGCGCAGGCCGCCGAGCAACCGCCCTCTCCGCCGCCGATCGAGCAGCCGGCAGCCCCGCCGCCGCTGCCGGGTTGAGTTCTCGTGCCCCGGCTCAGCAGCGCAGCGTCGCTTCGACGGTGCGCTGCTGAGCCGGGGCCCATCTCTCAACATCGGATCGTGCCGCCTTCTGGGTCCCGGCTCGCGCTGCGTGCGTCCGGGACACGAGGCTTACTTCTTCTTCCTGTTGTCCAGGGCCGCCTTGCAGGTCGCGCTGAGCTGGTCGCGCTTCTCGGTGAGGCAGGCGACGACGCGGCCGCCGCCGGGCGCGATGCCGGCGCAGAATTTGTCATAGTCTGCCTTGCACGCACCGCGCGGGTCGGACGATTGTGCCGACGCGGCCCCGGAGAACGCGAGGGCGACGACGAGAGCGGCAAAGTTCAACTTGGACATTGTATCTCCGGGTACGGAAGGCAGGAGCCGGTAGCTCTACATGAAGATCGCGACATTCAACATCAACAACGTCAACCGCCGCCTGCCCAATCTGTTGGCATGGCTGCGCGCCGCAAAGCCCGATGTCGTCGCGCTTCAGGAATTGAAGGCAAGTGATGGCGAATTTCCGGCGGCCGAGATCGAAAAGGCCGGCTACGGCGCGGTGTGGCGCGGACAGAAGACATGGAACGGTGTCGCCATCCTCGCCCGCAATGCAGAGCCCATTCTGACCCGCGACCGCTTGCCTGGAAAACCCAGCGATCTCGAAGCCCGCTATATCGAAGCGGCGGTGCGCGGGATCATCGTCACCAGCATCTATCTGCCGAACGGCAATCCGCAGCCGGGACCGAAATTCGACTACAAGCTGGACTGGTTCGCGCGCCTCAAGCGCCACGCCAAGGGCTTCATCAAGCAGGATCTGCCCGTCGTGCTCGCCGGCGACTACAACGTCGCGCCTAAAGAGATCGACATCTATCCGACGCGCTCATGGGACAAGGATGCGCTGATCCAGCCGAAGAGCCGCGCGGCCTTTGCCTCGCTGGTCGAGCAAGGCTGGTGCGACGCGATCCGCGAATTGCATCCGAACCAGCGCATCTACACGTTCTGGGACTACAAGCGGAACCGCTGGCCGCGCGATGCGGGGCTGCGGCTCGACCATCTCCTGCTCAGCCCTGCGCTGGTCTCACGGTTGGCGAAGGCTGGTGTCGACAAGAAGGTTCGCGGCGAGGATGGTGCCAGCGATCACGCGCCGGCATGGGTGGTGTTGAAAGAACGTTGATGCCGTAGCAACCATTAAAGC
>NZ_BTIR01000030.1:0-9828 GCF_036247985.1 Bradyrhizobium sp. TM239 | reverse complement strand
ACAAGCTCTCAGGATGACGGAGTGCCATTGGCGCTCGCCGCATCTAGCTCTCGTCATACTCTCCCGCTACGCTCCCTCCCAACCAGAAACATCAGGGAGGCCAGCCCATGCCCAAGCTCGATCATCTCCGCCCCAGCGGCCTGCATCACAATCCCGCTTATTCCCACGTCGTCACCGCGACCGGCGCGCGCACCATCTACATTTCCGGACAGGTCTCGACCGACGAGGAAGGGCGGATCGTCGGCGAGGGCGATATCGCCGCGCAGACCACGCAGGTGATGCAGAATCTCGGACACGCGCTGAAAGCGGCCGGCGCGAGCTATTCCAACATCGTGAAGATCACGACCTTCGTCGTGAACTACAAGCCGGAGCTGCGCCCGATCATCGGCAAGGCCCGCTCGGCCTTCTTCGAAGGCATGGAGCCGCCGGCCTCGACCCTGGTCGGCGTCTCCGCGCTCGCCGCGCCGGAATGGCTGATCGAGATCGAGGCGGTGGCGGTTGCGGATTGAAGATCTCGTAGCCCGGATGATCCGGGCTACGAGTGCCGCGCGCCCGATAGCTCTTGTAGAGCAGCCATCGCTTCGTCCGCCCTATCGACGGGCACAAACAGATGGTCGTGGTGGAAAGCCGACACGGCGTTCGCGCTGATGCCGGCTTCGGCAAGACGCGCCGTGATCGCCGCCAGGAAGCCGACCGCATCGAGTGCGGAGTGAACCGTCAGGGTGATCAGGCGCGAGGGGAACGCGTAGCGCAGCCCCGCCGCTTCGGCCTCTTCGCGAGAGATCACGAGCGTTGTTCCTTCCTGTTCGCGGAACGTCAGCAGCGGTTTGAGTGCTTCGGGAATGGCCTCGCTGGTCGGGATCGTGCAAAATACGAAGGTGCCGTCCAGCATCTTCGGCCTCATGTGTCTCAGCAGCGCGCCGAGATTGTGCTCACCCGTCATGGTGCCAGCTCCTGCAGGATCGTTTGAGCCCTTGCGCAGCTATCGGCGCCGGCGGCTGTTGAAGCCATGACAGGCATACGTTCGTATATCTCCCCGAATCCTTCTCATGCCCTGATCTTACGCTCGTACAATTGAGTGACGGCGGCGAATTCTTACAATTTGAGTCCACTCGGGTCACTGCGAGGAAGCTCAATGAATGTCGTCATTCGAAAGCTCAACGGTTTGTGGCACCTCATTGTCGGGTCTTGTCAGATCCGAACTCCGTTCCTGGAAACGCAGGATCGTCAGCTGGTCGTTCAATATGCCCGGCGCGTCTATCCGGGTGCGCGGATATTCGAACGCGATTGAGTTGAGCAGGTCTCGATCACTCGGGCTGTCCTGTTTCCGGGCCCTCATACGCGATGCCGCGGATCACCGCGGCGCTGCCGAATTTCTTGCGCAGGCTGTCCACCGCGCGCTCGGCGTGGGCGGCGCGGCGGTCGAGCATGTCGGTGTCGTCGGCGGGCGAGCCCTCGCGCAGCGGGCTGACGCCGGCGCCCATCAGGCGGAAGGCGGTGCCGTCGATCTCCTTGGCCAGCATCTCGCGGCAGATCGCAAAGATCTTCGCGGCGAGCTGGGTCGGCGCCGCGATCGACTGCGAGCGCGTGCGCTGGCGGAAATCGGCGGTCTTCAGCTTCAGCGTGACGGTCGAGCCGGCGAGCTCGCTGCTCTTGAGCCGCGACGAGGTCCTCTCGCACAGCCGCCACAAAATCTTCTCCAGCGTCGCGAAATCGCGGATGTCGGTCTCGAAGGTGGTTTCGCTCGAAATGGTCTTGGCCCCCCGGTCAGGCTCGACGCGGCGGTCGTCGATGCCGCGGGCGAGCCGCCAAAGCCTGCGGCCATCGCTCGGAAACTGCCGCATCATCTCGATCTCGTCGGCCTTCTGCAGGTCGGCGATGATGCGGAAACCGCGCTGCACCAGCCGCTCCTGCGTGGCGGGCCCGACGCCGAAGATGAAGCCGACGGGCTTCTCTGCAAGCATCGATCGGGCTTCCTCCTGGTCGAGCGCGGCGAAGCCCCGCGGCTTGTCGAGGTCGGAGGCGATCTTGGCCAAAAACTTGTTGCTGGACAGGCCGACCGAGACGGAGATGCCGATGTCTCGCTCGACATCGCGGGCAAAGCGCGCCAGCACCTTTGCCGGGATCATGCCGTGCACCCGTTCGGTGCCGGAGAGATCGAGGAAGGCCTCGTCGATCGAGAGCGGCTCGACCAGCGGCGTCAGGGCCTGCATGGCCTGGCGCACCTCGCGCCCGACCCGCACATACTTCGCCATGTCGGGCGGGATCACGACTGCATGCGGGCAGGCGTCGAGCGCTTTGAACATCGGCATCGCCGAGCGCACGCCATAGGTGCGTGCGATGTAGCAGGCGGCCGACACCACGCCGCGTTTTCCCCCGCCGATGATGACCGGCTTGTCGGCAATGTCAGGGTTGTCGCGCTTCTCGACCGTCGCATAGAAGGCGTCGCAGTCGATGTGGGCGATGGTCAGGCCCGCGAGCGCACGGTGGCGGACGAGGCGAGGGGAACCGCAGGCGGAACAGCGCCGCACGCCCATGTCCAGATCGGCCAGACAGTCCCGGCAGAAGCAGCGGGGCCCGGCCGTATCAGGGGCGGTCACGGCACGTCGCGCTCCCAGGAGGGGTCGCCGAGCACGTCACCGAGGACCTGTCGCGCTGCTGCGACGTTGGTCGGATGCAGTTCCGCGGTCGAGGCAAAGGCCTTCACGGTGGCGTCATCGCGCATCACGAAATCGAGCACGCTGAGCAGGAAATTCGGGTCCGAGGCGGCATTCCGGAGCGTCTCCGGACCCACCCCTGTCTCGGCCAGGAACAGGCCCAGCCGCTCGGGATCGCCGGCAACGAAGGACAGTGCCTGAATCGCAACGATTTCAGCGACTTCGCGGGGGTTGTGAACAGGCTTTTTCAAGGGGCCGGTTTGCCTTTCCGTTAACTTTCGGTGTCTACTTTGGAATATGCCCGAGTCTCGGCCTTGAGTCTTGCGACCCCAAACAAGCAACTGGAAACCACATCGCGGAAAGTGACCCTCGGGTTTAACGAAACTAGAGCAAATCTGAGGCTAGTTTGAATCCAGTTTTCGAAGCGCCGGCGAGCGGCGCCTGAGGCGTCACATGTATGGGTCTGCGGACCAATCAGGAGGGCGGGATGGCTAAGACCGTCCTGATCGTGGAAGACAACGAGCTCAACATGAAGCTCTTCCGCGACCTGTTGGAGGCGCACGGCTACCAGACCTCCGGCACCAGCAACGGCTACGAGGCGCTCGACCTCGTTCGCAAGATGCGGCCCGACCTCGTGCTGATGGATATCCAATTGCCGCAGGTCTCCGGCCTCGAGGTGACGCGCTGGATCAAGGACGATCCGGAGCTGCGTTCCATTCCCGTCGTCGCGGTCACCGCGTTCGCGATGAAGGGCGACGAAGAGCGCATCCGCGAGGGCGGCTGCGAGGCCTATTTGTCCAAGCCGATCTCGGTCGGCAAATTCATTGAGACGGTCCGGCGTTTCATCGGATAGGAAGTGAGTTCACAGTGTCCGCGCGTATCCTGGTCGTCGATGACGTCCCTGCCAACGTCAAGCTGCTCGAGGCCCGCCTCTCTGCCGAATATTTCGACGTGATGACCGCCTCGAACGGCACCGAGGCGCTGGCGATCTGTCAACGCGCCGAATGCGACATCATCCTGCTCGACGTGATGATGCCCGACATCGACGGCTTTGAAGTCTGCCGCCGCCTCAAGACCGATCCGGCGACGCACCACATTCCCGTCGTCATGGTGACGGCGCTCGACAGTCCGTCCGACCGCAACCGGGGGCTGGAAGCGGGCGCCGATGACTTCCTGACCAAACCCGTCTCCGACGTCGTGCTGATCGCGCGGGTGCGCTCGCTGACGCGGCTGAAGATGATGACCGATGAGCTGCGCATGCGCGCCATCACCTCGCTCGAGATCGGCATGCAGGCGCCCGAGCGCAGCGCCGTGGCCGACACCGGCAAGGGTGGCCGCATCCTGCTGGTGGACGACCGTCCGTCCTCCTACGAGCGGCTGGCGACGATCCTCGCCGCCGAGCACACCATCGACGTCGAGCCGAACCCGACGGAAGCGCTGTTCCACGCCGCCGAGGGCAATTACGATTTGCTGATCGTCTCGCTCGACCTCAACAATTTCGACGGCCTCCGCCTCTGCAGCCAGGCGCGCTCGCTGGAGCGCACGCGCCATGTGCCGATCCTGGCGATCGCCGACCCCGAGAACTCGACGCGGCTGCTCCGCGGCCTCGAGATCGGGGTCAACGACTATCTGCTGCGTCCCATCGACAAGATCGAGCTTCTGGCGCGGGCCCGCACCCAGATCCGCCGCCGCCGCTACACCGATCATCTGCGCGACAACGTGCAGAACTCGATCGAGATGGCGATCACGGACGCGCTCACCGGCCTGCACAATCGCCGCTACATGGAGAGCCATCTGGTGACGCTCGCCGAGCAGGCCGCGACCCGCGGCAAGCCGCTGGCGCTGATGATCCTGGACATCGACTTCTTCAAGTCCATCAACGACAATTACGGCCACGACGCCGGCGACGACGTGCTGCGCGAATTCGCGGTGCGGGTGCGCAAGTCGATCCGCGGCATTGATCTGGCCTGCCGCTACGGCGGTGAGGAGTTCGTCATCGTCATGCCGGAGACCGATCTCCACGTTGCCGGCATGGTTGCCGAGCGCCTGCGCCGCTCGATCGCGGGCGAGCCGTTCGCGATCCACAAAGGGGCGAAGCGCATCGAGGTCACGATCTCGATCGGCCTGACCACGCTGGAGCAGAAGGGCGAGGCGGTCGCCGACGTGCTCAAGCGCGCCGACACCGCGCTCTACCGCGCCAAGCACGACGGGCGTAATCGGGTGGTATCGCAGGCGGCGTAAGGGCCGGCTGCGCAAAATCGCGAAAACAACCCCATGCACAGTAGCCGGCGTTAGCTCGATCAATAGGTTAGGCGAGGGCAGCGAAATCGCTCGTGCGAAGGAGCGCGCCGTTCGACGCGTCCGGGCAATACAGGAGTGTAACGAAGCATCACGGTCTGTCCCGATGCGGCAGCAAGAGTCCGGCCAGAGAGAAATCGCCAGACATTGCTTCCGGACCTCGGCGGCCCGGGCAAAACAGCTCCGGCGTGACGGGGCGCGTGGGGTTACGGGACTGACCTGTGCAGTCCACTCCTCTCAGGAGCGCTTGGGGCGCTAGCCGATGAATTGCGTCTGCATCGCGGGATTAGTCGCGCCAAACTGGGCCAGATAGCAAAATCCTGCAGCCACTAACGTGACGCCTCCTCCGAACATGCAAAGGGCGAGAATAAAACCGAAAAGTCCTGCGCTCGCTAGTGTGTTAGCCTCGGCTGATCGCTCTTCCTCTGTGATCGCGTGCCTCTCGACATTCCACGGCGGTGTTTATCTCCGCTCCTTTCAAGCAAGCCGCCCCCGCCTTGCTATCTCGTCCTCAAGCTTTTTCAGCAACTTGAGGAGTGCGGGACCGTCCATGTCCTCACGCGCGGCGCGCATATAGTGCTCCAAAATCGTTGGCCCGGTTTCTGACAAAGGCCCTGGCTTGTTTCCCATTACCGTCTCCGATCCAAGAAGGCGGGAGCATTTCGATCTCCGCCTTCCGCTGATATGGATAAGCGGAAAAATGTCGCATATGCGGTCTTTGCAGGGTGGTCAATTTTGCTCACATTGAGCGGTGACCGCATCCCTTCAGGGGATCAAGCGTTCCAGAGAGACTGTGGCGGAGGTTGATGCCACGACCCGGCCTCCGCCGTATCTGACCTCGATCTTGGTGAAGCCTGTCCTGCGGTGACGGGCGTGATCGAGAATAGCTTGGCCTAGAGCTCAAGAGCTAGCGTCTCGGCAGCGCTCAGATCGGTAACTTCGGCCCCTTCGTCATCGATAACAACGCCGCCGTCATGGTGGATATCGAAGGGGTAAATTGGCACGGGCGTTCAATCAGCCCATGGCCTCAAGGTTCCTTAAGGTCCAGCCCTCAAGGGAGCGGCTACTACGCCAGCAGCCAGGCTGCGACAGCGTGGACAAGCAAAAAGAGCACGTACAGCCAGCCGGACATCGCGATGGTTATGGTGGCAAAGAAGAGTGAGCCGAGGACTAAATCAGCCAATCTCCCGCTCGCGGCCTTGAGAGGTGCCATCGGCGGGATCGAGGCGGGTGCGATCGGGAAGTGTTCGACGCCGAACGGGTGGGCCATCTTTGCCCCTCTCATGGCTGGCAGGGGAGCGCAAAAGCGGTCTCTCAGCCACCGACGTCTGCAGGACGAGCCATTGATCGGTGATGCGTCTTCAATGCGCGATGATAGGCAAGGTTCAATTCGTCCCTGAGGAGTGCCATTCCACTCCCTCAGGGATGCTGGACCACTCTCTTGCCCCGTTTCATCGCCGGCTTCGCTTCCCCACCCACATCCACCCCCGCATTCCGCAGCAGCACCTTCGCCGCTTCCTTCGCCGCGCGCGCCATCGCCGGATCGTCGCGGACGAGGTCCTGCGCGATCGAGCCGTCGACCAGCAGCACCAGCTGCGTTGCGAGCGCATCCGCCTCCGCCACGCCGAGCTCGTTCAGGCGGTCGCGAAACCAGAGGCGGCGGCTTTCCTTGAAGGCGATCGCGATCTTCTTCACGGCGCGGTCTGCCGGGCCGAGCTCGGCGACCGCGTTCACGAACGGGCAGCCGCGAAAGTCCTTGGCCGCAAACCGCCGCTCCAGCGAATCGAAGGTGGCGAGGATCTGCTCGGCCGGCGGCTTGTCGGAGGGGCGCGCGCTCACGAAGCGGCGCTCGAGGTAAGCCGCAATCAGCGCGTCCTTGGAGGGGAAGTGGTTGTACAGCGTGCGTTTGCTGATGCCGATCTCGGCCGCGATGGTGTCGACGCCGATGGCACGAATGCCCTGCAGATAGAACAGCTTGTCGGCGGTCTCGAGGATCCGCTCTTTCATCGTCTGTGGGGCGGGCGGGGGAGCCATGCAGTGGAATGCGTCCTGTTCGCTTGACAGCACAGGTCGATCATAGCCTAAGTACACAGGTCTGTGTAACCAAAATCAACCGATATTGCGGACGACGGCATTTGCGCCGTGCCCACGAGGGAGAAGAATATGCCCCTGTTGCAGGTCCTGCGTCCGACATTGCCCATCCTGATCGGCGCCTCGATCATGTTGACGCTGAGCATGGGGCTGCGGCAGAGCCTCGGCATCTTCATGCAGCCGCTGACGCACGACATCCACATCTCGATCTCGGATTTCACGCTGGCGCTGGCGGTGCAGAACCTCGCCTGGGGCTTTCTCCAGCCGCTCGCCGGCGCGATGACGGTGCGCTACGGCTTCCGCCCGATCATGATCGTCGGCTCATTCATGTACATCGCGGGCCTGGTGCTGATGGCGACCGCGAACGGCCTCGTCAGCATCATGATCGGCGCGGGCGTGCTGATCGGGACGTCGATGGCCTGCACTGCGGCTGCGATCGCGATGTCGGTGGCGGCGCGCGCGGTCCCTGCGACGGTGCGCTCGACGGTGCTCGGCATCGTCTCCGGGGCGGGCTCGCTCGGCGCGCTGCTGTCGGCGCCGATCGGGCAGTTGCTCAATGAGGGGTTTGGCTGGCGCGTCGGGCTCGCCGGCTTCGTCGTCATGTCGGTGTTGATGATTCCGGCCGCGTGGTACGCGGGGCGCGTCGACCAGGTCCCGCTGCCGAAGCCCGCCGCCGACGAGATCGACGATGCCACGGCTGCGACCGCGGCGAGGACCGCGTTCGGCAATGCCTCCTTCGTGGTGATGACCTGCGCCTATCTCGTCTGCGGCATGCAGCTCGTCTTCCTCACCACGCATCTGCCGTCGTATCTCGCGATCTGCGGCCTCGATCCGATGCTCAGCGCGCAGACGCTCGGCATGATCGGCGGCTTCAACGTGCTCGGCTCGCTGTTCTTCGGCTGGGCCGGCCAGCGCTGGAACAAGCTGGCGCTCTTGGGCGGCATCTACATCCTGCGCTCGCTCGCGCTCGCCTGGTACTTCATGCTGCCGGCAACGCCGTTCTCGACGCTGCTGTTCGGTGCCATCATGGGCTTCCTGTGGATGGGCGTAGGGCCGCTGGTCGCGGGCGCGGTCGCCGAGATGTTCGGCCTGCGCTGGCAGGCGATGATCCAGGGCCTCGCCTTCATGAGCCACCAGGTCGGCAGCTTCCTCGGCGCCTACGGAGGCGGGGTGATCTACGACGCGCTCGGCTCCTACACGATGGCCTGGCGCATCGGCGTCGCGCTCGGCCTTGCCGGCGGCATCGTGCAGGTCGCGTTCGCGCTTGTCAGGCCGTCGCAGCCGCCGGCGCCGGTGTTGCGGACGGCGTAGGCGTCCGGGCTTAGCGAGCGGTACAGACGGACGGCGTACGCCTATCATGCCTGGGACGCTGCGACGTTCGCCTTGACCGGGACGGGAAGCGAAACCTGCAACCCCCGGGCCAATGCCGGACGTCTCGATTTCGGCCGTCTCTTCGGCAGCTGTCCGAAATACGAAAGGGTTTGCATCAGCGCGCATCTGACGGCTGGCTCGATCTTCGCGCAAATGAACCAGCAGACCAAGACAAGCAGGCCCAGCGCGAGCCATACGGCCGTTGTGGCATCCAGGCCTGAAACGACCAGGGCACGAATGACCGCTGCGCCAATGACGTTGTGCGTGAGATAGAGCGGATAGGTGATCAGTCCGAGCGTTCTCAAATATGCCGGTGCTTCTGCAGAGGCGATGTCCGCAGAGCGCCTGTTCCTGTTTGCGGCACGGGCAATGAGGAGCACCGCGGCCGCCCAGACCATGATCGGCACGAGGGCTGATTGGTCCGCGATGGCGGGTATGGACTCCAGGAAGAAGGAGGCGAAGACGTCAATTTCCGCCGCGCCGGAAAGACAGGTGACGGCAACGGCGAGCTGCTCGAGCGCCGTCAACTCCCTGTTTGCGGAGATGAACAGCCAGATGCCCAGCGCGAAGAAGCAGCCATGGCTGAGCAGGAAGGCCGCGCACGGCACCCGGAACATCAGGATGACGAGATAGGGCAGGTCGGCTGGTGTCGTGCATGACGTGACCAGCAGCGCGACGGCATTGAATATCGCGCTGTAGATGGTGAGGCCAAAAGCCAGGTGTCGCAGTGTGATCTTCTTCGTGAGCATCGCGCAGAACACCAGCCCATAGAACGCCGTCTCGGCGGCCAGCGTCCAATAGACCTCGTCTAGCCATTGACCCGTGACGCCTTTGGGCACCATCAGCATGGCGTGGATGTAGGGCAGGATGATTTCGGATGCGGGTTCGCTGCCGAAGAGGAGCAGGACGAGGAAGGTCGCGGTGGCGCAAACCCAGACCGCCGGATAGAGCCGGAGCGCGCGGCCGAGAAGGAATGCGCCCGGCGAAGATGTGGTCGCCGAATTCGCAATGACGAAACCGGAGATGACGAAGAAGATCTCGACGCCGACCCAGCCGAACCATGTGAAAGGCGCGGCGGACGGGTACAGGACGTCAGCGGCGACGGTGCGCTCAAAGCCCGGGACGCCGATCGAGGTCCAGGCCCAGGACCAGAACATCTGGTGAAAAATGGCAACGCCGAGCGCGGCGGCGAAGCGCAGCGGATCCAGCAAGGACAAATGGCTCTTCACGGGAATGGACCAGATTCATGCAACGATCCCGCTGGAGATAGTGAAGTCGCCCATGGCGCTCTGCGAGGTCGGTCACACTTGGTCCGCTGTCCAATGAAGCTCATCGGGGGCGAGGGGATAGTTGCGGGCGGCGTGGAATCTACGCCGGCATTTCCCCGTCACCCTGAGAGCTTGTGACCCTA
>NZ_BTIR01000029.1:0-90639 GCF_036247985.1 Bradyrhizobium sp. TM239 | reverse complement strand
GATTCACAGCCTCTGAGGTGTGAGCTGCGCGGCGCGAAGCTCCGCGTGGCGAGCCTCGAAGGATGCACGGCCCCGCTGCCGCAGCCGGGCCGTCGCCCTTCGAGGGCCGCTGAAGAAGCGGCCACCTCAGGGTGACGGTGATGGCGTGGAGTGTGCTGTAACCCGGAAAGAGCTTAGCCCCTCAATTACAGGGCTTGCTGTCCTTGACGTCGAACTTACCCATCGCGCCGGAAATGACGAAGTCGTTGTAGTCGAGCACGAGCTGGCGCGAGACGCCGTTTTCGTAGAGCTCGAACGCCATCGCATAGACCGGCGTCTGCTCGCCCTCTTTCTGCTGGGCCTCGCGGTCGAAATAGCTGACCGTGACCGGCCAGCGCTTGAGCGATTTCATGTGCTCGTCGGAGGTCGACGGATCCGGCGCGGCGGCGCGGTCGGCGGGGATCGGCTGGCCGATCACGGTCAGCGTGTTGTAGACCTTCTGGCCGTCGTCGGAGCCGTCATAGACGGAGAGCTCGAGCAGCGGCTTGCCGTCCTTGGCGGCGGCGATGATGCGCTGGATCTGCTCGGTCGGGAATACGATCTTGCCGTCGAGCGTGAAGCTCTTGGGCGACGGCAGCTTCAGCTTGACGTTGATGTGGTCGCCGTCGCGCTCGGCCGAGCCGTCGACGCGGCCGGCATCGGCCTCGTTCATGCGGGTCTCGATCTTGAAGCGGTAGCTTTTGCCCGCGGCGTCTTCCCAGGAGTTGGAGCGGAGGTCGCTGAGCGTGACCTTGCCCTCGCCGCTGTCGAGCTCGGACACCTGGCGGAATTCGGAGGTGTAGCCCTCGCACGAGCTTCCGGTGAAGTTGTAGAGGATGCGCCCGCGTGCGCTATTCACCGAATTGGAGCGCGATTTCACCAGGCTCAGGTCGTAAAGCGCCTGGTGCGCGAGGAACGGACCATTGGCGGCCTGCGCGGCGTCGCCAAGGCCTAAACCGGCAGGTCCGAAACTGGCCGCCGCGAGCGCCATTACACCGAGCGAAGTCCGGAAAAGGTGCACCATGTCTGTTCCTTGGGGACGCGTCCTTGGGATGCGCAGATTCGGCATTTTAATGACCGTTCCATTGCGTCGCAACTGAGGCCGTTTCACGTAAAGTTGCGGCCCTGCCGTTGAACCAGCGGCCTCGCCTCGGCCAAAGGCAGCCTCCTGCGGGTTGCTTGCATGTGGCGGCACGATGGGCGAAACAGGGCGCGGCCGGCCTTTCTGCGGATGCGCCGGAGCGAATGGAATTCCTGGACAACGAGGTCGAACATGGCGGGCACGGTCGAGCAAAAGCTGGCGGAACAGGGCATCAAGCTGCACGAGGCCCCCACCCCCGTGGCCAATTACGTCCCGTTCGTCCGCACCGGCAATCTGCTGTTCGTTTCGGGCCAGGTCTGCTTCGATCCGACCGGCAAGCTGATCGCCAAGGGCAAGCTGGGCGCCGGCGTCTCGATCGAAGACGGCGCGGCGGCGGCCCGCGGCTGCGCGGTCAATCTGCTGGCCCAGGTCAAGGCGGCGCTCGGCGACCTCGACAAGGTGGTGCGCGTGGTGCGCCTCGGCGGCTTCATCAACTCGGCGCCCGACTTCCTCGACGGGCCGAAGGTGCTCAACGGCGCATCCGACTTGATGGTCGCCGCCTTCGGTGACAAGGGCCGCCACGCCCGCACCACCGTCGGCGTCGCCTCGCTGCCGGCGGACGCGGCGGTCGAGGTCGAAGGCGTGTTCGAGGTCGCCTGACGCGAATGCGCGCTCCTGATTGGCTGACAGCCCGGCCGGTCGCCCATCGCGGCCTGCATGACATTTCCCGCGGCGTTGTCGAGAACATGCCGGGCGCGGTGCAGGCTGCGATCGCTGGCCATTTCTCGATCGAGGTCGACATCCAGCTCTCGTCCGATGGCGAGGCCATGGTGCATCACGACCATGTGCTGGGCCGCCTCACCGAGGCGACCGGCGAGGTCGTGTCGAAGACCGCCGCGGAGCTGAAGGCCGTCAAATTCAAGGCCACGGACGAGCGGATGATGTCGCTGTCCGACCTCTGCTCCTTGGTCGCCGGCCGCGTGCCCCTGGTGATCGAGGTGAAGAGCCATTTTGGCGGCGATCGCAAGCTGGTGAAGCGGATGGCCGAGGTGCTGGCGTCCTACGACGGCCCCGCCGTCGGCATGTCGTTCGATCCCGACCAGGTGCTGGCGCTGCGCGAGCTGTTGCCCTCCCGTCCGCGCGGCATCGTCGCGCAGCGGACCTATGAGGACGACTATTGGGCGAAGCTGACCCAGCCGCAGCGCGACAGCATGCTGTACCTGCGCCACGGCTTCCAGACCCAGCCCCACTTCGTCGCCTTCAGGGTCGACGACCTCCCGGCCCCCGCCCCCTGGATCGCCCGCAACGTCTTCGGCTGCGCCCTGCTCGGCTGGACCGTCCGCACCCCGGAGCAGCGGGCGCGGGTGGGGCAATATGCCGACCAGATGATCTTCGAGGGGTTTGTGCCGCAGGGCACGCTCGTGTCCTGGACAAGCTGCAACGCATAGCGTTGCTGCGCAGAGCCGCCCATCTGTCCGCGAGCGCGCTGCCACATGGGCCCCGGCTCAGCAGCGCACCACTGCGTGCTGCGCTGCGTCCGGGGCACGAGAGCCGTGCTCCCCCACCCTCTTGAAGTCGCTGCTGCAATGCACGATCTTGGGCAACGATGGCATCATCCGAAATCACGCTCGAGGCCGTACCTTCGATTGGCGAGGTATCACCGGAGGATTGGGACGCCTGCGCCAATCCCGGCAAGGCCCTTAACGAAAAGGCATGCAACGGGCTTGGCGCGGGAACCTCATCCGGACTTCCAGGCGATTCCCTCGGCCTCTCAAAACCTGCCTATAACCCATTCGTCTCGCACGCCTTTCTGTCTGCCGTCGAGAAATCGGGTTCGGCGACCATTCGCACCGGCTGGGGCCCGCGGCATCTCGTGGCCAAGGTCGACGGCCGTGTCGCTGGCGTCGTGCCCTGCTATCTGAAATCACACAGCCAAGGCGAGTACGTCTTCGACCGCGGCTGGGCGGACGCCTATGAGCGCGCGGGTGGGCGCTACTATCCGAAGCTCCAGGTCTCGGTTCCCTTCACACCGGCGACGGGGCCGCGCCTGCTGGTCCGCGACGGCGTCGATCGCGAGCGCATCATGGATGCGCTGGCGAGCGGGTTGGTGGCGCTGTGCGGCGTCAGCAAGGCCTCCTCCGTCCACGTCACCTTCGCGCGCGAGGAAGAATGGAAGCTGCTCGCCGAGCACGGCTTCCTGCAGCGCACCGACCAGCAGTTCCACTGGCACAATGAGGGCTTTGCGAGCTTCGACGACTTCCTCAGCACCCTGAACTCGCGCCACCGCAAATCGATCAAGCGCGAGCGGCGCGATGCGCTCCCGGCCGGAATCACCATTCATTGGCTGACGGGAAAAGACATCACCGAGGACGCCTGGGACGCCTTCTTCGCATTCTACATGGAGACCGGCTCGCGCAAATGGGGCCGTCCCTATCTGACGCGAGAGTTCTTCTCGCTGATCGGCGAGACCATGAGCGACGACGTGCTGCTCGTGATGGTCCGCCGCAACAATCGCTGGATCGCGGGCGCGATCAACTTCATCGGCTCGGACACGCTGTTCGGCCGCAACTGGGGCGCGGTCGAGCATCATCCGTTCCTGCATTTCGAGGTCTGCTATTACCAGGCGATCGACTTCGCGATCAAACGCGGCCTCACCCATGTCGAGGCCGGCGCGCAAGGCGAGCACAAGATCGCGCGCGGCTACCTGCCGCGCACCACCCATTCCGCCCACTTCATCGCCGATCCCGGGCTACGCCGCGCCATCGACGATTACCTCAAGCGCGAGCGCGCCTATGTCGCCGAGGCCGGACGCGAGCTCGCCGAGCTCGGCCCGTTCCGCAAAGGGATAGACGAGGCGCCTTGACGCCTCGCCGCGGCTGGTGACAGTAAGCGCAAAATTCTAAGCGCGGATTTCTCGGGGAGCCGTCATGACCGTCTACGACACCAACAACATCTTCGCAAAGATCCTGCGCGGCGAGCTACCCTGCAGCAAGGTCTACGAGGACGAGCACGTCTTCGCCTTCCTCGACATCATGCCGCGCGTCCCCGGCCACACGCTGGTGATCCCGAAGGCCCCTGCCCGCAACATCCTCGACATCAAGCCCGACGATTACGCCCATGTCGCCCGCGGCGCGCACAAGATCGCCGCAGCCGCGATGCAGGCCTTCAAGGCCGACGGCATCACCATCCAGCAGTTCAACGAGCCCGCCGGCGGACAAGTGGTGTTTCACCTGCACATGCACGTGATGCCGCGCCACGACGGCGTGGCGATGCTGCCACCCGCGAGCCGCAAGGAAGACGCCAAGGTGCTGGAAGAGCACGCTGCGAAGCTGATCGCGGCGCTGAAGGGTTGATCGTCATCCCGGGGCGCGCCCCCTTGGCGCGAGCTATGGTGCGCAATTGCGCACCTGAGAATCCATTTCCCCACCGACTCTGACGCCTGATGGATTCCGGGCTCGACGCTTCGCGTCGCCCCGGAATGACAGACTACTCCGTCTCGAAATCGCCCTTCTGCGGCGCCGCCAGCGGCGTGAACTCGCAGCGATCCGGTTTAATGTCGATCAGCGGCGTGTTGTCGAGGCAGTCGAGCCCGCGCACCAGGATCGCATTGCCCTCGATGCCGACCAGCTTCACGATCGACGTGCCGATCGGATTTGGCCGCACCGGCGAGCGCAACGAAAAGGTGCCGCGGGTCTTCTCGTTGTTCTTCGGGCTTTGCAGGATGATGTCGCGGCGCGACTGGTCGAGCCAGTAGAGCACTTCGAGATTGCTGTAGAAATCGACGCCCTTGATGGCCGGCACGAACGGCTCGAAGATCTCGAGGCGGCAGATCGGGCCGTCCTGACGTCCCTGCCGCGGCGTCTCCAGCCGCGACGTCCAGGGCGTGCGGATGCGGCCGATGAAAACGAGACCGGCATCCTGTGTCGGTGGCAGCTCGATGGCGACCTCGCCCTCGCGGAGCTCCTGTTCGCGAACCATATTTCCTGTTCCTTGGCTGTTCGCCGGCGGTTTTAGCCCAACCACCACTTGCCGGCCAGCATGAAGACCTCGCCGGTCACGACGCCCGCAAAGATCGAGCGGCGGGTCAGCAGGAACACGACGAGGCCGGCGGCCACCGCGCCATAACGCAAGGTATCAGGCACGCTCGCCAGCGCACCCGGCGGCTCGACCACGATCTGGGCGATGACGCCGGCGAGGATGGCGGTGGCGACCGCCCTCACCCAGACCAGCAGCTCGGAGCCTTCGTCGATGCCGCCGCCGAACCACAGGCCCAGCATGCGCCAGATCTGGTTGGGAACGACGCCGGCGACGAACAGCACCGCCAGCGCGTGCCAGTCGCCGATCGCTTGCGCAAAACTCACGCGCGCACCTCCCGCCACCAATGCACACCATAGGCGATCGTGCCGGCCACCACCCCACTGACCAGGATATCGACACCGGAGTTCATCTTCGCGGCCAGCGGATACAGCAAGATGCCCAGCACGAGCGCGACGACATCGGCGACCTCGCGGCTGTTGCGCGCGGTCGAGAACAGGAACGACAGCGGCGTCAGCAGCAGGATCGCCGCTCCAAGCGTCTGCGTCAGATTGGCGGCGAGGAAATAGCCGACCGTGTTGGCGACGAGGCACACCGAGACGAGACCAACGCCGAGCCCGTGAACGAAGGCGATGCGCCGTTCACGCGGCACCTGCGGCAGGAAGCGGTGGCACTCGACCCACAATGTCACAGCGGTCAAATGCGCGGCGAAGATCAGCTCGCGCCGCTTGGTCGTCGGCGTGCGCATCAAGGGCAGCACCGAGACCACCATCGGGAACAGCCTGATGGCGCTGACGGTGACCGCGATCGCCGACTGGATGACGGTCGCGCCCGAGCCGAGCGTGGTGATCAGGATGATCTGCGCCGGCCCCGCCCAGACGAACAGCGTCGAGCAAAGCGCCCAGAGCAGGCTGAAATGCGTGTCATGGGCCAGCGCGCCGATGCCGAGATAGGTCACGAACAGCACGATGGTGAGGATCGTCTGCGTGATCGAGCGCAGGCCCCAGCCGAAGGCAAGCCACGGGCTATTCCATTGCGGTGAATCGAGCGGAGGGAGCGCCACGGGAGTTTTGGCCGGGTTGCGGAATCGTGCCCGCATAACGGGCAATGCGGCGCCTTGCGTCAAGGAAGCGCGCGGCGATGCTGGCATGCGTGACACACCCAGCGCCGTCATTCCGGGGCGCGCCAAGCGCGAGCCCGGAATCCATCGGGCCGCAGAGACAGCCTCGCGATGGATTCCGGGTTCGCCCCGGAATGACAGCCTACCCCGCGACACCCCTGTTCTTCAGCACGAAGCAGGCCCCGCCCGCCTTGCGGATGCGATTGCACAGATCATCCGCCTCGCTGCGTGTGTCGGCGCCGATGCGCACCTGGTAGAACGCGCGCGTGCCGCGGCTGCGCATCACGGAGGACAGCAGGCTCGGATCGCGGTCGCCGATCGCGGCGCCGAGCCGCGTGACAGCGCGGGAGTACATCGCCAGTGCCCTGTTGCGGTCGAAACCGGCGGCGAGCTGCACGCCCCAGGCCTTTGCCGCCGCAAGCTCCACGTGCTGCTCGAGCTCGGCGACGAACGCATTCGGCGCGCGCTTGAGCAGCGCCATCAGATCGCGGCAGCTGGTCGGCGGCGAGCTCGGCGGGCCCTTGCCGGTCGCGCCTGCCTTGGCCCAGGCATCGACGCTCGTGCCGGTGATGGCGAAGACGTAGTTGCGGGTCTGCTCCGGCATGCCGCCGGTGCCGGCGAGCCATTCCTGCACGCGCCGCGGCCCGGCATTGTAGGCGGCGGCCGCGAGGCCGAGATTGCCGAACTGGTTGCGCAGCTCGTTGAGGAATTCCGCCGACTTCGGCAATGCCTGCACCGGATTGAACGGATTGAGCAGCCCGCGCTCGCTGGCGGTGCCCGGCATGAATTGCGCGATCCCCTGTGCGTGCTCGCCGCTGCGTGTCGTGGGACCTACCGCATCGGCCTGGAAGCGGCTTTCCTGCCAGATCACCCGGGCGAAGAATTCCAGCGGCAGATTGGCATCGCGCGCGGCGGCCTCGATGATCAGGCAGATCGACTCCCGCGTGTCGCTCTCGCGCGCGTCCGGGGATTTCTCCTGGGGCTTCTCCGGCGGCTTCGCGGGCTCCTCGACGCTCGGCGCCGCGGTGTCAGGCTTTGCGGGCGGATCATCCGCCGCCGGTGCCGGCGTCGCCGAGACGAGCAGTGCGGCGATCACGGGCAATGCAATCCGCCTCAACCATAGGCAGGCACCGCTGTGGCGCGCCCCGGTGCGGCATGCAACAAGGTGATCTGCCCGGTTGTGGCATCCTGCCATGGTTCGATGAGTTGCCAATATGCTGCCTGACCTGTCTCTCCCAATGCGTGACCCCGCCAAACGGATCCGCGTCATCTCCGCGCTTGTCGCGCTCGTGCTGGGCCTCGCGCCAGCCGCCGCGGAGGAGAACCCGCGCGTCACCTCTCAAGCCGCGTCTCAAGTCACTTCTCAAGTCACTTGGCAGATGACCACGGAATATCCCGAGAATAACATCTCCGGGATCGGCCTCACCACCCTCGCCGGTCGCGTGGCCGAGCGCACAAACGGTTTCGTGACTGTGACGAGCGCATTCGACAACAGCCTCAAGATCAATTCGGGCGAGATGCCGCGCGCTGCGCTCGACGGCCGGATCGCCGGCGGCGATGCCTTCGCAGGTGCGCTCTCCGGCATCGACCCGGTGCTCGGATTGTCCACCCTGCCCTTCCTCATGCAGTCGGCCGAGCTCGCCCGCGCCACCAATCTGCGAGCGCGCCCGCTCTATGAGAAGGCGCTGGCGGCGCGCGGCCTCAAGCTGCTTTATCTGACGATCTGGCCCGCCACGGGCCTGTGGTCGGAACGTGCGCTCGAAGGCGCGGACGATTTGCCGAAACTGAATTTGCGGGCCTATGATGCCAATTCCAGCGAGGTCATGCGCGCGGCCGGCGCCAATGCGCAGTTCCTGCCGATGGACGCCGCGCTCGCCGGACTGAAGGAGCATCGGCTGAACGCGTTCCTCACCTCCGGCGACGGCGGCGCGGGGCGCAAGCTCTGGGACTTCCTGCCGCACTTCACCGCCATCAACTATGCGATGCCGGTCTCGATCGCCTTCGTCCGCAGCGAGGTCTTTGCCGCGCTGCCAGAGCCGATGCAGCGCGAGGTGCTGGCGGCGGCCGCCGAGACCGAGCAAAGCCAGTTCGCGCTTTTGGCCCATCGCACCACCGAAAATTATGCGCGCATGCGGGGTAACGGCGTCGCCATCGCCGAGCCGGCGCCCGCCTCTCTTGTCGCGGCGCTCCGGAAAGCGGCGACGCCCGCGATCACCACCTGGGAGGGACAGGCCGGCGCGGATGCCGCCGCGATCGTCGCATGGGCGAGACAGCAATGAAATGAACGGCGGCGGTCCTGCAATCGAATCTCTGCAAGGCCCGCCTTTCGCTCGTGTCGGCCTTATGCCGAGATGGGATTCTCTGCCCTGATCGCGCGGTCCAGGGCATCGATCAACGTTTGCAGCTCGACGAATTTGTTCCGCGCTCGCTCGGCCTTGTCGCGATCAAAGGGAGCGGCCAGCACCTTCGCATGCGTGTCTCTGTCCTCGATCATGCGATCGCGGGCCTTCTTCAATGTCTCAAGTCGCTCGTTCATCTGCGCTCCTCTGCGAATATCTGCTCGACCGCGATCAGGGCCTCAGTCGAAGCCAGTAGGAAGCTCGCCCTTTCGGAAGAACACCGTCGGCTCATCGTCATAATCTCCCATCTCAGGATCGCCGCTGGACGAGAACGCGACCACGCCGAGCTTGCTCAAGGCCAGTCTCTCCGCCGTCCGCAGCGCACCGCTTTCCGACTTGCACACGATGGGAGAGTCGGCCTTCAGATTTCCACCCTTGCCGGCGTTGAACGCCTGCACGACGTACGTTGTTTCGCGGACCATGACGGCTCCCCTGACCTGTTAACAAACGGAATTGACGTCAACGACAGTGAAAGCCGCGCTCAGCGGCGCATCGCCTCGATGAGCGCCGAAATCCTCATCGTTGCAAAACTGGAGAAGGTGTCCGACACGGCATATGGCAGGATGATCTGGTCATTGTGCCTCATCGCGCCGCAGGTATAGACGACGTTGGGGACGTATCCTTCGCGCTCGGACGGTTCAGGCCGCAACAGCGGCTCGGCCGAACGTGCCAGCACCCTGGACGGGTCGCGCTTGTCGAGCAGCGCCGCTCCGATCGAGTATTTCCGGACCGGGCCGACACCGTGCGTCAGCAGCAGCCAACCTTCATCAAGTTCGATGGGAGCCCCACAATTGCCGATCTGGACGAACTCCCAGGGAAACTGCGGTTTCAGGAGGACCCGGCCGCTCTCCCATGTGTAGAGGTCGTCCGAATAGACCAGATACAGGTTCTCATTGTCCTGTCGCGCGATCATGGCATAGCTGCCGCCGATCTTGCGGGGGAACAGCGCCATGCCCTTGTTGTGTGCGGCGGCCCCTCGCAAAGGTGTCATTCGAAACGACATGAAATCGCTGGTCTCGATCAACTCGGACCGGATCGCCCGTCCGCTATAGGCCGTATAGGTCGCATAGTAGGTCTCTCGACCGCCGTCGCTGAATTTGACAAAGCGCGCATCCTCGATGCCGTTAGATTGGGAATCGGTCACGGGAAAGATGACGCGTTCGCTGAGGTCCTCCTCCGGCCCGAACATCAATTCCACACGATCGCCGTCCGGCTGGGATGCGCGATGGCTGATGCGGGGAACCGAGGCAAGGCGCGCCGTCGGATCGACGGCCAGGCTTCCGTCAGCCGCAATCGTTCCGGTTCGAAACGTCAGCGACGACACATGGCCCTCCCCGATGGCCCGGAGACTGATGATGAAGCGCGCGCCTCCTTTCGGTGCTGCCGATTGATCGGGGTGCGGGACGATGCTGGGGTTAAACAAGGCAGAGGCTTCGAACGAATACTCATTGAGAAAATAGGCGCCGACCAGCTGACGCTGCGTCTTCGAGAAGAGGCCATGCGTCGCGAAAGCATCCTCCATTTCATCCGCGCGGGTCTCGAACCGCTCCAGGAGGTTACGATGTCGCCCCTGGAAATTGTCCAGGACGTCCGCGAGCTGATCCGCAACCGCTTCCGGACTGAGCGCAAGAACCCGGTCGACGATATGATTTGCCCGTATCTTGTCGGTCGGGTTCAGGTCGCGGGGTTCGGTCGCCGGCTTGAACGGCCGCACGATAACTCGCGCTGGATCGGGGCGCAGATAAAGCCCCTGCCGATTCAGGAAAGAAACTTGTGACACGGTATCCTCGCCTCGCTGAATGAGAGGATCAGGTTCAGGCGCTCACCGCGCGTAACGCCTTAGGCCTTGTCAGGCTCGGATTGACGCGCGCAAGCTGGCGCATCTCCGCAAGCCCGAGGAGATAGCAAACAACCGACTCGCCCCCGCGGTTTTCGTTGGCGCGATCGGGGTGCAAGCCGTCCCGGCAACTGCCCGTGAGCGGATCGACCAGCGCCACTGAGAGATCGTTGCTGCCGAGGAACCAGGCGAAGGCCCGCGTTGCCCTGGCCTTCCATTCCGCATCGCCGTCGGCACGCCACGCGGCGAGGCAGGCAGCGATCGTTGCCGTTGCCTCCACGGGCTGCTGATCGAAGGCACGGGGATGTTGCCGCCGCTCGCCGAATCCGGCGGTGCCGACCGGGCGGAAATGCCCTGCCGCGGTCGTCTGTTGCGTCATGAGCCAGCGCAGAGACCTCAACCCGGCGTCGAGATATTGAGGCGCCTGCGTCGCCATGCCTGTGAGTATCAGCGCTTGCGGCAGTCGCGCGTTGTCGTAGGCCAGCCCTTCCTCGAACCACACCCAGTCCGGCGTCTCGACCGACGCCAGACAAGCCATCAACCGGTCGGCAAGGGACTGCCGAACTTCCCTGGCATGGAGATCGTCCGGAGTAACCGCGCAATAGGCGTCCAGGCCCAGCGACATGAACGCCCACGCGCGGGGGGAACGAAAGCTCGCCGCGATCGACAATGCCTCGGCGAACAAGGCAGCGGCCCACAGGCGCCGGGCCGGGCTCGCGTCTCGGCGTGCAGCCTCGCCCAAAGCCCATAACGTCCGCCCGTGACTGTCCTCGGACCCTCTGTCTTCGAGCCAGGTTCGATTGAAGCCCATGAAGTTGCGAAATTGCCTGGTGTCAGGGTTCCAGGCGTGCTGCACGAATGCTGCAAACCGGCTCGTCAAGACCTCCGACAGCGGCTGTTCGCCTGGGCCATTGAGGACGCAGGCCAGCAGCAGTGCTCGGGCATTGTCGTCGACGCAATAACCGTGCGCGCGATCCGGCACCGAATGGACCGCGTGCTGGAACAGGCCGACATCATCGCACATCGACAGGAAATGGCCGATCTGCATGTCGGGCGGCGCGGGGCTGCGAGGCTCCGGCGTGGTCGTATCGGAGCGCGCGAAAACCTTCAACCGATGACCTTGCCGCGCATTCTCGAAGACGGACACGTAGCGCTCGGCCACCCGCTCCCAAATCATCATCCGGCTCGCCGCATAGGCGCGCCGGGACATCGCGTGCCGGCG
Organism: Bradyrhizobium sp. TM239; assembly: GCF_036247985.1. NCBI lineage: Bacteria > Pseudomonadati > Pseudomonadota > Alphaproteobacteria > Hyphomicrobiales > Nitrobacteraceae > Bradyrhizobium > Bradyrhizobium sp. TM239. Next base: position 78,927 of record NZ_BTIR01000029.1, on the reverse strand, counting down.
AGCGTCGTCGGTCAGCAAGTCTGCGATCTCGTTGCCAATCGCCGCGGCGTCGCTGAAAGGCACCAGGACGCCGCACCCGTCGGCAAGCAGCTCGCGGGCATGCCAGTAAGGCGTCGAGACGACCGGCTTCCCCAGTCCGAAGCTGTAGGCCAGGGTTCCCGACGTCATCTGAGCCTCGTTGAGATAGGGCGTGACATAGACGTCGCACATCGAGATGAATTCGAGCAGCGTCGCCAGATCGGCGAACCGGTCGACGAACACCACGTGGTCGTCAATTCCGAGTTCGCCCACCCGAGCCATCAGGCTCTCACGATAGGCTTCGCCCTGGTTTCGGACCAGGTTCGGATGCGTTGCGCCGAGCACGACGTACACCGCATTCTCGCAGCGCTTCAGGATCGACGGCATGGCGTCGATCATGATTTCGATGCCCTTGTTCGGTGACAACAGGCCGAATGTCAGGATGACCGATTTCTGCTCAAATCCAAGCTTGGCTTTCGCTGCATCGGGCTCGACGAAGGCGACATCGGGGATGCCGTGGGCGATGACCTCGATCTTGTCGTCGGGCACAAGGTAGACCTCGCGCAGCAGTTCGCGGCCCTTGTTGGCCATTACCACGACCTTCGACGACGCCGCGACGATGCGCTCCACGACCGTCCGTTGCGCAGATGTCGGATCGGCCAGCACGGTATGGAACGTCGTCACCACCGGCATGGCAAGGCGAGACAACAACACGAGGATATGGGCCCCGGCTTCACCACCGAAAATCCCGAACTCGTGCTGCAGACACACGGCGTCGAACCGGCCAGCATTGAGGAAATCCGCGGCCCGCATGTAGTCTTCGATATCGTCATCCTTGATCTGGAACGCGACCGCTGGGGGATAATCATAGGCTTGACCGCGATCGGTCATTGCCACGACGCAAGTCTCGAGATCCTGGCGTGAAATCGATATCGCGTTCTTCAGGTCGGTCGTATAGGTCGCAATTCCGCACCGGCGAGGCAGCGAGTTGCCGATGACGGCGATACGGCGGAGTGGCGTCATGTCGGCACCTCGATGATTTCGCTTGATGTCGGAGCTTGCACGGGGCGGGCAGCCGCGCCGGCGTATTCTGTCGTCCGTCAACCCTCTGCCCGCCCGCTGTGCTTGATTGCAGACATCAACAGCCGCGGCAGATGTTCTTCAGCTTCGCCGCAGTTCGCGCCTCTTCCGCGACGAACGGGTCCTTGTAGGCAGCCCGCGTTGCTTCTCTTTCGGCGGCAGTGGTTTGCTTCGCTTTCGGCGGAAACGCAGCATCGTAGCAGGCGAGCCGTCCGCTCGTGCTCTCGATCGCACGGCAGTCCGGCTCCCTGGCGGCAGCACTTTGCGCGAATGTGCCAAGTGCCAGGGCGACAATAAGCATTTTCATGAAGTCATCTTTCCTCGCGAAGAATCCGGGCGCGCCATTTGGCGCCCCCGCGCTCCTCATGCCTCGAACTGGTCGAACTCGTCAGACAGCAGAATCCGGCCTTGCGGCGTGCATATCCGCACGTCGATATAGCCTTCCTGCAATAGCTCTCTCGCCTTCTTCAACGCTGCGGCGGTCGTGGCGCGCGCCAAGCTGACGTAGCCGCTCTGATCGCGTCCGCTCACCAGATATTGGAGCGGCGTCCTATCCATTCAGAAAAGCCGCAGCAGCCACCAGGAACAACGGAAACAGCGGGACGACCACCGGCGGCACGATCAAATCGGCCGGTCGAAATCGAGGCATACACGCCCCTCCTCGTTCGGCGGGAGCGCTAGTGACCCTCAGTCACCGATGGATGCCATGGAAAGGGCGGTGATCGGATGACACTACGCTCACGCGCCGCCAATAGCGAGCTTTAAAACGGTACGTGGAATCGACCGGGCGGCGTTGCCTTGGCCTTCGGCCTCGTTTAGGTCAAGCAATCGGCGGCAATATCAACATGGGCACGGCCAGCATGGCGGCAATCTTCTTTGATCTCGACGGCACACTCACCAACCCCAAGCCGGGGATCACGCGCTCGATTCAGTACGCGCTGGAGCGGCTGGACGTCGCGGTGCCGAGCGAGGACGAGCTGACCTGGTGCATCGGCCCGCCGCTGCATGCCAGCCTGAAGAAGCTCACTGGAACCGACGAACTCGCCGACCGCGCACTGCTGCTCTATCGCGAGCGCTTCAGCGATATCGGCCTGTTCGAGAACGAGGCCTATGCCGGCATCGTGGACACGCTGACGACGCTCGCCGCGAGCAGCCAGCGCATGTTCGTCGCCACCAGCAAGCCCGCGGTCTACGCCACCCGCATCGTCGATCATTTCGGCCTAAAACCCTATTTCGAGCGGGTGTTCGGCTCCGAGCTCGACGGCACCCGCGTCGACAAGCGCGATCTGCTGCGCTACGCGCTCGACGAGGCCAAAATTGATGCCAGCAGCGCGATCATGATCGGCGACCGCAGCCACGATGTGGTCGGCGCCCGCACCAACGGCATGACCGCGATCGGCGTGCTCTATGGCTATGGCAGCGAGACCGAGCTCAGGGACGCCGGCGCACATCACATCTGTGCCGCGCATCCCGAGCTGCTCGGCCATTGCGTCGTCTAGGCGCTGACGACCTCCACCGCCGCCAGCATGCCGGTTCTGGGATGGCAGTTCAGATATTCGAAGAACTGCTCGTCCGCGGCCGCCACCGTGACCTCGTGATAGAGCCGCAGCTTGGCTGACGGCCCGAGCGTCGACAGATATTTCATCGCCGCTCCGAAGATCCTGACGTGGGTCGGATGCGACTCCGCCCAGCGTTCGAGCGCCGCCAGGCTCTTCCACCAGCTCTGGCCGTAGGACTTTTCGCTCACCCTGCCGTCGGCCTGGAGCACCTGCATGTAGCGGTTGGCATAGCAGCCGATCGCAAGACCATCGTCGCGCAGGAAATCCATGCCTTCTCGCAGCACCGGCTCGACGTCGTCGAGATAGAGCTTTCGCTCGGACGCCTCGGTATCGCTCCAATCCTGGCCGGACCTGATCAGGCAGAGATTGTCGTGCGCCGTCACGCGTAGCCGCGCGCCGTCGCGGATCAATTCCGGGGCGCCGCCGGGCGCCATCGCGTCGGTTTGCGACAGCGGAATGCGGTCGCGCATGCCTCCCCAATAAGCGTGCTCCTGCACCTCGCCGCTCATGCCGCCGGCGATCGAGGCGACGCCCTCAGTCCGGTCGGGCGAGGAGAACAGCGTCTCATGCCGCGCTACAATGGGACGCAGCACTTCGATGAAGGTGCCGATGCCCTCGCGCTGCCGTCCGGTCCAGGCCTCGCGCGCCGGTTCGAACCAGGCATCGAAGCGTGCGATGTCGTCCCAATAGCCCACCGAGACGATGGTCTCGTATCCGGCTTGATCGACATAGTGCGCGCGATCCCAATGCGACGGCCCGCCCTCCGCAGCGAAATGCCGCGCGATGTCGGCGAGCACCTCCGTCGCGACCACCGGCGCCGTGCCGCGATATTGCACGCCGAAATAGGCCATCACGACGCGGCTCACGCCGGGCCTGTAGCGCGCCACAAAGGACGGATATGGCGGCTGGTAATCATCCGGCACGCGCTTGTGGCGCGTGCGCGGGGTTTCGAGATGTAGAGGAATTGCAGATTCCGTCATTGGACCCTCCCCTCGATCTTGGTGATCAGCTCGCTGCCGCGCCAATGTCCGTGGGCTCGACGGCATCCACCGGCAACGCGAACTGCTCGACGCGTTGGTACCGCTTCTTGTTGAGCAGCAGCCGCGTCACGTCGGGCCGCGAATAATGCCCGGCCGGATCTGCGGCGTTCTTGGCGACGCCGATGGCGCCGAGATCGATCTCGGCGATCAATAGCCCTTCCTGGTCCGGTGCCAGCTTGTCGCCGATCTGGCTGCCGTCGGGACCGTAGATCGCGGCAAAGCCGCCGCCGGCATGCAGCAGCGCGTGCTTGTCCGGCCGGTCGCAGAGTTCATCGATCATCGCTTGCGAGACCGTTGCGCAGGGCGCGAGCACGAAGCAGGAGCCTTCCACCGCATAGACGCGCGAGGCGGCGTTGTTGACCTCGGCGCCAAGCGCCGGCGCGAAGGGATCGTAGAGCGAGAAGCTCGGCCAGGCCGCGACGTGCACCTGCTCGTTCTGGGCGTACATCGCATATTTCGACAGCGGTTGAAGATGCTCCCAGCAGCACAGCGCGCCGAGACGGCCGATGTCGGGCCGCGCGTGGACGGCGAGATCGCTGCCGTCGCCCTCGCCATAGACGGTGCGCTCGGCATGGGTCGGCCGCAGCTTGCGACGCTTTGCGATGGTCTCGCCGTCGGGCCCGATCAGCCACTGCGCCAGATAGAGGCTGCCGCCGTCGCGTTCGGACAGGCCGATCACGGCGGTGAGCTTGGCCTTGCGTACGGCGTCGCGTAGACGCTCGGCCTGCGGGCTGTCATAGGACAGCGAATTGTCGAAATAGCGCTGCACGAAGCCGCGCCCGATCGCCCAGGCCGGGGAATCCATCCAGATATGCCAGGGGTAACCGGGGATGAAGGCCTCCGGAAAGGCGATCAGCTTGGCGCCCTTTTCCGCGGCCTCCCTGATCAGCGCGATCGACTTGTCGATGGAGGCGTCGAGGTCGAGCCAGGCCGGCGCGGCCTGCACCACCGCCACCTTGTATTTCGGATGTTCGATGCCCATTGCCGCCTCCATTGCCGGTTGATCGGAAGCCATCTCCGATGCAGTCTATTTGCCCAAGCGGGGCGGCCAGGCGCTCGACCGCGGCGGAACAAAAACTCGACTGGGGGGCTCGCCGGCCGGTACGGGATTTGCCTCCAGTGAGGCTGGATCTGCGCCAACATGCGGTTTTGCGGGATGTGAAAGGGAGGCTGTCCCAATGACAATCCAGTTCACGACGGACGGCAGCCCCGGCTATCGGCGGCTGGCGCTCTGGCAGGACATCGTCTGCGACGTCTTCGTCGGGCTCGACTGCAAGTCCGATCTCGGCAGCGCCTTTCGCGGCTCGGTCACGCAAATCCCGCTTGGCAAGGCCGTGTGCTCCGAGGTCTGCTCCGACCGCCAGCATGTGTTCCGCACGCCCTCCCGCATTGCGCGCTCGGACCAGGATTTCGTCCTGGTGGCGCTCGGCCATCGCGGCAACGGCGGCGTGCTGCAGGACGGCCGCGAGACCGTGGTTCATCCGGGCGAGTTCGCGCTCTACGACACCACGCGCCCCTATGAGCTGAAGTTCAACGACGCCTTCACGCAGACCATCTTCAAGGTGCCGCGCGAGATGTTGCAGCGCCGGCTCGGCGGCACGGAGACGCTGACCGCGATGTCGTTCGGCACTGAGGCACCGCTCGAGCGGCTCGCCTACGATTTCATCTTCCGGCTTTGCCAGAGCGCCGACCGCCTCGGCCCTGGCAACGCCGCCGTTCTGTCGGAACAGGCCGTCGACCTGCTCGCCCTGGCGCTGAGCGAGCGGCTCGGCGAGACGTCGCTGCCATCCTCGACCCACCGCTCCGCGCTGATCTACCGGCTCAAGGCGCATGTGCGCGCGCACCTCGCCGACCCCGACCTTTCATTGTCGGAGACTGCGGCTGCGCTCGGCATCTCGCCGCGCTACGTGAACGACCTTCTCGCCGACGAGGAGACCTCGTTCCAACGTTACGTCCTCGCCGAACGCCTTGCGCAGTGCCGTCGCGACCTCGCCTCGCCCGTGCTCGTCCAACGCCACATCAGCGAGATCGCCTTTGCCTGGGGTTTTAACGACCTCTCGCATTTCGGCCGCGTCTTCCGCGAGCACTTCGGGATGTCGCCGCGCGATTTCAGGCAGAGCCAACTGCGGCACTGAGCAGCCATCTGCGCAAGCCTTCGTCCTGGACGAAGGCAACGCTCGCCAATTCCAGATTGTCTTGCGTTGCGGCGTGGATCAGGCTGCCACGCATGAGGACTGAGACGACGATAAGCGGAAGCGAGCTGTTGCTGAGCGTCATCGCGATCCGTCTCGCCGTGCTGGTCGTGGTGGGATGGGGTTTGACTCTGCTGCCGCAGCAGACGCGCAATCGTCAGATCGGCTGCGCTCCCCCATCCCAGGCAAGCGACGAGGCTAAACTTTTGGCGAAGATCGTCCGCCCACGCATCGTTGATGCCGCGTTCGACGACATGCTTCGGCACGACTAGGCCGTTCCCAAGCAAGGCCGGTATGTGAGCGCGTGATAGGACAAGGCACCCGCTTGCGCTAACCTCGATGCCAAGGCCGCAACGATCAATCAGCGGCTGGTCGAGGAGCATATCGATGGAATACCGACGCTTGGGCCGATCAGGCCTCATGGTGCCCGCCTTGAGCCTTGGCACCGGCACTTTCGGCGGCGTCGGCCGCCTTGCCGCGTGGGGCACGACGGATGCGACCGAGGCACGGCGCCTGCTGGACATCTGCCTCGAGGCCGGCGTGTCGATGTTCGACACCGCGGACGTCTATTCGCTCGGCGAGTCCGAACGCGTTCTCGGCGAAGCCATCAAGGGCCGCCGCGACAAGGTGCTGGTCTCGACCAAGGCCACGTTTCGCTTCGGCGACGGCCCCAACGACATCGGCTCGTCACGGCAGCATCTGCTCGCAGCCATCGACGGTTCACTGAGCCGGCTCGGCACCGACTACATCGACCTGTTCCAGCTCCACGGCTTCGACGCCTTCACCCCGCCCGAGGAGGTGCTCGCAACCCTCGATACGCTCGTGCGCGCCGGCAAGATCCGCTATGTCGGCGTTTCCAATTTTTCCGGCTGGCACCTGATGAAGTCGCTCGCCGTCGCCGACAAGCACGGTTTTCCGCGCTACGTCGCCAACCAGACCTATTATTCGCTGATCGGGCGCGACTACGAATGGGAGTTGATGCCGCTCGGCCTCGACCAGGGGCTCGGTGCCGTGGTCTGGTCGCCGCTCGGATGGGGACGCCTCACCGGCAAGCTTCGCCGAGGTCAGCCGAAGCCCGAGGTGAGCCGCCTGCCCAAGACCGCCGAGTTCGGCCCGCCCGTGCCGGACGAGCACCTCTATCGTGTCGTCGATGCCATCGACGACGTCGCGAAGGAAACCGGCAAGAGCGTCTCGCAGATCGCGCTCAATTGGCTGCTGCAGCGTCCGACAGTGTCGACGCTGATCATCGGTGCGCGCAACGAGGCGCAGCTGCGCGAAAATCTCGGCGCCGTTGGCTGGTCGCTGACCAAGGACCAGGTCGCAAAGCTCGACGCGGCGAGCAAGGTGACGCTGCCCTATCCCTACTGGCACCAGCGCACGACCTTCACCGACCGGAACCCGCCGGCGGTGTAGGCCTCGTTGAGCTGCATCAAGCCCGCTCGCGCCGGCCGTGGCACCCTGCGGCCGTCCCGAGGCTGCCGATGCGCCGATTTGCCATGAAGGCTCTGTTCACGGTCCTCAATCTCACCCGCACCGAGCGGACGCGGATCGACCGGGACCGCGCCGTCCTGATCGTCTCGACGGCGGTGACGCTCGGCCTCCTGGCGCTCTACGTGTTCGGGAAATCGACAGCACGCTGGTAGCGCGGCCGCTCCGGTCCATGCCGACCGCACCGGCGGCCCGCCCGCGGCACAGGAACCGTCCGTGTCCTGCCGGGTTGCGATCCATCCTGCAATTTCCTAATCCGGAGATGAAACACGGCTCGAATCAAACGCGCCTCCACCATGTCGTCCGCCCCCATCGAGCATGCCGACGGCCTGCCGCAGCCGCAGCGCAACCAGGCGGTGCTGACGATTGCGCTCGGCATCATCATGGCGGTGGTCGACAGCGCCATCGCCAATGTGGCACTGCCGACGATCGCGGCCGACCTCGACGCCAGCCCGGCCTTCTCGATCTGGATCGTCAACGGCTACCAGCTCGCGATCACGATCTCGCTGCTGCCGCTGGCTTCGCTCGGCGAGATCGTCGGCTATCGCCGCGTCTATCTGGTCGGGCTGGTGCTGTTCACGCTGGCATCCGCCTTCTGCGCGCTGGCGCATACGCTGCCGCTGCTCACGATCGCGCGCATCATCCAGGGCTTTGGCGCGGCCGGCATCATGAGCGTCAACGCAGCGCTGGTGCGCTTCACCTACCCGCGCAGCCAGCTCGGCCGCGGCATCGGGCTCAACGCGCTCGTCGTCGCCTTCTCCGCAGCGGTCGGCCCGACGCTCGCCGCAGGTATCCTCGCGGTCGGAAGCTGGCCCTGGCTGTTCGCCATCAACGTGCCGCTCGGCGCGGTGACGCTGGTGCTGGGCCTGCGCAGCCTGCCGCACACAAAGCCCGCCAGCCATTCGTTCGACTGGCAGAGCGCGGGGCTTTCGGCGATCACCTTCGGCGTCGGGATCGCGGCCGTCGACAGCGTCGGTCATGGCGAGGCCGCCGTCACCTGCCTCGTGCAGTTCGCCGTCGCCATCGTCGCAGGCGCGCTGCTGATCTGGCGCGAAACCCACATGGCCTCGCCCCTCTTGCCGGTCGACCTGTTGCGCATCCCCGTGTTCGCGCTGTCGATCGCGACCTCGATCGCCTCGTTCTGCGGGCAGATGCTCGCCTTCGTCGCGATCCCGTTCTACCTCCAGAGCCGCTTCGGCTATTCGGCGGTGCATATGGGCCTCCTGATCACGCCATGGCCGATCGCGGTGGCGTTCGCAGCGCCGCTGGCCGGCCGCCTGGTCGAGCGTTATCCGGCCGGCCTGCTCGGCGGCATCGGCCTCACGCTGTTCGCCTGCGGCCTCGCCGCGCTCGCTGTCCTGCCGGCGGCGCCTGCGACGTTCGACGTGATCTGGCGCATGGCGCTGGCGGGCGCCGGGTTCGGTCTGTTCCAGACTCCCAACAACCGCACCATGATCGCAGCCGCCCCGCGCGAGCGCGCCGGCGGCGCCAGCGGCATGCTGGGCACGGCGCGCCTGCTCGGCCAGACCACCGGCGCCGCGCTGGTGGCGTTGTTGCTCGGACGGTATCCGGTTGAGGGGACCAGGCTGGCGCTGCTCGCAGGCGTCGGATTTGCACTCTGCGGCGCGGTGCTGAGCATGCTGCGGCTGTCTCCGGCCGGCGCGCGCGGCGCCGAGCATGTCCGCGTGCAGGACGATCAGCGCCTGCGGGGCGACTGACAGAGCCCACCTTCCGGTACCTGCCATTCCCGTGCACAACCCCTGCGTGGCTTAACTATCCGGACCAATGACCTATTGCCCTCGCGCTCCGGTTGCGCTTCATTGGGGCGGGGAATAAGGGGCATTTCATGCGTTTAGTGGGAATTATGGCGCTCAGCGTCATGCTGGGCGGCTGCGCGTCTGTGACGCGCGGCACGACCGAAAACATCAGCATCTCTTCGACACCGTCAGGCGTGGAAGCCGTGGTCAGCGGACTGGAAGTCCCGACCACCTGCACGACGCCCTGCTCCGTGGTCGTCAAGCGGAATGCCGACATTTCGATCACCTTCCAGAAGGAAGGCTATGAGCCGCAAATCGTGCCGCTCAGCCGGGATATCCCGACATCAGGAGCCGCCGGCTTCGCCGGCAATCTCCTGCTCGGCGGTGTCGTCGGCATGGGTGTCGATGCCGCGACCGGGGCAGCAACCGATCACAAACCCAATCCGGTCATCGTGACGATGCAGCCGTCGGGCCGCGCACGGCCGGCGGCGCCGAAGAAGCCACGACCGCCTGCGGCCACGCCCGCGCCTGAAGCAGGGACGTAGGGGTTCACGTACAGCCTCGAAAACAAAAAGGCCGGCTTTTCAGCCGGCCTTTTCAATTCATGGCGTGCGGATCAAGCCTTGACCAGCGGGCCCTTGGAGGTCGGCCCCTTCGAGCCGCCGGGTCCACCCGGCTTGGACTTGCCCGGCGGGCGCTTGCGGGTGCCGGGCAGCTTCTCCTGCTTCGGCGTGACCGGCCCCTCGACGAATTCGAAGCCGATCTTGTCCTTGGTCTCGTCGGTCTCGTCCTTGACGAGCACGACGCGAACATGGCCGCCGCCCTTGAGCTTGCCGAACAGCACCTCGTCGGCCAGCGGCTTCTTGATGTGCTCCTGGATCACGCGGGCCATGGGCCGCGCGCCCATCTGCTCGTCGTAACCATGCCGAACCAGCCAGGCCTTGGCCGGCTCGGACAGCTCGATGGTGACGTCGCGGTCGCCGAGCTGCGCTTCGAGCTGAAGCACGAACTTCTCGACCACGGTGCCGATCACCTCGACGCTGAGATGACCGAACGAGACGATGGCATCGAGGCGGTTGCGGAATTCCGGCGCGAACTGCCGGTTGATCGCCTCGTGGTCGTCGCCTTCCCGCTTGGAGCGCGTGAAGCCGAACGCCTGCTTGGCCAGATCGGAAGCACCCGCGTTCGTGGTCATGATCAGGATCACGTTGCGGAAATTGACCTGCTTGCCGTTGTGGTCGGTGAGCCGGCCGTGATCCATGATCTGGAGCAGCACGTTGTAGAGGTCGGGATGCGCCTTCTCGATTTCGTCGAGCAGCACCACGCAATGCGGATGCTGGTCGACGCCGTCGGTGAGCAGGCCGCCCTGGTCGAAGCCGACATAGCCGGGAGGCGCGCCGATCAGGCGCGACACGGTGTGCCGCTCCATGTACTCGGACATGTCGAAGCGCAACAGCTCGACGCCGAGGCTTGCCGCGAGCTGCTTTGCGACCTCGGTCTTGCCGACGCCGGTCGGGCCCGAGAACAGGTAGCAGCCGATCGGCTTCTCCGGCTCACGCAAGCCGGCGCGCGCCAGCTTGATCGATGCCGCGAGCGACTCGATCGCCTTGTCCTGGCCGAACACGGTGCGCTTCAGCGTCTGCTCGAGATGCTTGAGCACCTCGGCATCGTCCTTCGACACGCTCTTCGGCGGAATCCGCGCCATCGAGGCGATCGTGGTCTCGATCTCCTTGATGCCGATGGTCTTCTTGCGCTTGTTCTCGGCGACCAGCATTTGCGCCGCGCCCGACTCGTCGATCACGTCGATCGCCTTGTCCGGCAGCTTGCGGTCGTGGATGTAGCGCGAGGAGAGCTGCACCGCAGCCTCGATCGCCTCGTTGGTGTACTTCAGCCGGTGGTAGTCCTCGAAATACGGCTTGAGGCCCTTGAGGATCGCGATCGCGTCCTCGACCGTCGGCTCGTTGATGTCGATCTTCTGGAAGCGCCGCACCAGCGCGCGGTCCTTCTCGAAATGCTGGCGGTATTCCTTGTAGGTGGTCGAGCCCATGCAGCGGATGGTGCCCGAGGCCAGCGCCGGCTTGAGCAGGTTCGAGGCGTCCATCGCCCCGCCCGACGTCGCGCCCGCACCGATCACGGTGTGGATCTCGTCGATGAACAGGATGGCGTTGGGATGCGCCTCGAGCTCCTTCAGCACCTGCTTCAGGCGCTCTTCGAAGTCGCCGCGATAGCGCGTGCCCGCGAGCAGCGTGCCCATGTCGAGCGAGAACACCGTGGCAGCCGCCAGAACCTCCGGCACCTCGCTGTCGACGATGCGCTTGGCGAGGCCCTCCGCAATCGCGGTCTTGCCGACGCCGGCTTCACCGACGAACAGCGGGTTGTTCTTCTGCCGGCGGCACAGCACCTGGATCGCACGGTTGATTTCGGAATTGCGTCCGATCACCGGATCGATCTTGCCGTCGCGCGCCTTCTTGTTGAGGTTGACGCAATAGGTCTCGAGCGCCTCGCCCTTCTTCTTGGCGTCCTCGGCGCCCTTGGTCTCGGTCTCCTCGTCGACGCCGCGCACCGGCCGCGCCTCGGAGACGCCAGGCCGCTTGGCGATGCCGTGGCTGATGTAGTTGACCGCGTCATAGCGCGTCATGTCCTGCTCCTGCAGGAAATACGCGGCATGGCTCTCGCGCTCGGCGAAGATCGCGATCAGCACGTTGGCGCCGGTCACCTCTTCACGACCGGAGGATTGCACGTGGATCACGGCGCGCTGGATCACCCGCTGGAAGCCGGCGGTCGGCTTGGCGTCGTCGGCGCCATCGGTGACCAGATTCTCGAACTCGGTCTCTAGATAATTAACCAGGCTCGTGCGGAGCTTGTCGAGATCGACACTACAGGCGCGCATAACGGCGGCTGCATCGGAGTCGTCGATCAGGGAGAGCAACAGATGCTCGAGCGTCGCGTATTGGTGATGACGCTCGTTTGCGATCGCCAGTGCACGATGCAGGGATTGTTCAAGGCTTTGGGAAAAAGTCGGCATTCGCGTCCTCTATGGCCCCCACCATCATGATCGTCATCGCCCGGTCAGGCAACAACAACCTTTGTCACATATAGTTATACAAGATCGCGGCGAAAGACCGGTTCCGCGACTCTGGCAGGCACCACACCTGCGGTACTTTTCGATGCAAAACCCGTTCCGATCCTGGGCAGAACTACCCATTTGGGCAGGATTGACACCGGTGCCGATGTTCGCCGGACCATGCAGCAAGATGTGCTGCCATCACACACCACGCGAACAGAATCACTCTAAGGAACGCGAACGGGTGATTACTTCTTTTCCATCACGCATTGCAGCGGATGCTGGTGCTTGCGGGCGAAATCCATCACCTGCGTCACCTTGGTCTCGGCGATCTCGTAGGTGAACACGCCACACTCCCCGATGCCATGATGATGGACGTGCAGCATGATCTTGGTCGCGGCCTCGATGTCCTTGTTGAAGAACTTCTCCAGCACGTGGACCACGAACTCCATCGGCGTGTAGTCGTCGTTCAGGATCAGCACGCGGTAGAGGTTCGGCCGTTTGGTCTTGGGCTTGACCTTGGTGATGACCGAAGTGTTCGGACCCGAGGGGTTGCCCGAACGGTTCTCGTCATTGCTCATGCGAGGAGCGTAGGCAGCGGCTGGCGCGGACAGGTCGAGTCTGGAAGTCAATTGCGGCATGGCTCAGGCGTTCAAATTCCCCATGGAAGCGAATGGCGGTCACCGCGCGACCCCGCCCTTCGGAGCCTGGCGCAGGCGCGCCGCCTTGTTGGATCGCCGCTCCCGACAATCCGGTCCAAGCCGGATCGTTCGCCAGCAATATGGGCCTGCCCCCGGCTCGCCGCAAGCGTGCAGAGGTCCGGCCGACGCGGCCACAGCAGTCCCGATTCCCGGTCCGGGCGATCAGGAGCAAGGTTAAACAATCCGGACCGATTTGACAAAAATTTCGCCTCCGCGCGTTTAGAACGTGTTGACCAGGAACCCCGGCTGTTAACCCGGCTGCGACGGTTTCACGCGGGTAGCTCCGGTTTTCTACGGTCCAGTTTACCCGCCGTTCAATGGCGTGGCGCGAAATCGGGCAAAACACCGATTTCGGGGATTGTCATGTCTCGCCTGCCCCTCGTCAGCCGCCTTGGTCGGCAATTCGCCCGCTTTGCAGCGGCCGAGCAAGGCAATATCGCAGTGATCTTCGCCATCGCTCTGGTCCCGGTGCTGAGCTTCGTCGGTGCCGCGATCGATTATAGCCGCGCCGCCCAGGCCCGCTCCTCCATGCAGTCGGCCCTCGACTCCACCGCGCTGATGCTCTCCAGGGACCTGTCGTCCGGCACGATCACGACGTCGCAGATCAGCAGCAAGGCGCAAACCTATTTCAACGCCCTGTTCACCAACACCACGACCCTGCCATCGGTCACCGTTGGGGCCACCTATAACGCGAGCACCAACATTGGCTCGACAATCCAGCTCACCGGAACCGGCACCTACACGACCAGCTTCATGAAGATCGCCGGCTTCCCGACGCTCGGCATCGACACCACCTCGACCAGCGCCTGGGGCATGACGCGCATGCGCGTGGCCCTGGTGCTCGACAACACCGGGTCGATGGCCAACGACGGCAAGATGGCGGCGATGCAGACGGCCGCGAAGAACCTGGTCGATCAGCTCAGCACGCTCGCCAAGAATACCGGCGACGTCTACATCTCGATCGTCCCCTTCGCGAAGGACGTCAATGTCGGCGCCAGCAACTACAACAAGTACTGGGTCGACTTCAGCGATTGGGATGCCGCGAACGGCAGCTGGAGCTGCACCTCGGGCAACAACTGGAACTGCAATAATTGGAAATGGACGTCGGCCAACCATGACACCTGGACCGGTTGCGTGACCGACCGCGACCAGGACTACGACACCAAGAACACGACGCCGACCAGCGGCAATGTGGGGACGCTTTTCCCGGCCGAGCAGTACTCCTACTGCAACACGGGCAGCTCGTCCTATCTGCAGCCGATCATGCCGCTGAGCTACGACTGGAGCTCGCTCAAGGGCCGGATCGACGCCATGAAGCCCACCGGCAACACCAACCAGGGCATCGGCCTGGCCTGGGGTTGGATGACGCTATCGACCGGCGATCCCATGAACGCGCCGGCGAAGGACACCAACTACACCTACAAGGACGCGATCGTGCTTCTTTCCGACGGTCTCAACACGCAGAACCGCTGGTACAGCGACGCCTCGCAGATCGACGCAAGGCAGAAGAAGCTCTGCGACAACGCCAAGGCCCAGCCCCACAACATCACGGTCTACACGGTGCAGGTGAACACCGGCAGCGATCCGACCTCGAGCGTGCTGCAATATTGCGCCAGCAGCGCCGACAAGTTCTATCTGGTCACGTCGGCCAGCCAGACCGTTTCGGTGTTCAAGGACATCGGCACCTCGCTGTCGAAGCTGCGCGTGGCGCGCTGACGGACCGACCGCGTGCAAACAAAAAGCCCGGCTGAACCAGCCGGGCTTTTCGATTCCAGGACGTCCTGAAAACGTTACTGAGCAGCCGGGGTGAACTTCGACACGATGGTCTCGACCGGCTTGAACGCCTGCTTGGCGAGGTCGCTGTAGAGGCCGGCGATCTTCTGCGATTCCGCAACGAAGGTCTCGTAGGCGGAACGGGCGAAATCGGTCTGCGCTTCCATGGCCTTGTCCAGCGACTTCACGCCGGAAAGCTTCTCGACGAAGGACTTGGTGTCTTCGAACGACTTCTTCGTATAGTCGCCATAGGCGCTGGCGATCGCCTGGAGGCCGTGCTGCACCGAGGTCGCGGAGGCGACGTACTGCTCGAAGTGCTCTTTCCCGTAATTCTGGAAGTCTTCAACCTTGAACATTTCGGAATCCTTTTCCCTGGCTCGCGTCGGGAAGCCCCGGCTCCCTGACTCTGCCCACAATTAGTGCAACGCACAAAAAAGTCAAGAATATTGTGCGACGCACAAAATTGGACTCAAGTTGCGGAGATTCCCGGGGTTTCCCGCAAGGGTTCTTTAAGCATTTGGAAACCGCGGACCCCTACCCTGATTCCCTGGACGTGTTCAGCTTCCGCAGACGGTCAAAAGCCGTTTGAGAACATCACCTTAGCCAGAATAGCGGTTCAGGCCCAACGTCCCCCGCGGCGAACACCAGCGGAGGGACAGCCTGAACAGGTAATGATCCCGGGTCCATTGGGCACAATTTCGCCTCACGAGCCGGTGATCAGTTGAGAAACGGGGACGGGGTTCCATGCTTCGTAAAAACTTGTCTTCCTCGCGCTTGGCGCGGGTTGGCGTTTTCGGGCTTCTTACGGTCACCACCGCGGTCATCTTCACCACCGATGCCGCCGAGGCGCGGCGTCATCGCCGCCATTACGCGCACCACCGGGTGCAGCGCGATGTGTCCGAGAGCTCCAGCCCGAAATTCGCGTCGATCATCGTCGACGGCAATTCCGGCTCAGTGCTCCAGGCGACCAGCCCCGACGGGATCCGCCACCCCGCCTCGCTCACCAAGATCATGACGCTTTACCTGCTGTTCGAGCGTCTCGAGTCCGGGAAGATGAAGCTCGACACCGAGATGCCGGTGTCCCAGCACGCCGCCGATCAGGATCCGACCAAGCTGAATTTGCGCGCCGGCCAGACCATCCGCGTCGAGGACGCGATCAAGGGTCTCGTCACCCGCTCCGCCAACGACGCCGCGGTGGTGATCGCGGAAGCGATCGGCGGCGACGAGGACGACTTCGCCCAGATGATGACGCGCAAGGCGCGCTCGCTCGGCATGTCCAAGACGGTGTATCGCAACGCCAACGGCCTTCCCAACGACGAGCAGGTCACGACCGCGCGCGACCAGGCCACGCTCGGCCGGGCCATCCAGGAGCGCTTCCCGCGTTACTATCGCTATTTCGCGACCTCGACCTTCAACTGGCGCGGACAGTCGATCCGGAACCACAATCACCTGCTCGGCAATGTCGAGGGCGTGGACGGCATCAAGACCGGCTACACCCGCGCCTCCGGCTTCAATCTCGTGACCTCGATGCGCCGCGGCAACCGTCATCTGATCGGTGTCGTGCTCGGCGGCCGCAGCGGCGGCTCGCGCGATGCCATCATGCGCAATCTGCTCGCGGAGAACCTCGAGAAGGGTGCGACCACCCACACCGTCGCCGCTGTCACGGAGCGTGGCGGCGCTGACGCCAGCACCGAGATCGCCGACGCTTCGCCTGCCCCGGCCCGCCCCGCTCCGCAGGTCCAGGCCGCTTCTGCCCCTGCCCCCGAAGCAGCGCCGTCGCGTCTCGCCGCACGCCTGTCGACGCTCGCGGCTGCGACTGCCGCGGTGCCGCCGGCTCCGCCCAGATCCGAAGCCAAGCCTGAAGTTCGGCCGACGGAATCCAAGATCGAGCCGGCGCCGCTCACCAATGGCGTGATCTCGAGCCAGCCGCTCTCCATCATCCCCGGCTCGTCCGAGCCGATGAAGCCGGTCCGGGTCAAGACGGTTCAGGTCAAGGCCGGCGCCGTGAAGGTCGCCTCCGCCGCCCCCGCTCAGGTCCCGGCACAGGTCGCACCGCCGGTCACCAACGCCATTTCGTCCCGTTCCGACGTCGCGGAAACCTCCGGCGCCGTCGTCGCCCGGGCCGATCTCATCAACAAGCCCGAGGTCGTCAGCCAGCCGGAAGCGCCGAAGGCCGAGATCGCCCGCGCAGAGCTGCCACGGCAGCCGGCAGGCTTCGGCACCGGCAACGGCATCCTCGGGGTGCTGCCGGCCGCAACGGCCGCGGCGCCCGCCCCGGCCGCTCCGAAGCTCGCCTCCGCCGAGCCGATGCCGATCCAGATGAGCGCCACCACCAAGCCGGTGGTCACCCACAGCGGCTGGATCGTCCAGGTCGGCGCGCTCGAGAGCGAGAACGAAGCCCAGCAGCGCATCGATGCCGCGCGCAGCTCGGCCCGCGGCCTGCTCAGCAAGGCCGATCCGTTCACCGAGGTCGTCGCCAAGGACAATCGCAAGCTCTATCGCGCCCGCTTCGCCGGGCTCGAGCGCGACCAGGCCGAAGCCGTTTGCCGCGCCCTGAAGCGCGCCGACATCTCCTGCATCACCGTCCGCAACTGATCTCTGTCACCGTTCCGGAGGAAATGCCCGCGCCGCGCGCGGGCATTTTCGTTTTGGGGACGCGGTGACGACCCAGAGCGGTTCGTGAGAACGCTGTTCCGCGACAACTTCTCGTCAAGGATTTACGGTTAAAACTTTACTCAAGAGATCAACCACGCCGACAATGGCGGGTGTCAGGGCGACGGCAGACAGAGCAAGCGGAGCTCACGCGGTACGGGCGTTTGTAGCGTGGTGCCGGAGTTAGCCGTTATGCGTACGAAGCAAAGTATCCTTGGCCTCGTTTACACGGGCAGCGAGATAGTTCGACCCCCCCTGGTCGGGATGGAGTTTCTTCATCAGGGTCTTGTGGGCCCGGCTGATGTCGTCACGCCCCGCCCCCGGCTGCAAGCCAAGGATCTGATAGGCCTCCTCCGCCGTCATTTTGCCGCTCGCCGCCGTGCGACGCTGCCCCCCTGCCGCATCGCTCTGCGCGTTCTGACGCCAGGCGGGAAACCGGCGGTCCAGATAGCTTTCAAGTAAGGCCACGCTCTCAGCGTCGAATGTCGGGACCATTGCCAGCAGGCTGGCAAGATCAAACTCGCCAAGATCGCGCCCGGCGTGAGGCCCGGCGACGATCTGCCCGCCGAGCTGGCCAGAGCCGTGGTCGAGCCGCATATCCAGGAATTGCGAGCGCACGCGTGAGGACTGCCCCGACGCGGGCGCAGCACCACCGCCGCCGAACAGCCCCCCGATATTGCCGAAGCCGGCATTTGCCAGCGGTGTCCAGCCCAGCAGCCCGGCGCCGAAAATCCCGAGCGGGATCGCCACCACCAGTTCGCCCCGTAAGCCCGTGAAGGCTGCGACCGCCAGCGCCACCACGCCGCCACCGAACCTGATGGCCCGCGCCAGCACCGCCGGGTTGGCAGCGCGGAACATCTGGAGCAGCAGATAAAGCGTGATAATTGCGACAGCGCCGGCGATCAGGGTCATGACCCGAATATAGACGCCCTCTTGTCAAAAAGCATGGCGTCCCTTCCGGCCATCCACGATTGGAGGGTGACACGCGAAATACGTTTGCCGATAAGCGCCTGACGGATCATTCCGATACGCGCCGCGGTAACGATAGCCGCCTCGGTGGCGCAGGAGTGTTGGTAGGGTTTGGGGGGGACCATGAGCAACGGATTCAAGCCGCCGATCGTGCCGGCGGCGTTCTTTGGCATCGTGCTCGGCCTTGTCGGCCTCGGCAACGCCTGGCGCGCCGCGCATCAGGTCTGGCACTTGCCGGCGGTCGTGGGCGAGGTTCTGCTCGCGCTCGCTGCCATCGTCTGGGCGGTCCTGATCGTCCTGTTCGCGCTGCGCTGGATCTTTGCGCATGCGGACTCGCTCGCCGAAGCCCATCACCCCGTGCAATGCTGCTTCATCGGCCTCGCCGGCGTCTCGACCATGCTGATCGCGCTCGCCGCGGAGCCCTACTCGCACCTCGCCGCAATGATCCTGTTCGGCCTTGGCGCTGCGTTCACGCTCGGCTTCGCGCTGTGGCGGACCGGACTGCTGTGGCGCGGCAATCGCGACCACACCGCCACGACGCCGGTGCTGTATCTGCCGACCGTTGCCGGCGGCTTCGTCACGGCTGCTGCGTCTTCGGTGCTCGGCTACCCCGATTGGGGACAGCTCGCCTTCGGCGTCGCGTTCTTCTCCTGGCTCGCAATCGAATCCGTGCTGCTGCACCGGCTCTACACCGTCGCGACGCTTCCGGTGGCGTTGCGGCCGACGCTCGGCATCCAGCTGGCGCCGCCCGCGGTCGGTGCGCTCGCTTATCTCGCGATCAATGGCGGCGTGCCCGACATGGTCGCGCACATGCTCGTCGGCTACGCCCTGATGATGGCGCTGCTATTGCTTCGCCTGCTGCCGTGGATCATGGAGCAGCCGTTCTCGGTGTCTTATTGGAGCTTCACGTTCGGCGCCACCGCGCTGGCGATCGCGCCGATCCGCATGGTCGGACATGGCAACACCGGTCCGATTGCACTCCTCGCACCGTGGCTGTTCGGCGCCGCCAACATCGTAGTTGGATTGATCGCACTCGGCACGCTGCGTCTGATCCTGCAAGGCCGCCTGCTGCCGCCGACGGTTGCAGCAGCGTCCCCGATACAGGCCGCGTCAGCCTGATCCGCTACTTCATCTGGCCGATCAGACTGGCCGCTCCGCTCGCGGTCTTCGCCAGTTTCAACAAGGCCTCGCGACCGCCGGCGGCATAGGCCGCAGCTGCCCGCAGCAGCTCGCGCAACTGCGCCGCCGCACCCGGATCGAAGCGGCACCAGGCGCCACCGGTCAGGCGTGCGATCTCGCGAAAGGCCTGCTCGGCGACGGCGTCATGACCTTCCTGAAACACGAAAACGGGCACGTTGAGCATGCCGAGCTCGCCGGCCTTGGCGCAGAGCTCGTCGACCTTCTCCTCCATGGCATCGCCGACGAAGACGACGGCACGCACGCCCGATGCGACCGCTTCGCGCCGCGCCTCGGTCAGGACCTTGCCGATCTGGGTATCGCCGCCGCGGCAATCGATCTTGCTCATCAGCGCCGCAAGCCTGGTGCTGTCGGAGATCCACCCCGTGGCGCGGCACTCGTTGAAGCCGCGATAATAGACCAGCCGGATGTCGAGACTGCCCAGCGCCGCGGTCTCGCGAAACATGTCGGCCTGCAGCGCGCAGGCCATGTCCCAGGTCGGCTGCCGGCTCATCGTCGCATCCAGCGCGAAGATCAGCCGCCCCTTCGCGCCCGGCGCATGCGGTGACAGCGCCTGCGCCTTGGCGACGAAGGCGGCGATGTCTTCCGCAGTCGACGTTGCGGCCTGCGGCACCGCGCGGCCTGCTTGCGCCGAGACGGCATCGCCGCTGCGCGGTTTGATGGGTTCGCCCGACATGCCTTGACCCTGCGTGGGCGGCTAATGTGGTTAGCGCAAGCCGCCCGGTCAATGTGCAAAGCCCCCGCCGGCAGAGGCCGGCGGGGGCTTTGCAGATCGCGACTGACGACGAGGGTGTCGTCAGAGAGAGAAGACGTCAGCTCTTGGCAGGTCCCATCAAAGCGACCGGACCGGGCTCGAGGATCTTGGGCGGCGAGGATTGCGTGTCGACCGGCGCGATCTCGCTGTCGGTCGCGCTCAGGAATTTATCGAGCATGCCCTGGATCGAGTTCTTGGCGACATCCGGACCGGTGTCGCGCATGTCGTTGTGCTGGAATTCGGTCTTCACGACCTGGATGCCCGCCTTCTCGCATTCCTCGTCGGTCGGGATCACGCCCGCATCGGCCTTGAACTGCGGATCGGTGGACCGGAACGACAGGATCTTGAACTTGCCGGCGGTGACGAAGGGCACGCGCAGATTGTCGAGCGTGACGACCTTCTTGACCTCATCCGGATACTGCTTGGCGAAATACATCGTGATGTCGCCGCCCATGGAATGGCCGACCATGGTCACCTTGTCGTAGTCGGCGTTGGGCTGAGCCTTCCTCATTTCCTGCATGGCGAGATGGATGTTGGCGACTCCGCGCAGGATCTGCGGCAGCCGGCCGACATAGAGCTCGCCGGGCTTGGTCACCATGGGAGGATCGGTCGGCAAGTCATGCTGCGGGCTCAGGACCATATAGCCGCGCGCAGCGAAGATGTTGGCGAGGAAGCCGTACTCGGTGTTCTTGACGGTGTTGCCGTGATTGATCACTGCGACCGGCAGCGTGATCATGCCGGCGTTGGCCTGCATTTCCTTGTCACGACGCACCGCGATGTCGACGGGCACCGGGCGATTGTCGCGCGAGGCATCGTAGAAGGTAATGGTCTCGTGCTTGATCGCCCACTTGCTCGCCGTGAAATAGGCGATGCCGCAGAGAGCACTGACCGAAACCAGAACGGCAATTCCACGCTTCATTTTCGTCCTCAGCCTCAGGCTCTTGCGGCCTGAATCCCTGTTGAAAATCGTGTTCTTCCGGGGCTCTTTGGCCCCTTGTCGCCTATTCGCTAATATATGTCACAGGCGCGTGACAGGAAGGCCAAATATTGTGAACCGGCAGCCCTTTCATTGTGCGCCGCACACGTTTTGTGGGCATCCCGTTCTCGCCAAGCTACGTCAGGGTGTACTTCACCATCGGACGCAACCGATCTCGATTGGGTTCAATTTCACGGTCAACGTAGGATGAAAACGGCCGAAGGCGCCCGGCGTTCCCGTCGGAACTCGCCGCTTAGGTCGATCGGAAGTAGCGATATACCGCCTCAGGCGCCGAGGATGTCGTGAACCTCGAGCGGCTTGTCGACCTGGTTGAACCACTCGGCCCGGTTGGCGGCGCGGCGGCGGCCGCGCTCGTCCAGCGGCAGCTTGAGCTGGCGGAGCAGGCTCGTCACCTCCTCCCGTGCGGTGAGATGGCCGAGATTGGGCCGCATGCCGAGCGTGGCCTCGTCGATCTCGTCGAGGGCGGTCAGGCCGCGCGGGAAAAATTCGCGATAGACGACGCGTTCGGCGAAGCCGTCGACGTAGCGGAAGCCGAGCCGCAGCGACAGATCCTTCAACCCCTCGGCGACCAGCTGCTTGTTGCGCGAGCTGAGCATCGACAGGCGGTTGCGCACGACGATCCAGTCGGTGGTCGAGCCGTCGAGCTGGCGGCGCTTGCGCCTGACGTCGCGCACCATCTCGGCGTAATGGCTCTCGCCCGTCACCGCGTAGTTGGCGGGATCGACGGTGCCGAGCACGTCGAAATCGAGGAAGCTGTCGTTGATCGGCGTGACCAGCGTGTCGGCCATCGAGTGGGCGAGCCGCATCAGGTAACTGTCGGTGCCCGGCGTATCGATCACGATGAAGTCGAAGCTTCTTTCGACCGCCGAGACCGCCTCCATGAACTGCTGGAACTCGGAATTCTCGTTCTCGGCGATCTGCATGGTCTCGCCGAGCTTGATGCAGCGATGCACCGGCAGTTCGAGGTCGAGCTTGGTGCGGCGCGCCCAGGCGGCGCGGTTGCCGATGTAGCGGGTGAAGCTCTGCTGACGGCAGTCGAGGTCGATGGTGGCGACGCGCTGGCCGGCCTTCAGGAGCGCAACCGCGATGTGCAGGGCGGTGGTCGACTTGCCCGAGCCGCCCTTCTCGTTGCCGAGCACGACCACATGCGCCGAGCCGGATTGGCCTTGGCTAGCCTGCACAAGCATGGCGATCCTCAACACCCCTAATGAATATCTTCGAGTTGACCGCGTCTGCGGTCAAGTGAAATGCGTGACAGGTAATGCAAATCGCAGGCGCCCTGCTTCATCATGAATCGCGGCGCCGTCTTTCGTCTGTGATCCAACCCACAATGTCGCGACATCGTGCACGACCTTGCGCGGGATGCTGTGCCGCATCCGGATGCATGGCGTCCACGATCGCTGCTTGTTAAGGTTAGTCGCCCCTGGCGCCAAGTCATGCCGCGCCGATTCCCAACCCTGTCGAGTCCTGATGTCAGCAAGCCCCTTGATCGCCCGCACGGTCCCAACCTTGCGCCGCGCCGTCGACAATCTCCGCAAGCGAAAGGCCACGATCGCGCTGGTCCCGACCATGGGGGCCCTCCATGACGGGCATGTGTCTCTCGTCCGCCTCGCCAAGCGGCGCGCCAGCCGTGTCGTGGTCTCGATCTTCGTCAACCCGACCCAGTTCGCCCCGACTGAGGATTTCGGCGCCTATCCGCGTACCTGGAAGGCCGACATCGCCAAGCTCGCGGCCGAGGATGTCGATATCGTCTGGCACCCCGGCGTCGAGGCCATGTACCCGGATGGCTTTGCCACCCGCATCGTGCCGGAGGGACCGGCGCTCACCGGCCTCGAGGACCGCTTCCGCCCGCATTTCTTCGGCGGCGTCGCCACCGTGGTCGGCAAGCTGTTCACGCAGTGCCGGCCGGACTTCGCGATCTTCGGCGAAAAGGATTTTCAGCAGTTGCGGGTGGTGACGCAGATGGCGCGCGACCTCGACCTCGGCGTGAAGGTCGTCGGCTCCCGCACCGTGCGCGAGCGCGACGGGCTCGCGATGTCCTCGCGCAACGTCTATCTGTCGCCCGAGGAGCGGCAGACCGCATCCATTCTCTACCGTGCCATGAAGGACAGCGCCGGCCGCATCCGTGCCGGCGAAGCCATCGCGTCGGCCATGAGGCGTGGCGCCGCGATGATCGAGGCGGCCGGCTTTGCGCTCGACTATTTCGAGGCGCGCCATGCCGAGACGCTGGCGCCCCTCACCTCGCGCCAGGACGGCCCGTTGCGGATCCTGGTCGCGGCCAAGCTCGGCACGACCCGGCTGATCGACAATATCGCGGTTTAGAGCAGCCCGAGATCGCGCAATTCGCGCCGCATCGGCTCCGGCATCGCCGCGATCGAGCCGGCGGCGGACTTGCCGAGATCGGCCGGCACGGAATCGTCGGCGAGATAGCGCCAGCCCTGGAACGGGCGCATCGGCCGCGGCGACACCGAGACCACCTTCGGCTGCATCACGATCCGGCAGCGCCCGATGCCGTCCTTGTCGCGGAACGGCTCGATGCCGATGATCTTTTCCCGCGCGGCGATCTCGCCCTTGATCACCCAATAGAGCGACCCGCCGGCGAGGATCTCGGTATCGCGCTTGGGGACCATGCGGGTGATGTGGATGTGATGTTGCGGCAGACCCTTCTTCTTGGCGGTCTGCATCCGTTCGGCGATCCACTCCTTCAATTCCTTGACGGAGTCGCAACCGACGGCGAGCTTGATCAGATGTAGCGGCATGCCCAAGCATTAGCCGGGCAGCACCGCATTTGGAATGCCGATCTACTCGTTATCCGCAGCCGCGGGCGCGGCCGCCGAGGCAGGCGGCGGAGCGAGCGGAACCGGTGCTGCGGGCGCACGCGCAGCCTTCGGCGCCGGCGGCTTCTTCGCAGCCGGTGCGGCTGGAGCCGCCGCCTGCGCCGACGTCGCGGCGGGCGCGCGCGGTGCCGGCGCTGCGTTCGCGGCCGCGGGCGCCGCCTGGCGCGTTGTCGCCGTGGGCTCCGGGTTCATGATGCTCACCGGCGGCGTCGACGAGGCGCTCGGGAACTCGGCGCTGGTCGGCTTGCCCGTCGGCATCGCGGGCGGCAGCCCGGCAAGCGCGGCCGTGGCCGGCATCGCCGACGCCGTTGCAGGCGCGTTCCAGGTTGGGGCATAGCGCGCGACCAGCATGTCGTAGAGATGGGCGTCCATGTTGGCGGCAACCCGCTGCTGGTCGGTCAGCGAGCGGAACGCGGCGCAGTCGAACTGCGTGCAACCGTCGCGCACGACCAGCACCTGCGCCACGAGGCCGTAGCGATCGTGCTCCAGCGCCTTGCGCAGCACCTTCGTGTCCGTCGTCAGGCTCTTCTCGGCGGTCGCGGCATCACCGAGCGCGGTCAGCCGGTCGATTCGGGCCGCAGTGTAGGAGACGGCGGCAGCCGCGGCATCCGGCGAGCCGAACAGCGCCTTCTCGCAGCCAATGGCGACCGCATCGCCGGCGAGGTCGTCGAGACAGGACAGCGCCGGCAGGCTCGCGATGACCGCATTTTGCGCGCGCGCTTGGGTCGGGGCGTCCTGCCCCGCCGGTTCGTAGACGCGCACGGTGGCCGCTCCGGCGATCGCGATGGACAGCAGCGTGATCACCGTCAGTGCGCCGTTGGCGACCGACCTATCGGCGCGCAGCAGCGTGATCACCAGGATCAATCCGAAGAATCCGGCAGCCGCCAGCGTCATCCACATCGGAAAGGCCGGCGAGCGCCAGATTTGGTCGAGCGAAGTGGCCCATGCCCAGTTCATGCGCGACGTCCCCTCACGCGAGCAGAGAGCGAATGGTCAAGCGAGCACCGCGAGTCGGCAACTGCCCCGGGGGCCCACCTTGCGAAGGTGAAGCGGGCCTTTTGACGGCGGCAGGACACAATTCCGCAGAGGGCGCGAATGCGCGGGGAGCGTCGGTCTTCAGGACAGCGCGAGCTGGCTTTCCTTGGCGACGCGTTCGAAGGCTTCGGTCGAGCTCTTGATCCGGTACTGGCAGTCGTCGCCGTCCGTCGGCAGCAGCCGGATGACCTCGTACGAGCCGCTGGCAGCAGGGCGCGCGACGTTGCTGGCCGTGAACAATACGCGCGTTCCAATCGGGAATTTGTGCTTCAACACCCTCTCCATCACTCAAACAACGCCTGCCTCGCCCATGGTCCCACTGCGACGGCCGGCCAGAAACCCAGGCGCTGTATAGCATGCGGCCGGCCGTTTTGGCCAGCGCCATGCCAGCATGGCAAACCCACAAATCTTACAGTCTTTTCATAATGATAAGGATGGAACCCGCGGGCCGATGATACCGTCGGGGCGGCATGTTCAGGCGGCATGTCGCAGGCCCGGTCGCAGGCCGGTCGCAGCCCGGGTGGCCCCTGGCCCCAGGTCGTGAGGGCCGCCGGCCGGCACGCCGCCGGCGGCCTCGGTGGGACCGACCGGTCAGGCGTCCTCGAACTTCTCGATGACAAGGGTTTCAGCCAGCCCGTCGCGGGTCCATTCCTGGAACGCCGGCAGCGCCATCATCGTCTCCATGTAGGCCTTGGTGTCCGGCGCAACGGCGATCGCATAGGTGCGCAGGCGGTGCACCACCGGCGCGTACATCGCGTCGGCCGCGCCGAAGCGACCGAACAGGAACGGACCCTTGGCACCGTAGCGCGTGCGACATTCGCGCCAGATCTCCTCGATGCGCGCGACGTTGGCCTTGGCGTCGGCCGACAGCGCCAAGGGCCGGATCGGCCGGTGCAGGTTCATGCCGCATTCGTTGCGCAGGGGCACGAAGCCGGAATGCATCTCGGCGCACACCGATCGGGCATGCGCGCGCGCGGCCACGTCGTCGGGCCACAGCTTCACTTCCGGATAGCGCTCGGCGACGTATTCGATGATGGCGAGCGAATCCCACACCGTGACGTCGCCGTCGACCAGCACCGGCACCTTGCCGGCACGGCTGAAGGACAGGATCTGCTCCTTGTCCGCGGGATTGTCGGTGTAGAGCGGGATCAGCGTCTCCACGAACGGGATGTCGCTCGCGCGAAGCGCGAGCCAGGGCCGCATCGACCATGACGAGTAGTTCTTGTTACCGATCGCGAGTTTCAGCGCAGCCATGTCATCAGTCCTTCTCGAGACGTCCTAGAGCGAGCCGCTTTTAACGCCATCGCCTGCCGCCAATCAATCGTTGCTGCGCCCCGTCATGCGTGGCAATCGTTGCGGTCCTCGCCAAGAGACCGACAGGAGACGGACATGAGACGGACATGAGCAGGCATTGGGTCGACATCACCGCGGTCGGCTTCTTCATCATCGAATGGACGGTCTATGCGCTGACGCTGGAGCATTCGGCCTATGGCCGCGACAGCCTGTCGGCGCGCATGAACCGCTATCGCGAGGTCTGGGTGCGCCGGCTGCTCGACCGCGAGACGCGCATGGTGGACATGCAGATCATGGCCTCGCTGCAGAACGGCACCGCCTTCTTCGCCTCGACCAGCCTGATCGCGCTCGGCGGCGCGCTGGCGCTGCTGCACGCCACCAACGATGCGATTACGATTCTGAGCAAGCTGCCGATCGACCTCAGCACGTCGCCGGCGATGTGGGAGCTGAAATGCGTCGGCCTCGTGCTGATCTGCGTCTATGCCTTCTTCAAATTCGCCTGGGCCTATCGCCTGTTCAACTATGTCGCGATCCTGTTCGGCGGCATGCCGCCGGCCGACCGGCGCGACACGCCGGAGGCCGAAGCCCATGTCATCCGCACCTCGCGCCTGTTCGAATCCGCCGGCCGCCATTTCAACCGCGGCCAGCGCGCCTTCTTCTTCGCGCTCGGCTATCTCGGCTGGTTCGTCAGCCCCTGGCTGCTGTTCGTGACCACGGCCGCCGTGGTGGTCGTGACCTGGCGCCGGCAATTCGCATCGAGCGCGTGGGCAGCGATGGCGCCTGAGGTGGAGGATGTCGATGAGGGAATGAAGCGCGGTCATTGAGGCAAGCTCGTGTCCCGGACAAGCTGCAACGCGCGAGCGTTGCGGCGCAGAGCCGGGACCCAGAGGCGGCACGGCACGATGCGGATGGATGGGCCCCGGCTCTGCAGCGCACCACTTCGTGCTGCGCCGCGTCCGGGGCACGAGAGCGGTGAGTGGCGCGCACGCTCTCCACCGTCATTACAATGCGCCAGTGCGCATCCCAGCGGCAGTGCCGTAGGGTGGGAAAAGGCGCATAACGCCGTGCCCACGATCTCTCTCCATAGGCAACAAGGCGTGGGCACGCTTCCGCTTTGCCCACCCTACGAGATCGAGTTTGTGGCACGCAGCTCAGCTCGCAGACACGCCTTCGCATTCTCGCAGCGCGTTTCGCCCGAGCTTTGCTTCATCTCGTACCCTCATTAGCCAAGAGGGCGCAGGGAAGGCCGGGTGCCGGCTCGCACCCGCGGTCCGCTGCGCGAAATGCACACGCAGAAAGAACCGCACAGCAGCATACAGGTGGTGCCGAACACTCGGCCTTCCCTGCGCGATGGTCGGACGGCTTATGCCGTGATCTCCCGGGAGCCGAACTTTCCCTCTGGCCTCCCTCGCCCCGCGAATTGGATGATGCAGTCTGCCCGGTTGGGCTCGCTCGCACCTTCGCAAGACTTGACCGTAGCAACGACGGCCAGGACCACACGGTTTTGCCGTACGCGTTCAGCGTCGCTCGTCCGCACGCGGTTTCGGGCTCACAGGGACTACCCGCCCTGCCCGCTACCATCTCGCACACGACGCTGCCGCGTCCACCGCAAGCCCGGCTCGCGAAACGTGACGACGCGCGATCGCCCCTCAAGGTCAAGCCAGGATGAGCGATACATACGCCGAAACCGAATTTCGGTAAAGTGGAATATTTTTGCGCGCATGGATTGACAGAGGGCGACACAGGCACGGTCCCGTAGCCCGGATGGAGCGCTAGCCCCCGAAATCCCGCGGGCTGAACGGCAGGTCCATGATCTTCCATTCCCCGTACAGGTTTGCCGGCAGCATCTTGTAAGGTTGACAGTTCTGGAGCGCGCTCATTGCGGACTTCACGAGCGCCACGCCTTTCGCGGACGGCGGAGCCTCGATCAGGATCGGCTCGCGCGCCAGCGTGCCGTCGGTCGCGAACACCGTGCGCAGCTTGATGTGAACAGCGTCGCTGGGGCTCAGTCCGGCCGGCAATTTCGCACAGCTGCGCAAATGGCGGCGAAGCTCGGCGATGACTCCCTGCGGCAGCTTGGCTGCGATTGAATCCTTGGCATCGCCGCCATCGTCCTTGGGGGCATCTTTCGGCAGTTCCGGCGGCAATTCCGGCGGCAGGCCCAGCATGACGCCGTATTTGACGGTGACATCAGGCTGCGCGGCTTGATAGGCCGGCGGCGGCGCGGCCTCCGGTTGCTGCATCGCTTGCGGCGGCGGCTGCATCGATGGCTGCGGCATCGCCTGGGGCGGCGGTTGTTGCTGTGGTTGCGGCGGCGGCTGTTGCGACGGCTGTGGCTGTTGAGGCTGCGGTTGTTGAGGCTGCGGCTGCACGTTGGCCTCACGCTGCTTCGGCGCCGGCGAAGATTGCGGCTGCTTCTGCTGCGGTTCAGATGGCGTCGGCTGCGGCGACGGCGCTGCGGCCTGCTGCTTGGACGCGGGCTTGCCCGCCGCTTCGGATTTGTCGGTGAAATCGAGCTTCGGCAGCTTCAGATCGGGCGTCGGCTCCGGCGGCTTCTCCTTGGCCGCCTCCTTGGTCTCCTGCTCCCTGATCTCCTCCTTCACCTGCTCCGGCGTGACGATGTCGACGGTCACGGTCTCGGGCGGCGTAGCGTGGAATGGATGGACCTCGCTGATCACGATGATCAGCGCCACCAGCGTCAGATGCGCGATTGCTGACGCCGCAATGTCCGTCCGTATGATCTTCCGCAGTTCCATCGACCGATCTTGGGTTGCCGTCGCGGTCCTAGCATACCCCAGCCCCCTCTCAATCCCATTTCGGGGCGAAGCCGAAGTCGGTCAGGCGCCCCTTCGGACTGGCGAGTGCGGCGATCCGGCTCATCTCGTCCTCCGACAGCTCGAAATCGAAGATCTCGATGTTCTCGGACAGGCGTTCGATGCGCGAGGTGCGCGGGATCGCAGCGACATTCTGTTGCACCAGCCAGCGCAGGCAGACCTGCGCCGGCGACTTGCGGTGGGCGCGTCCGATCTCGGCCAGCGTCTGGTCGGACTTGATGCGTCCCTTGGCGATCGGGCTGTAGGCGACGAGCGCAAGGCCATGCTGGTCGCAGGCCGCCCTCACCTTCGCCTGGTCGAGATAAGGGTGGTATTCGACCTGGTTGCAGACCAGCGGCTCCGGCGAGAGTGCGACCGCCTGCTCGATCAGCGCCACCGTGAAATTGGAGACGCCGATGTGGCGGGTCAGGCCCATCGTCTTCGCATGCGACAGCGCGCCCAGCGTTTCCGCCAGCGGCACGTGCGAATTGGGCCAGTGAAGCAGCAACAGATCGACGCTAGGAAGCCGCAACCGGGCCAGGCTCTCCTTCACCGAGCGCTCGAGATCGTGGGGCGCGAAATGGTTGGTCCAGACCTTGGTGGTGAGGAAGATGTCGTCGCGGCGCACGCCGGAGGCGCGCAAGCCGTCGCCGACCTCGCGTTCATTGTCGTAGACCTGCGCGGTGTCGATGTGGCGATAGCCGAGCCGCAGCGCCTGCTCGACCACGCGCGCGGCAGGTCTTCCGCTCAGCTCCCAGGTCCCGAGCCCGATCGCCGGGATCCGTGCGCCATTGGCCTCGACGAACAGCATGAGGACTCCTCTTCCGTTGCGGCAGCCCCTGACGTCATCAGGTGTCATTATGGACCCGGCTCATGACGCTGCCAACGGAAGGCGGCGGCAGTCCAGCGGGATATTTGGCGCAATGCTAACAGGAGGTTCGCGTCAGGGCCCGGCAGCCCTCGACGTCAGGCCTTGGTCAGGCTTTGGCGAGCGCCTGGAACACCGTATCCGGGGCGTGCGCGATCACCGCGAGCAGCGCGCGGGCCGGGCCGCGCGGAGCACGCTTGCCCTGCTCCCAGTTGCGGATGGTCTCGACGGGAACGCCGAGCTTGGCGGCGAACTCCATCTGGGTCAGGCAGGCGCGGCGGCGCAAATCGCGCACCGCGAGCGGGTTGGCGTCGGCCGGCGCGGCGGTGGTCGTGGGCTCGACCGGAGACGGCTGGACCGGAAATTCCTGTCCATCCCGCAACTCAACGACCCGTCCGTCCGCCTTCAGCCGCAACCGCATGTCCAGTCCCCCAAGCGCGGACGATGATGCGGCAGGTCACTTAAGTTCGGATTAAAGATGACGGTCTCGTGCCCCGGACGCTGCGCAGCACGAAGTGATGCGCTGCTGAGCCGGGGCCCATCTCGCCGCGGAGAATGCCACCTTCTGGGTCCCGGTTCTGCGCAGCAACGCGAAGGGCGTTGCAGCGCGCCCGGGACACAGAGTGAGGGCAAGAGCTCCTCGCAATGACGAGGAGAAACCGCCCCTACCGCAACCCGAACCAGAGCGTCGCAATCCCGAGGAAGGAGAAGAACCCGACCACATCCGTCACGGTGGTGACGAACGTGCCCGACGCCACCGCCGGGTCGGCCCTGACGCGTTCGAGCGCCATCGGGATCAGGATGCCGCCGAGCGCACCGGCGATGAGGTTGCAGATCATCGCAAGCCCGATGACGATGCCGAGGCCCGGGATCTTGAACCAGGCCACCGCCGCAATCCCCGTGATCACGGCAAAGGCGAGCCCGTTGACGAGGCCGACCATGCCTTCGCGCATCACCACGCGCCAGGCGTTGGAAGAGCCGAGCTCGCGCGTTGCCAGCGCGCGCACCGCGACCGTCATGGTCTGGGTCGCGGCATTGCCGCCCTGGCTCGCCACGATCGGCGCCAGCACGGCGAGCGCAACCATCTTCTCCAGCTGCCCCTCGAACAGGCCGAGCACGGAGGACGCCAGGAAGGCGGTCGCGAGATTGACCAGCAGCCAGTTGAACCGCGCGCGCGCAATGGTGAACACAGTGTCGGACAATTCTTCGTCGCTGGTGACGCCGCCGAGCGCCTTGAGGTCCTCCTCCGCCTCCTCCTCGATGACGTCGACGACGTCGTCGACGGTGATGACGCCGACGAGGCGGTCCTGGGTGTCGAGCACGGGAGCTGCGACCAGATTGTACTTGCCGAACATGCGCGCGACTTCCTCCTGGTCCTCCAGGACGGAGACGCGGCGGCGGTCCTCGTCGGTGAGCTCGGCGAGCGGCACCGGCCGTCGCGCGCGCAGCAGCACGTCGAGCGGCACCGCGCCCTGCCAGTGCTGGTCCTTGTCGACGACGTAGATCTCGTAGAAGCGGTCGGGCAGATCCGGCGTCTCGCGCATGTAGTCGATCGCCTGACCCACGGTGAAATCCTGGGGCACCGCGATGAACTCGGTCTGCATCCGGCGGCCAGCGGAATTCTCGGGATACAGCAGGCTGCGTTCGAGCGCGACACGCTCCTTGAGAGGCAGCTTTTCGAGGATTTCCTCCTGCTCGGCCTGGTCGAGGGCTTCCAGCAGCTCGACCGCGTCGTCGGATTCGAGCTCGCGGACGCCCTCGGCGACCGTCTCCGGCGGCAGCTCGTCGAGAATCTCCTCGCGGACGGCCTCGTCGACCTCGTTCAGCGCGGAGAAGTCGAAGTCGCGCCCGGTCAGCTCGACCAGACGGACGCGGTCGTCGGGCTCCAGAGCGCCGATGAGATCGCCGAGATCGGCCTCGTGCAACTCGGCGACGCAGGCGCGCAGCGAGGCGCTGTCGCCGGCCTCGATCGCATGAGCGATCTCCTCGACGAATTCGTGCCTGATATCGCCGTCTTCATTGCGCATCGGCACGTGGTCGAGTACCGAATCCGCGGCGGATCGGGCAACGTCCATATGTTCATCCATGGCGCGCCTCGCCGTTTGACAGGTTGGAACGAATGGTCTGGGCTGACGGTCAGGCAATACCCACAAGGCAACTCCGAGCGCAATGACAAAGATGCTTCGACTGAGGTGGACCTCGATGTCATCAGGCACGGCCCTCGCGGCCTTGATCGGCATCGCTTCGGCCGTGGCCGCCGAGTGTCCGCGCAAGGACGCGCTCGGCACCTCGCGGGTTCTGAGCGTCGACGCGAAGACCACGCCGCGCGTCGGCTTGAAGAGCTTTCCGCAGACGCTGCCGCTCGCCGATCACGAGGTCGTGCTGACCTTCGACGACGGGCCGAACCCGCCGACGACGTCGAAGGTGCTGGCGGCGCTGGCGCAGGAATGCGTGCGCGCGACCTTCTTCCTGATCGGCCTGCACGCCAGCCAGCATCCCGACGTGGTCAAGCGCATCGCCCGCGAGGGCCACACCATCGGCCACCACACCTTTTCGCACCCGTTCATGGCGCGTATCCCGTTCGACAAGGCCAAGGGCGAGATCGACCGCGGCATCGCCGCCGACGAGATGGCGCTGCACGGCACCTCGACGACGACCCCTTCGACGCCGTTCTTCCGTTTCCCCTATTTCGAGGCCACGCAAGCCGAGCTCGATTTGCTGCAATCGCGCGGCATCGTCGTGTTCGGGGCCGATCTGTGGGCGAGCGACTGGAACGAGATGACGCCGGAGCAGGAACTGAAGCTGGTCACGGAGCGGCTCGCAGCCAGCGGCAAGGGCATCATCCTCTTCCACGACCCCAAGGCGCGCACCGCCGCGATCATGCCGGCCTTCCTGCGGTATCTGAGGGAGAACGGCTATCGGGTGGTCCACGTCGTGCCGGCTGGCGCGCCGCAGAAGAACGCCGATGCGCGCTGATGCCGGAATGTCACGCCGGCGCAAAATGGGGTGATTTGAGCCCTATTAACACTCTGTTCATGCTACCCCATGCAAATGGATGGGGACTTTGTGACGGGACAGGCTCTTGAAGGCCTCTTGGCCCCTGAACCGTTTCCTGATGTCTCCGACCTACTATGGCGGCAATCGCACATGAGGGCAGACCGGGTTCATGATCGGAAGTAGCGTTGTCTTGCGGACGCGATCGTGGATCGTCCTGTGCCTCGGCGGATTCCTTGGATGTTCGACCATCGGATCGCCGGCGGCGCTTGCGGCCGACTGTCCGGGCCATCCGGACGCGCTCGGGACGTCCCGCACCCTCGTGGTCGATCCGCACGAGCATCCGCTGATCGGCACCATGCAGTACCGCGAGACGCTGCCGCTCAGGGATCATGAGGTCGTCCTGACCTTCGACGACGGTCCGCTGCCGAAATATTCCAACCAGGTCCTCAAGATGCTCGACGACGAGTGCATCAAGGCGACCTTCTTCATCATCGGCAGCCAGGCCAAGGCCAACCCGGAAGGCGTGCGCAAGCTGGTGGCGGCGGGCCACACCGTCGGCACCCACAGCATGAACCATCCGCTGACCTTCGACCGGATGCCGATCGAGAAGGCCGAGGCCGAGATCAACGGCGGCATCGAGTGGACCTCGGCCGCGATGACCGATCCGTCCAAGCTGGCGCCGTTCTTCCGCATTCCCGGCCTGATGCGCGCCGAAGGCGTCGAGCATCATCTGATCTCGCGCGGCATCCAGGTCTGGAGCGCCGACTTCCCGGCCGACGACTGGCGCCATGTGTCCTCCGACCGCGTCTATCAGCTCGCGATCCAGCGGCTCGAGGCCAAGGGCAAGGGTATTTTGCTGCTGCACGACATCCAGGCGCGGACGGTCGCGGCGCTGCCAAAAATCATCCGCGACCTCAAGGCGCGCGGCTATCGCATCGTGCATGTGGTGCCGGCGACCGCCGAGCGGCCGGCGACGCCGACCACGCCGGTGGAATGGCTGCTGCATCCGCCGACCGAGACCGTGCCGATCGCGCGCTGGCCTTCCGTTCCGCGCTTCGTGTTCACGCAGACCAGGACGCTTCCGGCGCCCTCGCTCGCCGACCTCAATGCGCAGAGCGAGCATCAGCCGCTGCTGCCGCGCCGGACCAAGGGTCAGATGGACGTCGCATCCGCCCTGCCCGTGCCCAGCCGCGCCCTGTTTGCGATTCCGGAAGGTTCGGTCGAGGTGCTGCTGTCGACGACATTGTCGCGGCGCGCCGCGACGCGGCTGGCCATGGCGGCCGAGACGCCGCATGCGGCCAAAGGCAAGGCCGCAAAGGGCAAGACGGCCAAGTCCCAGGCTCGGCACACCGCGCATGCGGCTCCGGCCGCACCGAAGCCTGCCGCGCAGGCCAAGAGCGCCACGCCGCGCTCGACCCGCATCGCCAGCCTGAAGAAGCGCGCTTAATCCCTACCTATTGCCGCATGATGGCGGCGACGCAGAGCAGCACGATCAGCGCGAGGAAGAACAGGTCCATATAGGACTTGAGCTCGCCGTCGCGGCGCAGCCGGGCCACGTCGGCGACCACCTGCTTGCGCGCATTCGTTCCCCCGGAGCCGTCATTGATCGGGCCCTGAAGGCGCCTCGTCTCGGCTTCCAGCTTCTCGATCTTCTGGAAGAAGTAGAACGCGCGCAGCGTCGAGACCGCACGCATCGCGGCATAGATCAGCACCAGGATCGCCAGGATCGCCCGGTTCGGATACTTCTCCATGAAATTCAGGCTGAAATAGACCACCGCCATGAACGCGAAGTTGGTGATGAAGCGGTAGACGAAGCTGAGAAAAACCATGCTGGCTCGAGCCTTGAGGGGTGCGCAGCCGGATCGTGCTGCGAATTCGGGATCGGGACCCAGACCGGGAGCTGGGTTGTGACGGCCCGTCTACGCCAACTTTGTTTCAACAAAGATACTGCAAGTCGCCGCCTTTTAGCCACACGCCGCCATAATGCAAGCCGCACGATGGTCGTCGGCTCTGCCCTGACGCAGCGCGCCAGCTACGGCTTCAATGGCGGTTTGGCGGAAGTCGCGTTAGACTATGCGCTGCCGCCACATCTGGGGTCTGCCGATGCCGAAGAAGGGAATCACCGGCCACGACGACTGGGTTCTGACCGAGGCCCTCGCGACCGCCCTGGTCGCGCTGGAGCAGCTCGAACCGAAGCACCAGCCGAACGCGCATATGGACGACATCCGCAAGATGCTGGCGAACGGCAAGGAGCCGGCGGCGGTGAGCCTGCACCTCGCCCAGGCCAAGTGCCGCCTGTTTCCCGACCTCGACCCGCTGGAGATCTACCGGGAATACGGCATCGGCGAGGAATATGGCTGAAGCGGCCGGCCGCCCGCCCCTCTTTTGCGCGAAGTCTTGACGTGAAACGCTAGTTTCGTGACGTCTTGAGCAACGGGCAATCACTGTCGCTCAGCGGCAGAAAGGCGTCCTCGGCAGGAATCTTCTCGACGACGTTGTAATAGTCCCACGGCGTCTTCACGTCCGAGGGCTTCTTGACCTCGACGAGATAGAAATCGTGCACCAGCTTGTTGTCGGCGCGCAGCCGCGCGCCGCGCGCGTAAAAATCGTCGACCGGCATCGCGCGCATCTGCTCCAGCACGGCGTTGGTCTCGTCCGTTCCCGCCGCAGAAGCGGCCTTCAAATATTGCGACACGGCGGAGTAGACGGCGGCCTGCGGCGCGGTCGGCATGGCGTTGTGAAGCTTGTAGAACCTTTGGGCGAACGCGCGCGTTTCTTCGTTGAGCGCCCAATACCAGGCGGTGACGGTCGTCAACCCCTTGGCCGTTTCGGCCCCCATGGCGTGCACATCGGTCAGGAACATCAGCTCGGCGACGGCCTTCTGCGGCCCCGCATTCATTCCGAACTCGTTCCATTGCTTCATCGAGGTCACGAGCTGCTCGCCGGCATTGGCGAACGCAACCACCTTGGCTTTGGAAGCCTGAGCCTGCAGCAGGAAGGAGCCGTAATCGGCATTTCCCAGCGGATGAAACACCGCGCCGAGCGACTTGGCGCCCGCAGCCGCCAGCACGCGCTGGGACACCTCGACCATATTGCGTCCGAACGCGTAGTCCGACGCGATGAAGAACCAGCTGTCATAGCCTTGCGACACCAGCCTTCGGACCGATCCGGCGACCAGATTGTAATTGTCGTGCAGCCACATCAGGCCGGTGCGCGAACATTGCTTGCCGCCGATCTCGGTGGTGCCGACCGCCGAATAGATCACGATCCTGTTCTTGTCGCGCGCGATCGACTGGATGGCGAGCGCGACCGCGGAGTTTCCGACGTCGGCCACCATGTCCACGCCATCCACGTCGAACCATTTGCGGACGATCTGGGCGCCGATATCCGGCTTGTTCTGATGGTCGGCGACGACGATCTCAGCCTTTAGCCCCGGCGTTGCACGTTGAAAATCGTCCACGGCCATCCGCGCGGCGACGACGGAGCCGGGCCCGGCCAGGTCCGACAACGGTCCGGCCTGGTCATTGATGATGCCGATCCTGACCACGCCACCGGAGAAATCGGCGGCCACGCTCCGTTCGGCGAGCACTGCCGGACCCAGCGCCAGGATGAGGCCGAAGGTCAAGCGGCAAAGCCGGCTGCGCGACGATAGCAATTCTCCAACACGACAAGGCGCCATTGCCCCCTCCGCTTCAGCATCCCGACGGCATGTCGGCGATGATCGATCGATGTCCCCTCGCCGACCGCGCACCGAGCACCGATCCACGCGGCACACGGCCGGTCGAAGCTGCCGCGCTATCCCTGCCGCTCGACGGCCTTCCTGACGAACTCCAGCCGCCGCGCCTGTGCCGGTGCAACCCGTTCCTTCATGGCAGCGACGATCGCCGCCGGCGCCGTGTCCGGCGAGCCGGCCGCAAAGGGCGGTGCGGGATTGTACTCCATGCGCAGCTGGATCATCTCGGCCGCTGCACGGCCTCGCAACATCGACACCAGGGTGAGCGCGAAGTCGATGCCGGCGGTGATGCCGCCGCCCGTCATGCGATTGCGGTCGACGCAGACCCTCTCCAGCGACAGCTCGGCTCCGAAGTACGGCAATGCATCCCTCGCGGTCCAGTGCGTGGCCGCGCGATATCCCTTCAACAGACCGGCGGCGCCGAGCACGAGCGAGCCGGTGCAGACCGAGGTCACGTATGTCGCGCCGCTCTCCTGCTTTCGCAGAAAGGCGAGAACGTCCTCGTCCAGCATCAGCTCGTCGGTGCCGTAGCCGCCGGGAACGCAGATCACGTCGAGCTGCGGGCAATCGGCGAAGGTGACGGTCGGCGTCAGCGCGATCACGGAATCGCTCGGCACCGGCTCGATGCGTTTCCAGACCAGATGCACCGTCACGTCGGGCAGGCTGGAGAAGACCTGGGCGGGACCGGTGAGATCGAGCTGGGTGACGCGCGGAAAAACCAGAAGACCGATCTGCAACGGGCCCGACATGTCCAACCTCGACAACGCGCTTGACGGTTGCAGCCTGCCATGTTGGCCTTGCGGTCGAAATGGCTTAATTCCCTCAATTCTGGACACGCCCATGATCGGCTTCCTGATCTTTCCCGAATTCCAGTTGCTGGACGCGGCCGGTCCGATCTCGGTGTTCGAGATTGCCAGGCGTCACACGCCGGATGCGCCGCGCGTGATCACGGTCGCAACGAAGGCGGGTGCCGTGCGCAGCTCGTCGGGCATCGAGATGCTGGCGCGCCATCTGCGATCGGCAAGCTCGGTCACGACGCTGTTCGTGGCCGGTGGCGAGGGCGTGGAAGCCGCCGCGCGCTGCAAGACGACGATCGCTTTCATTCAGCGCCTGGCGAGCCGCGGCGTGCGCATCGCCAGCGTTTGCAACGGCGCCTATCTTCTCGCGCAGGCGGGACTGCTGGACGGCCGCTGCGCCACCACGCACTGGTCCTGCACCCGCGATTTCATCGGACGCTATCCGAAGGTGAGGCTCGAACCGGACCAGATCTTCATCCGCGACGATCGGGTGTGGACGTCGGCCGGCATCACGGCCGGGATTGATCTCGCGCTCGCCATGATCGCGCAGGACCATGGCGAGGAGGTCTCGCAAGCGACGGCGCGACAGCTGGTGCTCTATCATCGCCGCAGCGGCGGACAATCGCAGTTCTCGAGCTTGCTCGAGCTCAAGACGCCGAACGGCCGCTTCGGCAGCCTTCTTTCATGGGTGCGCGAGAATCTGGATGCGCATCTCACGGTCGAGGCGCTGGCCGAACGCGCCGGATTGAGCGCACGGCATTTCGTCCGCTCCTTCACCGCCGAGACCGGATCCACGCCGACCAAGGCGGTCGAGCGCTTGCGGGTCGAGGTGGCACGCGAGCGGGTGCAGTCCTCCGGAGAGGCCATCGAGCGCGTCGCCCAATCGACCGGCTTTCGCGACCCCGAGCGGATGCGCAGGGCCTTCATCCGCGCATTCGGTCAGCCGCCGCAGTCGCTGCGACGCGCGGCGCGAAGCGCGTGAGAAGCGGCCTTCAGGCCGGCATCGCGCGTCGATGTCGCGCGTCCCGCTCAACCAAGGCGAAGCCGCGCCCTTCGTTCCCGGTCACGCCAGGCGCCGCGGCAGGCTGTGGTGAATCGTGCAGGCGGCAAGCGCGGCGTGGCCGAATGCGACCGAGATCTGATGCAGGTCGGTGACGACGTCGCCGATGCCGTAAAGGCCGTCAACCGAGGTGCGCTGATGGTCGTCGACCTTCAGATAGCCCTCCCCGGTATGCTGGGCGCCCAGCGAGACCGCGAGCTGCGAACGCACCTCGGCCCCCATCGCCGGGTAGACCGTATCGAATTGCATCGTCCGGCCATCGGCGAAGACGGCCTCGAGGCCCCCCACCCTCCGCCGCAAGCGCAGGTCGGGCGCGAACACGATGTCGACGCCGGCCTCTTCCAGCTCCGCTGTCGCGCTCTCCTCGTCATCCTGTCCGGTTGCGAGCAGCGTCACCTCGCGCGAGTAGCCGCGCAAGGAAAAGCGCCTTGCCAGCGGCCCGGCCAAGCGGGCCGACGACGCCGATGCGGCGACCGATTGCCTCGAAGGCGTCGCAGACGGGACAATAGCGCAGCAGCCCGTCCGCGACCGCGGCGCGCCATTGCTCGAACGGCGGATGGCTGTCGACGATGCCGCTGGCGAGGATGACGGTGGTGGCCTCAAGCGCGCCGCCGTTCCAGATCACCTGAAAGCCGTTGCCGCGCCGCTGCAAGGCGGTGACCTCGGCCTCCACGCGCGCGACGGCGAGCTCGCCCAACTGCGCCGACATGCGCGCGATCAAGTCAGAACCTGATAGCCCGTGGACGAAGCCGGGAACATTGTGGCTGCGGGGGATCAGCGCGGCACGGCTGGCGCCAGTGTCCACGACGCAGACGCTGCGGCGGAAGCGTGCCAGATAGATCGCGGCCATCAGCCCGGCGGGGCCGCCGCCGACGACCAGGCAATCAAACCGCGCGCCGGTCATTTGGGATTCGGGTCCTGCAACCCGGTACCGGGCTCCTGAAGGCACCCGCTCCTAGCCAGCCGGACTGCGTTGCCGAGCGCGCGCGCCGCGTTCAGCTCCATCGCCTTGGCCGCGTCGGCCTTCTTGCCATGAGTCGAGGTTGGATCGGGATTGCCGCCGTCGGCGCAGACCATGCGGTCCATCATCGCCTTGAGCCCGGAAGGCACGTGGTACCAATTCACCGGGGTCACGATCAGGATGCCGTGGGCCGCGACCCACAGCGGGTAGATCTCGTTCATCCAGTCGCCGGTCTGCCCCAGCGAATAGTTCGGATAGCAGCTGCACGGCCAGTGGCAGAGCGGCATCGCGGTCGAGACGCAGGATTTGCAGGGATGAATGGTCTTGCCGAATTCCGAAGCCAGGCGAAAGAGATCGAGGATGTCCACGGCAAATCCCATCTCGACGAAGACCGGTTCAGCCAGCTCGACCAGACGCCAGGTCTTGGACATCTCGCCGGGACAGGTGTGCTCGCTGCGGGCCGAGCCGTTGATGACGAGAATGCGCGGCGTCTCCTGCGCGTCGTCATGCCGACGCTGCGCTGCCAGGATATTCGCGCGCGCATCGAGCCAGTCGACGGCAATGTCGTAGTCGGGATCGGAGAAACCTGCGCCCGCCTTCCGCGTCAACGGTGCCTTGCGCGAATGGCTATAGGCGTCCCAGGCGGCACCGACGACGGCATCGAGCTCGCGCTGCAGCGGGGCAAAGGCGGGATCGATGAACTGACGCTTGTAGCGGCGCTCGAACTCCTCGCGCGACAGCTTGACGGGCGGCATTCCTTTGCGAACGTCGGCTTCCGTCATGCTGGCTCCCGATGAAGTCGGTATCGCCCGACCAACCCGGGGCACAGCGTGCGGTTCCCATTGCTCCGTCGCGACGGCTCAGTTCCGACGGCCCTACTGGCGCACGACCCTGGCCGGCGACTCGAATTGTGCGATCCGCTGGTCCAGCCGCCACAGCTCGATGCGGTGGACCAGCACGAGCGAAGCGGCCTCGCTCTTGGCCTCCTCGTCATTGTCGCAGACGAGATTGATGCATCCGAACACATGCCCGTCCGGATCGATCTGGAACGCGCGGTAATGCTTGATACTCCGCATGATCATCCTCCGCGCCTTGGGTAGACCGGCGCACTCAACCAGTCCGTCAGGTTCGCGGTCACTTCGTTTTGCTCGGCGCGCTGCAGCAGCATCTCGCGCTCACTGCCAGGCGGCAGGCTGCGCGCGCGCTCGCGGGCGTTTTCGGCAAATGCGGCCAATCGCTCCTGGAGCGATCGGGTCTGTTTGTTGCGGTTGCGTTTGGCGGTCATTGGACTTCACGGCTATTCGGTTGGACGGAAATCGGCCCCGGCCGGGATGGGGCGCCGGGGCCCAGGTTCTCTTGTCGCTCGAGTGGCTTGCCGGTTGGGGGCGGCCCGGCCGGGCAATGTTCTTAGCTTCGGCCGCGACGGCGGGTTCCGGCATTTCAAAAAGTTAACGCTGCGCGATTTTGCGCGAGGACGGCCGCACGGCATCGTCACTCGTTCTCGCGTGCCGTTCGTCACGACAATCGACTGCGCCGGAACCGAATTGCGGATTCGCCTGTTCATGAAGGACTTGAAGGAGGATCATCATGGCAAAAACAGCAGGGAAGCGGCCGGGCTCACCGATCGGCCGCAAGGGACCGCGCAAGCCGCGTATAAGCGCCGCGCGCGCCAGCCCTGGACGCCCTCGGATGTGAGCAAGCTGAAGCAGCTCGCGAAGGGAAACACGCCGACCGGCGTGATGAGCCTCAAGCTTCAGCGGCCGGTCGCGGCCATTCGCAGCAAGGCCCATCGTGAAGGGATTTCGCTGAGGCCGGTCAACCGCTCGCCCTACAACCGGCGAACCAAAGCCGCGAAACGTCGTTGACGGAAGGCACCGCCGGGTGACAACCGGACACAACGGGGACGATGGACGTGGCGCTCATTTTTCCGGTTTCTGCCCACGACACCAGCGCATCGGTACGCGCCGACATCTAACCCGTTCCCGGCGGTGCAGCAGCCGCTTCGCTTCGGCGGTCAGACGTATCACCAGCGGATCCGTTTGCTTCACTCGACGCCGCGTCAACGGGCGTTCTCCCTGATCACTGGGTCGGAGCGCTCCGTAGCGTGCTCACCGATTGAGGTCATCGCGCGTAGGCGAGGCTCCCACAACGTTCCAGAAGCGGACGGCTGCGTGCCGGGGCCAGAAGCAGGAAGGGGATCTGCAAGACAAGCCCGCTTGCGTAACATGGGTTAAATTAGTCGGTGGCCAAATCTGCTAATTTAGGAACGTGGTAGGACCGCCTGGGATTGGTGCAAATGGACAACTATCGCCGGCTGCAGAAAACCTGCGAGAGCCAGGCCGCTCTCAGCTCCTCACCCGCAACGCGAACTGCGCTGCTGGAAATGGCGGAGGAGTATCGCAAGCGCGCCGAATCCAACGCGTTTCAGGGGCCCGAGCCAGCCAATCCCGGGCGCACCGAAAGCCTCGGCCAAACCAGCCGTCCCACTCTGATCAAGTGAGTCGATAGAGTTGCAGATAGTTCGGCGCGAACAGCGCCGCTGCCTTGAGCGCGTCGAGATCGTTGACGGTCAGAGTCCGATCGCGCAGCACGATCAAGCCCGACGCACGCAGCTCCTGCACGGTCCGGTTAAGGTGCACCACCGACAGCCCGGTAGCGTCGGCAAGGTCCATCTGCGTGACCGGCATGACGCAGGAATTGCCGTCGACCATCCCGACGGGACGAAGCCGCTCGAATATCTCGCAAAACAGATGCGCCACCCGCTCCAGGGCCGTGCGGCGACCAAGGTTGATGGCCCATTCGCGCTGGATGGCGTTGTTGACGAGGGTCTCGCTCCAGAACGCTTCGGCGAGCGAGCGATCGCCCATCGTCAGACTCTCGAAACGCGCGCGCTTGATCTCGGCGTAGACCACTGGCGTCATTGTCGCGATGGAATGGTCCATCGCGGGGAGCAAGAACGCGTGCGCGTCGCAGCTCTCGCCCGGAAAGATGAAATTGACGATCTGGCGCCGGCCGTCCTCGAGCGTCTTGTAGCGGCAGAGCCAGCCCGATAGCACCACCCGGACGCTATCGACGGGATCGCCCTCCGAAATCAGGTCTTCACTCGCCCCGGCGCGCTCGAGACCTTCGAGCAACGCATATTCGAGCGACGCACGGGCCTCCGTCGACAACGGCCGCAGCACGTTCAGCCGGCGAATGACCAGCTCCACAAGGCTGCGATCGGAGGTCGACAAGGGCATCAATCAGCCACCGCCGGTGTGTGGAACGTGCGCTTGCTCCGCGGAATGGCGATCGTGCATTGCAGCCCCGCGGGGTCGAATGCCAGGGTGGTCTGCCCCTTGAATTCGAACGCGAGCGTGCGCTCCAGAAGCTCCGTGCCAAAACCCTTTCGAAGCGGCGGCTTGACCTGAGGCCCTCCGCACTCCCGCCATTTGAACACCAGCTCCGCGGGCTGGGCGCCTTCATCGAGGCGCCAGGAGATTTCAACATGTCCGCTCGGCTGGCTCAAGGCGCCATATTTCAGCGCGTTCGTCGCTAGCTCGTGGATCGCGAGCGCGAACGTTTCGGCGACCTTGGGCTGGAAGCGCACCTTGGGACCTGAGACCCGCATCTGCTCGCCCTCGCGGGCATTATAGGCGAGAAGCTCCTCGACCACGAGATATTCCAGGTCGACACCGCCCTCCGGATCGCGTGTCACCAGCGCCTGGGTGCGGGCAAATGCGTTGAGCCGTCCGTCGAGATGGGAAGCATATTCCTCGACAGTGGTGGCGGATTCGGCCGAACGGCGGGCGATGGAGCGCACCACGCCAAGCGTATTACGGACGCGGTGCTGCAGCTCGGCCAGCAGCAGGCGCTGCCGCTCCTCGGCGCGGGTGATCGCCGGAACGTCGATGAAAGTGATGACGACGCCGGCGATGACATCGTCGATGCTGCGATAAGGC
Source organism: Bradyrhizobium sp. TM239 (assembly GCF_036247985.1). Taxonomy (NCBI): domain Bacteria; kingdom Pseudomonadati; phylum Pseudomonadota; class Alphaproteobacteria; order Hyphomicrobiales; family Nitrobacteraceae; genus Bradyrhizobium; species Bradyrhizobium sp. TM239. Next base: position 35,351 of record NZ_BTIR01000029.1, on the reverse strand, counting down.
AGGATGCGCACGATGTAGCGCGTGCTGCTGTCCGACGCGCTCAGCTCGCGCTCGGCGCTCGCAAGCGTACGCAGCACGCGGCGGATGTCGTCGTAGAGATCCTCGATCGGGATGCGCGCCTTGATGTGAGCGATGGGCCGGCCCGTGTCGGTCTCGACGAGATGCAGGATCTGGGTAATCGCCGGCGTGAAGTTCATCACGCGAAGATCATGGTCGAGAAAGACGGTCGCGATGCGCGTGCTCTCCAGGAAATTCCTGAGATCGCGGGTGGCGCGCGTCAACTCCTCGACACGGTGCGTCAGCTCGCCGTTCACGGTGGTCAGCTCCTCGTTGACCGACTGCAACTCCTCAGGCGAGGTTCCGAGCTCCTCGTGGGCCAAATGTAACTCCTCGTTGAGAGACTGGTCTTCCTCGTGGACGGTTTCAGCTGCGCAGAGCTTCTCGCGAATGTAGCCTGGTAGTTCGTCTGGGGCGTGCAGTTCGCTCCCGGGACGCTCGACATGCCCGGCGTGCACCGGCTCCTACCAATAGCAGAAATCGATATTCTCCCAACGGATCAAAGGCAAATGACGAAGGAGTCGCGTTCGCCCTTGGAACCCGCCTTGGCCTCCCTCGTTGGTAGCACGCCGGCCCCGACCCTTGGTTTCCCATCGGTTGGCAGGCTCGCGGGAGGGATCATGTCCGTATTACCCTCGTCGTCTCGTCAACGCGCGCCGCTGACGGGACGCCGCATCCTCGTCGTCGAGGACGAATATTTTCTTGCCGATGACATCGGCAAGGCGCTGCGCGCGCTCGGCGCGGAGATCGCCGGTCCGGTCGGCCATATCGAGGATGCAATCGAGATGCTGCACGACGGCGGCGTTCTGGATGCCGCGGTGCTCGACGTGAACATCCGTGCAAAGCCGATCTTTCCGGTCGCCCGGGAGCTCAGGGCACGCCAGGTGCCCTTCGTGTTTACCACGGGCTACGACAGGATCAGCATCGAGCCGGAATTCCAGGACGTGCCGATCTGGGAGAAGCCGATCGACGTCGTGGCCATGGTGCAGAATTTGGCGAGCCTCCTCGACGGTCAACCGGCATGGCCGCAGCAATCATCGCCTGAACCGGCTGCGCCGAGCGAGCCCGCAACCAAGCGCGGATCAGAGCAGATGCGCGAAGGCGAGCCAGACGGTCACTGCCAGGCACAAGACGACGGCGGCGTAAGGTAGCGCGACGCGCAAGACGGCAAGCCTTTCCGCGTCAGCTCATCATCATCATCCAGGCGACGGCCACCGTCATCACGAGAAAACCCGTGATCGCAGTCGCGACAAAGGCCCGTTCGATGCGGTCCATCGCCATCGCAGCCCCCTTTCCAGCCCACGCAATGTGACCGCTTCGGGGCCGCCGCGCATTAGGCTATGTGAATCGGCTTTCCTGCTTTTGCCGGTCCGCCCGTTCAGCCGCGCAGCGCCGCAGAAATTGCGACGACCTCGCTCTACGACTTCGCCGTGCCCGGCTCGGCCATCTTGCGATGCTGCCTGGCCAGCATCTCGTTCGGCGTGACGTTGGCGACCTTGGTCTGGATCTTGTTCTTCAGTCCCGTGACGACATCGGACTCGCCGCGCAGCATCGCGTCGAAACCGGCCTTGGCGACGTCGTAGGCGCCGTCCTTCTCCTCGGTGCCGACCTTGGTGTCCATCATCCCGGCGCGGCGGAAGAACTCGGTCTCGGTGGCGCCCGGCATCAGGCAGGTGACGGTGACCCCGCTGTCGCGCAGCTCCTCGCGCAGCGCGAAGGAGAATGAGTCCAGGAACGCCTTGCTGGCGTTATAGGCCGCCTGGAAACTGCCGGGCGTGAAGCCGGCGATGGAGCCCGTGATCAGGATTCGCCCCGACTTGCGCCGCAGCATCTCGTTGCCGGCGCGATGGATCAGATAGAGCGTGCCGGTGATGTTGGTGTCGACCAGATGCTTGATCCTGGCAAAGTCCTGATCGAGGAACGCCTTGCCGAGGCCGACGCCGGCATTGGCCAGCAGCGCATCGATCGCCGGTCGCCGACCGCGGCGCAGAGCCTGTCGACGCCATCGGTGGTGGCGAGATCGGCTTCAACGGCCTCCACGCTGACGCCGAGCCTGCGCAGATCGACCGCCACCCGCTCGATCATCGGCTCGTCAGCCGCGATGACGAGGTTGAAACCTGCCTGGGCGCAGCACCTTGCGAGTTCCAGGCCGATACCGGTGGAAGCGCCGGTGACGATTGCGAGTTGATTGGCGGGCATGAGCGTATCCTCGCTTGACGTTGATCACGCCCAATCACTGCCTTGCGCTCTCGTTCCTATCCGCGTCGCGATTTGCGCCAGCCGGTGCTGTGCGAGGAATTTGCGCGCGGCGTAGCAACCATCGTTCACCCCTCGACTTAGATGCCAAACTGGTTCAGTCGGGAGAATGGAAGATGAAGGCGCTGGTTTGGCACGGCAAGGAGGACATCAGGTGCGACACCGTCACCGACCCGGAGATCCAGGACCCGCGCGATGCCATCATCAAGGTCACCAGCTGCGCGATCTGCGGCTCCGACCTGCATCTCTTCCACAATTTCATTCCGGGCATGCTGCCCGGTGACATCATGGGCCACGAGACCATGGGCGAAGTGGTCGAGGTCGGCTCCGGCGTCGAAGGCAAGCTGAAGAAGGGCGATCGCATCGTCGTGCCCTTCACGATCATCTGCGGCGAATGCGACCAGTGCAAGCGCGGCAATTTTTCCGTGTGCGAGACCACCAATCGCAAGCGCCATCTGGCCGACAAGGTGTTCGGACACGCGACGGCGGGCCTGTTCGGCTACACGCATCTGACCGGCGGCTATCCCGGCGGCCAGGCCGAATATCTCCGCGTGCCCTTTGCCGATGCCACCCACATCAAGGTGCCGTCCGGCATTCCCGACGAGCAGCTGCTGTTCCTCAGCGACATCTTCCCGACCGGATGGCAGGCCGCCGTGCAATGCGACATCGAGCCGACCGACACGGTCGCGATCTGGGGCTGCGGTCCCGTGGGGCAGATGGCGATCCGCAGCGCCATCCTGCTCGGCGCCAACCAGGTGATTGCGATCGACTGCCTGCCCGAGCGGCTCAGCATGGCGGAAGCCGGCGGCGCCACCACCATCAACTTCGAAACCGAAAGCGTGGTGGAGCGGCTGAACGAGCTCACCGACGGCAGGGGACCGGAAAAGTGCATCGACTGCGTCGGCATGGAATCACATGTGATGGCCTCCCTGCCCGACACGCTGCTCGACCGCGCCAAGCAGATGGTGATGGCGGAGAATGATAGGCCGCATGTGCTGCGCGAAATGATCTATGTCTGCCGCCCCGGCGGCATCATCTCGGTGCCGGGCGTGTACAGCGGCCTGTCCGACATGCTCCCGATGGGGGCCTTCATGAACAAGGGCCTGACGATGCGGACCGGCCAGACCCACGTCAACCGCTGGACCGACGATCTGCTCCGGCGCATCGAGGAGGGTGAGATCGATCCCTCCTTCGTCATCACCCACACCGTCCCGCTCGAACGAGGACCGGAGATGTACCAGGTGTTTCGCGACAAGCGCGACTCCTGCGTCAAGGTCGTGCTGAGGCCCTGAAGGAGCAAGCCATGTTTCATTTCTCCAACATCGTCCGCACCAAGGGCGACCCGACGATTATCGAGGGCGGACCGAGCCTGAAGCGGCCGGAAGATCAGCTCGCCCGCGCGCTCGGCTGGTTCAGCATCGGTCTTGGCGTCGTCGAATTCTTCGCGCCGAGACGCGTCACGGAAACGCTGGGCATGGAAGGCAATGAGACGCTGGTCCGCGCCTTCGGCGTGCGCGAGATCCTGGCCGGGATCATGTCGCTGTCGGTCGACAAGAACGCCGGCCTGTGGGCCCGCGTCGGCGGCGACGGTCTCGATGCCGCCGCGCTGTTGTCGGGGTTGACGGCCGACAATCCCAGGAAGGGCAATATCGCGCTGGCGCTCTTGATGGTCGGCGGCATCGCCATGCTCGACTACCGGGCCGCGCAGGACACCAAGCCGAGGCGCCCGCCGCGCGACGCACGGCGCAAGCTGTATCCGAACCGCAGCGGCTTCCCCAAGGGCATCGAGAGCGCCCGAACCGCGGCCAGGCAGATCGCAGCGCCCGCCAAAGCATGACCAAGGCATGACGCGATCCGCGCTGAGGGCCGCGAGGAACCATCCGCGCGCCAGAGCGTCTGATCAACGCCTCCGACGTCCCCCTGCCGGAGGCAGACTGCACGAAACCGCGACCCCGGCGTTCACCGCCCCTTCAGGCGCCGGGGTCAGCGGCGTGAGTCTGGAGGCAGGTCGCTTTGGAGAAAACCGCCTTGGAGACAAGCCGCTTGGAGACAAGCCATGGGCAAGACGAAGGGACTCCGGGATCTGCACGATGACGGCAAGGCCGAGGCCAAGCGCGGCCATCACGAACAGGACAAGCCGAGCGAGCTCAACCCGCTGAAGAAGCTCAAGCGGCTGACGTGAACGCAGAGCCGCGACCAGCACTTGCCAATGCAGCGCGCGCTGACGACGGCCTGTCGCGGGGCACGGGGGGACGACGACGTTCGCGCTGGATTGCCGCCGCCGCGCTCGGCCTGATCAGCAGCACCTTCTCGACCATCGTCAGCCAGCTCTTCGCCGCCCGCATCGGCCGCGATGCCGCAGTCGACTGGATGACGGTTGCCGCCATTCCTGCGCGCGACTGGGCGATCTCCGCGGAGCCGTCATGGAGCGCGATCCTGACCGGGATCGCCTTTCATCAATGGGCGGATTTTTCCTGGGCGCTGGTGTTCTTCGGCGTGCTCGGACGCTGGACCGCCGACTTGCGGCCGGCGACCATCCTGCTACTCGCGCTGCCCTGGGCCGCGTTCTCGTCAGCCACGGAATGGTTCGTGCTGGTGCCGCTGTTTCCGTTCCGGCAGCCGCTGTTCACGCTGCAGCAGCCCTATTGGATCGGCCTGCTCGTTCATGGCACCTCGGCCCTGATGTATCCTCTGTTCGCCCGGTTGCGCTGGAGGCGCGGCGCTGCAGCCGAGCGCGACATCCGCTTCACCAACGCCTGGATCACCGGTGCGCTGGTCGTGATGGCGCTGCTCGGCGCGATCGCGCTGTTCGGCAGCCACGGCTACGAGCCGCCGTGGATGGGCCGCGACAGGGATGCGGACCAGACCTACATCCGTCACATGACAGCGCATCATGCCCAGGGCATCGAGCTGGCCCGGATCGCCGCGGAGCGCGCCCAGGACCCGCATCTGCGCATGCTCGCGATGCTGATGGTCGCGAGCCAGGCCGGCGAGATCAGGATTTTCGAGAACTGGTGGCTGAGCTGGTTCGACACGGAGATGCCCGACTGCAGCACGGAAGAGCGTGCCGCCATGCCGGGCTTCTTGACGCAGGCCGAGATGCGACAGGTCAAGGCCGCGCCGGCGGACCGGTTCGATGCAGTGTTCGTCGAGACCATGAGCAAGCATCACATGGGCGCGGTCAGGATGGCCGACCGGATGTGGCACAGTGGCGGAGACCCGCGCCTGCGCGTCATGGCGCATGCCATTCGCCACGCCCAGCAGGGCGAGATCGCGCTGATGCACGATGCGAGCGGCATTCCGGCCGTCGCCACGGCCGTCCGCAACATGCTCGGCGACAACGTCAATTGAGCTGATCCCCTACTCCCGCCAGAACTCGGCCAATTCTTCCGTTGTCACCAGGTCGACCTGACCGTGAAAGCGGGTGCGGTACATCGTCATGAGCGCGTCGTGCCCGACGTCGGACGAGCTGCACAAGGCGTCCTCGACGATGACGACCCTGAAGCCGAGATCGACCGCGCTCAGGACCGTCGAGAGCACGCAGACGTCCGTCTCAGCGCCCGAGATCACGACCGTGCCGACGTTCCTGTCGATCAGCCGGCCCGCGAGGACGGGATTGCTGAACGCGGAATAGGCCGGCTTGTCGATCACGGTCGCCGGCGGAACGAACTTGCCGAGCGCGGGCACGAGCTCGAGCGCGGATGGCGGCAGATGCTTGCGCGTTGCCTGGCTCCAACGATGAAAATAGCTCTGCCACTGGCCGGGACGATCTTCCGGATCCTGCGGCGTGATAAAGCGCGTGAAGATGGTTCTGGCCTGGTGGCGCGAAACGATCGAGACGATCGCCGGCAGGACCCGTTCCATCCACGGCGTCGCCCACAGACCGCCGGGGGCGAAGATGTTCTGCATGTCGATGCAGAGGTGAACGGCCTCCCTGATGTCGGCCACTTCCGACGTGCTGTCCCTCATCGTCCTCCACCATCAAGCGCATTCGGCGATCAATTGCGAATGCGAAGGCGAAGGCTTTGGTTCCGAACCGCCGCGATGCAGAGGCAGACTTGGAACCCGCGAGGCGCGTTTACGCCGGCGTTGCGGCCGGCGCCACGTCGAGGCGAACCGCAATCCCATTCAGCTCCGGGCTTGGCGCCGGGTAGAGCTTCATGACGAGCGGATCATGGCCGGGGACGATGTGGTCCGCATCAGGTGCCGCGGCGCGCAGCTTGTCGAAGCCCACCAGCATGTCGCCGACATGAAACGCCGTCGTGAACGGACGCTCGCTGGTCATGTTCTCGTAGAAATGACTGACGTCGGAGGCGAGCACGACGGGGCCGCGGCGTGTGTTGACGCGGACGAACTGAAGGCCGGCGGAGTGGCCGCCGGCCGCGTGCACCGTCAGGCCGGGCGCAATCTCGGCGTCGCCGTCGTAGAACAGCACCCGGCGCGCGTAGTTCAGCCGCACGATCCCGCAGATGTCCTCGACCTCGAAGGAATGCGACAGCCGCGGATATTGCATGTAGCGGCCGGTGGCATAGGCGAGCTCGCGTTCCTGCAGATGAAACCGCGCGTTCGGAAATCGGTCGAAATTGCCGGCATGGTCGTAGTGCAGATGCGTGAGGATCACATCCTTGACGCTGCCGACGTCGACATCGAACGCCGCAAGCGTCTCTACCGGGCAGCGCAGGAAATTCCGCCTGCGCTGCCTGGCCACTTCCGCGTTGAAGCCGGTGTCGATGACGAAGGTGCGCCCGCCTCCCCGTGCCAGCCACATGAAGTAGTCCATTGGCATCGGCCCGTCATGCGGGTCGCCGCCGATGAAGTGCTCGCTCCGCTGCGCATCCCGTGTCGCGTAGCGGATGGCGAAGAGCTCGTAGTCCGGGTCAGCCATTGATTAGCTCAGGAGCCTGCCGCGTCGACCTCGTTGAACGCCTCGCGCGCATTGCGGAAAGCGTCGATGCCGGCGGGAACGCCGCAATAGACCGCGACCTGGAGCAAGATCTCCCTGATCTCCTCCTTGGTCAGCCCGTTCTTCAGGGCGCCCTTGACGTGCAGCTTCAGCTCGTGCGGCCGGTTCAGCGCGCCGAGCATCGCCAGATTGACGATCGAGCGCGTGCGCCGGTCGACTCCGGGCCGCGTCCACAGGGCACCCCAGCAGAATTCGGTCGACCATTCGGCCATGGTGCGCGTGAACTCGTCGGCTCCGGCAATCGACTTGTTGACGTAGTCCTCGCCGAGCACCTCTTTGCGAACTTTGAGGCCCTTTTCGAACAGTTCGGTCTTGCTCATGATCGTCCCTTTCAGGTCTTGAGAGTTGCTGGTTGGTGGTTGTTCAGCGCGAGGCCATTGGTGGCCGTAGCGATTGCAGGAGATTGCCGACGTCATCCGCCGCATCGAGCCGCCAAACGGCGTCGATGACGCGGTCCGCATCCCAATCGCTTCGACCTGTGCGTATGCCGTCGCGCAACTTCGCTTCGATGTCGCTGTCTGACAGCGGCGCAGCCTGGCTGCCGCGCGGCGACGTGACGGTTTCCGTGAGCACATCGCCGGAGGCCAGACGCAAGCTGACGCGCGCGGCGCCGTCGGGCATCTCGCGGTCGAGCTCCGCCTTCACCTTCTGCCGCAGCTGCGCGATGTCGGGCCGAACGACGGTCTCCTGCTCGAACTCGGTCACGCCGGCCGCGCCGAGCAAGAGACCGCACGCCGCGCAATGATGAATGCTGACGCGCGCATCGCGCTCGTTATTGACCGGGCGATCGCCGCGGGCGAGCAGCAGCGCCGAGCCCTGCACGATCACCTGCTCGATCTGGTCGATGCGCTCGGCGATCCGCCCGCGTAACACGAGACAAGCATCGATCACCGCGTGAAAGACGATTCCGGCGGGATACGGCTTGTAGGTATTCTTCGCGATCTCCCAGGTCTTGCCGAGACCGTCGAGCAGGCGAGCGATATCGGGCTCGTCGCCCATGGTACGCGCCCAGCCGAGCGGGCCCTCGATGGCCCGCGGCGCCGCCTCATAGCCCTGCTGCGCCAGCAGCGCGGCGAACAACCCGTTCCGCGCAGCGTTGCCGACGCTGACATTCTTGGCGGCACTGGGCAGGTTCTCGACATTGCCCGCCGACTGGCTGGCCGCGAGCCCGATCGCGTTTGCGACCCCCTCCGCGGGCAGTCCTAGTAGTTTCGCGCAAGCCGCCGCCGCGCCAAAAATCCCGCAGGTCGAAGTGATGTGCCAGCCGCGCGCATAGTGGCGCGGCGAAACCGCATTGCCGATGCGGCACTCCACATCGACGCCGAGAATGAACGCCGTCAGCACCTCACGGCCCGTCATCCTGTGCGTCTCCGCGAGCGCCAGCACGGGCGCGGCAACCGGCGCGGCCGGATGAATGATCGTCTCGGGATGGGTGTCGTCGAAGTCGAGCAGATTGGCCGAGATGGCATTGAGAAATGACGCGCATAGCGCATCCATTGGCCGCGAATGGCCGATAACCGTCGATGTCGCGGCACCGCTGAACGGCGACAACGTCCGCATCGCGGCGGTGACCACCGGATCGCGTGCGGAGCCGAGCGCCGTCGCGAAGAAATTGAGGATCGATCGCCGCGCCTCAAGGCTCTGCGCCTCCACGTCCGCCCATGACGCGGACACTACGAAGTCGGCGAGCGTCTTGCTCACACTCGGGATTGAATCTTGCGGCACGCGGAGCGTCTTCCTCGTTTTGTTCGAACCTTATGCCGATCCGCGGCAAACTGTCGACCCCAAAATGTTATGCTTGACAGCTTGTCTGACAATCATAACAATCCCGCCCGTTGGCGCGGGGTCCCCGCTGCCACGACGACGGCGGCCGAGACGGCCGGCCGGCGATGACGATTGACCAACGAGATCAAGAAGGCGCGCCCGTCACGGGATCGCGCGACAGGGAGCAGACGATGGCGGGAGAGATTCTCGGCGTAATCGGCACGGGCCGCATGGGCGGTCCCATGGCGGGACGATTGATGGACGCGGGCTATTCGCTCGTCGTCTACGACACGCAGGCCGAGGCAACTCAGCCGCTGGTCAAGCGCGGCGCGCTCCTCGCCAGCTCGCCGGCCGATGTCGCCTCACGTTCCGACATCGTGCTTGCGAGCCTGCCGACCCCCGACATCGTCAAGGCCGTTGCGCTCGGCCAGGACGGCATCAGCAGCGGCGACCGTGCCAAGATCGTCATCGATCTCTCGACGTCTGGTCCCGGCGCAGCGAAGCTCGTCGCGGAAGGCCTGAAGGCCAAGGGGATGACGCTGGTCGATGCGCCCGTGAGCGGCGGCATCAAGGGCGCCGTCAACGGCACGCTGGCGGTGATGGTGTCCTGCCCGCAGGCGACCTACGAGACCGTGCAACCGATCCTGAAGAATTTCGGCAAGCTGTTCTACACCGGCGACAAGCCCGGCGTGGCGCAGACCGCCAAGCTCGCCAACAACCTGATGGCAGCAGCCGCACTCGTCATTACGTCGGAAGCCGTCGCGATGGGCGTCAAGGGCGGTGTCAATGCCAAGGTGCTGATCGACATCATCAACGCCAGCAGCGGCCGCAACAGCGCCTCCGAGGACAAATTCCCGCGCGCGGTGCTGCCCGGCACCTTCGATTTCGGCTTCGCCACCGGCCTCTCCTACAAGGACGTCCGTCTTTGCGTGGACGAGGCCGAGGCCATGGGCGTGCCGATGGTCTGCGGCGCGGTGGTGCGGCAGATGCTCGCGATCACCAACGCCAAGTACGGCGCTTCATCCGACTTCACCTCGATCGCCAAGGTGCTCGAGGAGTGGGCCGGGGTCGAGATGCGCGGCTGATCGCGCCAGCCTTTCAGGGAGAGCGACCCGCGATGACGATCGACCCGACCGTATCAGGCAAGGTCCCGCTCGCGCGCCAGATGGCGCGGAGCGTGCTTGCGCTGGATATTGGTGATTTCGGGCCGGAAATCGTCGCCAAGGCAAAGCTCTGCCTGCTCGACTTCCTGTCCTGCGCCTTCGAGGCGGGCCATCATCCCTGGAGCCGCCAGGCCGTTGCGATTGCGCGGGCCGGCGGCAGCGCGACGATCATCGGGACCTCGCAACTCTCCTCGCCGGCCGATGCAGCCTTCGCCAATGCCGTCATGGGGCACGGCCTCGTGCGGGAAGACATGCATGCGGCCAGCATCGCGCACCACGGCGTCGTGATCTGGCCGGCCCTGCTCGCGCTGTCGGAACAGACGCCGCTGCGCGGGGACAGGCTGCTCGCGGCCGCCATCATCGGCTACGAGACCGGCGCGCGGATCGGCCGCGCGCTGCTGACCTCGGACCTCGCACGCCTCTATCGCCCGACGGGCCTCGTGGCCCCTCTGGGCGCCGCGCTCGCGGGAAGTTTCGCGCTCGGCCTCTCCGAGGACCAGGCGACCAGCGCGATCGCGATCGCGGCCAATACCTCCAGCGGACTCAACGAGTGGCCGCATGCCGGCGGCTCCGACATGTATTTCCATCCGGGCTTTGCAGCCGGCAATGCGATCAGGGCAATTGGCCTTGCCGCGGCCGGCGCCTTCGGCTCGGAAACGATTCTCGAAGGCGAAGCCGGCCTGTTCGCCGCCTATCGCCGCCAGGCCGCGCCCGACAGCATCGCGCTCTTCCCCAATGGCGAGTGCGAGATCATGGCCGTCTACAACAAGCCGGTGCCGGCCTGCAATTTCGCGCAGACAGCGGCACAGGCCGCGCTTCGTGTCTCGCACGAGCTCGCCAGCGTCGACGAGATCGAGCGCGTCGTCATCCGCGCGCCCGACGCCGCGGTTCGCTATCCCGGCTGCGATTCCATCGGGCCCTACCGCAACGCGCTCCAGGCCAAGATGAGCATTCCCTTCAGCGTCGCGGCGACGCTGGCGCGGGGCGAGATCGAGGAAGAGAACTACGCCGAGCTCGATGATGCCGACATCATCCGCCTGGTCGCGATCACTGAGCTCAAGGCAGACGCAGGCTTCACCGCCGGCTTCCCGGGCAAGCAGGGCGCGGAGGTGACCGTGCAGCTGCGCGACGGCCGGGCCATCCGGCACGCACTGCCCGACGTCATCGCCGCAACGCCTGCGGATATTCGCGCACGCTTTCGCAGTTCGGCAGCCGCAGCCCTCGGTGAGGATCGCGCGCGCCGGCTCGAGCAACTCATCGACGATTGCGAGCAGCTCGACAATGCCGGCGACCTCGCCGCACAGTGCCGTCTGAACGCAACGGAACGGGCTTTACGATCGGCATCATAAGAAATGCCGGAGAGTATTGGGGGAAACATGGTCGATCTGGAGACCAGCTTGGAATTGTCAGCGGCGCGGAGGCGGAGCTGATGGAAGGGTTCTTTCAAGCGCTCGCCGCGGGGCTTCTGATCGGCGCCGTCTACGGCCTGATGTGCGTCGGGCTCGGCCTGATCTTCGGCGTCATGCGCGTCATCAACTTCGCCCATGGCGATTTCATGATGCTCGGCATGTACACTGCCTTCTATCTCTTCACCGCCGCCGGCGTGCAGACGCTGTTTGGCAATACGGTCGGGCCGTTCGTCGCCATCCTCTTGGCCGGGCCCGTGCTTGCCGTGTTCGGCTATTTCGTGCACCGGACGCTGATCTCGCACGTCTCAGGCACGCGCACCGCGTCGCTCGAAGGCGAAGGCCATTACGCCCAGCTCATCCTCACGCTCGGCATCGCGCTCATCCTGCAGAACGGCGGCCTCATCGTGTTCGGCTCGGTGCTGGCCTCGATCCGCACGCCGCTGTCGAGCTCGGCCTGGGAGCTCGGGCCCTTCTTCGACATGAGCATCTTCCTCAACAAGGCCCGCAGCATCGATATGATCGTCTCGCTGGCGATCATGATCCTGCTCTCGCTGCTGATCACGCGGACCCGGATCGGCAAGTCGCTCCGCGCCGCCGCGGACAATCCGACCGCTGCGACCTATATGGGCATCGACGTCGACCGCGCGCATCGCACCGCCTTCGCGCTCGGCTGCGGCATCACCGCGATTGCTGGCGGCCTGCTCGCGACCAACTATCCGTTCCATCCCTTCGTCGGCCTCGAATACGTCATCGTGATGTATGCCGGCGTCGTGCTCGGCGGCATGGGCAGCATCATCGGCGCCTTCTGGGGCGGCATGACGATCGGCCTCGTGCAGCAGATGTCGACGCTGATTCTGCCGACACAGTTGCAGAACGCGGCGATCTTCGCCGTCTTCCTCCTCATCATCTTCTTCCGTCCGCAGGGCTTCTTCGGGCGCATGGTCGAGAGGACGTGACCATGCTCCGGATGCGATCACTGCTGCCTCCCCTGCTCTTCACGCTCGCCTATGCCGGGATTTCGCTCGGCGTCACCAACTCCTACTACCAGCTGATCCTGACGTTGGTGCCGGTGTGGGCGGTGTTCGGCCTGTCGTGGAATCTGCTCAGCGGCTACACCGGCCTGATCTCGTTCGGCCACGCCGCGTTCTTCGGGATCGGTGCCTACGCGACCGCGCTCGGGCAGATCTATTTCGACATCTCGCCCTGGCTGCTGATTCCGGTCGCCGCCATGCTCGGCGGCATCGCCGGCCTCCTGATCGGCTTTCCGACCTTCCGGCTGCAGGGCCACTATTTCGCGCTGGCGATGCTCGCCTATCCGCTCGCCATTCTCTACGTGTTCGAGTGGCTCGGCTTCCAGGAGGTGACGCTTCCGATCAAGCGCGAGGCGCCGATCGCCTACATGCAGTTCGCCGATCCCCACCTCTACACGCTGCTGGGGCTGGCGCTCATGCTCGCCACCATCGTTCTGACTCAGGTGATCGAGCGATCGCGCTTCGGCATGGCGCTGCTCGCGATCAAGCAGAACGAGGCTGCGGCTGAAGCGGCCGGGATCAACACGCTGGCCTGGAAGCTGCGCGCGATCACGCTGAGCGGGGCGATCGCCGCGGCGATCGGCGGGTTCTACGCGCAGGTGCTGCTGGTCGTGACCCCGGCATCGGTGTTCGGCATGCTGGTGTCCGCGCAGGCGCTGACGGTTGCGATGTTCGGCGGCGTCGGAACGGTCTGGGGCCCGGTGATCGGCTCGGTGATCCTGATCCCCCTCGCCGAGATCCTGCACGCCGAAGCCGGCGCGCGCATCCCCGGCATTCAGGGCGTCATCTTCGGCATTGCCATCGTCTGCGTCATCCTGCTTGCGCCGGAAGGCCTGTTCTGGAAGCTGCGCGATCTTCTGCGCAATCGCACCGCATCCAAGGCGACGGTCGGTGATACCCCGGAAGCGGCGACTGCCAACGTGACAGCCCTGAAGCCCACCTCCCGGCAGCGCGCCGCCACCGGCGAGGTCGTGCTCGAGGTGAGAAACCTCTCGCGCTCCTTCGGCGGCCTCAAGGCCGTGCAGGATGTCAGCTTCAAGCTGCACAAGAACGAGATCCTCGGCATCATCGGGCCCAACGGCGCCGGCAAGACCACGCTGTTCAATCTCCTCAACGGCTTCCTGAAGCCGAGCCAGGGCGAGGTTCTGATCGACGGCCGCAACATGTCGGGACAGCGGCCGCACGTGATCTGCGAGGCCGGTATCGGCCGCACCTTCCAGGTGATGCGGCCGTTCCTGCGCATGTCGATCCTCGACAATGTCGTGGTCGGCGCCTATGTGCGCGCCCGCTCCGACGCGGAGGCCCGCAAGCTGGCGGCCGACGCGGTCGCCCGCGTCGGGCTCTCCGCCGAGGCCGATCGTGTCGCCGGCGAGCTCTCGACCAAGGAGCTGCGGCTGATGGAGCTCGCCCGCGCCATCGCCGGTCAGCCGCGCATCCTGCTGCTCGACGAGACGCTCGCGGGCCTCGGCCACGGCGAGGCGGACGAGGTCGTGGCCGTGATCCAGCAGCTCGCGCGCGACGGCATCACCATCGCCATCATCGAGCACACCATGCAGGCGATGGTACGCCTCGTCGATCGTTTCCTCGTGCTCGACCACGGCGCCGTCATCACCGAAGGCCTGCCGGAAGTGGTGACGCGCGACAACCGCGTGATCGAGGCCTATCTCGGCAAAAAGTGGGTGGGCCATGCTGCGCATTGAGGGATTGAGCGCGGGCTATTCGGCCAAGCCCGTCCTGAACGGGGTGTCGATCGATGTCGGCGCCGGCCAGTTCGTCGCCATCGTCGGACCCAACGGCGCCGGCAAGACCACGCTGTTCAAGACGATCTCCGGCATCGTGAAGCCGAGCGGCGGCGCGATCACGTTCGACGGCGTCGACCTGCTCGCGGTGCCGCCGCCGCAGCGCGCCCATCTCGGCATCGCCCACGTCCCGGAGGGACGCCAGGTCTTCCCGTCCCTGACCGTGATGGAGAATCTGGAAATGGGCGCGATGACCGAAAGCGGCCGGCGGGACTGGCAGGCCAACATCGAGCGCATCTTCGAATGGCTGCCGGTGCTGAAGGAGCGCCGCGATCAGTTCGCCGGCACGATGTCCGGCGGCCAGCAGCAGATGCTCGCGATCGGCCGCGGCCTCGCCTCCTCGCCGAAGCTTCTGATGCTGGACGAGCCCTCGATGGGGCTCGCGCCTTCGACCGCGGACTTCATCTTCGAGCGCCTGATCGAGATCCGGCGCCAGTCCAGGCTGACCATGCTGCTGGTCGAGCAGCGCGTCGCGGAGGCGCTGGAATCCGCCGATCACGGCTATGTCCTCGAAGCCGGACATGTCGTGCTCGAAGGCAACAACGCCACGCTGCGCGCCGACGACCGCGTGCGGAAGGCCTATCTCGGCATGTGACCAACACAAAAACAAAGACCAGGGGAGAAACAAAATGAACAAGACTTCAAAAGGACTGAGTCGCCGCACCGTGCTCTCCGGCGCCGCCGCCGTCGGCCTCGCCGGCGTTGCGCGCGCGCAGGCTCCTGGCGAGATCAAGGTCGGACTGATCGTGCCGCTGTCGGGCATCTACACCCGCCCCGGCCAGGTGATGAAGATGGGCGCCGAGATGGGCATCGAGCACATCAACGCGCAAGGCGGCATCAAGGCGCTCGGCGGCGCCAAGTTGAAGCTGGTCGTGATCGACTGCGGCGACACCACCGAGAAGGCCAAGAACGCGGCGCAGCGCATGGTGGCGCAGGAGCCCGATCTGGTCGCCGCCACCGGCTCCTACCTCTCCTCCTTCACGCTCGCAGTCACCGAGGTGACCGAGCGCGCCGAGCTGCCGGTGCTGACGCTGTCCTATTCGGACCTTTTGACCGACCGCGGCTTCAAATACATCTTCCAGACCGCCGCGACCGCGAGCCGCCAGTCCGAGCTCGGCCTGCCGACGCTGATGAAGCTCGCCGAGAATGCCTCGGGCAAGAAGCCGAAGACCGTGGCGATGCTGATGGACAACACCGCAACGTCGGTGGCCACCGCCAAGGCACTGAAGGAAAAGCTGTTCGCGCAGGATGGCCTTCAGCTCGTGGTCGAGGAAGTCTGGACCCCGCCGCTGTCGGATGCCACGCCGTTGATCCAGAAGGTCCGCTCCGCCAAACCCGATCTGCTGCTGTTCATGCCGAACGCAGTGTCGGACGCCAAGCTGGGCCTGGAGAAGATCAGCGAGTTCGGCCTCGGCCAGGGCAAGATCCCGACGGTGTCCTTCAGCATCACCATCGCCGAGCCCGACATGCTGCAGAGCGTGAGCCCGGAGACCGTGCAAGGCATCATGACCATCGTCGCCAACTGGGGCTCGAAGGGCCACGAGGCGCTGATCGCCGAGCTCAAGGCCAAATACAAGGAGCCCTGGATGACGCAGAACGTCATCTCGACCTATGGCGACATGTGGCTGATGAAGGAAGCGCTGGAGAAGGCCGGCAAGGCCGACCGCAATGCGGTCGCGCAGGCCTTCCGCACCATGGATGCCGGCCCATCGAAATATTACCCGGGCGGCCAGCTCAAATTCGACGAGAAGGGCCGCCGCGTCGGCGCCGGCGTCGTCATCGTGCAATGGCAATCGGGCGTGCCTGTCACCGTTTATCCGCCCGAGCTCGCGCAGGCGCAGCCGTTCTGGCCGAAGAAATCCTAGCCGTCGCGCAAATCCTGGGGAGGAGAGACTGTCATGACTGCCAAGAGCAAGATCACGATATCGCGGCGAACGCTGCTGGCCGGCGCCTCCGGCACGCTGATCGCATCCCGGACTGCTTGGGCGCAGCAGCCGTCGGAGGTGAAGGTCGGCCTGCTGGTGCCGATCTCGGGGCTCTATGCCCGTCCGGGAACCGTGATGCGCGAAGGCGCCGAGATGGCGATCGACCACATCAACGCGCAAGGCGGCATCAAGGCGCTCGGCGGCGCCAAGCTGAAGCTCGTGGTGCTCGATTCCGGCGACACCACCGAGAAGGCCAAGAACGCCGCGCAGCGCATGGTGGCGCAGGAGACCGATCTGGTTGCGGCCAGCGGCGCCTATCTGTCCTCGTTCACCCTCGCGGTGACCGAGGTGACCGAGCGCGCCAACCTGCCGATGCTCACCCTCTCCTACTCCGACCTCATCACCGAGCGCGGGTTCAAGTACGTGTTCCAGACCGCGGCCACCGCGGGGTCGCAGGCACGGCAGGCGTTACCCCAGCTCATCAAGCTGGCGGAGACGGCCTCAGGCAAGCGGCCGAAGACGGTCGCGATCCTCACCGACAACACGGGCGCCTCGATCGCCTCGGCCAAGGCGATGCGCGAGGGCCTGCTGGCGGAGAACCAGTTGCAGCTGATCGTCGACGAGACCTTCACCCCGCCGCTGGCGGATGCGACGTCGCTGGTGCAGAAGATCCGGTCGGCCAAGCCCGATCTGCTGTTCTTCCTGCCGACGGTGATCTCGGATGCAAAACTGCTGCTCGAGAAGATGAACGAGTTCGGCCTCGGCCAGGGCAAGATCCCGACGATCTCGTTCGGCATCGCGATCGCCGAGCCGGACATGCTGCAGACCGTCAGCCCCGAACTGCTGCAGGGCGTCTTGACCTGCGTCGCCAGCTGGGGCGCCAAGGGCCATGAGGCTCTCATCGCCGAATTGAAGACCCGCTACAAGGAGCCGTGGATGACGCAGAATGCGATCTCCACCTATGGCGACATGTGGGTGATCAAGGACGCGCTGGAGAAGGCCGGCAAGGCCGATCGCGTCGCCGTCGGCGAAGCGCTGCGCACCATGGATGGCGGCCCCTCCAAATATTATCCGCTGGGCGAGATCAAGTTCGACGAGAAAGGCCGCCGCGTCGGCGCCGGCATGACCATCGTGCAGTGGCAGGCCGGCGTGCCGGTGACGGTGTTCCCGCCCGAACTCGCGCTGGCAAAACCGTTCTGGCCCAAAAGCTGATCTGAGTGCTGACGACGCCCAACCAAGAAACGGAGACCACAATGGACAAGGCGACCTACGACCGCGGCCTCGAAATCCGCAAGAGCGTGCTCGGCAACGAGTTCGTCGACAAGGCGATCGCCTCCGCCGACGAGTTCAACCGCCCGATGCAGGACCTGACCACGGAATATTGCTGGGGTTACGTCTGGGGCCGCGAGGGCCTCACCCGCAAGACGCGCAGCTTCCTCAATCTGGCAATGCTCTGCGCACTCAACCGTCCGCACGAGCTGAAGACCCATGTCCGCGGCGCGCTCGCCAATGGCGCGACCAAGGAGGAAATCCGCGAGGTCTTCATGCAGGTCGCAATCTATTGCGGCGTGCCGGCGGGCGTGGACGCGTTCCGGAACGCGAAGGAAGTCTTCGCCGAGCTCGACAAGAAGTAGCGGAGCGTGGCTGCGATGAAGGGCAAATGGGCACTCGTGACCGGCGCGACCGCGGGCCTCGGCCTTGGCATCGCGGAAGGGCTTGCCGGCGCGGGCGCCAATATCGTCCTTCACGATCTCGTCCCGCCGAAGCAGGCCGCGGATGACCTGCGCGCCCGCTTCAACGTCGAGGTCGTCGCTGCCGGCGTCGATCTGTCCCGGCGCGAGGCGATCGAGGCCATGATGGCCGACCTGCTCGACCGCTGCGGCGCGATCGATATCCTCGTCAACAATGCCGTCGTCAGGCATTTCTCCGCGATCGAGCAGTTTCCGCCCGAGCGCTGGGACGACGCGCTGGCGGTCAATTTGTCGGCGCCGTTCCACCTCATCCGCCTGGCGCTGCCGGCGATGAAGCGGCGCGGCTGGGGCCGGATCATCAACATGGGCTCGATCTATTCGACCCGCGCGGTCGAGGACCGCATCGACTACGTCACCACCAAGACGGCGATTTCAGGCATGACCCGCGCGGTGGCCATCGAGACGGCGCGCAGCGGCATCACCTGCAACACGCTCTGCCCCGGCACGCTGCCGACGCCCGCCATCCTGAACAAGATCGCGACGATGGCGTCGAGCAGCAATCGTCCGGTCGAGGACGTGACGCGCGACTATCTCGGCGAGCGCCAGCCGACGCAGCGCTTCATCGAAATGGATGCCGTCGCCGCCATGGTCGTCTTCCTCTGCGGTCCGGCCGCAAACGATATCACCGGCGCCAGCCTGCCGATCGACGGCGGCTGGTCGGTGGCATGAGAACTGGAATGGGAGTGCTGCGATGACTGAACAATCGGGCCAGACCGTCGTGCTGACGGGTGCCGCCGGCGGCATGGGACGGGCCATCACCAAGGCGCTGCTGGACAGCGGCCGCCGCGTCGTGCTGGTCGACCGCGACGCCAAGGCGCTTGAAGAGCTGGCGGCGACGGCGGGCGATGCGGTGTTTCCGATCCAGCTCGACGTCAGCGACGCAACGGCCGTCGATCGCCTGCCGGATGCCATTCCCGATCATTTCAAGCCGGTCGACGTTCTCATCAACAATGCCGGCCACGACATCGGCGGCCGGACGCGCTTCGACATCGGTTCTGCGGACGACTGGTCCAACATCATCCAGACCAACCTGATCGGCCTGATGCGCGTCACGCGTGCGATCCTCCCCGGCATGGTCCAGCGCAACGCCGGCCATATCGTCAACATCAGCTCCATCAACGCGGTCCGGATCGTGCCCGACATGGCCGCCTACAGCACCAGCAAGGCAGGCGTGCACATGTTCACCGAGACCCTCCGTGGCGAGCTGGCGGAAACCGCGATCCGGGTGACCGAGCTGCAACCCGGCCTGACCCGGACCAACATCATCCTGACCCGGTACCGCGGCGATACGCAGAAGGAAAAGGACTATTTCGACCAGTTCAGGATGGCGCTCGATCCGGCCGATATCGCCCGCTCGATCGTCTTCGCGCTCGACCAGCCCGCCCACGTTCAAATTGCCGAAATGATGATTCTGCCTGTAAATCGATATTGAATCATTCCAACCAAGGCCCGGACATGGAAAGACGTAGCGAATTGCAGTCGACACTCCGCATCGAGGACGTCCCGACCGTCCGGGCGATGGTGGCGCAGAAGCTGCGTGAGGCGATCATGTCGGGAACGCTGAAGCCGGGCCAGCGCCTGGTCGAGCGCGAGCTCTGCGAGATGATGGGCGTCAGCCGCCCCTCGATCCGCGAAGCGCTGCGTGCGCTCGAGGCCGACGGGCTGGTCAATATGGTCCCGCACCGCGGCCCCGTGGTGTCCACGATCAGCCTCGAAGAGGCCCGGCAGCTCTACGCCGCACGCGCGGTGCTCGAAGGATTCGCCGGCCGCGAATGCGCCAGGCTTCACGACCCCGAAGTGGCACGCCGGATCGGCGACGCCCTGACACGGCTGAAGGCGGCCGCGGCCAAGCAAGACCTCGTCGGATGCCTCGAAGCCAAGACCGATTTCTACGCGGCGCTGATCGGCGGCTGCCGCAATGCGTTTATCCAGCGCATGCTCAAGCCGCTGCACGATCGCATCCAGCTGCTGCGGATCACGTCGATGTCGCAACCGAAGCGGATCAACAAGAGCCTTCGCGAAGTCACCGCGATCTGGCGTGCGATCCAGAACGGCGATGCAGATCTCGCCGAGCGTTGCTGCGTCGACCACATCAACGCGGCCGCGGTGGCTGCGCTCGACATGATCGAAAAATCGTCGGCGGCCAAGGAGGCGGCGCCTTCCGACGACTAGAACAATGCCGCCAGGGAGTGTTCGATGAAGTTTCTCGTACGATCGCTGATCCTGTTTCTCCTGCTTCATCCCTGCGGCGCAGCGCTCGCAGACGACTTTCCCAATCGCCCGGTCACGATGATCGTGCCGTTCTCCGCCGGCGGTCCCGGCGACGTCATCGCTCGCATCCTCGGCAGCGCCATGAGCGCGACGCTGAAACAGTCCATCGTCATCGAGAATGTCGTCGGTGCCGGCGGCACGCTCGGCACCAACCGCGTCGCCAAGGCGGCCGCGGATGGCTACACGCTGCTCCTGATGCATGTCGGCCAGGCCACCGCGCCTGCCCTCTACGCCAAGCTGCCGTTCGACCCGGTCGGCGATTTCGCCCCGATCGGGCTCGTCACCGACGTCCCGATGATCCTGGTGGCGCGGCCGAATTTTCCAGCCAAGGATCTCGGCGAGCTGGTCGCACACATCCGCAACGCCGGTGACAAGGTCACTTTCGGCAACGTCGGTCTCGGCTCGGCCTCACAGCTCTGCGGCCTGATGTTCATGAGCGCCACGGATACCAAGCTCACCCCGATCTACTACAAGGGCGGCGGACCGGCGCTGAACGACGTCATCGCCGGCCATATCGACGTCTATTGCGATCCCGCGACGGGGCCGACGCCCTATATCCAGTCGAAGACGATCAAGGGCTACGCCATCACCAGCAAGACGCGTGTCGCGACGCTGCCTGATGTGCCGACCTCGACCGAAGCCGGCGTTCCCGAGTTCAATGTCACGACCTGGTACGGCCTCTACGCGCCGCGCGGCACGCCCAAGCCCGTCGTCGACCATCTCGTCGGCGCACTGCAGACGGCGCTGAAGGACCCGGCCTTGATCAGCCGCTTTGCCGAACTCAGCATGGCGCCAGTCGAGGCCGAGCGCGCGACCCCGGAAGCGCTCGAGACGTTCCTGAAAGCCGAGATCGGCAAATGGGGACGGATCATCAAAGCGGCCGGAATCGAGCCGCAGTAGGCCCGACCCTCCGGAACACGTCCAGAAAATATCCGTGATTTCAAAGCGGAAATTGGCTTTTGCTCCGCTCGGATGGCGATCGCGTGGAGAGTTCAGCTGCAGTTCCAGCTGATCGCACTTTTCCGTCAATCGGCAGAGCCCCATTGCGGGGCTCCGCCGCGCGGCGTAGCTTTCAACCCTACGTAGCTCATTCGAAAGCATCTATCGGGTTCGGCCAAGCGGGAGCGAGCAATGGCGGATGTCCCATGGCACCTTTCCGGTGACTATTTCGAAAATTGCAGTTGCAGCATCGTGTGTCCCTGCCTGGTATCGGCGGCGCCCCCATTGACCGCGCGACCGACCGAGGGCTTCTGCAACGTACCGCTGATCTTCCACATCGAGAGCGGCCGCTACGGTGACATCGAGCTGGATGGACTTAATGTGCTCGTCGTCCTCCACGCACCTGGGGTCATGGCAGACGGAGATTGGTCAATCGCCGCCTATATCGATCAGCGCGCCAGCGATGAGCAGACCGAGGCCCTGGCTGCGATCTTCACCGGCGGTGCCGGCGGTCCGATGGCTGCGTTCACGCCGCTGATCAGCAAGAACCTGGGGGTGCGCAAGGTCCCGATCACGTTCCGGATCGACGGCAAGACGCGGTCCGCAGAAATCCCCGGCATCCTGCACATGTCCGTCGATCCGTTGCCGACCATGCATCCGAGCGGGGAGATGTGGGTGAACATCGGTCATCCGGTCAGCCCCGATGCCATGGTGATGGCGGTCGGCGCCTCCGGCAACACCTTCAGCGATCATGGCATGCGCTGGGATAATTCCGGCAGGAACGGCCTCTATGCGCCGATCCGCTGGTCGAACCAGGCGTGATGTAAACTCCCGAAACCGGCCTGCGTCAGGCCCGGCAATTTCGATCGCCAATGACGGACAGCCCACTGGAAACCGTGCTGCGGCGCGATCGCTGGATCGTCGGCGGCGCGATCGGCCTCATTGTCGCGCTGGCATGGAGCTATGTGCTCTGGCTCGCCAACGACATGGACATGGGCGGCATGGACATGACCGGATTCCGCATGATCCCGGCCGGGATCGGAATCATGCTGCCGACGAGCGAGCCGTGGCGAACGTTTGAGTTCGCCTACGTGCTCCTGATGTGGGCGGTGATGATGGTCGGAATGATGGCCCCCTCGGCCGCGCCCATGATCCTGATGTACGCCCGCGTAGGCCGACAGGGCAAAGCGCAGGGCAAGCCGTTCGCTGCGACCGGCTGGTTTGCCGCCGGTTATCTCCTTGCCTGGTGCGGCTTTTCGCTGGCAGCCACCCTTCTCCAATGGGCGGTCGAGCGAGCAGCCCTGCTGGATTCCCGGATGGCGCTCGCAAGCAATCTGCTCGGCGCCATCGTGCTGATCGCGGCGGGTGTCTATCAATGGACACCGCTCAAGGACGTCTGTCTCGCCCAATGCCAATCGCCGTTTCTGTTCCTGATGCGCCATGGCGGTTTTCGCGGCGACCTGCGCGGCTGCCTGCTGCTGGGACTTCGGCATGGAGGCTATTGTGTCGGCTGCTGCTGGGTTTTGATGGCGCTGTTGTTCGTCGGCGGCGTGATGAACGTGCTCTGGATTGCGCTTCTGGCGCTGCTTGTCCTGCTGGAGAAAGTTACGCCGGCCGGACGTTGGATCGCGCGCGCTGCCGGCATCGCATGTGTGGCCGCGGGCGCCTGGCTGCTGGTGCACTTGCCGCAGTGATGCAACCTGCTTGACGTTCAGTTCGATTTCTACGCTGGGCTGCGTCGCCCGTTCTTCCGGCGCACCGCTGTCCGGCATTTTGCCTGCCCCGATCGCTCCCACAGGGCAAAGAACAATCACTTGAACGTTCGCAACTTCAGTTGAACCGCAAAACGGCTTGACGACGACGCCGACAACGAATGTAATGTTATAACATTACATATCCGGTCCCAATGCCCCCTCGTCACTCTATCCCCTTGAAAAGACTGTTCGATCTCCATGCAAAAACTCCCCGTCACCGTCTTGTCCGGCTTCCTCGGGGCTGGAAAGACCACTTTGCTGAATCACGTCCTGAACAACCGGCACGGCCTGAAAGTGGCGGTGATCGTCAACGACATGAGCGAGGTGAACATCGATGCGGATCTGGTCCGTGGTGGCGATGCGAACCTGTCCAGGACTAATGAGAAGCTCGTCGAGATGACCAACGGGTGCATCTGTTGCACGCTGCGCGACGACCTGCTGAAGGAGGTGCGCGCCCTCGCCGAAGACAACCGCTTCGATTACCTGCTGATCGAATCCACCGGCATCTCCGAGCCGCTGCCGGTTGCAGCGACCTTCGATTTCCGTTCCGAGGACGGCGAAAGCCTCTCCGACGTGGCACGCCTCGACACCATGGTCACCGTGGTCGACGCGGTGAATCTGCTGAGGGATTATTCATCGACGGATTTCCTGGAGCAGCGCGGCGAAGCGCTGGCGAACGACAAGCGCACGCTGGTCGATCTGCTCGTCGAGCAGATCGAATTTGCCGACGTGATCGTGCTCAACAAGGTCGATGACGCCTCGCCGGCACAACGCGAAGCAGCGCGAAAGATCATCCGGGCGCTCAATCCGGAAGCGGAGCTGATCGAAGCCAACCACAGCCGGGTCGCCTTCGATCGCATTCTCGACACCGGCCGGTTCGACTTCGAAAAGGCGCAAGCGCATCCGCTCTGGTTCAGGGAACTCTACGGCTTTGCCGATCACGTGCCGGAGACGGAGGAATACGGCGTGACCAGCTTCGTCTATCGGGCGCGTCGGCCGTTCGATCCCGAAAAATTCGACAAGTTCGTGCGAGAGCCCTGGCCCGGTGTCATTCGCGCCAAAGGACATTTCTGGCTGGCGACGCGGCCGCAATGGCTGGGCGAGATCAGCCAGGCCGGCGCGATCACGCGCACCGAGGCCCTTGGATTCTGGTGGGCCAGCGTGCCTGCGGAACGCTGGCCGGACGACCCGTTTTGGCGCAAGCGGTTGCGTGCGAACTGGAACGACATCTATGGCGATCGCCGCCAGGAAATCGTGTTCATCGGCGCGGGCATGGACGAGAGCGCGCTCCGCGCACGCCTGGATGCCTGCCTTGTCCCGGGTAAGCCGGCCATGAACGTCACGGAATGGGCGAAGCTCGCAGACCCGTTTCCAGTCTGGCGGCGCGCGAACGAAGTTTTGGAACGCGAATGACGAACGTCGTCCGCTTCGCCTCGAAATCCGAACTCGAGCGGCAGCGCCTCATCCGCGAGGCGCGTGCGATCTACGACAGCATCTTCCCGCCGGATGCCCCTGCCGGCGGCTGCGTACGTGATCCGTCAGATCAACGGGCGGCGCACGAGGCGGCCGCCGAAATCCAGCCCAAACAACAATGAGAGATGAACTTGGTGCGCTCGGAGGGCGATCGCATTTGCTGAGACTTCAAGGGCTTGTTCGAACGCACCATCCAATAAGGATGCTTGTCACGCCTAAAAGTGCCTTTCCGCGAGCACCCACCGTACCACCGGCGGCATTCAAGATCAGTGTCTGACGCCAAACCGCATTGACCGGCTATGCCAGAATTGGCATAGTCAGATAATGAAGGAAGTGAGATGGCACGGCAGCAGCCGGTCTGATGTCGAAGCCTTTCCGAACGACGTGCGACGCGAAGCTGGATATCAATTGTTTCAGGTTCAGATCGGCGAAAACCCTTCTGACTGGAAACCAATGCCGTCGGTCGGCCCCGGCGTTCGCGAGATCAGGATACGTCAGGCCTCAGGCGCTTACCGGGTCATCTACCTGACCACGATCGGCGACGTAGTTCACGTGCTGCATGCATTCCAGAAGAAAACACAGGCAACGGCTAAGCGGGACATCGACCTCGCCAAAGCAAGACTTAGACAGATCAGGTGACGATGATGGCAAGATCAGTATTCTACGACCTCTTCTCCGCGGAAGAAGCTGCAGAGCTCGAGATGCGTGCCAAATTGCTTTCCGGCATCAACAAATGGCTGAACAAGTCCGGATTGACGCAGACCGAGGCGGCGGCACAACTCGGCGTCACTCAGGCTCGGATATCGGAGATCAAGAACGGAAAGATCAACCGTTTCAGTCTGAGCATGCTGGTCCGGCTTGCGCAACGCGCTGGGCTGCGCCCCGGGATCAAGTTGCAGAAAGCGGCGTGACGGCCAAGTCCTGATGGGGCAGACGGGTCATGGACACCCTCGACGATTTTCTCAAGCAGAACTTTGAGGCCTTCCAACATCCCCGGTTCTGGTTCGCCAAAGCGCACGACCTCTTCAAATCTGCTGGAATGCTGGCGAGCGAGGAGCGAGCGCTGGTTCTACGCTACGAGACCGCCTTGATTGTAGCTTCCGAGAAACTGGACAACAGTGATGTCGAGCACGCGGAGATCGAGTGCGATGAGCCAAACGTTTTTCCAATTTTTCTCCTGTACGGCTACGCCTTGGAAAACGGTTTGAAGGCGATCATTGTCGATCGCGATCCCTCTCTAATTGGACGCGAGAAGATCGCTGCCCAGGTCAGCCAACATGACCTCGTCTCTCTCGCCGAACTCGCATCGCTTTCGACATCTGATGCAGAACGGGAATTTCTGCGATGGCTCACGCAGGTGGTCGTCTGGAAGGGCCGGTACAATGCACCACGCAAACCGGATGCTCTTGGCACCTTCTGGGCACTTGATCACCTAACTGGATCTACTTTTGACCAGTGCCTTGAGGTGATCGGTGGCATTTTTCGACGCATCACCGCCGTACTGCCAAGAGCCATCACCGAGCGCCGAGTCGGCTACGGTGCAGTCGTGCGGGTCTCAGAGGAGTAACTTGACCTCCGCTGTGAGGATGTCAGTCGCGGACAGGTCTTGATCTTCACAAAAGATAAGCAATGGCAATTGCTTATGCTGGATTTTTGGTGCGCTCGGAGGGACTCGAACCCCCACGATTTTACTCACTGCCACCTCAAGGCAGCGCGTCTACCAATTCCGCCACGAGCGCTTTGGGGATGCCGGCTTGAGGCCTGAAGGCCAGCCGGATCAACGGCGCCGATCTAACAAATCCATCAGAGGGGTACAAGCCTGCAAAGGCCCTGAATTCCACAGCTTTGCAGGAAAGTTCCTGGGCCTCCCCCGAATCGGCCCTTACCGCAGGTCCAGGCCGCTACCGGGTGCCCGGGCCCTATCGGGTCCCCGGGCCGCTACCGCGTGCCCGGCGTGCGCGGCAGCATCTGCTTGACCTCGACCGCGATCCGGTTGCGGTCGACCAGCACGACGCCGGAGGCAACCGGCAGATTATTGGCCAAAACCTTGACCTCATCGGCCTCGGTTGCGTCCAGCTCGATGATGGCGCCGCGGGAAAGACGTAATACTTGATGGATCGGCATGGTGGTCGTCCCGAGGACGACCATGAGATCCACGGTGACTTTATCGAGAGTGGGCACTGTCAGGACCGCCGCAACCAGGGACTAAGGACCAAGGACTTCGGACAAGGACTTGGCATTTGCGCCTGCAATGATCACCACGTTATGGTTAGCCAATGGTTAATTTGCCCCAAAACCCGCGCCAAGAGCTGGATTTGACGTCGTTTTCGGCGTCCCACGGCCAGCCCGTGGAGTGGCGAATCTCGGACGCGCCAGTGCCCTATCCGCAGGCGGTGGCCGAGATGGAAGCCCGGGTCGCCGCCATTGCGGCAGGCGAGGCCCCGGAGCTGGTGTGGCTGCTCGAACACCCCCCGCTCTACACCTCCGGCACCTCCGGCAAGGAAGCCGACCTGCGCGATCCCCGCTTCCCGATCTTCGCCACCGGGCGCGGCGGACAGCTCACCTATCACGGGCCGGGCCAGCGGGTGGCCTATGTCATGCTCGACCTCAAGCGCCGCCGGCCGGATGTCCGGGCCTATGTCGCGAGCCTGGAGGAGCTGATTCTGCGCACGCTCGCCGCCTTCAACGTCCGCGGCGAGCGGCGCGAGGACCGGGTCGGCGTCTGGGTCAGGCGGCCCGACAAGGGCGAAGGTTTCGAGGACAAGATCGCGGCGATCGGCGTGCGGCTGAAGCGCTGGGTCTCGTTCCACGGCATCGCCATCAATGTCGAGCCGGAGCTGTCGCATTTCGCCGGCATCGTGCCCTGCGGCGTCACTGACGCCCGCTATGGCGTCACCTCGCTGGTCGACCTCGGCCAGCTCGTGACCATGGCTGACGTCGACATCGCACTTCGGCAGGCGTTTGAGGGGCTGTTCGGGCCAACCAAGGCGTTGGTGCCGGAAGCGGCCGCCTAGGCCGCCTCCGCACGATCCAGCGACACGTCGAGCTTGCCGGCGATGTAGCGGCGCTCCTGGGTGAGGCCGCCAAAACCGTAGGCGTCGCCCTTGACCTCGTCGACATGCAGATAGGTCTCGGGATGCAGCGGCCCCAGGATCTCGGCCATGCGCTTGAACATGGCGGCAAGATAAGCGGCCTTCTCGTCCTTGGTGTTGGTGCCTTCGGTGACGTGGATGTCGATCCAGTAGCTGGCGAGCTTCTGCTCGGCGAGCGACCTGCCGCCGGCGAACCAGTCACCGGCCTCGACCGACTTCACGATGATGGCAGTCACCTTGGGATCCTTGTGCAGGATTTTTGCGGTGAGCTCGGACACGGCGTTCGCGATGTCGGCCTTCAGCGAGGGCGACTGGCGGGACGAGGTGTAGGACACGGTGATCAGGGGCATGATGGCTCTCCTCAAGATGCAGCGCGGGATTTGCGCGGCGTTGGTGAAAAGCTAGACCTCCCCTCGTCATTTTGGTATCTTATCTCTGTTGATACCAGTGATAACGATCCCTAATGACAACCACCCTCGACATCGCCACGATCAAGGCCTTCCTGCTGGTTGCCGACCTCCAGAGTTTTACGCGTGCTGCCGAGGCGCTGGGCACGACACAAGCCGCTGTCAGTCTCAAGCTGCAACGGCTGGAGGCGTTGCTGGCAAAACGCCTCGTCGAGCGCTCGCCACGCGCGGTCCGGCTCACTGCCGACGGCGCCAGCTTCCTCGATCGCGCCCGCGCGCTGATGGCGGCGCATGACCGCGCGCTATCGGGCGAGGCCCCGGCCGCGCAATCGCTCTCGCTCGGCATCTCCGATCACGCGGCAGGCCCCGAGCTGGTGCCGCTGCTGGAACGCCTGCACGCGATGTCGTCGAACCTCACCCTCGCCGTCACGATCGGCTTCTCGCGCGAGATGCAGGATGCCTACGACGCCGGCGAGCTGGACGCCGTGATCGTGCGCCAGGAAGGCAGCCGCCGCGGCGGCGAAAAACTGACCGAGGACGAATTCGGCTGGTTCGCGTCACGACGCTTCACCCTGCCGAAGGGCGAAGCACTGCCGCTCGCAACCCTCGCCCCGCCCTGCGGCGTCCGCGCCGTCGCCGTGCGCGCGCTCGACAAGGCCGGCCTCGCCTGGCGCGAGCGCTTTGTCGGCGGCGGCGTCACGGCGGTGGTCGCAGCTGCGCTCGCGGGACTTGCGATTGCGCCACTGGCGCGGCGGATCGCGCCTCCCGGGCTGGTCGATATTGGACCCGCGCACAGGCTGCCGAAACTCGGCAGCTCGAAGGTGATGCTACATTCGAAGGTCAGCGATCCCGCCAAGCTTGCGGCGCTACGCGCGGTGGCGGCGACGTTTCGGAGCGTCGCGGCCACCTGATGTCTCACAAAATCGCCTCGAACGCGCTGCGCAGCGTCTCGTGCCTGAACACAAAGCCGCGGCTCAGCGCCTTGTTGGGCAGCACGCGCTGACCGCCAAGCAGCAGCTCGTCGGCGAAGCCGCCGCCGATCCGGCGCAACAAGCCGCCGGGAATGCGGAAGATCGCTGGCCGATGCAGGCGGCGGCCAAGCTCCTCGGTGAATTTTGCATTGGTCACCGGGATCGGCGCGGTGGCATTGACGGGGCCCGACAGATCCGGCGTTGCCATCACATAGGCGATCAGGCGAATGAGATCGTCGCGCTCGATCCAGGACATCCACTGCCGCCCGGTGCCGATGGGACCACCGAGGCCGAACTCGAACGGCGTCAGCATGCGCGTGACGAAGCCGCCTTCTGTGCCGAGCACGAGGCCGATGCGCAAACAGACGACGCGCACGCCAAGCTCCTCCGCCGGCCGCGCCGCCTTCTCCCAGGCCGCGCAGAGCTCGTGGCTGAAACAGGCGTGCGACTTGGCCGACTCCGTCAGCACCTGGTCGGCCCACAATCCGTACCAGCCGATCGCGGAGCCGCTGACCAGCACCTCGGGCTTGCGATCGAGCCGCGCGATCAGTTTGACGATTTCGCCGGTCATGCCGATGCGGGAGCCAAGAATCTTCGCGCGCTTCGCCTCGGTCCACAAGCCGTTGCCGATCGGCTCGCCGGCGAGATTGACGATGGCGTCGATTGGCGTGTCCGCGGCGAGCTGATCGAGGCTGGTGATCAGCGTGACCGGCGGCGGCAGCATCTCCGCCTTCGCGGGATTGCGGATCAGCGCGATGACCTGATGCCCGGCGCCGCTGAGGCTCGCCGCGAGGCGGCTGCCGATGAAGCCGGTGGCACCGGTGATCAGCACCGTCTTGCGACCGGGGAGCTTTTCGACAAGTCCCTGCGCCGGCACGCTCTTCATTCGGCCGAGCCGGCGCATTGCGGCAAAATCCCTGAGGCCGCAGAGCGAGGCGCCAACCGCGCAGGCGGTCGCGGCGATGCTGAGCAGGCCCTGGTTCATGACGGTCACGCCAAAGGGCTGCATCGCCCAATCGGTCAGCACCGGCAGCAGCAGCACGAGAATGGCGCCGTAATTGATCGCGAGCAGTGTGTGATTGATGCGCTCGCTCGGCGGCAGTTTCCGGCTCAGATCCTCCTCGACGAAATCCATCAAGGTGATGACGATCTCGGCGACCAGCACCGCGACGATCAGCAGCGCCAGCAACCCATGAACCTCGAGCCAGCCGAGCACGAGGAACAGCAGCGCATAGAGCATGTTGCGGATACCGTGCAGCTTCAGCTCGAAGCGCTGCGACACCCGCCAGGCCAGACGCTCGGTGAATTCGTGGTGATAGAAGGTGTCGAACACGCCCATCACGATCTGGATGGCGATGAGCGTCCACAGCAGCGGCGTCATGATACGGCCTCCCTGAAGGTGGCGGACTGGTGGATCAGCGCGCCGTAACGTGGATGAATGACATCGAGGGTGAAGCGGAATGCGCCGTCGCCGAGGTCGCGGTGCGTCACCGTGAGATCGCCCGGCGTGAGCCAGCGCGGCAACGGGATCCACAGGCGTCCGAGCTGGAGCCCATAACCGGCGCTGCGGAAGGTCAGCGTCTGGTCCTCGACCGCGGTGCGGAGCGCCATCGAGACGCCGAAGCCGACATATTCCTCGAGCCCGGTCGGACCGGCAAAACGCTTGGCGGAATGGATCACATGCGGAAAGCCGCGCTTGCGCGCACAGATACGGGTCCAGGTCTGACCGCCGGTCGTGCCGTCCTCGGTCACGGTGACGATCATGGGAACACCGGTGTCGCGGCCGGTCGGCAGTGGCCCGCCGATCAGCTTTGCTGCCTGCGCGAACCACCAGCCGATCTCGCTGAAGGAGATCTCGTCGACCACGCCGACATAGACGACGCTGTCGCCGTCCGCGACGCGCTTGGAGAAACGCCGCCAGGTCGCGAGCGGCAGGCGGCCCCAATCCTCGTCCGACAGCAGCGCGCGGAAGCGGCGGTCGTCGAGCAGTTTGGTGTGAGCGGAGGTCGATGCGTTGGAGCCTGATAACCTTGCCGACGTCATCGCACCCTCCTCAGCGCTATTTGGCCTTGCCCAGCGGCAGCAGGCTGGCGATCTTCTCGCCAAGCCGCATCAAAGCGACCAGCCGCGGCCGCGGCACCTTCAGCATCTGCATGAACCAGTGATCGGCGAGCTCGGTGAAGGCGAGCATCTCCTTCAGCCGCTTGGCGGCGACCGGATGGATGGTCGGATCGCCGGCGGCATCGGACACGCAGGCCCTGAGCGCCGCGATCGCCGGATCGAGCTCCCGCTCCTTGCGCCGCGCCGCTATTCTGGCGGCGACCTCCCAGATGTCGGTCTCGGCCTCGTAATGGTCGCGGCGGTCACCGAGGATCGGCACGCGCCGGATCAGGGTCCAGGCGAGCAGCTCCTTGAGCGAGTTGGAAACGTTCGAGCGTGCCATGCCGAGCGTGTCGGCGATGTCCTCCGCCGTCATCGGCGCCTCGGCGAGATAGAGCAGCCCGTGGATCTGGCTGACCGAGCGATTGACGCCCCACTCGTCCCCCATGTCGCCCCAATGCAGGATGAAGCGCTCGACGGCGGATGGGAGTTTCTTCTTTCCGGTTATTTCTGTCATGACAGAAATATCTGACAACACCGTTCCCTTGTCAAGTCGGCTCGTCGCGTATACGGGTGCGCAATATCTGCCTAAAAATGTCCCAACTTCAGGGAACCATCCGCCTCTTGTGGCGTTTGCTCCCGTCGAGGCAGGGTCCCGGAATGATCGGAAAGTTCAGTCAACAGCGAGACTTGTTCGAGAGCGAGCGCAGTTTCCGGCTGTTGGTTGAGGGAGTTGCGGACTACGCGCTCTACATGCTCGACCCCAAGGGGATCATCACCAGCTGGAATATCGGCGGCGAGCGCATCAAGGGCTATTCGCCCGGGGAGATCCTCGGCCAGCATTTCTCCCGGTTCTACACCGAGACCGACCGCGCCAACGGCAAGCCGGCCCGCGCGCTCGGCATCGCGCGGGAAAAGGGCCGCTATGAGGAGGAAGGCTGGCGCGTCCGCAAGGACGGCACCTTCTTCTGGGCAAGCGTCGTGATCGACCCGATCTACGAGGACGGCGAGCTGGTTGGCTTCGCCAAGATCACGCGCGACATCACAGAACGCCGCAATACACAGCTCAAGCTCGAGGCGATGCAGAAGCAGCTCGCCGAGTCCCAGAAGTTCGATGCGCTGGGACAGCTCACCGGCGGGGTCGCCCACGACTTCAACAACCTCCTGATGATCATCAGCGGCAGCCTGCACATGCTGAAGCGGGGCGCCGACGACGCGGCCAAGCTTCAGCGCGCGATCTCGGCGATCGAGACCGCCACCAAGCGCGGCGCGGCGCTCACCAATCAGCTCCTCACCTTCGCGCGGCGACAGAGCGTCAATCCGCAGGCGATCGATTTCGCCGAACGCATCGCGGCAATCCGCGAGGTGCTCGATGCGGGCGTCGGCAGTTCCGTACGCCTGGCCTTCGACACCGGCCACGACGTCTGGCCGGTCAAGACCGATGCCTCCGAGCTCGAGACCGCGCTGCTCAACCTCGTCATCAATGCCCGCGACGCGATGCCCGACGGGGGCACGGTGACGATCGGCGCGCACAATGTCGTGCTGGACGAGCCGCCTCTCGCCGGCGACTTCGTCGCAATCGACGTCACCGATACCGGGCTCGGCATTCCCTCCGACGTTCTCGACAAGATCTTCGAGCCGTTCTTCACCACCAAGCCGATCGGAAAGGGCACCGGCCTCGGCCTTTCCCAGGTGCACGGCTTCGCCCATCAGGCCGGCGGCACGGTGAAGGTCGCGAGCGCGCTCGGCAAGGGCACGACGTTCACCATCCTGTTGCCGCGCGGAGAAGACACGCCATCGCGAGAGGCGGTTGGAGGACCATCCTTCCAAGGCAGCGGCACGGTGCTGCTGGTCGAGGACAATCCCGACGTTGCGCTCGTCAGCATCGGTCTTCTGGAGCAGCTGGGCTACCACGTCCGCCGGGTCGCCGACGCCGAAGCCGCCTTGCGCGAGATCGAGAATAACGGCGTCGACTTCGTGTTCTCGGACATCGTCATGCCCGGCAAGATGGACGGGCTCAGCCTCGCCCATCGCCTCCGTCAGATCCGTCCTGGCCTGCCGATCCTGCTCGCCACCGGCTACAGCGACGTCGCCGCCGGCGTGCGCGGCGATTTCCCGATCCTGCGCAAGCCGTATGAAATCCACGAGCTGAGCGAGGCGATTTCGAAGCTGCCGCGGTGAGGTTCTCGAGAGGTGAACACTTCGTAGGGCGGGCAAAGCGAAGCGTGCCCACCATCTCACGACGATCGCGAAAGTCGTTGTGGGCACGGCGTAAGAGCGCCTTTGCTCACCCTACGAGACCAACTTAGCTGCTCGGCATTTACCTTTCCCATGCGGCCGGCGCACAGACAGCACCTACACCGTCGGCAATACCGAAAACGCTTCCCCTGCCCTGCGCAGGTTCAGCTCATCGGCGCTGGCGGTCTCGCTCGTCACGCTGTCCACGCGCGAGGATGGCGGGCCATGGCGGCACAGCGCGACCATGTCGGCAACGTGCTTCGGGGCTCCCGCGAACAGCGCTTCGACGCAGCCGTCGCGGCGATTGCGGACCCAGCCTTCGAGGCCGCTCGCAGTTGCCTGGTACTCGACCCAGGCCCGGTAGCCGACGCCCTGGACGTGGCCGCGGATCATCACCTGGAGGATCGCCCGGCTCATTTCTTCAGCCCGAGAAAGTCGGCGCTGCGCGCCTTGACGTCGGCCTCGCGCGTGACGCGGTTGGTCAGGTCCGATGATGCCAGACCTCTCAGCGCCTTCGGCGCCGTGCCCTCGCGCAGCGCTTTCAACGTGTCGTGGACCGCCTGCGTCGCGGCGGCGATCGGCGCGTGGCCCTGAAGCGCGATACGCACGCGCTGGCTGGCGAGATAGTCGAGCGCGGTAAGCTCCTGCGGCGCTCCGCCGAGCACGATCGGCAGGCGCGTGGCGGACGCGACGGCCTCGAGCTCCGCGCGCGATGTGATGCCGGTGAAGAACAGCGCATCGACACCGGCAGCCTCATAAGCCTGCGCGCGGCGGATCGCGTCCTCGATCGAGGTGATCGAGGCCGCTCCCGTACGGCCCATGATGACCAGCGAAGGATCACTGCGGCCGTCAATCGCCGCTTTCATCTTGCCGACGCCCTCCTCGAGCGAGATCAGCTGCGTCCTCGCCTCGCCGAAGGCGGCCGGCAGCAGCGTGTCCTCGATGGTGAGGCCGGCGGCGCCGGCCGTCTCCAGCTCCTGCACCGTGCGGCGGACATTGAGCGCATTGCCATAGCCGTGATCGGCATCGACCAGTACCGGCAGGCTAGCTGCGCGCGACATCCGCCGCATCTGCTCGGCAAGCTCGGTGAGCGTGATCAGCGTGATATCGGGGTCGCCGAGCACCGCGAGCGAGGCGACAGAGCCGCCGAACATGCCAAGCGGAAAGCCGAGATCCTCGGCGATGCGGATCGAGATCGCGTCATAGACCGAGCCCGGATGGATGCAGGCCGAGCCCGACAGGATGAGGCGCAGTTTCTCGCGGCGGGAACGAAAGGCCATGGGCGCCTCACTCTTAATTCCTCATCCTGAGGAGCGCGCTCTTGCGCGCGTCTCGAAGGATGCAGGCCCGGCTGTGGCCTCGCCCTTCGAGACGCCGCGCAAGCGCGGCTCCCCAGGGTGAGGGTCGACTGTCGTGCTCCGGAGCGCTTTACGCAAACTCCAGGATCAGCGCGTCCACCGCCAGCGTCGCACCGGCGCTGGCGTGAACCTTCTTCACGGTGCCGTCCTGCTCGGCGCGCAGCACATTCTGCATCTTCATGGCTTCGACCACCGCGAGCGTCTCGCCGGCCTTGACCTCCTGCCCCTCGGTCACCGCGATCGAGACCACGAGGCCGGGCATCGGGCACAGCAGCTTCTTGCCGGTGTCGGAGGCCGTCGTCACCGGCATCAGCCGGGCCGAAGTCGCTTCCGCTTCGGTCCAGACATAGACCGGGACCTCGACGCCCTGGTGCGCGAGACGAATGCCGTTGGGAATCGGCCGCGCCTGCACCGCGACGAAGTGGCCGTCGATGGTACCTTGCCAGACCGGGTCGCCCGGCTTCCACGGCGAGGCCAGCAGATGTGCGTTGCCAGTCTTGCCTTCGGCATCGACGAAACGGATCGCGATCGCCTCGCCCTCGCGCGCGACCTCCAGCAATATCTCCTGGCGATCGAGCCAGACCGCGCGGCGGCGCTCGCGCTGCACGATGCGGCCGCCCATCTGCCCCG
>NZ_BTIR01000028.1:0-68865 GCF_036247985.1 Bradyrhizobium sp. TM239 | reverse complement strand
TATGTCTCCGGTCTAAACATTTCGCGGGTGATGACAGCGGAGCTTGGGGCAGGTGCCTTGCGCCACTCGGTCAGCTACCGGCACTTCGGCGAGAGCGCCGGCACGTTCGGCCAAGGCCAATTCTTCCAGCTGCCGTCCTCGCCGACGCAGGCCGACGGGGCAGGGCCGCGCGACGGCGCGGGCGCAGGCGTCGTCTCGGGTTGTGTGGCAAAACGCTGGTCGACATAGGCCGTCGACACATATCCGGCGACGATGACGCCGAGAAACACCGAGGAACCCTGGGCCAGATCGCGCAGCTTCATCGATCGTCTCCATCCGCTTGTCATCGCTGCTCTCGCACCAACGACTAGCAGACGGCTCTGGATCCCTGCGTGACGGGAATCACGCCCGCCAAATCATCTTGAGCACCGGCCGGCCCGAGGTCGGGTTCACATCGTCGCCGGCAGGGGCAAAGCCATTGCGCTCGTAGAAGCGGATGGCGCGGGCATTGTCCTTGTTGACGAGCAGCGTGATGCCTGATGGCGACAGGCGTTTCGCTTCGTCGACCAGCAGCCGTGCTGCATCCGAGCCCCAGTGTGCGGGATCGACCACGAGCTGGTCGAGATAGCCTTCGCCGTCGATGGTGACGAAGCCGGTCAGTGCACCGTCCTGCTCCGCGACCACGATCGAGGCGTTGGGCGCCAGATCCCTCAGCCAGCGCTCGCGCCACCACGCAAGGCGCGCGGCAAAATCGATCTGCGGATAGGCCTGCTGCCAGGTGCGATGCCAGAGGTCGATCGCGGCGGCTTCGTCGGAGGCCGCATAGGGGCGGAGGTGGATCGCGCTCACTACCGCTCCGTCAGCTTCAGCTCGATGCGGCGATTGCGCTTGTAGGCCTCTTCCGTGTTGCCGGGATCGAGCGGCTGGAATTCGCCGAAGCCGGCGGCGACGAGGCGCTGGGCGGGCACGCCGAGCGAGACCAGATATTGCACCACCGAGATCGAGCGGGCCGCGGACAGATCCCAGTTCGACTTGAAGTTCGGGCCGTTGACCGGACGCACATCGGTGTGGCCGTCGACGCGGAGCACCCAGGGGATCTCGTTCGGGATCTTCTTGTCGAGCTCGATCAGCGCGGTCGCCAAGGTGTCGAGCTCGGCGCGGCCCTCGGGCAGCAGCGTCGCCTGTCCGGTGTCGAAGAACACTTCGGACTGGAACACGAAGCGGTCGCCGACGATGCGGATGTCGGGGCGGTTGCCGAGGATGGCGCGCAGGCGACCGAAGAATTCCGAGCGGTAGCGCGACAATTCCTGCACGCGCTGCGCCAGCGCCACGTTGAGGCGGGAGCCGAGATCGGCAATTCGATTTTGCGATTCCTTGTCGCGCTTTTCGCTGGCATCCAGCGCCTCTTCCAGCGCCGCCAGTTGCCGCCGGAGCGCGCTGATCTGCTGGTTCAGCACCTCGATCTGCGCCAGCGCCCGCGCCGAGACCGCCTTCTCCGAATCCAGCGCCTTGCCGAGCTCGGAGGACTTGCCTTGCGCGTCGCTGCCGGCGGCAGCGAGGCCATCGTAGAGGCCCTTGATGCGGTCGCGCTCGGTTTCCGCGGAGGCGAGGCCGGCTTTCAATTGCGAGACCTGGTCGTCGAGCGTGAGCTTGCCGAGCTTCTCCAGCGACAACAGCTCATTGAGCTGGGCGATCTTGGCGTTGAGCTGCTCCAGCGCCTTGTCCTTGCCGGTGACCTCCTGCGACAGGAAGAACTGCACCACCAGGAACACCGACAGCAGGAATACGATCGACAGCACCAGCGTCGACAGCGCGTCGACGAAGCCGGGCCAGTAGTTGAAGGCGCCTTCGCTGCGGCGGCCGCGCGCTAGAGCCATTGTTGTCCGTCTCCACTTTCGTGTCCCGGACGCGATGCAGCGTGCAACGCTGCTTCGCAGAGCCGGGACCCATGTCTCGTTCCCTGGGCCCCGGCTCTGCAGCGCATCACTTCGTGCTGCGCAGCGTCCGGGGCACGCGAGCCGCTAGCTCTTTTCCGGCTGGCGGGCGATGCGCTCCAAGAGGCGCCGGATCTCGCGGTTCTGCTCGCCCTGGCCGTCGGCCCATTCACGGATCATCTGCTGCTCGGTGCGCATGTGCGAGACCAGGGCCTGGATGGCTTCGGCAAGGCTCGCCATCGCCGCCGTGGTGCCGCGGCTGGCGCTGCCTTCCTCGAGCACGGAGCGTAAGCGTTCGACCGCGGCCTGGAGCTCGCCGCTGGCGACCCCGCCGCCGCCGGACGCGACCGCGATCTCGCCGCTGCCATATTCGCGCACGGTGGTGGCAAGCCAGTCTTCGAGGTCGGTATAGAAGCGGTTCTGCGCCTGGCTCGATTGCAAATCGAGGAAGCCGAGGATCAGCGAGCCGGCGAGGCCGAACAGCGAGCTGGAGAACGAGATGCCCATGCCGCCGAGTGGGGCGGCGAGGCCCTCCTTCAGCGTGTCAAACAGCGCGCCGGAATCGCCGCCGACCTTGAGCCCGTCGATCACCTTGCCGACCGAGCCGACCGTCTCGATCAGGCCCCAGAAGGTGCCGAGCAGGCCGAGGAAGACCAGCAGGCCGGTCATGTAGCGCGAGATGTCGCGGGCCTCGTCCAGCCGGGTCGCGATGGAATCGAGCAAATGCCGCATGGTGGTCTGGGTGATCGACATCCGCCCGGAGCGCTCGCCGCCGAGGATCGCCGCCATCGGCGCCAGCAGTTTCGGGTGCCGGGCCGGCGCCAGGCCGGGATCGGCGATGCGGAAATTGTTGACCCAGGAGACCTCAGGGTAGAGCCGGATGACCTGGCGGAAGGCCAGGATGATGCCGATGAACAGCACGCCGCCGATCAGGGCATTGAGGCCGGGATTGGCGAAGAAGGCCTGGATGATCTGCTTGTAGAGCACCACGCCGACCAGCGTGCACAGCACCAGGAAGACCAGCATCCGCACTAGAAAGACGCTGGGTGACGACAGCTTTGTGTACTCGATATCCATGGGGGAGCGGGGCGAAGTGCCTGACGGCATGGCCGGTATCATCCATTACAAAGCTTCTTGCGGTGCGCACTATGGCACAGCGCCAGCCCAAAAAAAGCGCCGGATGCGCCGATTTCGGGGACAGCTCGGGGAACCCGGACCGGAAGCGGCGCTTTGATAACAGGTATCTGCAGAGATTCGCCATTCGGGGGGGGCGCATGAGCGTCGTTTCCGCGATCATCGGGACTGCCGAACGCGTACCGCTGCCGGACGTCGTGATCCGCGCCGCGATCCAGCGCCTGTGCTCCCGCAGCGCAACCCGCCTGGCCGCGCATGACGCGGCCGCCGATGCCGCTTTCGCCGGGCGGATGATGCTGCGGCCGATCGCCGAAAGCGCGGAGGCCGGGCGCGAGGAGGTGCCCGCGGCATTCTTCGCCGGCGTGCTCGGCCCGAGCCGGAAATATTCCTGCTGCTTCTACAAGACCGATGCCACCACCTTGCAGGAGGCGGAGGAGGAGGCGCTGCGCCAGACGGTCGAGCATGCCGGCCTCGTTGATGGCCAGACCATCCTTGAGCTCGGCTGCGGCTGGGGCTCGCTGTCGCTGTGGATGGCGCGGCAGTTTCCGCACGCCAAGGTGACGGCGGTGTCGGCCTCGCGGGCGCAGCGCGCTTATGTCGAGGAGGAGGCGCGGCGGCGCGGCTTGCTGAACCTGCGCGTGGTCGCGGCGGACATGAACGTGTTCGCGCCCGACGGTCAGTTCGACCGCATCGTCTCGGTCGAGATGTTCGAGCAGATGATGAACTGGCGCAAGCTGATGACGCGGCTGCAGTCATGGCTCGCGCCGGACGGGCGCTTCTTCATGCAGATCGTCACCCATCGCTCCGGCTCGCAGCTGTTCGACCGGCTCGATCGCGAGGACTGGATCGCCCAGCACGTCGTCACCGGCGGGCTGATGCCGAGCCATCACCTCGTCAGGCAGTTCGACGACATCTTCGCGGTCGAGAAGGAATGGTGCTGGAGCGGCGCGCATTATCAACGCACCGCCAACGACTGGCTCGCCAATTTCGACGCGCATCGGGATGCGATCGAGGCGTCCCTGCGCCAGGTCTATGGCAAGGATTCCGCGTTGTGGATGCGGCGCTGGCGCTGGTTCCTGCTCGCGACGTCAGGCCTGTTCGGCTACGCCGCCGGCAGCGAATGGGGCGTCAGCCGCTACCGGATGAAGGCGGCGGGATAGGCGCGAGTACTCGCGAAAGACATTGTTAAGCGTGTTTCGTTGCGCAGACGGCACACGGAGCGTGTTTCTTTGGCGAGACACGTTTCGATCGTTGTCTGATTGTTTCTGTCAGCCTAGCGTCGTGGTTGTCTTTCTTAGACGGCACTACGAGAAAAATCCGCACCCTCGAACGGTGTGAGAGCGATTGAAATTGGAATGAGCATGCGCGAATGCAGCCGGGCAGTGACGGTCCGACGACGACAAGAGGACATGCTTCAAAGGGGCCCGAATCGGACCCGGCCATCTCCAGCCAGCAACACCCGGACGCGAATGCTTCGCTTGCTCCTTGCGAGCTTGTCGGTTGCGGCGCTATCGGCGCAGTTCACAGGATCAGCCTCGGCCCAGGCCAATTGGACCGGCTTGACCAGCAACGACTGGATGGTCGGGGGCAACTGGACGACCGCAGCCCCTCCCATCCCAGGTCAAACAGTCAACATTGGTATCCTGGGTGCACCACCGCAACGGGAGACGGTCCTCGGTGTGAGCGGCCCGATTAGCGTCTCGGTGGGGAGCATGTCCATTGCCAACAGCGGTGGACCGGCCGGCAATCTGACGATCCAGAATGGCAGCACGCTGACGAGTACCGGCTCAACGCGGCTTGGAGTTGCGGCCGGAACTACCGGAATCGTGACAGTCACCGGAGCAGGGTCGCAATGGAACATCCCCACTGCAACTTTTTATATCGGCTTTCTAGGCGCCGGCACGCTGAACATTCAAAACGGGGGGCGCGTCGTTACAGGAGCCAGCACGACCCTAACCAACGGTGCTTCATCTTCCGGCACGCTCAACATCGGTGGCGGCGGCATACTGGAAACTCAATCCTTGCGGGGCGGAGCCGGCGCGACCCAGGCCAATTTCGACAATGGCATCCTGCGCGCGACGGTCACCAACGCGGCCTTCATCAACGGATTTTCAGGTACCAAGCTCAACATTCTGGCTGGCGGGCTGACGATTGACACTGGCGCGTTCACGGTCGGCACCGATGCGAACTCCGCCTTCACGGGTGCCGGTGGGTTGACCAAGATCGGCGCCGGCACTCTGAACCTCGCGGCCAATAGCCCTTATGCCGGTCAGACCGCGATCCAGGCCGGCATCCTTGCGCTGACCGGTGCGGGTGCCATCGGTAATTCGAGCCGCGTCGTCGCCAACGGGACGTTCGATGTTTCCGGCATCACCGCCGGCGGCACCGGCATTCAGAGCCTCGCCGGTAGCGGCGGCGTCGCCCTCGGCACCAAGACTCTGACGATCACCAATGCGAACGACACGTTCGCCGGCGCGATCGGTGGCACGGGCGGCCTGACCGTCACCGGAGGCACGCAGACACTCTCGGGCGCCAATACCTACAACGGCGCGACGACTGTGAACGGCGGCACGCTGCGCGCTGGCGCCGCGAACACATTCAGCGCGGCCTCGGCCTTCAACGTGGCCGCCGGCGGCACACTCGACCTCGCCGGCTTCAATCAAACGCTCGCCTCGCTCGGTAATGCCGGCACGGTCATCCTCGGCGGCGCGCCCGGCACCACGCTGACCGTGGCCGGCAATTATGTCGGCAATGGCGGCGCCGTGCAGCTCAACACCCGGCTCGGCGGCGACAGTTCGCCGACCGACCTGCTGCGGGTGCAGGGAAGCACGTCGGGCTCGTCGTCGCTGCGTGTCACCAATATCGGCGGCGCCGGTGCGCAGACCACCGAAGGCATCAAGGTGGTCGACGTGGTCGGAGCGTCCAACGGTAGCTTTTCGCTTCTGGGCAGCTACGTCTTTCACGGCGAACAGGCAGTAGTCGGCGGCGCCTATGCCTATACATTACAGAAGAACGGCATCGCCACTCCCGGCGACGGCGATTGGTACCTGCGCTCGAGCCTGCTCAATCCGCCGGTGGCGACGCCGCCCGGTCCGCTCTATCAGCCGGGCGTTCCGCTTTACGAGAACTACGCGCAGGTGCTGCTCGGCATCAACGATCTGCCGACGCTGCAGCAGCGCGTCGGCAACCGCTATTGGGGCGGCAGCGATGCGATGGCGCGCGCCGGCGCCGCGCCGGTGCCGGGCGTGGCTTCGCCGGCGCCGACGGCGTTCTGGGGCCGCATCGAAGGCGGGCATTCCGACTTGCAGCCCTCCAACACCACCGGCTCGACCTACAAGGCCGATCATCTGAAGGTGCAGACGGGGCTCGATGGCCTCGCGCTCGAGAACGAGCAGGGCCAGTTGTTCGTCGGTCTGACCGCGCAATATGGCCTGACCACCGCCGACGTCGCCTCGTTCTTCGGCAATGGTCGTATCCGCGTCGAGGGAACGGGGGTGGGCAGCACGCTCACCTGGTATGGCGACAACGGCCTCTATGTCGACGGTCAGGCGCAGTCGATGTTCTACCGCAGCGATCTGTCGTCCGTGCTGGCCGGCAGCCTGATCCACGGCAATGAAGGGTTCGGCTATGCCTTCAGCGCCGAAACCGGCAAGCGGATCGGCATTGGCCGTGGCTGGTCACTGACGCCTCAGGCGCAGCTCTCCTATTCGAAGGTCGTTTTCGATAGCTTTGCCGATCGGTTTGGCGCGCCGGTGTCGTTGCGCGATGCTGACAGCCTGCTCGGCCGCGCCGGCCTTGCCCTCAACCATCAGAGGACCTGGAACGATGGCACGGGCATCGTGCGTTCCGATGTCTACGGCATTGCCAATCTGCGTTACGAGTTCCTCGGCGGCACCAATGTCGACGTGGCAGGTACCGGATTTGCGAATGCGCAAGATCGGCTGTGGGGCAGCATCGGCGGTGGCGGCAGCTACAGCTGGGCCAACGGGCGCTACACCATCTTCGGCGAGGGCTCCTACAATACCAGCCTCTACAACAGCGCGGACAACCGCAATTACAGAGGTAGCGGAGGCTTTCGCGTCACCTGGTGATTCAGGCGATGTCGCGGGGAATTTGCGCCGTCCGAGGGACGGTGGCCTTTGAGTGCACACGTTTCGTTGCGATGTTCCGTCGCAGCACGCCGGGATGGAACCGGGCTCACAATCGAGTGAGTCCGTAAAAGCCGCATGAACTCAACACGATACGCTGTGTGACAATGAGCCGCCCGCAGCACGCGTTGCATCGCAGCAGGTGCATTCTATTTTGACGGCATCAGCCGCACGGAATCGCCCAGAACGGGCCGCGCGCGGAGCGTGATCAGTTTCAACAACATCGGGGCACTTAACTTCATGTCAGGACTTCGCGCGCGATCGGCATGCGTTGCAATGATGCTCGCGGCCCTGGCGCCGCTGCTTGGTGCTTGCGACGAATCCAGCTCCGCCGTGTCTGCCGCTCCGCCCGCCTATCCGGACGTCAGCATCGTCATCGTCAAGCCGCAGCCGCGCGCCGTTGTCCGGGAATTGCCCGGCCGCATCGCGCCGACGCGTGTCTCCGACGTGCGGCCGCGCGTGTCCGGCATCGTGGTCGAGCGCCTGTTCCGTCAGGGCAGCGAGGTGAAGGCCGGCGATCCGCTCTACCGCATCGATCCGCGTCCGTTCGAGGTCGAGGTGATGGCCAACGAGGCTGGGCTCGCCAAGGCGGAGGCCGCGTTGATGCAGGCCAAGCAGCAGGCGCACCGTATCGCCACGTTGACCAGCCAGCGCGCCGCGCCCGAGGCCGAGAACGAGAAGGCAGTGGCCGCCGAGCGCCAGGCCCATGCCGAGGTCGAGGGCCGCAAGGCCGAGCTCGCGCGAGCAAAGCTCAATCTCGATTATGCCACCGTGCGTGCGCCGATCGACGGCGTCGTCGGTGCGGCTCTCGTCAGCGAGGGTGCGCT
Source organism: Bradyrhizobium sp. TM239 (assembly GCF_036247985.1). Taxonomy (NCBI): domain Bacteria; kingdom Pseudomonadati; phylum Pseudomonadota; class Alphaproteobacteria; order Hyphomicrobiales; family Nitrobacteraceae; genus Bradyrhizobium; species Bradyrhizobium sp. TM239. The sequence continues at coordinate 60,843 of NZ_BTIR01000028.1, read as the reverse complement.
CGCCGTGCAGAACGAGACCAATCTCGCCACCATCCAGCAGCTCGATCCGATCTATGCCGACTTCACCCAGTCGGTGAACGAGCTCAACCAGCTCCGCCGCGCCTTCGAGACCGGCGACCTCGAGCGCATCGCCTCCGATGCCGCCAAGGTGCATCTGGTGCTCGACGACAACACGCTTTATTCGCTCGACGGCAAGCTGCTGTTCTCCGACGCCAAGGTCGACGCCCACACCGGGCAGGTGACGTTGCGCGGCGAATTCCCCAATCCCAAGCGCGAGCTGCTGCCGGGCATGTATGTCCGCGTCCGCATCGACCAGGGTCTCGACAGCGACGCGATCGCGGTGCCGCAGCAGGCGATCCAGCGCAATGGCGGCGGCGGCAGCGAGGTGTTCGTCGTCAAGGACGACAACCACATCGCGGTGCAGCCGGTGCGCACCGGTTCGGTGCAGGACGGAATCTGGTTCGTCACCGAAGGCCTGAAGGCCGGCGACAAGGTCGTGGTCGAAGGCTTCCAGAAGTTCGCCGCCGGCGACAAGGTCAAGCCGCAATCCTGGTCGGAGGCGGACGCGACCGCGGACAACCGGCACGCCCAGAAACTGACGCGGTAACGCGCCATGGCGAGTTTCTTCATCGACAGGCCGATCTTTGCCTGGGTGGTCGCGCTGTTCATCTGCTTGATCGGCGCAATCGCCGTGCCGCTGCTGCCGATCGCGCAATATCCGATCATCGCGCCGCCCTCGATCTCGATCTCGACCAGCTATCCCGGCGCCTCGCCCGAGAACCTCTACAACAGCGTCACGCGCCTGATCGAGGAGGAGCTCAACGGCGCCTCCGGCATCCTCAATTTCGAATCGACCAGCGACTCGCTCGGCCAAGTCGAGATCATCGCCAATTTCCAGCCGGGCACAAATACCAACGACGCCTCGGTGGAGGTGCAGAACCGCATCAAGCGCGTCGAGGCGCGCCTGCCGCGCGCGGTGATGCAACAGGGCATCCTGATCGAGGAAGCCTCGAGCGCTGTGCTTCAGATCATCACGCTGAGCTCGACAGACGGCAGCCTCGACGAGGTCGGCCTCGGCGACTTCATGATCCGCAACGTGCTCGGCGAGGTCCGCCGCATCCCGGGCGTCGGCCGCGCCACGCTCTATTCGACCGAACGGTCGCTTCGCGTCTGGGTCGATCCGGCCAAGCTGGTGGGCTATGGGCTCACCGCCGACGACGTCAACAAGGCCATTGCCGCGCAGAACGCGCAGGTCGCCTCGGGCAGCATCGGCGCCGAGCCGTCGACGTCGAGCCAGCGCACCTCCGCGCTGGTGCTGGTCAAGGGCCAGCTCTCCTCGCCGGACGAGTTCGGTGCCATCATCCTGCGCGCCAATGCCGACGGCTCGACCGTGCGCCTGCGCGACGTCGCGCGCGTCGAGGTCGGTGGTCTCAGCTACCAGTTCAACACCCGCCTCGACGGCAAGCCGACCGCGGGTCTCTCCGTGCTGATGTCGCCGACCGGTAACGCGCTGGCGACCGCGAGCGCGGTCGAGGAGAAAATGAAGGAGCTGTCGCGCTTCTTCCCGGCCAACATCACTTACGAAATTCCCTACAACATCACGCCGGTGGTCGAGGCCTCGATCAAGAAGGTGCTGATGACGCTGGTCGAAGCCGTGGTGCTGGTGTTCGTGGTGATGTTCCTGTTCCTTCAGAACATCCGCTACACCATCATTCCGACCATCGTCGTGCCGGTGGCACTTCTGGGCGCCTGCACCACGCTGCTGCTCGCCGGCTACTCCATCAACATGCTCTCGATGTTCGGCATGGTGCTCGCGGTCGGCATCCTCGTCGACGACGCCATCGTCGTGGTCGAGAACGTCGAGCGCATCATGGCCGAGGAAGGCCTGTCGCCGAAGGAAGCGACACGCAAGGCGATGTCGCAGATCACGGGTGCCATCATCGGCATCACGCTGGTTCTGATGGCGGTGTTCGTGCCGATGGCGTTCTTCCCGGGATCGGTCGGCATCATCTACCGCCAGTTCTCGGTCACCATGGTCGCGGCGATCGGCTTCTCCGCCTTCCTCGCGCTGTCGCTGACGCCGGCGCTGTGCGCGACGCTGCTCAAGCCCATTGCCAAGGGGCACGGCCATTCGACCAACTTCGTGTTCAGCCGGTTCAATCATCTGCTCGAGGCCTGCCGGTTTCGCTACGCGCGCACCGTCGGCTTCTCGCTGAAGCGGACCGGCCGCCTGATGCTGGTCTATGTCGCGCTGCTGGTCGGCCTGTCCTGGGCCTTCGTCAGCCTGCCGGGCGGCTTCCTGCCCATCGACGACCAGGGCTTCATCACCACCGACGTGCAGACGCCGTCGGATTCGTCCTACGGCCGCACCGAGGCGGTGATCGAGAAGGTCGAGAAATACCTGGCGCAGCGGCCGGGCGTCGACAACGTCACCTTCCTCACCGGCTTCAGCTTCTCCGGTCAGGGCATGAACACCGCGCAGGCCTTCATCACGTTGAAGGACTGGTCGGAGCGTGGGCCGAAGGATTCGGCCGCGGCGATCGTCAACGACGTCAACCGCGATCTGGGGGCGTCGATCCGCGATGCCAAGATCTCCGCGCTGCAGCCGCCGCCGATCGACAATCTCGGCAACTCGTCGGGCTTCTCGTTCCGCCTCCAGGACCGCGGACAGAAAGGCTATCCGGCCTTGATGCGCGCCGCCGATCAGCTGATCGCGGAGGCCAACGCCAGTTCCGTGCTTCAGAAGGTCTATGTCGAGGGCCTGCCCGAGGCCGGGGTGGTCAATCTCATGATCGACCGCGAGAAGGCCGGCGCCTTCGGCGTCACCTTCGAGGACATCAACAACACGATCTCGACCAATCTCGGCTCGAACTACATCAACGACTTCCCGAACCGCGGCCGCATGCAGCGCGTCGTGGTGCAGGCCGACGCCCGCGACCGCATGCGGACCGAGGACATTCTCAACTACAACGTCAAGAACAGCCGCGGTCAGCTGGTGCCGTTCTCATCCTTCGCCACGGTGGAATGGGCGCGAGGCCCGACCCAGATCGCAGGCTTCAACTATTATCCGGCGGTGCGCATCTCCGGCGAGGCCAAGCCCGGCTTCACCTCGGGTGATGCGATCGCCGAGATGGAGCGCCTTGCCGGCAGGCTGCCGCGCGGCTTCGGCTACGAATGGACCGGGCAGTCGCTCCAGGAGAAGCTGTCGGGCTCGCAGGCGCCGTTCCTGCTTGGTCTGTCGGTGTTCGTGGTGTTCCTGTGCCTCGCCGCGCTCTACGAGAGCTGGACCATTCCGCTCGCGGTGCTGCTCACGGTGCCGCTCGGCATCGTCGGCGCGGTGATCGCAGCCATGCTGCGCGGCCTGCCCAACGACGTCTATTTCACCGTCGGCCTGATCACCATCATCGGCCTTGCGGCCAAGGACGCGATCCTGATCATCGAGTTCGCGAAAGACTTGCGCAAGGAAGGCAAGTCGCTGGTGGACGCCACCATCGAGGCCTGCCGCCTGCGCTTCCGCCCGATCCTGATGACGGGCCTCGCCTTCATCTGCGGCGTGCTGCCGATGGCCATCGCCCACGGTGCCGGCGGCGCCAGCCAGCAGGCGCTCGGCAGCATCGTGATGGGCGGCATGATCGCGGTGGTGATCCTGGCGCTGCTGATGGTGCCGGTGTTCTTCGTCTCGGTGCAGCGTGTGCTGGCCGGAGATCGGGAGAAGGTGGCGGTGAAGGACGGCGAAGCCTACGGGCCGCCGGCGCCGGTCAAAATGTAGATGCGATCATGTCGCGCGAGGCCGGCGGGGCATCTGGTGTCCCGCGCTCCCAGAGTATCCAGCTGCAAGCCACAGGCGGTGATCGAGAGCATCGTGAAATGATCATTGCAACTTCGGGTGTGCCTTTAGAAAGCTGTCGACAGAAGTAGTTTGAACAGAAAACAATCGTGCCTGCTTCGAATAGAGAGAAATTGTATCACCTTGAACGGTGAGTTCGAAAGTTTCGCGCAACAAGCTTCCAAGCTTGTCGAGTTTTCGGTCGGCATCGCCGCTGCTTGTGATGCGAAAAGTCAGCGATAATATGCCAAACTTCCGGCTCCTGATCGAAGTAACGAGGCCTCTTGAGACTGCACGCTTGCGACATTCCGAGGGGATTGCCGCAAGAGCGCGTCGTACCTGCTTAACGTCGACCATTGATTCGGAAATGACCGATGAGGCGATCCAGCGCACGTCATGGCCGAACGATTTTATGAGATCGATGATCTCCCGAGATTTTTCCGTTTCATGGAATAGGCGGAAGAGATCCTGATCGTCCGCCGCGCGATCAATTGCATCCTCCTTATTGATATCCAAGGGCGTGGGTTGAGCGGGATTGCAAATCACGTCACTGGTATCGAGAGCGCCGCCCAGATGTTCCTGTTTGACTAAAGCTCCCACACGCACCGGATCGTTTCCCAACAACACGCACGGGAGTGGAATGCACTGGGCGACGAACGTGCGACTCAACGGAATGTCTTGTCCTCTAGAAAAGGATTCCGCCGGAAGACTTGAGACAACACTGGCTGAACCGCACACCAAGGCTCCGGCCAAGCCGAACGGAACCAGGCCTGACTTAAAGAGCCCTGCTCGCATGGCCTCCTCGAATTCGCCGGAGGCATAGATTCCTAATGTCGGGGCCTTCCGATCTAAAGCCGTTCCGTCTCGACTGCAAAAACAACCCCGCGTCCATCGAAGCTGTCTCGAACGGACCGCTGGATGGTAGTCCTGAATTTGCCGAGGGAAACATTGATGCCATCGTCCCATCTCACAAACGATTTGACGTTGCCCCGATAAATCCTACGTATGACATACGTTGCCGGAAGGCCCTTTGTAGAAGAGCAATCTTTCGCCGCGTCCTCAAGCGCGACCTTTAGCTGAGCGGGTGTTGGCTCGTAGACCCGGATATTGTCGATGTGGAACGATGTTTCTCTAATCAGGGCAAGGACATTGTCCGGAATTGTCTCGAGGCCGTGATCTTTCCGGAATTGTGACAGTTGGGCCTGCGATCCAATCGACGCGTCAAATTTGTAGGTGACGTTTACTTCGGTCGGAATTTCAGTTTTGACCGGTCCCAGCTGGCGAAGGCGAAAGACTCTCTGGAAGCACTGATTGTCCACCTGCTTGGGAATCAATCCGGCAACACGCGTAATCGGGTCGGGGAACTCTGCCAGTGTCGCGGTGACAATGGAGCCGGGCGGGAAGCGGTATCCTATATTCGGGCTCTGTAGAGTGCCGACCGGCTTCAAGACGTGAGCGGTTTTGCTCACGTTCTCGAATACGACATTTCTGAAAGTTGGCGCTCCTGCGCATCCAGCCAATAAAGCACTGGCTGCAAGAGCCAACGAAATCCGTCGCATGAGTTCCCCCAAAAGGTGACTTGGCGTCGCGACCGATTAATCAGCTACTTCTTGGTGACGCTTTTGATGTCTTTAAGTGTCGTGGGAGAATCTGTCAGGAACACGCCCAGGATTCTTGCAGTCCCCGTGCGGTAAACGACTTGCTTTGCGCAAACCTTGTCCTGCGCTTTTGGTTGATCGCCTTTCGGAGTTGCCGGCGTGTCCGTCCCAGCCTTCTTGACTTGTGCATCGCTCGGTTTGCTGACGGTTGCCTTGTCCGCAGTGGCGGGCGGAAATGAGATCTCAGCAGATGTGGGGCCGATTTTTACCGAGCCACCCGGTACGGTAACTGTTACATTGACGCCATTCTTCGTCTTTGGATCCGAAGATCCTGCTCCCCCGGCGCCTGCAGCCCCGCCGGATGTGCCGCCTGTTCCTGCAGGAGGATCACCTGCGCCTGCCAAGCCAGCCACATCGCAATCCTGCCCGGTACCCTTTACCTCACGCAGCCACGACGCCTTGAGTCCAACTGAAAGGTTTGCAAACTTCAGGTCGAAGGCGTTCAACGACAGGGCCTTCTTTGACTCCAAGGAAACGGTGATATGGCCAACGCAAGTCCGCATCACCTGCTGCACTTTCTTGTTGGTGAGTGCATCGCAGTCCTTGTCCGGATCATTTTTGATGATGTCTCGCAGCGCGCTTCTACGAAGCTTCTGATCGTAGTCAAATGCGCCGCCACTGATTGCGATGCCGATCGTCTGCAGGTCGGTGGCATCAAAATCGAGAAGATTGAGCCATGTTCCCAATGTCAATTTCAGTGACGCCGATAAAGAATCCGTCCATTCGATGTAGCGCGATACACTTCTCAAATCTTCCTCGCCGGTTTTGACGGGGAATTTGAAATCCGTAACGCGACAAAGATTGAGGTCCGCTCCGAGATCTAGGGTCTGCCCGTCTTTCAATACTTTCGGAATGGTGACGTTGCCGGCGTATCCTGCGCCGACATTGCCGATGAGATCGGTGATGTCGGACGGGGGACGTATCAATTGGCAGCCAAAATCACCATCCAAGAGTGCAGCGACGGGATTCTTTTCATTTCTGATATCGAGAGAGTCGCTCAGCGGGTCTGCGCCAGCCATTGAGGTCGAAATGAGAATCGCACATGCGACAACGGTCGTGTTCTTGAACATAGCCCCCCCAAAAGAAAGTTTGACATAAAAAAGCCAAATACGTTAACGACGTAGCAAATACACGCTTAGATTTCAAATTCTTTTCGTTGAGCCGGCCGAAATCGACGGCGCCTTGTACGATGCAGCTAACGCTGCAAGGCAAACTGGCGAAACCCAGGAATGCGCGGGATGAGCCAGTTCGAAGCGTAAGAACGCTCGCTCTTTGATTCTGTCAGGTTGGAAGGTCGTTCGCTTAATCTACTTCCGCAAAATCTTCACCAATTCCCCGTGCACGTACTCATTCCCGCACACCACGTGCCCGGTGACCAGCGCATCGCCCGGCGTCGCGATATCGCTCACCGTTCCCCCCGCTTCGCGCACCATCAGCATGCCGGCGGCGATGTCCCAGGATTGCAGATTGCGCTCCCAGTAGCCGTCGAGGCGGCCGGCGGCGACGAAGGCGAGGTCGAGCGAGGCGGCGCCGAAGCGGCGCAGGCCTGCGACGCGGTCCTGGATCGCGGTCATCTCGCGGCGGAATTCCTCGTGATCGCCGCGGCCGATATGGGGCAGGCCGCAGGCCACCACGCATTCGTTGAGCTGGCGGCGGCCGGCGACGCGCAGGCGCTGGTCGTTGAGGAAGGCGCCCTTGCCGCGCTCGGCGATGTAGAGCTCGTCATTGGCGGGATTGTAGATCACGCCCGCAATGATCGTGCCCTCGCGCACGAGGCCGATCGAGATCGCGAATTGCGGGATGCCGTGCAGGAAGTTGGTGGTGCCGTCGAGCGGATCGACGATCCAGGTGTGGCTCTTGTCGGAGCCCTCGCGGGTGCCGCCCTCTTCGCCGATGAAGCCGTAGCCGGGCCGCGCCTTGGTAAGGTCCTGGTAGACGATCTCCTCGGCGCGCTTGTCGGCGAGCGAGACGAAATTGGCCGGCCCCTTCAGCGAGACTTGCAAATGCTCGATCTCGCCGAGATCGCGCTTGAGGCTGCGGCCGGCACGGCGCGCGGCTTTGACCATGACGTTGATAGTGGCGGAATACAGCATGAGCTTTCGGTCTTGATCGGGAGAAATGGCGGAAATCGCGCCTGTTTAGGGGATTGGGTGCCCTGCGGGGGCGCTTGCGTCAAGTCATTGGGTCAAGGCATTTTGGGGTCATTTGGTCCCGAGCCATTTTTTGGCGGCGGCCTCCGCCTTGGCCCGGTCCTCGGCCGGCAGGTCGGACAATTGCTTGTCGAGCTCCGGGTCGCCCTTGCCGGCGGTTTTGGCCACCAGGTGCCATTTGAAGCCCTCGACCTTGTCCACGGACGTGCCGACGCCGTTGATCAGCACCCACGCCAGCCGGTTCTGCGCGATCGCGCTGCCCTGGCGGGACGCCTTGCGGAGCAGGGCGACGGCAGCCGGCTGGTTCTTCGGGGTGCCGGTGCCGTTGAACATGGCGATGGCATATTCGACCTCGGCGTCGACATTGTCGGCGAGCGAGGCGGCCTGGAGCAGCCGCACCGAGCGTTCCGCGTCCTTCGGCACGCCGGTGCCTTCCTTGTAGAAGGTCGCCAGCGCGTATTGCGCCTCGGGCAGGCCGGCATCGGCGGCCTGGCGTAGCAGTTCGGCGGAGCGCTTCACGTCCTGCGGCAGGGTCTGGCCGTCGAGATAGAGCAGAGCGAGGTTATAGGCCGCCCTGGGCTCGCCGAGCTTGGCGGCGGACGCCATCAGCTTGACCGCCTCGCTCTTGTCGATCGGGCCGCCGCGGCCCGAAATGCGCAGCATGGAGAGCGCGAACATCGCCTCGCGGTCGCCGGCATCGGCCGCGCGCTTGTACCATTCGGCCGCCTTGGCGTAGTCGCGCCGCATGCCCATGGCATTGGAATAGAGCTCGCCGAGCATGGTCATCGCCTTGGGATCGCCGGCTTGTGCGCGGGCGGTGGCGAGGTCGAACGCGGTCTTGTACTGGCCGCGCTGATAGGCGCCGAACACCAGATCGACACTGGAATTGTCGGTGGAAGGCGCGGGGATCACGGTCGCCGGCTTGGGCGAGGAGGCCGGCTTGGGGGAGGCCGACGGCTTCGGCGCCGGCGCGGCCTCCTTCTTCTTGGTGATCGTGTGCGGCTTGGGCTTTTGCTTCTCAGGCGCCGCGCTCGGCGTTGTCGCCGGCGGCGTGATCTGGAGCTGCGCGGCCGCCGGCGCCGTCAGCAGCAATGTGGCCAGCATGGTGATGCAGGGGAGCTTCATGTCGGGCTAGCCGTGCTCCTGGCTCGCAGGATTTTGGCTTGTCGTCGCCGTCGCATGGGCTTGCTTGATCGCAGCGTCGACCTCGATCAGCGCGGCCTTGGGCCCGCGCGGATCGGCCCAGATGAACTCGCCGACCAGCACGAAATCGGCGCCGCTGGCAGCAAAGTCGTGGGCTTCCTGCACCGACATGGCAAAGCCGACGCAGGGCGGCTCGAACAGCTCGGCCCACCAGTCCAGCCGTTCCGCGATCGCTTGCGCCGAGGGACGCTGGCCTTTCGCATCGGGCTCGCCGAACAGCAAATAATCCGCCCCCATCTCGCCCGCATCCATGGAATGGTGCCGCGTCGTCAGCCCGCCAACCCCGGCGATGCGATCGGGCTTGAGCGATGGCAGTGCCTCTTTCAGCGCGGCGATGCCGGGGAGGTGCGCGCCGTCGGCGCCGCCGCGCGCAACCAGCTCGGCATGGTCCTCCACGAGCAGGGCGGCGCCCGCTTTCTGCACCGGCGGTGCGAGCGCCTTGATGCGCGAGATCATGGTGCGCTGGTCGGTCTCCTTCAGCCGCAGCAGCACGGCCGCGACATCGGCGGAGGCGAGCAGGCCCGGCAGCTCGGCCACAAGCGAAGCGGGATCATCGACGACGGGCGTCGCGAGATAGAGGCGCGGCGCCGGGCGCGGTGGAGGCGTTTTGTTCGACAAGATCTAGGCTGCCTTCTTTTCCAGGCTGTTTTGCCATTCGCCCCTGGAGGCGAGGCCGTTCATGCGCGCGCGATGGCTGAAGGCGGCTTGGCCGGCCGCGACGTTCTCGGCTTTGCCGGACCAGGCCTTCTGCGGTGCGGCCTGCAGGGCGCGGCCGTAAGAGAAGGTCAGGCCCCAGGGCAGCGGGCCGAGCTTGTGCATGGCGTTGAGATGCGCGGTCGCCTCCTCGTCCGACTGGCCGCCGGAGAGGAAGGCGATGCCGGGCACCGCCGCGGGCACGCAGGCCTTGAGCAACCAGACCGTCTTCTCGGCGACCTCCTCGACGGAGGCCTGCTTCGGTGACTTCTTGCCTGATATCGCCATGTTGGGCTTGAGCACCATGCCTTCGAGCGCGACGCGCTGCACGCGCAATTCCTGAAACGTCTTGTTGAGCACGCGGGTCGTCACCTCATAGCAGCGGTCGATGTCGTGATCACCGTCCATCAGCACCTCGGGCTCGACGATCGGCACGATCTGCGCGGCCTGGCACAGCGCGGCATAGCGCGCCAGCGCATGGGCGTTGACGCTGATCGCAGTCATCGAGGGAATGCCGCTGCCGATGTCGATCACCGCACGCCATTTGGCGAAGCGCGCGCCGCGCTCATGATACTTCTTCAGCCTTTCGGCGAGCCTGTCGAGTCCGACGGTCACGAGCTCGCCCGGGCACATCGGCAGGGCCTGCGTGCCTTCGTCCACCTTGATGCCGGGAATGGCGCCGCTCTGTTCGATCAGCCTGACCAGCGGCGTGCCGTCCTTGGCATCCTGCCAGATCGTCTCGTCATAGAGGATCACGCCGGAAATATACTGGCTCATGGCCTCCGTGGAGCGGAACAGCATCTCGCGATAGTCGCGGCGGTTGTCTTCGGTCGAGTCCACGCCGATCGTGTCAAAACGCTTCTTGATGGTGCCGGAGGATTCGTCGGCGGCGAGGATACCCTTGCCTGATACGACCATGGCGGTCGCGATCTTGTTGAGCTCAGTCAGATTCATCGAGAGGTCCTCCCAAAACGATTCTGCCCTTGCCCGTGAAAATAGACCGTTCTCGGGCAATTGCCGAGTTAACGTTCGTCGCAGGGGTAAGGGGCCTTCTGTCATTCCGGGATGCGCCGAAAGGCGCAGGCCCGGAATCCATAACCCCAGGCTGTGGTTATGGATTCCGGGCCCACGCGGAGCCTGTCATCGGGCCGCGCATTCGCGCGGACCCGTTGGCGTGTCCCGGAATGACCCGGGAATAGGCTCGAGGGATTACGCCACCTTGGGGTCCAGCTCGCCCTTGGCGTAGCGCTTGGCCATCTCGGCGGTGGTCAGGACCCGCTTGATCTTGGAGGCCTGGCCTGCGGTGTTGAACTCCTGGAGCCGCTGCTTGCACAGCTTGGTCATGGCTTCCATCGCCGGCTTCAAATATTTGCGCGGATCGAACTCTTCCGGATTGTCCTTGAGCACTTTCCGGATCTGGCCGGTCATGGCCATGCGGTTGTCGGTGTCGATGTTGATCTTGCGCACGCCGTTCTTGATGCCGCGCTGGATCTCGGCCACCGGCACGCCCCAGGTCGGCTTCATCTTGCCGCCATTGGCGTTGATGATCTCCTGCAGGTCCTGCGGCACCGACGAGGAGCCGTGCATCACCAGATGCGTGTTCGGCAGCTTGCGGTGGATCTCCTCGATCACGTTCATGGCGAGGATGTCGCCGTCCGGCTTGCGGGTGAACTTGTAGGCGCCGTGCGAGGTCCCCATCGCAATCGCGAGCGCGTCGACCCTGGTCTCCTGGACGAACTTCACGGCCTCGTCCGGATTGGTCAGGAGCTGGTCGTGGCTGAGCTTGCCCTCGGCGCCGTGGCCGTCTTCCTTGTCGCCCATGCCGGTTTCGAGTGAGCCGAGCACGCCGAGCTCGCCTTCCACCGAGATGCCGCCGAGATGGGCCATGTCGGTCACGGTCTTGGTGACGCCGACATTGTAACCCCAGTCGCCGGGGGTCTTGCCGTCGGCCTTGAGCGAGCCGTCCATCATCACCGAGGTGAAGCCGGCCTGGATCGCGGTCATGCAGGTCGCGGCCTCGTTGCCGTGGTCGAGATGCACGCAGACCGGGATGTGCGGGTAGATTTCGGTGACCGCGTCCATCATGTGCTTGAGCATGATGTCGTTGGCGTAGGAGCGCGCACCGCGCGAGGCCTGGATGATGACGGGCGCATCGACCTGGTTGGCCGCGTCCATGATCGCCAGCGCCTGCTCCATATTGTTGATGTTGAAGGCCGGTACGCCGTAATCGTTCTCTGCTGCGTGGTCGAGCAATTGACGTAACGTGATCCGAGCCATCTGTCTTTTTCTCCCGTTGGGGGCCTTGCAGGGCCGCTAATGACGCGCCGATCCGGCTTACTTGATGCGCAAAACCTCGACGCCGGGCAGGGGCTTGCCTTCCATCCATTCAAGGAACGCGCCACCGGCGGTCGAGACATAGGTGAAGTCACCGGCCACATGGGCCTGGTTGAGCGCCGCGACGGTGTCGCCGCCGCCCGCGATCGAGATCAGCTTTTTCGCCTTGGTGCGCTCGGCGGCGTGCTTGGCGGCCGCGACCGTGCCGCGGTCGAACGGCTGCATCTCGAAGGCGCCGAGCGGTCCGTTCCAGACCAAGGTCGCCGCGTCGTCGATCGCGGCGTGGACGCGGGCGATCGATTGCGGCCCGACGTCGAGGATCATGCCGTCGGCCGGGATCGCATCGAGCCCATAGGCGTGCGACGGCGCGTTGGCCGCGAAATGATAGGCGACGGTGGCGTCGACCGGCAGGATGATGGCGCAGTTGGCGGCTTCCGCCTTCTCCATGATACGCAGCGCGGTCGGCGCGAGATCCTTCTCGGCCAGCGACTTGCCGACGCCGACGCCCTGGGCGTGCAGGAAGGTGTTGGCCATGCCGCCGCCGATCACCAGCGCGTCGACCTTGCTCACGAGATTTTCGAGCAGGTCGATCTTGGTCGAGACCTTTGCGCCGCCAATGATGGCGATGACCGGCTTGGTCGGCGAGCCCAGCGCCTTCTCCAGTGCGTCGAGCTCGGCCTGCATGGTGCGGCCGGCATAGGCCGGCAGCTTGTGGCCGAGGCCTTCGGTCGTGGCGTGGGCGCGGTGCGCCGCCGAGAACGCGTCATTGACCCAGATGTCGCCGAGCTTCGCCAGCTCCGCGACGAAGGCCGGATCGTTCTTTTCCTCTTCCTTGTGGAAGCGGGTATTTTCGAGACACAGGATGTCGCCGTCGTTCAGGCCAGCGACGGCCTTGGCCGCGGGCTCGCCGATGCAGTCGTCGGCGAAAGCGACCGGCTTCTTCACCACCTTCGACAGCGCTTCAGCGACGGGCTTGAGCGAGTCCTTGGCATCGCGCCCCTTCGGCCGGCCGAAATGGGCGAGCAGGATGACCTTGCCGCCCTTGTCCGAGATTTCCGTGATGGTCGGCGCGACGCGCTCGAGCCGGGTCGCATCACTGACGCGGCCATTGTCCATGGGCACGTTGAGGTCGACGCGCAACAGCACGCGCTTGCCCTTCACATCGACGTCGTCGAGGGTGCGGAATTTGTTGGTCATCTCTCTTGTCCCGGGCGCAGCGCAGCGCGGAGCGATGCGCTGCAGAACCGGGACCCACATGACAGCGAGTCCCGCAATTGAATGGGTCCCGGCTCTGCGGAGCAGCGCTTAGCGCTGCGCCGCGTCCGGGACACGAGACCTTGCTTAGATCACCTTCGCGATCGCGACGGCGGTGTCCGCCATGCGGTTCGAGAAGCCCCACTCGTTGTCGTACCAGGACATCACGCGCACCAGCGTGCCGTTCTGCACCTTGGTCTGGTCCTCGTGGAAGGTCGAGGAGTGCGGGTCGTGGTTGAAGTCGATCGAGACGTTCGGCGCGGTGGTGTAGCCGAGGATGCCCTTGAGCTGCTGCTCGCTGGCGCGCTTCATCGCCGCGTTGATCTCCTTGGCGTCGGTGGCGCGCTTGGCGATGATCTTGAGGTCGACGACCGAGACGTTCGGGGTCGGCACGCGGATCGCGACGCCGTCGAGCTTGCCCTTGAGCTCCGGCAGCACGAGGCCGATCGCCTTCGCAGCACCCGTCGAGGTCGGGATCATCGACATCGCCGCCGCGCGGCCGCGATAGAGATCCTTGTGCATCGTATCGAGCGTCGGCTGGTCGCCGGTATAGGCGTGGATCGTGGTCATGAAGCCGGTCTCGATGCCGACGAGATCGTTCAGCACCTTGGCGACCGGCGCCAGGCAGTTGGTTGTGCAGGAGCCGTTCGAGATGACCAGGTGCTCCTTGGTCAGCGTCTCGTGGTTGACGCCGTAGACGATGGTGGCGTCGGCGCCGTCGGCGGGCGCGGAGACCAGCACGCGCTTGGCGCCGGCGGTCAGATGCGCGGACGCCTTGTCCTTCGAGGTGAAGATGCCGGTGCATTCCATCGCGATGTCGACGCCGAGATCCTTCCACGGCAGCTTCGAGGGATCGCGCTCGGCGGTCACCTTGATCTTGCCGCCACCGAGATTGATCGAGTCGCCGTCGACGGTCACGGTGCCGGGGAAGCGGCCATGGACGCTGTCGAAACGAAGCAGATGGGCGTTGGTCTCCACCGGACCGAGATCGTTGATGCCGACGACCTCGATGTCCTTGCGGCCGGACTCGGCGATGGCCCGCAGGATGTTGCGGCCGATGCGGCCAAAACCGTTAATTCCGACGCGGACTGCCATGTTTCGTCTCCTTCAATGACCGTTGTCATCCCGCACAACGCGCTATGCGCGCCTGCGAGGGTTTTTTAGGGGCGGGCGCCCGGTTCGGCCGGGCGGTGCTTGATCATATGAGAGACTACGTAGTCCTTTTTTGCGGCAAGCTCAACTCTCAGGAAACGCGCTTCAGCACAGCGTTAACCGCGGCCTCGGCGGTAATGCCGAAATGCTTGTAAAGCTCCTTTGCAGGGCCGCTTTCGCCGAACGAATGCATGCCGATGAATTCGCCATCCTGGCCGATCACGGCATCCCAGCCCCAACGCACGGCGGCCTCGATCGCGACCTTGACCGGCGCATTGCCGATGATTGCGGCGCGCTTGGCCTCTGGTTGCGCTAACAACAGCTCGAGCGAGGGAACAGAGACCACGCGTGACGCGATGCCGCGCTCGGCGAGCTGCTTCTGGGCGGCGACTGCGATCTCGACCTCGGAGCCAGAGGCGAACAGCGTCGCCTTGGCTTCGCCTTGGGCAGCGACCAGCTCGTAAGCGCCGGCCGCGCAAGGGTTGTCGTTCGGTGCGGTGGTGCGCAGCTGCGGCAGGTTCTGGCGCGTCAGCGCCAGCACGGTCGGGCCGTCGATACGGTTGAGCGCAAGCTCCCAGCACTCGGCGACCTCGATGGAATCGCAGGGACGGAACACGCGCATGTTCGGAATGGCGCGGAGCGCAGCGAGATGCTCGACCGGCTGGTGGGTCGGGCCGTCTTCGCCGAGGCCGATGGAATCGTGGGTCATCACGTAGACGACGCCGGAGCCCATCAGAGCGGCAAGGCGCATCGCGGGACGTGCATAGTCGGTGAACACCAGGAAGGTCGCACCGTTCGGCGCGAAGCCGCCATGCAGGAAAATGCCGTTCATCGCGGCGGCCATGCCGTGCTCGCGAATGCCGTAGTGGATGAAGCGGCCCTTCGGCGTCTTGGCCGAGAACGCGGTCGCCGATTTCGCCTTGTTGTTGTTGGAGCCGGTGAGGTCGGCCGAGCCGGCGAGGAATTCCATCGGCATCGCGCCGGCGATGACTTCGATCACGGCTTCCGAGGATTTGCGGGTGGCCGCGGTCATCGGCTTTTCCAGCAATTCCTTCTTGTACGCGCGCACCGCCTTTGCGAGCGAGGCGGGACGTTCATGGCGCAGGCGGCGCTCGAACTCGGCGCGCTTGCGGCTACCGAGCTCACCGAGCCGGCCCTCCCATTCCTGGCGCGCCGCAGCGCCGCGGCTGCCGGCTGCGCGCCACGCCTTCAGCACGTCGTCGGCGACCGCGAACGGCTCGAGCGAGATGCCGAGATTTTCCTTGGCGGCCTTGAGCTCCTCGGCCCCTAACGCCTCGCCATGCACCTTCGAGGTGCCCTGCTTGTGCGGCGCGCCGAAACCGATGGTGGTGCGGCAGGCGATCAGCGTCGGCTTGCTGGACTTTTTCGCGCGCGTGATGGCGTCGGCAATCGCCGCCTGATCGTGACCGTCGATCCTCTCGGCGGCCCAGCCCGCCGACTTGAAGCGCTTCACCTGGTCGACGGAATCGGAGATCGAGGTCGGGCCGTCGATCGAGATGCCGTTGTCGTCGTACAGCACGATCATCTTGTTGAGCTTCCAGTGCCCGGCCATCGCGATCGCTTCCTGCGACACGCCTTCCATCAGGTCGCCGTCGGAGGCGAGCACATAGGTGTGGTGGTCGACGATCTTCTTGCCGAACTCGGCGGCGAGCATCTTCTCGGCGAGCGCCATGCCGACCGCGGTCGAGATGCCCTGGCCGAGCGGGCCGGTCGTGGTCTCGATGCCCTTGGTGCGGAAATTCTCGGGGTGGCCGGGGGTGAGCGAGTCGACCTGGCGGAACTGCTTGATCTGGTCCAGCGTCATCTCGGAATTGCCGGTCAGATACAGCAGCGAATAGAGCAGCATCGAGCCGTGGCCGGCCGAGAGCACGAAGCGGTCGCGGTCGGGCCAGGCGGGCGCGGCGGCGTCGAATTTCAGGAATTGCGTGAACAGCACCGTGGCGATGTCGGCGGCACCCATCGGCAGGCCGGGATGACCCGATTTCGCCTTCTCGACGGCGTCCATCGAAAGGCCGCGGATCGCGTTGGCCATACGGGAGTGATCGACCTGCGTCATGTCTGAAATCCGTCTGAAATGAGGCGCTTGGAGGCGGTGTACGCCCGCGCGGGAGGAGCCTGGCGGCCACTGAAGGTCGGGGCTGGGATAGCACCTCGGTTCCGGGAGTCCAAGGCAGTCAAACGCCGATTTGGCCGTAAAAGTTGCCTGCGGCACGCTCCGAAAGTGGAGTCCCGTTTCGGAGGTGATGCGCAGGCAGGAACCCATGGATCGGGATGATCCGCGCCTGATCTAGCAGTGCATAGTTTCGCGGCGGCGTTGCGCTCGGCTAGCTTGCCACGTAAATTTCTGCTTCTAACCGCTTGCCGAACCGAGTCTTTTGCCGGACGGCACGCCCCAGGAAAAGGCCACTGGGCAAAGGCCATAGGTTCCGCCGCTGACTACATGAACGATCGCGTGTCCAACAGTTCCGCCATGACGGAGTCCTCCGCGGTCGAGATCGAGATCGCGACCCGCAGGCTGATGGCGGCGCTCGACGCGCTCGAAAGCGCGGTTGAGCGGCGGCGCGACGCTGATCGCGACGAGAACGAGCTTGCGGCACGAATCCAGGCGCTCGGCGCGGACCGCTCGCGGCTCGCCGACGAGCTCGACGGCGCGCTGGTGAAGGCGCGCAAGCTCGAGCGCACCAATCGCGAGATTTCCGATCGGTTGGATTCCGCGATCGTCACGATACGCTCGGTGCTCGATACCGGAGAGGACGGATGAGCCACATCAACGTCACCATCAACGGCCGGCAATACCGCATGGCCTGCGAGGAGGGCCAGGAGGTGCGGCTGCTCAAGCTCGCCGAAGGCCTGGAGACGCGCATCCAGTCGCTGCGCGGAAAATTCGGCGAGATCGGCGATGCGCGCCTCACCGTGATGGCGGCGCTGACCGTCTGCGACGAGCTGGTCGACGTCGGCAACCGCGTCCGCACCATGGAGCAGGAGCTGACCGAGCTCAGGGATTTCCGCAACGCCGCGGTCGAGCGCGCCAGGATGACGCAGACCGCCGTGGTGAACGCCCTGAACGCGGCAGCCGAACGCATCGAGAAGTCGACCCAGGTCCTGAACCGGACCGTCGGCAACGGCATTGCGATCGGCTAGAGGGGCTACTGAAGACGCGCTGAGTTATTGTCCTCGGTGCTGCGGCAGGCTCAACCTCTCCCGCTTGCGGGAGAGGTCGCGCCGAAGGCGCGGGTGAGGGCTCTGTCCTCTGGGGGATTGTCCCGTTGCGGAGACACCCTCTCCCCAACCCTCCCCCGCAAGCGGGGGAGGGAGCGGACCTCCGCCCTGGCTCGCAGCCCGTTCATTACGCCGAAGCTCGGCGCTCTCGCCGGGCTGGCGATTCGTCAGTATCGTTGTTACATTGGCTGTGCGAGGCTGCGACGCGCGTCAGGAGCCATATATCCCCGGGGCCTTATCGATCCTTTAGGGAACTGTCCCTGGCCGGGCCCGTGGGCCCGGACATATGGTGCCCACCTACTTTCGTAGGGAACTCCGGGATCGAGTGCTTCAACGGCGTACGCGGCTTCGCACTTTTGTTTGCTTGGTTTGTGCTTCTCGAAACGACTGCGGCCAGTTCAGTAGGTGTCATGCCCCCCTAGTGGGCAACTGCGCACGGGCCGGGGCATCCAGTACGCCGTGGCACGTGTGTGAATCACCACCGCCTCTGGAATACTGGATCACCCGCATTCGCGGGTGATGACGTGGGGGACCAACGCGCATGCCCAACTCCAAAGCCGAGCTCCGCGCCAAGGCCCTCGCGGCACGCGACGCGCTCAGCGAAAAGAAGCGCGCGACCGCCGCCGTAAAACTCGCCAAGCGCGGACTGCCGTTCCAGCTTCTGCCCGGCAGCATCGTCTCCGGCTATTCGCCGATCCGCAGCGAGATCGATCCGATGCCGCTGCTGCAGAAGCTCGCCGAGCAGGGCGCAAAGCTGGCGCTGCCTTGCGTCACCGCGCGCGGCCAGTCGCTGATCTTCCGCATCTTCCACCCGAACGATCGCCTGATGCTCGGTCCGCTCGGCATTCCCGAGCCGTCGCCGGCAGCCGCCGAAGTCATCCCCGACATCATGCTGACGCCGCTCGCGGCGTTCGACCGCCTCGGCCATCGCATCGGCTATGGTGCCGGGCATTACGATTTCACCTTCGCGCATTTGCGCAAGGCCAAGACTATCGTCGGCATCGGGCTCGCTTTTGCAGCGCAGGAGATCAAGGCGGTTCCGGCACTATCCCACGACGTCGCGCTGGATTATGTGCTAACGGAATCGGACGTGTTCGATTTCCGGAGTTCTGAAGTTGCGCATTCTCTTCGTGGGTGATGTCGTCGGCCGTAGCGGCCGCAACGCCATCGCCGAATATCTGCCCGGCATGGTCAAGGACTGGTCGCTCGATTTCGTCGTCGTCAACGGCGAGAATTCCGCGGGCGGCTTCGGCATCACGGAAGCGATCTATCAGGAGTTTCTCGACGCCGGTGCCGACGCGGTCACGCTCGGCAACCATTCCTGGGACCAGCGCGAAGCCCTGGTGTTCATCGAGCGTGCCGAGCGCCTGATTCGGCCCGCGAACTATCCGCGCGGCACGCCCGGCCGCGGCGCAGCCTTGGTCGAGACCAAGAACGGCAAGCACGCGCTCGTCGTCAACGCGCTCGGCCGCGTCTTCATGACCCCGTTCGACGATCCCTTTGCTGCGCTGGAGCGCGAGTTAGGGGCCTGTCCGCTCGGCGTTGCCGCCGACGCCATCGTCGTCGATTTCCATTGCGAGGCGAGCAGCGAGAAGCAGGGCATCGGCTTCTTTTGCGACGGCCGCGCCAGCCTCGTCGTCGGCACGCACACCCACGTGCCGACCGCCGACCACCAGATCCTGTCAGGCGGCACCGCCTACATGACCGACGCCGGCATGACCGGCGATTACGATTCCATCATCGGCATGCAGAAGGAAGAGCCGCTGCGCCGGTTCACGTCGGGAATTCCGTCGGGCCGGTTCGAGCCGGCCGCGGGTGCGGCGACGCTCAGCGGCGTCGCGGTGGAGACGGATGATGCGACGGGGCTCGCGCTGAAGATTGCGCCGGTGCGCGTCGGCGGAAGGCTTGAGCCGGCGACGCCGAGGTTCTGGTTGAGCTGAGCGCGCGGCGCGTCAAACTCAGTGTCGTCCCCGCGCATGCGGGGACCCATACCCACAGGGAGAAGTGTGAGGCGATGCTCCCACTCCGAATTCTCGCCAAACCACTCCCTGTGGGTATGGATCCCGGATCTGCGCTTCGCTTGTCCGGGACGACAGCGGAGATTGACACGCGCGATTGCGCATCAATCTCGCTGCAAGTACCGGTACTACTCCGCCGTCTGTCCCCGCATCTCCGCGACATCCTTCGCCGTCAGCTTCGAGCCCTTGGTCCCGAATCGCGCCGTGACGTAGTTCGCCACCGCCGCGATCTCGTCGTCTGTGTAGGCGTTGCCGAACGCCGGCATCGACAGCGCGCCATCCGGCGTGTGGCGCTTGGTGCCTGACAGCACGATCTGCGCGACGTTGGTGGCGGCGGGGTCGTTGACGGCCCAGGTGCCGGTCAGCGTTGCCATCGGCGAGACCGGACTCTCGCCGCTCCAGCCGTGGCAGCTGGCGCAGGCGCTGGCGAACACCGTCTTGCCGCGCGCATTCGCCGTGACGCCGTCCTTGTGCGAGGCGGGCGCGACGGGCGCGGTGGTGGCGGGCAGGTCAGGCGAGGGCTGCGGCGGCACGCTGCGCAAATAAGCAACGATGCTGCTGATGTCCGCGGGTGCGAACTGGCTGAAGCTGTGGTCGACGGCTTCACCCATCGGGCCCGAGGCCGAGCCGTGGCCGGGTGCGTGGCCGAGCGAGAGATAGGAGATCAGATCCTGGTCGCTCCAGTTGCCGAGACCCGTCGCCTTGTCGGAGGAGATGTTGAAGGCGCGCCAGCCGGCCGTGATCGCGCCGGCGAACTTCTTGCGGTTGTCCAGCGCAAAACCGAGATTGCGCGGGGTGTGGCACTCGCCGCAATGCGCCAGCGCTTCGGCAAGATACGCCCCGCGATTCCATTCCGGGCTCTTCGACGTGTCAGGCGCAAAGCGCGTGTCCGGATTGAACACGGCCGACCAGACGATCATCGCCCAGCGCTGATTGAACGGGAACGACAGCGTATTCTCCGGCGCCTTCGCGCGCACCGGCGGCAGGCTGAACAGATAGGCCTTCACCGCCAGCACGTCCTCGTCCGTCATGAACGTGTAGGACGTGTACGGCATTGCCGGATAGAGCCGCGCGCCGTCACGACGCTGGCCGTGCTGGACCGCGTTCAGGAAATCCTGGTCGCTGTAATTGCCGATGCCGGTGTCCTTGTCCGGGGTGATGTTGGTCGAATAGAGCGTGCCGAACGGCAGCTTGAAGGCGAGCCCGCCGGAATAGTCCTTCTCGCCGGGCTTGGTGTGGCAGACCATGCAGTCGGCCGCCTTCGCAAGGTATTCGCCGCGTTCGACCACGCTCGCTTTTTCCAGCTTGGCGGGCACGCCGGTGGGTTTGCCGGCGCGGTAATCCGCCAGCGCCACTTTGGTGCCGCCGGCGAAGTCGAGCGGGCCGGGCCCGCGGATGACTAAGGCGCCGAGCGCCACCGCGACGATGGCGATCACAACGATACTTGTGAGGATACGCATCTTGCCACTCATGCCTTCTTCCCCACAGCCAGCAGTTTCCGATCGACGGGTAAGCGCCGCAGCGTCACGCCGGTTGCGGCGAGAATCGCGTTGCGCAGCGCCGGCGGCCCGGCATTGACGCCGGCTTCACCGATGCCGCCGGGCGCCTCGCCGCTCTTGACGACGATCACTTCGATCTTCGGCGTCTCGTTGATGCGCAACATGCGGTAGTCGTGGAAGTTGGATTGCTGCACGCGGCCCTTCTCGATGGTGATCTCGCCATAGAGCGCGGCGGTGAGGCCGAAGATCAGCCCGCCCTCGATCTGCGCCTTCACCGTGTCGGGGTTGACCGCGATGCCGGTGTCGACCACGGAGGTGATGCGGCGAAGCGTGATCTCTCCGAGTTCATCGATCTCGGCCTCGACCACGGTTGCGAGGAAGCTCGCAAATGACGGCTGCACGCAGACGCCGCGGCCGACGCGCGGCGGCAATGGCTGGCCCCAGCCGGACTTTTCGGCGACCAGGTCCAGCACCGCGAGCGCGCGCGGATTTTTCGTCAACATGGACTTTCGGAATTCGACCGGGTCCTTGCCGGCCTTGCGGGCGAGTTCGTCCATCGCGCATTCGACCGCGAACACGTTGTTGTTCGGGCCGACGCCGCGCCAGAAGCCGGTCGGCACCGCCGGCGGTTCGGCACGGACATATTCGACGTGGAAGTTGGCGAAGTCGTAGGGCGCATCGACGGCGGCGTCGATCGCGTCGATGTCGATGCCCTTCTGGAAGGCCGGCGGCAGCCAGCGCGCCAGCACCGCGGAGCCGGCGACCTTGTACTTCCACCCCGAGACCTTGCCGTCGACAAGCGACGCCGAGATCTGATCGCGATAGACCGGTCGGTAGACGTCGTGCTGGATGTCTTCCTCACGGGTCCATATCACCTTCACGGGATAGTCGACCTGCCTGGCGATCTTCACCGCCGCGACCACCATGTCCGGCTCGAGCTTGCGGCCGAAGCCGCCGCCGAGCAGATGCTGGTTGACGATGACCTTGTCGAGCGGAACACCTGCGGCCTTCGCCGCCTCCGATTGCACGCGTGTCATGATCTGCGTGCCGGTCCAGATCTCGCAGGAGTCCTTCGTGACCCTCACGGTGGCGTTGATCGGCTCCATCGACGCATGCGCCAGGAACGGCAACTCGTAAGCCGCCTCGAACTTGTCGCCGCTCGCAAGCGCCTTGGCGATGTCGCCGGTGGATTTCGCGACCACGCCGTCCTTCGCGCTGGCATCGCGCAGGTTCTGCCAGATGTCCCTGGTGCTGATCCCGGCGTTCGCTCCCTCGTTCCACTCGATCTTGAGGGCCTCGAGACCTTTCTTTGCCGCCCACATGTGGTCGCCGATCACAGCGGCGGCGTCGTCGAGCACGACGACCTTGCGCACGCCGGCGATTTTCACCGCGGCGCTGTCGTCGACCTTGCCAACCTTGCCGCCGAACACCGGGCAGTTGGCTATCGCGGCGATCTTCATGCCGGGCAGGATCGCGTCGATGCCGTAGACGGCCTTGCCGTTGACCTTGTCCGGCGTATCGAGGCGCTTCAGCGGCTGGCCGATGAGGACGAAGTCCTTGGGATCCTTGACCGGAACGTCCTTCGGTGGGGTCTGGCCCTGCGCGGCGAGTGCCAGGGCGCCGTAGCCGAGCTTGCGGCCGCTCGCGGCGTGAATGACTTCGCCCTTCGAGGCCGTGCAGCTGGCGGGATCGACCCCCCATTGCGCCGCAGCTGCCTGCACCAGCATCGCCCGCGCGGTGGCGCCGGCCGCGCGCAGCGGCTTCCACCACGCGCGGATCGACGTCGAACCGCCCGTTGCCTGCAGGCCGAAGGCCGGATTGGCGTAGAGCTTGTCATCGGGCGGCGCGTGCAGCACTTCAACCTTGGCCCAGTCGGCATCGAGCTCTTCGGCAATGATCATCGAGATCGAGGTGTAGACACCCTGGCCCATCTCGACCTGCGGCATCATCAGCACGGTGCGGCCGGTCTCGTCGATGCGGATGAAGGCATTGGGCGCGAACTTGCCGTCGGTCACGTCCTTCGGCTGCACCGGCTCGTTGACGGCGGCGCGCAGCGGCAGATGGAAGGCGAGCAGGAAACCGGTGGCGAGACCGCCGGTCAGCAACGCGCGGCGGGAGACGCTGTGATGTGCATTCATGGTGGACCTCAGGACTGACGGCCGTTGGCGGCCTGCTTGACGGCCTCGCGGATGCGGACATAGGTGCCGCAGCGGCAGATGTTGCCGGCCATGGCGGCGTCGATGTCGGAATCATCTGGATTGGGCGTAGCGGCCAGCAGTGCGGCGGCCGACATGATCTGGCCGGACTGGCAATAGCCGCACTGGATCACCTCGAGATCGAGCCAGGCCTTCTGCACCTTCGCACCCGCAGGCGTGCTGCCGACATGTTCGATCGTGGTGATGGCGCGGTTCTCGACCGCGCTGACCGGTAGGACGCAGGAGCGCACCGCCTTGCCGTCGACATGCACCGTGCAGGCTCCGCATTGCGCAATGCCGCAGCCGAACTTGGTGCCGGTCATTCCGAGGATGTCGCGCAGCACCCACAGCAGCGGCATTTCAGGTGGCGCATCGAACGATTTCGTTTCGCCGTTGATGGTGAGAACAGTTGCCATATGCATCCCCTTGCTCGCTCGATCGCTTGCGTCGATCTAGTCAGCCAATTCGCGCGCGACAATGATCATACCGATGCGAAACGGTGAAGCCTCGCAATCTCCTGCAATGCATATTTGCGCTGTTGACGCGTCAGCCCATGACGTTCACGAATTTGTGCGGCGCTCGCAGCAAGCGTTTTGGGCTAATTGATATGATAATCGTCATGTTTTGACGCATTTTCGGCGCGCGCGTTCTCGATCGCCGCAGATCGCCGTGCGAATGCGCAAAATCATGCGATGACGAAAGTCGTGCGATTGGGAAAGTCGGGCGGTGGCGGCAAGCACCGGCACGGGAGCAACGGCTAGCGGTGGGATAGCTGACCTGCGCGATGATGACATCATGCTCCTGTTTTGCCCGACGGAGCAACGAATTCATCAGACGCGTAAAGTGCGATGAGCTGAAGTCGGATCGAGTTAGGCCGACGGCACAACTCTCTCCGTTCCCTCCCCCCTTGCGGGGGAGGGGCAGGGAGGGGGGTGCCACACGGGGACTCTTTCCGTCGCGTATCCGCCCTCGGTGCGTCATCACAACGGGCACCTTTTGCTGGGCTACCCCTCTCCCTAGCCCTCCCCCGCAAGGGGGGAGGGAACGCACCTCCGTAGGGGCGCTAGATGAGTTTCTTCATCCCGCTCCAAGCCATTGATTCCGCGCGCCCCGGCTACTGTGCATGGGGTTGTTTTCGAGCTTTTTATTTCAGGGACGCCGCAACGCCGTAGCAGCGGCCGTCAGCTCTGCCGGAAACCCATCCGGAAGGCGCCCCAATGCTTGCCGCGGACCATGATCGGCGAGGACAGGTCCTTCATCAGCACGAACTGTCCGCCGCCCATGTCGCGGCGATAGGTCTGCAACAGGAACGGCTTCGTGCTGCCCGCGACCTTCTTCACCGTGCGGTCGTTGAACAGGCGGCGGTTGCGGCAATTGGCGTTGTTCCAGACCGGGTCCTTGCCCTGCGGCAGGCGGTAGTTCGGATTGTGGGTCGGCAAATAGCCGCTGCGCGCCCAGGCGACGCAATAGACGATGCGCGGATCCGATTTCTGGATCGGGTCCTGGATCGCGGGCAGCACGCGGTCGGTGAACTCGACGTAATTGGTGAGATGCTGCTTCGGATCCGTGCCGGGAATTTCTCGGTAGGTCTCGTCGAAGAGCTGGTCGAGCGTGATATCGCCGCGATCGAGCGCGGCTTCGAATTCGGTTGAAATCCGCTTGGCTGTATCGACCACGACGCGGATCAGCGGCGTGTCCGACGTCTCCACGCCGCTGTCGGCGATCAGCGCGATCAATCCTTCCGACGTGTCGAGCAGCTTCGCCACCCGCTCGTCGGCATTCTTGAGATCGCGCGAGGAGAGGTCGACGCCCTTGGCGAGCTCGTTGAGCTCGCTGATGACGGTGTCGCAATGCCCGAGATTGGAGGTCGCCGCGCGCGTGACGCTGCCGATCTCCGCCTCCACGGAGGCGAAGCCCTGCTGGACCCGCGAGATGATGCCGGAGATCTGCTGGGCGCCTTCGCCTGCGGTCTTGGCGCGCTGCGAGGCGTCGCTGCTCTCGCCGATCAGGCCTTCGATCTGGCCGTCGAGATCGCGCACGGTGTCGGAGATCTGATGCGTGGCCTGGCGGGTGGCTTCCGCGAGGTTCTTCACCTCGCTTGCGACCACCGCGAAGCCGCGACCGGCATTGCCAGCGCGGGCGGCTTCGATGGTTGCGTTCAGCGCGAGCAGATTGGTCTGCTTCGCGATCGCTTCGATCGAGCCCGAGACTTTCGCGACCTGCGCCAGCGCCGAGCCGACGGCGCTGAGGCGGGCCTCGATGCGCTCCACCGCCGCGACGAGCTCGGAGATGTGGTTGACCGCGGTGTCGACGGCGCTGCGCGATTGCGCGATCTCGCCAACCGCCGCGGACGTGGTGGTTTGCACGGCCTGCGAGGCGTTGGCGATGTCGTGGTTGGCCGAGACCATCGTCTCGGCGGTCTTCTGGAGATGGTGGAACCGTTCCGACTGGTTTGCGACGCGGTTTGCGACTTCCTGGACGTTGCCGGCAATATCGGCGAGTTCCACGCCGAGGCCGCCGATGCGGTCGGCAAGCTGGTCGATCAGCCGCTCAGCGAGCGTCCGGTTGGATCCGGTGTCCAATACTGCAAGTTGTGCGAAGGACATTTACGGGCTTTCTCCAGGCGGAGGCCGTTCATCGGCTCACCGCGGCATTCCCATTCCAATTTCGACTTTAGAGGATGATTCGCGCGCGGCGTCTTGCCTGAGCGTGCACTAGAGCTTGTAGGCCGTCCGGAATCCACCCCAGTGCCGGCCTTGCACGCGGATCGGAACGTCGATCTCGCGCATCATCACCGTATTTCCATTGCCCATGTCGCGCGCATAGCTCTGCACCAGGTACGAGCGCAGGTTGCGTGCGGCCGCCAACCCTGCCGGATCGTTGAATATCCTGCGGTTGCGACTATTGGCTGTGTTCCAGGCGACGTCGCCCGGCCGCTGCGGGTGCGAATAGATCTTGTTGTGCACCGGCAGGAAGCCGTTGCGGTCGACCATGGCGCAGAACGCCATGCGCTGGTCCTTGGCCAGAAAGACCTCCTGGAACGGCGGCAGCGCGCGGTCGGCCCAGTCGAGATATTTCGTGCGGTATTGCTGCGGATTGGTTCCGGCGATTTCGGCGTAGTCGGTGTCGAACAGGTCGTCGATCCCAACTTCGCCGCGGGTAACGGCCTGCTCGAAGATCTGGGTCAGCGCGTTGCCCGCTTCCATGGCGCGGGTGACGAACTCCGTGTTCTCTTCGTGGATCGACCAGAGCCTGTCCTCGATCCTCTCGCGGAGCTCGGCATTGGGGCTGGCGAATTGCGCACGGGCTCCGGCCTTGGATTGCTCGACCACGCGCAGGCGGCAGGCGCCGACGGCTTCGAGGGTGCCTTCGATGATCGCTTGCGGTGCAAGCCGGCCTGCATCCGCACCGCCGATCAGCACGCCGTCCATCGAGATTTCATAGACCGGCATCACGCCGCGCGCGCTCTCGAATTTGAGGTGGCAGGGCAGCCGTTCGGTCTTGCGGCGGTCGTCGTGCTCGCTCTGGCGGAGCAGCACGGCGCAGCGCGATTTCAGCTTCTGTGCGAAGGTGGTGACGGCCTTGCCGGCACTGGCGACGCTCTCGCCATGGCTCTCGGCGGCTTTGGTCGCGGCATCGATCTCGGCTGCGCTCTCGCCGACCGAGACGATGAACTCCGAGGCGCTGGCGGCGTTGCCGGAGACTTCGCTGGTGGTGGCGTTCTGTTCGGCGACCGCGCCGTTGACCGTCTCGAAGACCGGGCGGATCGCCTCGATCGCCTGCGAGATGCGGTGCACGGCATCGGCGGAGCCGGCGGCATCGCGCTGCAGCGCGTCGATCTTCTTGGTGATCTCTTCCGTCGCGCCTTGGGTCTGCACCGCGAGGGCCTTGACCTCGGTGGCGACGACCGCAAAGCCTTTTCCCGCAGCGCCCGCGCGCGCGGCCTCGATCGTCGAGTTGAGCGCGAGCAGCGTCGTCTGCCGCGCAATCTGCGCGATCAGATTGACGACATTGCCGATCGCGGCGGAGGATTCGCGCAAGCGATCGACATTGGCGCGGGCTTCCTGCGCCGCGGCGCTGGCCTCGTCGGCGAGCTTGCCGGCCTCGCGGACCTGCGCGCCGATTCCGTGGGCGGACTGGGTGAACTTGTCGGCGGCATGGGCGAAGGTCGAGGCGGTCGATTGCGCGGCATTGGTCCGGCCGGTCAGGGCGTCGGTGCGGTCGCGGATGGCGGCAAGCGTCGATGCGGTCGCTTCGGCGCCGCCCGCCACCGAATTGGCGGCGCGCTCGAGCTGGCGGATCATCGCGCCGAGCTCGAGTTCCAGCAATTCCAGGATCTCCCGCGCCGAATCAGCTTCGGCCGGGGCGGGCTCGGACTGGGTCACCGGCGGCGCGGCCTCTGCGGCTGCCACCGGCGCGGCCACATCCGGCAGACGCTTCCGAAATAGTCCGAATGCCATCAGGTCTCTCTTGTCGGGGGACGGTCGGAGGTTATTTTCGCAGGCTGGAATGAAGTCAGGGTTAACGATGCATCACCTCTAGGCAGGGACCCGTACGGTGTTACCTTAAAGTATCCGAGACCCTTTCATTCCGGTGGGTTGGCGGCCTATAAGGCCGCGTTTCCCACCCTCATTGGCGTACGATTCCAAGAGATCCCGAGAGACCACGCATGGCCGGACATTCCCAATTCAAGAACATCATGCACCGCAAGGGGCGGCAGGATGCGCAGAAGTCGAAGCTGTTCGGCAAGCTGGCGCGGGAAATCACCGTCGCGGCCAAGTTGGGCACGCCCGACCCCAACATGAACCCCCGCCTGCGCGCCGCCATCATCGCGGCGCGTCAGGAGAACATGCCGAAGGACAATATCGAGCGCGCCGTCAAGAAGGCGCTCGGCAATGAGGGCGAGAACTATGACGAGATCCGCTACGAGGGCTATGGCCCCGGCGGCGTCGCCGTCATCGTCGAGGCGCTGACCGACAACCGCAACCGCGCCGCCTCCGACATCCGCTCCTTCTTCACCAAATCGGGCGGCAATCTCGGCGAAACCGGCTCGGTGTCCTTCATGTTCGACCGCACCGGCATCATCGAATACGACCGCAGCGTCGCCGATGACGATGCTGTGCTCGATGCCGCGATCGAGGCCGGCGCCGACGATGTCGTCTCCGGCGAAGCCGGCCACGAGATCTACGCCTCGACCGAGGGCTATCGCGACGTCGCCAAGGCGCTGGAAGCCAAGTTCGGCGAGCCGCGCAAGGCCGCGCTGATCTGGAAGCCGCAGAATACGGTCGCGGTCGACGACGAGACCGGCGAGAAGCTGCTCAAGCTGATGGATTTGCTGAACGAGCACGACGACGTCCAGCACGTCTACGCCAATTTCGAGGTGTCGGACGCGCTGGTCGCGAAGATGGGCGGGTGAAGTCCACCGTGTCCCGGACGCGCTGCAGCGTGAAACGCTGCTGCGCAGAGCCGGGACCCATCGTTCTCTGGGGATCGGCGACAACTAGGCCCCGGTTCAGCGCCGCACCGCTTTGCGCTGCGTCGCGCCCGGGGCGCGAGACCGCCACTTCCCCTGTTACTTCCGTTCTGTTTCTGTTTCGCTCCTGGCGGCCAGCCGCTATCACTGGCCCATGACTGCGCTCCCGATTCGTGGCCCCGTTCGCATCATCGGCATCGACCCCGGCTTGCGCCGTACCGGCTGGGGCGTGATCGAGGCTGAGGGCAATCGTCTCATCTATGTGGCCTGCGGCTCGGTGGAACCGCCGAACGACCTGCCGCTGTCGAGCCGGCTGCTGGCGATCCATGAAGGGCTCGCGGCCGTGCTCTCGAACCATCAGCCGATGGAAGCCGCGGTCGAGCAGACCTTCGTCAACAAGGACGGCGTCGCGACGCTGAAGCTCGGTCAGGCCCGCGGCGTCGCCATGCTGGCGCCCGCGATGTTCGGTATCTCGGTCGCCGAATACGCGCCGAACCAGGTGAAGAAGACGGTGGTCGGCGCCGGTCACGCCGAGAAGGCCCAGATCGCGATGATGCTGAAGATTCTTCTGCCCAAGGCCGATCCGCCATCAGCCGACGCCGCCGACGCGCTCGCCATCGCTATCACCCACGCCCATCACCGCCAAAGCACCGCGCTCAGGCTGAAGGTGGCGGGGTTATGAGCTGCACACTCGAACAGCTCCCTCCCCCCTTGTGGGGGAGGGCTGGGGAGGGGGGTAGCCGCAGCGACGGTGTTGCCGTCGTTGACGAGCCGGGCACGCCGTCCTCGCGCCCTCGAGAGAATCCCCGTGTGGCACCCCCCTCCCTGACCCTCCCCCACAAGGGGGGAGGGAACGCACCGATATTGCCGCGCGTCCTTCAAGCAGTGGGTGCGCAGCGATGATCGGCAAGCTCAAGGGCCTGATCGATTCCTACGGCGAGGATTATGTGCTCCTCGACGTCGGCGGCGTCGGCTATCAGGTGCACTGCTCGGCCCGCACGCTGCAGCATCTGCCGTCGCCCGGCGAGGCGGCCGTGCTGTCGATCGAGACCTATGTCCGCGAAGATCAAATAAAACTGTTCGGCTTCCGCACCGACCAGGAGCGCGAATGGTTTCGCCTGCTCCAGACCGTGCAGGGCGTCGGCGCAAAAGTCGCGCTCGCCGTGCTTGGCACGCTGGCGCCGTCCGATCTCGCCAACGCCATCGCGCTGCGCGACAAGGCCGCGGTGGCGCGCACGCCCGGGGTCGGCCCCAAGGTCGCCGAGCGCATCGTCACCGAATTAAAGGACAAGGCGCCGGCCTTCGCCAATGTCGATCCCGCCGTGGTCCATCTCGCCGGCGCCGTCGACGACCAGCGCGCGCCGCGCCCGGTGGCGGATGCGATCTCCGCGCTGGTCAATCTCGGCTATGGCCAGCCGCAGGCGGCCGCGGCGATCGCATCGGCATCGCGCAGCGCCGGTGAGAGCGCCGAGACCGCGCAGCTCATCCGGCTAGGTCTGAAGGAGCTGTCGAAGTGAGCGCGGCCCACGCCAATCCCATCGCCGCCCTGTTTCGTCGCCTTTCGCGCGTGGCCGGTATCGTCGTGATTTTCTCCATTGTCGGGCCGCTGACGACCGCCGCGCTGGTTTCCGTGACGGTGACGGCGCTCGGTGCCGCGGTGCTGCAGATGTTTCTCGTGTTCCTCGAACTGGAAGCACTGCGTGCCCTGGTTTCGATCGCGGTCGTGCTGTTGGCCATCGTCACGATTCTCGCCTCGTTCCTTCCTGCAGTCGTCGCCGGCCTGATATTTGCGCTGGCTGCGGTCTACGCCGATCTCAACATGATCTGGATGGCGTGGCTCGCCGCGGCCATGGCCGCGGCCGGCTTCGTCGCGCTTGGCATGTTCGTCGTGCCCTCCGAAACCTCGGCGGTGATCGTGCCGAGTGTCCGTTCCGCGCCCGAGGCGCTGAAGCTTTCGGCGATGCTTGCCATCGTCGCCGTCATTCCGGCCAGCCTGTGCTGGTGGCTCGCGAAACCGCTGCATCGTGTTATCCTGCCCGCATGACCACTCCCCCACGCATCGTCACGCCCGAGCGCCGCAGCGATGATGTCGGCGACACCGCGCTGCGCCCGCAATCGCTGTCCGATTTCGTCGGCCAGCAGCAGGCGCGCAAGAATCTCTCGATCTTCATCGAGGCGGCGCGCAAGCGTGGCGAGGCGCTGGACCACGTGCTGTTCGTCGGCCCGCCCGGCCTCGGCAAGACCACGCTGGCGCAGATCGTGGCGAAGGAGCTCGGCGTCGGCTTTCGTGCGACGTCGGGTCCCGTCATCGCCAAGGCCGGCGATCTCGCCGCGCTGCTGACCAATCTCGAAGAGCGCGACGTGCTCTTCATCGACGAGATCCATCGCCTCAGCCCGGCGGTAGAAGAGGTGCTCTATCCCGCGATGGAGGACTTTCAGCTCGACCTCATCATCGGCGAGGGCCCGGCGGCACGCTCGGTCAAGATCGAGCTTTCGAAGTTCACCCTCGTCGGCGCCACCACGCGCGCCGGCCTTCTCACCAATCCGTTGCGCGATCGTTTCGGCATTCCGGTCCGGCTGAATTTCTACACGATCGAGGAGCTGGAGAGCATCGTCACCCGCGGCGCGCGCGTGCTCAATGTCGGCATGAGCGCCGACGGCGCCAACGAGATCGCGCGCCGCGCCCGCGGCACGCCGCGCATCGCCGGCCGCCTGCTCCGCCGCGTGCGCGATTTCGCCTCGGCGGCCGATGCCGACAAGATCGATCGCAAGATTGCCGACCACGCGCTGAGCGCGCTCGAGGTCGACGCCGCGGGCCTCGACGCCATGGATCGCCGCTACCTCACGACCATCGCGATGAACTATGGCGGCGGTCCGGTCGGGGTCGAGACCATGGCCGCCGCGCTGTCCGAGCCGCGCGATGCGATCGAGGACATCATCGAGCCCTATCTGATCCAGTGCGGCTATCTCCAGCGCACCCCGCGCGGCCGTCTGCTTACCTCGCACGCCTTCCGCCATCTCGGCATCGCCGAGCCCTCGCGCGATGCGGCCACCCAGTTCGGCCTGTTCGGGACGGACGAGAGCGACGACTGATCTGCGCAAAGGCAGCGCGCTCCGTCTATCATGAATTTCCTGTAATCTCGTGCAGACGGTCTGCACGAACACACCCCAATTCCGCTCCAATCGGACCGCATCAACAAGGCGCATTACGATCGGGTTTCCATGATCACGCGCCGTCACCTCCTCCGTTCCATCGGCGGCCTGTCCGCCCTCGGCGTCTCGACCGCCGCCTATGGCGTCGGCATCGAACCGGTGCTGCGCCTTCGCGTCACCCGCTATCATCCGACGCCGCGGCAATGGCCGGCGGATTTTCCGCTGAAGATCGCCGCCATCGCCGACATTCATGCCTGCGATCCCTGGATGTCGCTGGAGCGGATCGAGTCGATCGTCGACCGTACCAATGCGCTGAAGGCCGATCTCATCGTGCTGCTCGGCGACTATGTCGCCGGCATCCACCAGGTCTCGCGCACCATTCCGTCGCGCGAATGGGCGAGGGTGCTGGCTGGCCTGAAGGCGCCGCTCGGCGTCCATGCCGTGATGGGCAACCACGATTATTGGGACGACAGGACGGTGCAGCAGGCAGGGCACGGGCCAACCATCGCGCATCGTGCGCTGGAGGCGGCCGGCATCCCGGTCTACGAGAATGACGCCGTGCGCCTCACCAAGGACGGCCGCCCGTTCTGGCTTGCCGGTCTCGGCGATCAGCTGGCCTTCCTGCCGGCGCGGCGCTTCCGCAGCATAGGTCGCTTCGGCGCCGACGATCTGAGCGCCACGCTCGCCAAGATCACCGACGATGCGCCGGTCATCCTGCTCGCGCACGAGCCCAACATCGCGCCGCTCGTACCCGGGCGCGTCGCGCTGCAATTGTCCGGCCATACCCATGGCGGCCAGGTTCGCCTGCTCGGCTGGTCGCCGGCGGTTTCGCCCAAGAACGGCCTGCGCCTCGCCTATGGTCACTTCCGGCTGAAATGCGACCTCATTGTCTCCGGTGGCCTCGGTTGCAGCATCGTGCCGGTTCGTGTCGGCGTGCCGCCCGAGATCGTCGAGGTGACGTTGGGGAGGACACCGGCGGTGGTGTAGTGCACTGCCTCGGACTGTGCAGCAGCGGTTCAAGCTGTTAGCATTGCTCGATGGAGCCACGTGTCGAAAATATCGAGAGGCTGCGCGCGCTGAGATCCGCCATTGATGAAGGAATGGCGGACGTGGCGGCGGGGCGCGTTGTGTCCTGGAACTTGAAAGAGTTTCTTGAGGAAGCTCGCAAACAGAAAATCGATAAGCCGAAATGACTGCCCACCTCGACGGCGAGATCCGCGACGGCCGCCACCACATGCAGGTCCGCGTCTATTACGAGGACACGGATTTCTCCGGCATCGTCTATCACGCCAATTATCTGCGCTACATGGAGCGCGGCCGTACCAATCACCTCCGGCTGATGGGCGCCGAGCAGCAGGCGCTGTTCGATCAGGTGGAAACCGAAGGTGCGGGCTTTGCCTTCGTGGTCCGCTCGATGCATCTGGATTTCCTCAAGCCGGCGCGGATGGACGACGTGCTCGACGTCGTGACCTGGCCGGTTGCGGTGAAGGGCGCCTCGATCCTGCTGGCGCAGGAAGTGCGTCGCGGCCAGGAGGTTCTGGTGAAGGCCGAGGTCCGCGTCGCCTTCATCAGCGACGGCCGCGCCCAGCCGATCCCGAAATCGATTCGCGCGTTGATGAAAGCCGATTTGATTTCGTGATCGCCCGATAAGTGATCGCCCGATTTGTGATGGCCTATCGACTCCACGATTTGCGGCGATAGATTGCGGCCCCGACCAACCGATGAGGCCATCATGTCGCGCCCGCCGCTTCCACCCTTCACCCGTGAGACCGCCGCGCAAAAGGCCCGCATGGCCGAGGACGCCTGGAATTCACGCGACCCGGTGCGCGTCTCGCTGGCCTATACCGAGGACAGCCGCTGGCGCAATCGCTCCGAGATCCTGCAGGGTCGCGAGGCCATCGTCGCGTTCCTCACCCGCAAATGGGAGAAGGAGCAGGACTACCGCCTGATCAAGGACCTCTGGGCCTTCGACGAGAACCGCATCGCCGCGCGCTTCCAGTACGAATGGCACGACGCGAGCGGCCAGTGGTATCGCTCCTACGGCAACGAGCAGTGGGAGTTCGACGAGCACGGCTTGATGAAGCGGCGCGAGGCGTCGATCAATGATATCGCGATCGCGGAGAAGGATCGCCGGTTTCACTGGGCCGCGCCCGGGCCGCGGCCCGCGGATGTGCCGGGGCTGGGGACGGATCCGTTCTGAAGCGAACTTCTTCTCCCTCTTCCCTCAAGCGGGGCGAGGTGAAGTCATCGCCTCGCCAAGAACCTCGTGATCGCCCCGCCCAGCTTCGCGTTGTCCATCGGCTCCGCCAGCGACGCTCTTGCCGTCGCCACGACATCGTCCGGTGCCTTGCCGTCGCGGAGATCGCAGCACACCTGCGCAAACTCCACGTCGAACTCCGGATGCGGCTGCACCGTCAGCGTGGCGCCGTTGGCGTAGAGTAGCCCGGCATGCGGGGTGAAGTCGGACGAGAGGATCGTGAGCGCGTCGTTGGGCGGCTCGATCACCTGATCCTGATGTGAGGCGGCGATTGCGACCTCCTCGCCGCCAATGACGCCGTTCTCCGGCAGCACCTGGTAAACGTGCCGGCCGATGCCCCAGCCCTTCTCGGATTTGCGCACGGTGCCGCCGAGCGCCTGCGCGATCAGCTGATGGCCGAAGCAGATGCCGACCATCGGCGTCTTGTTGGCGTAGGCGGTGCGGACGAAATCCTCAAGCCGCGCGATCCAGTCGAGCCCGTCATAGACGCCGGCGGCAGCACCTGTGATCAGCACGGCCTCGAGCTTGCCCGGATCGGGAAGCGCGTCGCCATTCGTGATGCTGACGACGTCCACGGTGGCCGTCGGGTCCTCGGTGCGGACCATGCGTTCGAACATGTCCGGGAACGAGCCGTGCTGCTCGCGATATTCTTGCGGGACCTGTCCGGTCTCGATGATCGTGATGCGTGCCATGTGCCCCCAGGAGGTTGCGAAGCTCAGTCGCTTTCTGCCCGATATTGCTGGTGTGACGCTGTACGCTCCAGCAATGCACTTTCCTTGCGGACCTCGTTGAGAAAGGCCTTGGCCAGGCGCGACAGCGGCTCGGCCTCCGACCATAGCATATAGGCGACCGCGTGCGTCGTCGGTGTGAACGGCCGGACGACGAGGCCGCCGCCGCCGGCGGCGTTCAACGGTCGAGCGTTGCTCTGGTGCCAGGAAAAAAAGTGCACTCCCTCTCCCGCTTGCGGGAGAGGGCAGGGGAGAGGGCTCTCTCCAACCGGGGACATTCCCGATGCGGAGAAAGCCCCCACCCGGCGCTTCGCGCCGACCTCCCCCGCAAGCGGGAGAGGTTGAGCGAGCCCGCGGCTTGCATCGATCTAACCTCGCGCCATTCCGCTTTGATCCTCGAACTCCATCAGTGCCTTGCGCATGGTCTCGACCAGGTCCAGCGCCACCGGTGAGGGACTGCGTTGCGCCGGGAAGACGGCTGAGAATTCGAAGTCGATGCGTGGCAGGAAGCGCCGCACGACGACGCCGCGCGTCGCAAATTCCTGTGCGGTGAAGGGGTCGCAGATCGAGACCCCGAGCCCCGATGACACCATCCCGCACATGATCTCCGACAGCGTCGTCTCCACCCGCAGCACGCGGCGGACGTCGCTGCGGTGAAACACCTGGTCGACGAGATGCCGGCTGGACGATCCCGCCGAGAGCGAGATGAACGTCTCGCCCTCGAAATCGCGCGGCTCCAGCACTTCTTTCTCGGCGAGGCGATGTCCGGTCGGCACTACGGCGACGCGCGCCAGCGCCGGCAGGCGCAGGCTCGGCAGTCCGGAATGGGCAATCGGCACCTCGGCAAAGCCGATGTCGCATTGATTGTTCAAGACCCAGTCGACCACGATCGGCGAGATCACGCCGAAGAAGGCCAGGTTGAGATTGGGCCGTTCTTTCAGGAAATGTCCGGCAAGCCGCGGCAGGTAGCCGTTCGCCAGCGCCGGCAGCGCGGCGATGCGCAGCGAGCCGGTGCGGCGGCCACGGATTTCTTCGGCTGCAGCCGTGATGCGTTCGAGACCGACAAAGGAGCGCTCCACTTCGGTATAGAGCGCCATTGCCGCGGCGGTCGGCACGAGGCCGGTGCCGCGTCGCTCGAACAACTCCATCTTCAAAAGCGCCTGGAAGTCGCGCAGCAACCGGCTGACAGCGGGCTGCGTCACCACCATCAGCTTCGCGGCCTCGGTGACGCTGCCGGTCAACATGGTCGCGCGGAAGGCCTCCACCTGCCGCGAATTGATCCGCGCCATTCCAAATCCATCCATAACATTTAGGCCTACAGAGGTTGCCATTATTCATTGGACGATGGAAGTATAGGTTGCGATCTTTTTCATCAGGACTGGAGACAGCCCGCTTTTTCGGCAGATTGGAGGGGTTCAAACCTCCAGATCGCGCCAAAACCCGCCGTACGGGCGCCGGAGCCCTGCTTGGAGACGGGATTGCGCGGAAGGAAATGCGGAAGAGGCTTCAGCCAGCGAGACTCGTCGGCACGTCACCTCATTCCGGTATGGAGATCGGTCCACATGAAGACTTTTCGCCTTCTGACCGCGGTCAGCATCGCAGCGCTCATTGCCGTCCCGTCGGCCGTTTCGGCCCAGCAAAAGACGCTCTACGTCGCCGGCTATGGCGGCTCGTTCGAGAAGACGATCCGCGACGAGGTGATCCCCGCCTTCGAGAAGGAGAACGGCGTCAAGGTCGAATACGTCGCCGGCAACTCCACCGACACGCTGGCAAAACTCCAGGCGCAGAAGGGCAATCAGCAGATCGACGTCGCCATCGTCGATGACGGCCCGATGTACCAGGCGATCCAGCTCGGCTTCTGCGGCAGGCTCGAAGGCCTGCCGGCCGATCTCTACGACACCGCCCGCTTCAAGGACGATCGAGCCGTCGCGATCGGCATCGTCGCGACCGGCCTGATGTACAACACCAAGGTGTTCAAGGAGAAAGGCTGGGCGCCGCCGACCTCGTGGAATGACCTGAAGGACACGAAATACGCAAAACAGCTGGTGATCCCGCCGATCAACAACACCTACGGTCTCGAAGCGCTGGTGATGCTGTCGAAGATGAACGGCGGCGGCGAGACCAATGTCGATTCCGGCTTCAAGATCTTCAAGGAACAGATCAATCCGAACGTGCTCGCCTACGAGCCGTCGCCGGGCAAGATGACCGAGCTGTTCCAGTCCGGCCAGGCCGTGATCGCAGTGTGGGGCACTGGCCGCGTGCAGAGCTTTGCCAATACCGGCTTCCCCGTCGACTTCATCTATCCCAAGGAAGGCGCCGCGACGCTGCTGACCACGGCCTGTCCGATCACCAAGCCAAACGCTTCGCCGCTGGCGTCAAGCTTCGTCAAGATGCTGCTCGACCCCAAGATCCAGCTCGTGATGCTGAAGGATTACGGCTACGGCCCGGTGCTGAAATCGCTGGTGATCCCGCCCGAGCTCGGCAAGATGGCGCCGATCGGCGAGCGTGCGGCCAAGCTCTATAATCCGGACTGGACCGTCATCAACGAGAAACGCGAGGAGTGGACCAAGCGCTGGAATCGCGAGGTCGAACGCTGATCGTTCGCGGCGGAGACAGCGATATGGCCTATCTCGAGCTCGATCGGGTCGCAAAACAGTTCGGTGCGCAGACTGTGGTCGACGACTTCAGTCTGTCGGTGGGGAAGGGGGAGTTCATCTCCTTCCTCGGCCCGTCCGGCTGCGGCAAGACCACGACCCTGCAGATGATCGCGGGTTTCCTCGATCCCACCCGCGGCGCGATCCGCCTCGAGGGTAAGGACCTGACCGCGATCCATCCGGCCAAGCGCGGCCTCGGCATCGTGTTCCAGAGCTACGCGCTGTTTCCGCACATGACGGCGGCGGAGAACGTCGCCTTCGGTCTCGAGATGCGCAACGTGCCGCGCACTGAAAGAGCCGAGCGCGTCCGTGCCGCGCTGGCGATGGTCGGCCTCGCCGGCTTTGAGGATCGCCATCCCCGCCGCATGTCCGGCGGCCAGCAGCAACGCGTGGCACTGGCCCGTGCGCTGGTGATCAAGCCGAGCGTGCTGTTGCTCGACGAGCCGCTGTCGAACCTTGACGCCAAGTTGCGCGAGGAGATGCAGATCGAGCTGCGCCAGATCCAGCGCACCATCGGCACCACAACGATCCTCGTGACCCACGACCAGAACGAGGCGATGTCGCTGTCGGATCGCATCGTGGTGATGAGCCAGGGCAAGATCGAGCAGATCGGCACGCCGCAGGAGACTTACGAGCGACCGGCCTCGGCCTTCGTCTCGCAGTTCCTGGGCAAGACCAATGACTTTGCCGGAACGATCGATCGGACCGTCTCGCCGACGCAGTTGGTGGCGGGCTCCTGGCGCGCGCCGGCGCCGGCCGGGCTCGGTGGTCCCGTGACCGTCAGCGTTCGCCCCGAACGAATCGGCTTTGGCGATACCGGCCTCAGCGCCAAAATCGTCACGCGCATCTTCCAGGGCAATCATTGGCTGTTCCAGTGCGACAGCGAATGCGGTCCGGCGATCGTGATCCGCCAGAATGACGGCAAGGCGCAGCCGGCCGAGGGCGACGCGGTTCGCCTCGCCTGGCGTCCGGAGGACATGAGCGTGCGCGCGAGGGCTGGCGCATGAGCGCGGCGGCCGAGGAGCGCAGCGCGCGTGCGCCATGGGCGCTGACGGCGCCCGCCTTGATGCTGTTCGTCGGCGTCTTGCTGATTCCGCTGGCGATGACTGTGATGCTGTCGTTCCACGACTGGGGCCAGTACAAGGGCATCGAGCCCGTTTTCATCCTCAAGAACTGGCACGAGATTGCGACCGATCCCTATTACGCCGAGATGTTCTGGCGGACCTTTCGCATCGCTATCCTGACCACGCTGCTCACCGCGCTGCTCGGGGCGCCCGAAGCCTACATCCTCAACCGCATGAGCGGGCGCTGGAAAAGCTTCTTCCTGCTGGTCATTCTCGGGCCGCTGCTCATCTCCGTGGTGGCGCGCACGCTCGGCTGGGCGCTGCTGTTCGGCGGCAACAACGGCCTCGTCAACAAGCTCCTGATGTCGCTTGGGGTGATTAGCTCGCCCATTCCCTTCATGTTCACCGAGACCGGCATGGTCATCGCCCTCGCGCATGTGATGATGCCGTTCATGGTGCTGTCGGTGTGGGCCGCGCTGCAGCGGCTCGATCCGCAGATCGAGAATGCCGCGATGTCGCTCGGCGCCGGCCCCGCCACCATCATTCGCCGCATCATCATGCCGCAGATCATGCCGGGCGTGCTGTCGGGTGCGATCATCGTGTTTTCGCTCTCGGCCAGCGCGTTTGCCACGCCCGCGATCATTGGCGGCCGCCGGCTCAAGGTTGCCGCGACGCTCGCCTATGACGAGTTCCTCAACACGCTGAACTGGCCGCTCGGCGCAGCCGTCGCGACGCTCCTGCTGGTCGCGCTGGTGCTCATCGTCGTCGGCAGCAACGCGTTGATCGAGCGCCGCTACGCGGAGGTGTTCCGATGAGACGGAACGGCCCGCTGGCGCTGATCTTCCATACCTTCTTCGTCATCGTCATGGTGGCGCCGATCGCGGTGGTCTGTCTCGTCGCCTTTACGCCCGAGGGCTTCCTGTCACTGCCGACCAACGGCTTTTCGCTGCGCTGGTTCAGGACCATCGCGAACTACCCCGAATTCATCCACGCCTTCTGGGTCAGCCTTGGCCTCGGCGCGCTGTCATCCTTCGTGGCGCTCCTGTTCGCGGTGCCGGCGGCGCTGGCGATCGCGCGCTATCGATTCCGCGGCCGCGATGCGCTGGCCGCGCTGTTCCTGTCGCCGCTGATGATCCCGCATGTCGTGCTCGGCATCGCCTTCCTGCGCTTCTTCACCTCGGCCGGCCTGGGCGGCAGTTTTGCCGCGCTGATCATCGCGCATGTCATCATCGTGTTTCCGTTCGCGCTGCGGCTGACGCTGGCGGCCGCGACCGGCATGGACCGCACGGTCGAGATCGCGGCGGTCTCACTCGGGGCCGGCGGCTGGACGCTGTTCCGCCGCGTGACCTTGCCGTTGATCCTGCCCGGCGTCATCAGCGGCTGGGCGCTCGCCTTCATCCAGTCCTTCGACGATCTGACCATGACCGTCTTCCTCGCGGCACCCGGCACCGAGACGTTGCCGGTGCGCATGTTCCTTTATATCCAGGACAACATCGATCCGCTGGTGACGTCGGTCTCGGCCTGCGTGATCGCTGTGACCATGACCGCCCTCATTCTGCTCGACCGCTTCTACGGGCTCGACCGCGTGCTCGCCGGCAAGGGCGGCGATACGGGGCGATAGGAGAACTTATGTCTAAAGCGTTTTCGAGCGAAGTGGACGCCGGTTCGCGTAAAGAAAACGCGTCTAAACAAAAATCTGATTACGACGTCGCTGTCGTCGGCGGCGGGTTGCTCGGCTCCGCCATTGCCTGGGGCCTCGGCCGCCTCGGCAAGAAGGTCGCCGTGCTCGACGAAGGCGACATCACCAAGCGCGCCTCACGCGCCAACTTTGCGCTGGTCTGGGTGCAGAGCAAGGGCCTCGGCATGCCGGCCTATACGGTGTGGACCGTTCAGGCGTCGCAGGCGTGGGGCCAGCTTGCTTCCGAGTTGAAGCAGCAGACCGGGCTCGACGTTTCGCTCCAGCAGAACGGCGGCTTTCATCTCACGCTCGGCGAGGACGAGTTCGGCCAGCGTACCGAGCTGGTCAAGCGCATGCACAATCAGACCGGTGCGGCCGATTACAAGATGGAGATGCTGTCCGCATCCGAGGTCAAGAAGTCGCTGCCGCTGATCGGGCCGGAGGTCTCCGGCGGCAGCTATTGCCCGCTCGACGGCCACGTCAATTCGCTGCGCACGTTCCGCGCCTTCCACACCGGCTTCAGGGCGTTCGGCATCGATTATCTTCCCGAGCGTCCGGTCTCGGCGATCAGCAAGAGCGGCGGCGAATTCCGCCTGACCACGCCGAAGGGCGAGCTGCGCGCGGCCAAGATCGTGCTCGCCGCCGGCAATGCCAACCAGACGCTGGCGCCCATGGTCGGCCTCTACGCGCCGATGGGCCCGACCCGCGGCCAGATCGTGGTGACCGAGCGCACCATGCCGTTCCTGCCGCATC
Source organism: Bradyrhizobium sp. TM239 (assembly GCF_036247985.1). Taxonomy (NCBI): domain Bacteria; kingdom Pseudomonadati; phylum Pseudomonadota; class Alphaproteobacteria; order Hyphomicrobiales; family Nitrobacteraceae; genus Bradyrhizobium; species Bradyrhizobium sp. TM239. The sequence continues at coordinate 19,861 of NZ_BTIR01000028.1, read as the reverse complement.
CCCTGACCACGATCCGCCAGACCGACGAGGGCACGGTGATGATCGGCGACAGCAAGGAAGACGAACTGGATGATCGTGCGCTGAAACATTCGATCAGCGCCGTGATGACCGATCGCGCCCAGCGCATGTTCCCGCATTTGTCGCGGCTCAACGTCGTCAGGAGCTGGGCCGGCATCCGCGTCATGCCGCAGGACGGCTTTCCGATCTACGACCAGTCGGAGACGCATCCCGGCGCTTTCGTCGCCTGCTGCCATTCCGGCGTGACGCTGGCCTCCAACCACGCCTTCGAGATCGCGCGCATGGTTGCGGCTGGCGCGCTCGAGCCGGAGCTGGTCGGCGCGTTCTCGGCCAGCCGATTCGGCGCCGCGGGCACGGCGAACAACAGCGGCTACTAGAGATATCAAGGAGCCAAGAGGCATCCCATGTTTAAGAGATCCGAACAGGACAAGCGACCGCAGGTCGAGATCTTCGTCGACGGCGTTGCCGTCGCGGCGCGTCAGGGTGACACCGTCTCGGCCGCGCTGCTGGCCTCCGGCGTTGACGCGCGCCGTTCGACCGCGGTGAGCGGCGCGCCGCGTCTGCCCTATTGCATGATGGGCGTGTGCTTCGACTGCCTCGTCACCATCGACGGCGTCGGCAACCGCCAGGGCTGTCTGGTGCCCGTCGCCGACGGCATGCAGGTCGAGATTCAGAAGGGCAAGCGGGAGATCGGGAAATGACTGTGGCTCCCAAGCGCGAAGACTATGACGTTGTGGTGATCGGCGCGGGACCCGCGGGCCTTGCCGCTGCTGCGACCTCCGCCGAAGCCGGCTTGTCGACGCTGCTGCTCGACGAGAATGTCGGCCCGGGCGGTCAGGTGTTTCGCGCGATCTCTTCGACGCCGGTGACCGATCGCAATCAGCTCGGCGCCGATTATTGGCTCGGTGCCGATCTCGTGCAGGCTTTGCGCGCCAGCAACGCTGAAGTCATTCACCGTGCCACGGTCTGGAGCCTCGACCGCAACCTCGAGATCGCCGTCTCGGTCGGCGGCGCGTCCGCCTTCGTCAAGGCGAAGCGCGTGATCCTCGCGACCGGCGCGCTGGAGCGGCCGTTTCCGATTCCGGGCTGGACGCTGCCGGGCGTGATGACCGCGGGCGCCGCGCAGACCATGTTGAAATCATCGGCGCTGGTTCCTGATGGCCGCACGGTGATCGCGGGGCAGGGGCCGCTGCTGTGGCTGCTCGCCGCGCAGATCCTGCGGCTCGGCGGCCGCATCGACCGCATCCTTGACACCACCGAGCGCGGCAACTACTTCGCGGCGCTGCCGCACGCCTTCGCCTTCCTGACCTCGCCCTATTTCGCCAAGGGCCTCGCTATGATGCGCGAGGTGAAGGCCAAGGTGCAGGTCGTCTCCGGCGTCACGGAGCTCTCGGCGGCCGGCGACGGCCAGCTCGCCAGCGTCAGCTATGTCGCCGGCAGCAGGCGTGAGACCATTCCTGCTGACCTGCTGCTGCTGCATCAGGGCGTCGTGCCCAACGTCAATCTCGCCATGTCGGCCGGCGTCGAGCATCGCTGGGATGATCTGCAACTGTGCTGGTCGCCGGTGCTAGATGCCGGCGGTAGTTCGTCGGTCGCCGGCATTGCGATCGCCGGCGATGGTGCCGGCATCGGCGGCGCCAATGCCGCCGTGGTGCGCGGCCGCATCGCGGCGCGTGCAGCGGTGGAAGCGCTGGCGCCCGCGGCTGCAGCAAAGCTGCCCGCGATGGCGACACTGCGCGCCGATCTCGCCAAGGCCGAGCGCGGCCGCGTCTTCCTCGACACGCTGTTCCGCCCGCCGCCGCAGTTCCGGATTCCCTCGGGCGACACCATCGTCTGCCGCTGCGAGGAGGTGACGGCAAAGGACGTTCTCGACTCTGTCGCGATCGGCGCGACCGGGCCGAACCAGCTCAAGGCCTATCGCCGCACCGGCATGGGGCCGTGCCAGGGCCGTCTCTGTGGACTCACCGTCACCGAGCTGATGGCGCAAGCGCGCGGCAAGAGCCCGCAGGAGATCGGCTACTATCGCCTGCGCGCGCCGGTCAAGCCGATCACGCTCGCCGAGCTCGCGGCCGTCCCGAAAAGCGAGGCGGACGTCAAGGCGGTGGTGCGCGGATGACAAGATGCGTGGATGCGATCGTCGTCGGCGGCGGCATCCACGGATGCTCCACCGCGTTGCATCTGTGCCTCGCCGGCCTGAAACCGGTGTTGATCGAGAAGGATTATGCCGGACGCCACGCCTCCGGCGTCAATGCCGGCGGCGTCCGTCAGCTCGCCCGGCATATCCCCGAAATTCCGCTCTCGATCCGCTCGATGGGAATCTGGGAGAAGATCAAGGATCTCCTCGACGACGATTGCAGCTTCGAGAGCCACGGCCAGGTGCTGGTCGCGGAAAACGAAGAGGAGCTCGCGGTCTGCCGTGCGCGCGTGGCCGAACTCAATGCGCTCGGCTTCACCCACGAAGAGCTGATCGACGCGACTGAATTGCGCCAGCTGGTGCCGGCAGTGGCCGAAACCTGCCCCGGTGGGGTGGTTTCGCGCCGCGACGGTGCGGCCAATCCGGCGCAGACGACGACGGCGTTCCGGCGCAAGGCCCAGCAGCTCGGCGCGACCGTGCGCGAGGGCGTCGCCGCCAGCAACATCCGGTACAGCGATGGGCTCTGGCATGTCGATGTCGGCACTGAAACCTTTGCCGCGCCGGTGCTGGTCAACGCTGCGGGCGCCTGGGCCGGCAAGATCGCGGCCGCGCTCGGCGAGCCCGTGCCGGTCGAGACCGTGGCGCCGATGCTGATGATCACCTCGCGCGTGCCGCACTTCATCGATCCCGTCGTGATCCTGCGCGGGCGTAAACTCTCGTTCAAGCAGTTCTCCAACGGCACCGTGCTGATCGGCGGCGGTCATCTGGCGACGCCCTATCAGGATCGCAACGAGACGGTGCTGGACTGGAAGAGCCTCGCGACCAGCGCACGCACCGTGTTCGAGCTGTTCCCGGTGATGCGCAGCGCCACCATCGTCCGCGCCTGGGCCGGAATCGAAGCGAAGATGAAGGACGATATTCCCGTGTTCGGGCCGAGCAGCCGTCACAAGGGACTCTATCATCAGTTCGGCTTCTCGCTGCACGGCTTCCAGCTTGGCCCCGGCGCCGGCGCCGTGATGGCGGAGCTGATCGTCAACGGCGGCACCCAGACCCGCGTCGGTGATCTCGGCATCGACCGCTTCCATCCTTCCACGCTCTAACAATGAGGACATCATGAGCATCACCCGCAGCATCCGCACGCCCATCATGCACCGCGCCGTCGAGGCCAATGGCTTCGTCTTCCTCGGCGGCACCATCGCCGATGACACCAGCGTGTCCATGGGCGATCAGACCCGCAACATCCTCGGCAAGATCGCCGGCTATCTGAAGGAAGCCGGCACCGACAAGAGCCGCATCGTCAGTGCCTCGATCTTCGTCACGGATCTCTCCAAGAAGAAGGAGATGGACGCGGCCTGGACCGAGTTCTTCGGCGACAATCTGCCGACCCGCGCCACTGTCGGCGTCGCCGATCTCGGCGGCAGCGCGCTGATCGAAGTGGTGGTCACCGCACTCAAGGGCTGATCGCGACAGGCCGACGAGGGACGTCGGCGCTTCCCGCGCCGTCGTCCCCTCGAACCGCGCCTTGATCTCGCGCTTCGATGGGACTAGTTAGAGGGTCCCCGATCAGGATATTCGCAGCCATGGATTTTACCCCGACCGCAAAGCCCATCCGCCTTGCTCACGGGGAATTCCATGCCTGCTTCAATCATCCTGTCGAATCTGTCGCTGTCCACGCCTGACGGCCGCTCTCTCTTTTCCAACATCGATCTGACGTTCGGCGCCGAGCGGACCGGCCTCGTCGGCCGCAATGGCGTCGGCAAGACAACGCTGCTTGCGTCGATGTCCGGGGAGCACCTTCCCCAGGCGGGGCGCGTCGTCGTCAACGGAACCGTCGGTTTGCTGCGCCAGGATGTCCAGCTCTTTGCGGGTGCGACGGTGGCCGATCTGTTTGGGGCGCGTGGTCAGCTCGCGCTGCTTCGCCGCGCCGAGCGGGGGGAAGCCTCGGCCGACGACCTCGCCGAGGTCGATTGGACTCTCGAGGCACGCTTACAGGCTGCGCTTGCACGTCTCGGGTTTGATCTCGCTCCCGACACCGAGCTGGAGCGGCTGTCCGGCGGTCAGATCACGCGGGTTCGCCTCGCCGCGCTCGCCTTCGCCGGGCCCGACTTCCTGCTGCTGGATGAGCCCACCAATAATCTGGACCAGGACGGCCGCAAGGCCGTGATCGATCTCCTCGCCGCCTGGCGCGGCGGCGCGATCGTCGTCAGCCACGATCGGCGCCTGCTCGATACGATGGATGCGATTGTCGAGCTGACATCGCTTGGCGCCACGCGATACGGCGGCAATTGGAGCAGGTTTCGCGAACAGAAGGCCGTCGAGCTCGCAGCCGTCAGGCACGACCTCGCGCATGCCGAGAGGCGGCTGTCCGAGATCGACGGCAAGGCGCAGGAGGCCGCGGAGAAGAAAGCGCGCAAGGACAGCGGCGGCCGGAAGAAGCGTGCCAAGGGCGACATGCCGCGCATCCTGGCCGGGGCGCGCAAGGATCGCAGCGAGGACACCGGCGGCAAGACCGCGCAAATCGCCGAGCGGCTGCGCGCGGAAGCGCTTGAAGCCGTCGACACGGCGCGCCGGCGCATCGAGATTCTTCAGCCGCTTTCCGTCAAGCTGCCTGCGACCGGCCTGCCGGCGGGCAGGGAGGTGCTTTGGCTCGACCGCGTCAGCGCCGGCTATCGGCCGGAGCAGCCGGTCCTGCGCGATCTCTCATTCGCCGTCGTCGGCCCGGAGCGGGTCGCGCTGGTCGGGCCCAACGGCTCCGGCAAGACGACGCTGTTGAAACTCATCGACGGCGAGCTGCGTCCCTTCTCGGGCACCCTGCGGGTCAGGCCGGATTTCGCGCTGTTCGACCAGAAGGTCAGCCTGCTCGATCCCTCGATCTCCATCCTGGAGAATTTTGGGCGTCTCAATCCGAAGGCGGGAGCGAACGAATGCCATGCCGCGCTGGCGCGGTTCATGTTTCGCGCCGATGCCGCCTTGCAAGTCGCCGGAAGCCTGAGTGGCGGGCAGATGTTTCGCGCGGGCCTTGCCTGCGTGCTGGGCGGGTCATCGCCGCCGTCGCTGCTGATCCTGGACGAGCCGACCAATCATCTCGACATCGAGTCCATCGAAGCGGTCGAAGCAGGCCTGAGGGCCTATGACGGCGCGCTGCTCGTCGTCAGTCATGACGAAGCGTTCTTGCAGGCGATCGGGATTACGCGGCGGATCGATGTTGCCGCAACGGTGCTGCGCACTCACGGCGGGATCGTCTGATCCCGGCCGGCGGTCCTGATATGGCAGTGATTTTCAAAAACCCGACGCCCTGCCCCCAGCGCGTCGGGTGGAAAAAATGAGTATCAATCCGTGATCCCAACGCAACTGTTGTGACGCGTCCCGCAGCAATTGACCACTCCGGGAAACTACCGCGTCGGAATCGCGCTGAGCCGGCTCGTTTGCAACCTACGATGCTGCGCTCCCGCCCGGCTCCATCGCCTCGCCGATCTCCAGCGGATGGGCCATGGTCTCGTGCAGCGCGTCGCGGTCGAGCTCGCCTTCGGAGATGCTGATGACGACGCAGGCGACGCCGTTGCCGATCAGATTGGTCAGCGCGCGGCATTCGCTCATGAACTTGTCGATGCCGACCAGGATCGCGATCGACTGGATCGGGATGTCAGGCACGATCGACAGTGTCGCGGCGAGCGTGATGAAGCCCGCGCCGGTCACGCCCGAGGCGCCCTTCGAGGTGATCATGGCGATGCCCAAAATGCCGAGCTCCTGCCAGATGGTCAGATGGGTGTTGGTCGCCTGCGCCAGAAACAGCGTCGCCAGCGTCATGTAGATGTTGGTGCCGTCGAGGTTGAAGCTGTAGCCGGTCGGAATCACGAGGCCGACCACGGACCGCGAGGCGCCGAGATGCTCCATCTTCTGGATCATCTGCGGCAGCACCGTCTCGGAGGACGACGTGCCGAGCACGATCAGGAGCTCGTCCTTGATGTAGGCGATGAAGCGGAGGATCGAGAAGCCGGCGAGCCGCGCGATCGCACCTAACACCACGAGCACGAACAGCATGCTGGTGAGATAGAACGTGCCGATCAGGGCGGCGAGATTCAGCAGCGAGCCGAGGCCGTAGGCGCCGACGGTGAAAGCCATCGCGCCAAAGGCGCCGATCGGGGCGACGCGCACGATGATGCGGATGATGCCGAAGAACATCTTCGCGGCCTTGTCGATCGCGTCCGCAATGGGCTCGCCGGCCTTGCCGAGGAAGGCGATGGCGAAGCCCGATAGGATCGAGATCAACAACACCTGGAGCAGGTCGCCCCGCGCAATCGCGCCAAGATAGCTGTCGGGAATGATCGCCATCAGATGGGCGACGATGCCCTCTTCCTTGGCCTTGGTGACATAGGTCGCGACCGACTTCGGATCGATCGTGGCGGGGTCGATGTTGAAGCCGTGTCCGGGCTGGAGAATCTCGCCGACGAGCAGGCCGACCGCGAGCGCGACGGTCGAGACCGTCTCGAAATAGATCAGCGACTTCAGCCCGACCCGGCCGACGCGCTTGAGGTCGCCCATCGAGGAGATGCCGTGCACCACCGTGCAGAAGATCACCGGCGCGATCATCATCTTGATCAGCGCGATGAAGCCGTCGCCGAGCGGCTTCAAGGCCTTGCCGAGGTCGGGATAGAAATAGCCGGTGAGCACGCCGAGCGCGATCGCGATCAGCACCTGCACGTAGAGGATCTTGTACCAGGGCTGGTGCCGGCGATGGATGGCTGGCTGGATCGCGACTTGTGTCATAGAGTGTGCCCCGGAACGCATTGATTTTGCGGGATTTTGATCTTGCACGCCTTGCATCATGTGATGGTCGCTGCAGAAGCGACAATCACATTTTTGTCGGATCGCACGAAGATCGGTCGCTGCACCGCAACTGGGGGGAACATGTCGACTTCATCAGGCTCCGACGAGCAACAGCAAGGCTATTTTCCGCGTTGGACGTTGAAGACCTCGGGCGTGATCATGCCGGAGGAGCGGCTGTCATGGGGCCAGACGGTCGTCTCCGGTCTCCAGCATTGCGTCGCAATGTCGGGCTCGACGATCATCGCGCCGCTGCTGATGGGATTTGATCCCAATGTCGCCGTCCTGTTCTCCGGCGTCGGCACGCTGATCTTCTTCGTCATCGTCGCCGGGCGCGTGCCGAGCTATCTCGGGTCGAGCTTCGCGTTCATCGCCGTCGTGATCGCCGCCACTGGCTATGCGGGGCAGGGGCCGAACCCGAACTTGTCGGTCGCGCTCGGCGGCATCGTTGGCGCCGGGGTGCTCTATGGCGTGATCGCGCTCATCGTGATGTGGTCGGGGGTCGGCTGGATCGAGCGGCTGCTGCCGCCGGCCGTCACCGGTGCTGTGGTCGCGGCGATCGGCCTCAATCTCGCACCCGTGGCGGTCAAGGCGGTGAGCGCCGGCGCGTTCGACACGGGAATCGGGCTTGCGACCGTTCTGATCATCGGCGTGGTTGCGGTTGCAGCTCCAGGCCTGTGGCGCCGCCTGCCGATCATCCTCGGTGCGATCGGTGGATATCTTCTGTACTTGCTGTTCGCGAACGGCCTCGGCTTCGGCAAGCCGATCGACTTCACTCAGCTTTCGGCCGCGCCGTGGCTCGGCATGCCGAGCTTCACCACGCCGACATTCCAGGCCGATGCGATCTTCCTGATCGCGCCGGTTGCGATCATTCTCGTTGCCGAGAACCTCGGTCACATCAAGGCCGTCGGCGCCATGACGGGCCGGAGCCTGGATGCCTATCTCGGCCGCGCCCTGTTCGCCGACGGTCTCGCGACCATCGTGGCGGCCTGCGGCGGCGGCACCGGCGTCACCACCTATGCCGAGAATATCGGTGTGATGGCGGCGACGAAGGTCTATTCGACCTTGCTGTTCGCCTTCGCCGCCATCGTGTCGATCCTGCTCGGCTTCTCGCCGAAATTCGGCGCGCTGATCCTGTCGATCCCGGGGCCCGTCATCGGCGGTCTCTCGATCGTGCTGTTCGGACTGATCGCGGCGATGGCGGGCCGGATCTGGGTCGAGAATAGGGTCGATTTCGCCAATCCTGCAAACCTGATCACCGTCGCCGTAGCGCTGACCGCCGGTGCGGGCGACCTCACGCTCAAATTCGGTGCATTCACGATCGGCGGGATCGGCACGGCAACTTTTGGCGCCATCATCCTCCACCAGATCCTGACCTCGCCGCTGGCGCGGCGCGTGGCGTGAATCCCAGCGATGCACGAAAGGGTGGAACAAAACGCCGGTTCCATCGATGATGAGACATCCCGGAGAGAACCCATGCCGCAAACCGATCGCTCGACCTCCTTTCCCTCGCGCCTCGTTGGCCGATACGCCCTGGTGACCGGCGCCTCGCAAGGCATCGGTCGCGCCGTCGCCATCCGGCTCGCCCAGGAAGGTGCGACTGTTGCGATCAATTATTTCGAGAACGAGGAGCGGGCGGAGGAGACGCTGGCGCATGCACGCACGGCATCGGGCGATCGTGGCCATGGCAAGCTCGATCATCTCATCGTCAGGGCCAATGTCGGCAACGAGCAGGAGATCGCAGCGATGTTCGAGACGGTTTTGGCGCGCTGGAAGCGCCTCGATTGTCTCGTCAACAATGCCGGCTTCCAGAAGGAATCGCCGAGCGAGGCGCTCGACGTCGAGACCTATCGGCGCATCATCGACGTCAACCTCAACGGCGCCGTGCTCTGCGCGCAGAAGGCGCTCGCGCATTTCGTGGCGCGCGGTGGAGGTGGCAGCATCATCAACTGCTCGAGCGTCCACCAGATCATCCCGAAACCCGGCTATCTCGCGTATTCGATCAGCAAGGGCGGCATGGCCAACCTGACGCGCACGCTGGCGCTGGAGTTCGCCGGCCGCGGCATTCGCGTCAACGCGGTCGGGCCTGGCGCGATCGACACGCCGATCAACGCGGCCTGGACCGGCGATCCCGAGAAGCGCGGCGTCGTCACCAGCCACATTCCCATGGGACGCGTCGGCACGCCGGAGGAGATCGCTGCCGTGTTCGCTTTCCTCGCTTCTGACGAGGCGAGCTACATCACCGGACAGACCATCTATGCCTGCGGAGGCCTGACGCTGTTCCCCGAGTTTCGCGAGAACTGGGCAAGCTAGAGACGTGGGTTCCCGGACGAAATCATGAGCTCATTGACCGCTTCAGAAATCTCCTGCGAGCAAGTCGTAGGAGCCCCTGCTGCCGCGGACATACTTCCTGGCCGCAGCGGCACATATCAAGTCGCGATTGCAATCGAACGCGTTCAGGAGTTCCGATTCGGTCGCATGGGCGCCCGGTTGAATCCGCTTCAACGCGCCTTCGTCGATGAAGAACGAGGCCTCGATGGCGCTGTCGTGTCCCCAGAATCGCACGGCCCGCCGCGTCCGGTCATATGAGCGGCTGTGATTTGGAAAATCGATCATGGTTCGAGCCGATCAGGTTGCAGCTGCCCTGCGCCGGCCTTCACGCCGTTGGAGTCGGGGCACGCTCGGTGGCCGACGCCCGGCTTGCGTACGTCAGGAACACGGACGTTTCATGAGACCTGACAAGAGTGAGCCGGTTGCGCCTCTTTCAAATGATAGTCTGGCACCGAGGTTACAACCCGGTTCGATGCCGATTGCGACGAATAGTTCTCGGCAAGCCTCGCTATTCGGCGAAAGGTGACTATATCTCGCCTATCACCGCTCGCCCCTCGGCCGTTATCGGTGACTGAGAGCATTGCGCTCCCGCCGCGACCAAGAGGCGGTCAATATGTCGGTTTCCCCGGGATTCATCCTTCGCGAGTGGCTCGTACCTCCGGTCGTGCTGCCCATCTTCTTCGTGCTGGTGATCGCCGTTTCGATGTTGATTCAATGGTAGTCGGTTTCGGCGCGCCTTCGCCGTCGGATCAGGCAAGCACCCCATCGGATTCAATTCAGCCGTCGCTCGGTTGCGAGCTGAACTCGAGGGCGATCGACGCCCTCCGTCAAGCCCGCGAGATGCCGTCGGGAGACAAGCGCATGGCGGCAATGCGCAGGGCAGCGATTCTTGGAAATGCCGTTGAAATTCACGCCTATTTCTCGGCAACGAAGGCGCCCAAGCAAGATCAACTCACCGCTGAAATCCCGCCTTCGTAACTGAACGTTCCACTGACATCAGGTCCGGCGAAACCTTCGTGACCCCCTCACCAATGCTCGAGATCGATCTCCGCACGGGCCAGCACCTCGGCGGCGGAGAATCGCATGAGGATGCTCTGGCGGCAGAGAATGTCAGCCTGCGGCTTCTCCTTGCCCAGGCCGAGATCAACACGAGGGGTCTGCTTGCCAGGGCGGGCATCGACGCCAGGGAGCGGGAAACCTCGGACAAGCTGCAAAAGCTGATCCTTGAAGAGCTGCACCACCGCATCAAGAACACGCTCGCGACCGTCTCCGCCATCGTCTCCCAGAGCTTGCGCGGCGAGCAAGGCGTGGCGCACGCACAGCAGGCCATCGCCGGGCGGCTGCTCGCGCTTGGCCGCGCGCACGATCTCCTCGTGCGGGCGAGCTGGTCGAGTGCCGACCTCGGGGCGGTCGTCCGCAGCGCCATCGAAGCTTTCGACGATCCCGCTGAATCGAAGTTCTCGATTTCGGGACCCGATCTCCGGATCAATTCGGGTGCCGTGGTCGCGATCGCGATGACGCTCAATGAGCTATGCACGAACGCCACGAAGTATGGAGCCTTTTCGGCTCCAAAAGGGTGCGTCGATCTCCACTGGACGATCGATTCATCGGCGCAACGCTTGCGCCTGACCTGGATCGAGAAGAACGGTCCGTTGATCCAGTCACGCGCAAAGCGCAGCTTCGGAACGCGATTGATCGAGACGCTGGGTCGCGAACTCCAGGGCGACGTGCAATTGACCTACGCGGAGAGAGGCTTCGCATACACGTTCGACGCTCCATTGGCTTCTCTGAGTGTCCCGATGCCGGCCTAGCCGGCAGGCTGAAATACGCCGAGACTTTCAACGAAAGAAGGCGGCATGTTCAAATTTCTACAGTATCGTGCAAGAGCGGCCGCGTACGGCGAACTGGCCAAGAGTTCGCCCGGCAAGGATGATACCCGCAAATTCGAGAAACTGCAGGACAGCCTTGCATCGCGCGCGGACAACGAGCAGGTCCTCGCGGACCAATACGTGGATGCCGTGAATATCGGCGAGACGGAGCGACTGCGCGGCGCAGCCCTCGCGGCGGAGGAAGAGCGTGTCTTGCGATGTCTCGGTGCGGCCGTCATCATGCAATGGAATTCCCTGCCGACGACGCTTCAGCGGGAGATCTTCGACACCGCCGGATCGGTCGGAACATTGTTGGACACGGCGGCGCTCCGCGGCCAGATTGCCCGGTTTCTTCACAAGCACAGGCATGACACCGATCCCGGCAAGATCTGACGGGTGATGTGTTGGGGCAGGACGGCGAGCATTCGCCGCCGGCATTCCTCCAGTACGGCTCAGCCGTCGCCAGCTTCGGGGCGCCGGTTCGGGAGTGATCTGGCAAAATGTCGCGGCGCGGACTACATCTGCGCCATGTCAAATGCTCCGCTGGCAAGCTCCCCGCTCCAGGATTTCGTCAACCGGCACGAAAAGCTGTTCGTGCTGACCGGCGCCGGCTGCAGCACCAATTCGGGCATTCCCGACTATCGCGACAGCAACGGCAACTGGAAGCGGACCCAGCCGGTCAACTTCCAGTCCTTCATGTCGGACGAGCATACGCGGCGGCGCTATTGGGCGCGCAGCCTGATCGGCTGGCGGCGGTTCGGCCAGGCTCGCCCGAACGATGCGCACCATGCACTGGCTAGGCTCGAGGCGAATGGGCGGTGCGGGATGCTGCTGACCCAGAACGTCGACCGGCTGCATCAGTCGGCCGGCCACCGGCAGGTGATCGACCTGCACGGCCGGCTCGACCTGGTTCGCTGCATGGGCTGCGGCCGCAAGACGCCGCGCGAAGAATTTCAGCACGCGCTTGGTCGCGCGAATGCGGCGTGGCTGACGCTCGATGCAGCCGATGCACCTGATGGCGACGCCGATCTGGAGCACGAGGATTTTTCGTCCTTCCAGGTGCCTCCTTGCGAAGCCTGCGGCGCCATCCTCAAGCCCGACGTGGTGTTCTTCGGCGAGAACGTGCCGCGCGACATCGTCGCCGCCGCACAGGACCATCTGTCGCAGGCCGACGCCATGCTGATCGTCGGCTCATCGCTGATGGTCTATTCCGGATTCCGCTTCGTGCAGGCTGCCGCGCAGCGCAATATCCCGATTGCGGCGGTCAATCTCGGCCGCACCCGCGCCGATGATCTCCTGACTCTGAAGGTCGAGGAGCGCTGCGAAGCGGCGCTTGCATTCCTGCTCTGATCGCGCAGGCGGCGAACACACCTTGCCTATTGCATAGGTGCCAAGCAGAATGGCCGGGCGCGGCGTTGTCCTCGTCGTCCATGGCATGGAAATTGCTGCGCTTTCGACCTCAGTCTTGACGACCAGCGCGGAGAATTTGGAATGCTTGAGGGAGCCGAGGTGCGGCTTGCCGTGGATATCGGTGGCACGTTCACCGACATCGTGCTGGACGTGGGTCAGGATCGCAAGACGCGCAAGCTGCTGACGACGCCGCAGCGCCCCGAGCAGGCGGTGCTGGACGGGATGCGTCTCATTCTCGCTGATGCCCGCGCGCATATCAGCGACATCGACGTCTTCATTCACGGCACCACGCTCGCGACCAACGCGATCATCGAGCGCCGCGGTGCCAAGACGGCGCTGATTGCGACCGAAGGCTTTCGCGACGTGCTCGATATCGGCACCGAGAGCCGCTACGATCAATATGATCTTGGTATCGACAAGCCGAGGCCACTGGCGCCGCGCAGCCTGCGTTTCACCGTGCCCGAGCGCGTCGACGCCCACGGCGCCGTCCGTCTCGCGCTCGACGAAGCGTCGGTGCGTGCACTCGCACCGAAATTGCGTGAGCTGGGCGTCGAGAGCGTCGCGATCGCCTTCCTGCACTCCTACGCCAACCCCGAGCACGAGCGACGCGCAGCCGCGATTCTGGCCGAGGAGATGCCGGGCATCTCCGTGACCGTGTCCTCCGCCGTTTGCCCGGAGATTCGGGAGTATGAGCGCACCTCCACGGCGGTCGCGAACGCCTATGTGCAACCCCTGATCGACGGCTATCTCGCCCGCATGGCCGACGCCCTGCAGGTCGAGCAGTTCCGCGGCGCGATCTATCTGGTCACCTCCGGCGGCGGCGTCACCTCGATCGAGACGGCGCGGCGCTTTCCGGTGCGTCTCGTCGAGTCCGGGCCTGCCGGCGGCGCAATCTTCGCGGCGCAGATCGCGGCGCGTCTCGGCGAGAGCAAGGTGCTGTCGTTCGACATGGGCGGCACCACGGCCAAGATTTGCCTGATCGAAGAATATCAGCCCGAGACCTCGCGCGTGTTCGAGGTCGATCGCGCCGCGCGTTTCCTCAAAGGCTCCGGCCTGCCGGTGCGCATCCCCGTGATCGAGATGGTCGAGATCGGCGCCGGGGGCGGCTCGATCGCGCATGTCGACGCGATGAAGCGCGTCACCGTCGGGCCCGAGAGTGCATCGTCCGAGCCGGGACCGGCCTGCTACGGTCGTGGCGGCCAGCGTCCGGCAGTGACGGACGCGGACGTCGCGCTCGGCATGATCGATCCCGACGCATTTGCCGGCGGTACGATCAAGCTCGATCCGGAGCTTTCGAAACAGGCGCTGCTGCGCAGCGTCGGCGAGCCGCTGGGTCTTTCAGCGGAAACCGCAGCCTATGCGGTACATGAGGTCGTCTGCGAGAACATGGCGAGTGCGGCGCGTGTCCATGCGGTCGAGCGCGGCGAGATCGTCGGCCAGCACACGCTGATCGCCTTTGGCGGCGCGGCACCGCTGCATGCGGCGCGCGTTGCCGAGAAGATCGGCGTCTCCCGGGTGATCGTGCCGTCGAATGCCGGTGTCGGCTCGGCCGTCGGTTTCCTTGCGGCACCGATCGCCTATGAGCTGGTGCGCAGCCGACATGTCCGGCTCGATGATTTCGACACCGAAGCGGTGTCGGATCTCCTGCAGGAGATGGTGACCGAGGCGCGCGCGCTGGTCGAGCCCGGTGCTGCCGGTGCGCCGGTGCGCGAACGACGCGCCGCCTTCATGCGCTATGTCGGCCAGGGCCATGAGATCTCGGTCGAGCTGCCGAACCGGCGGCTGACGGGGGCAGATCTCGTCGGCCTGCGCCAGAAGTTCGAGGCGGACTATTCCGCGATGTTCGAGCGGCCGATCCCGGGTGCCGCGATCGAGGTGTTGAGCTGGTCGGTGCTCGCGACGACGGAGGCGCGTAATCCATCTGCTGTCGCCGCCGTCACGCGCAAGCCTGCCGGCAAGGCTGTCGGCAGCCGCAAATTCTTCGACGGACGGGCGGGCGAGGTGATCGAGATCCCGCTCTATCGCCGCGAGGACATGGCGCCCGGTGCGACCATCGCAGGCCCCGCCGTGATCGCAGAGGACGAGACCTCGACCTTCGTCTCCACCAGTTTTGATGCCCATATCGATGGTGCCGGCAGCATCGTCATGGAACGGAAGGCGGCCTGATCATGAGCAAGGCAAATGGCGCGAGCCTGATCGACCTTCAGATCATGTGGCACCGGCTGATCGCCGTGGTCGAGGAGCAGGCGCAGGTGCTGCTCCGCACCGCCTTCAGCCCGATCGTGCGCGAATGCGGCGACCTCTCGGCCGGGGTGTTCGACCTCAAAGGGCGGATGCTGGCGCAGGCGGTGACCGGCACGCCCGGTCACGTCAACTCGATGGCGGAATCGGTCAAGCATTTCATCAACCACTTCCCGATCGAGACGATGAAGGAGGGTGATGCCTACATCACCAACGATCCCTGGATGGGCACCGGTCATCTCAACGACTTCGTCGTCACCACGCCATGCTTCAAGGATGGCAAGCCGGTCGCGCTGTTCTCCTGCACCAGCCATCTGATGGACATCGGCGGCATCGGCTTCGGGCCTGACGCCACCGACGTGTTCATGGAGGGGCTCTACATCCCCATGCTGAAGCTGATCGACCAGGGCGTCGTCAACGAGACGCTGATGGCGATGATCCGCACCAATACGCGTCTACCGATCGACACCGAAGGCGACACCTATTCGCTCGCGGGCTGCAACGACGTCGGCTGCGAGCGCCTGGTCGAGATGATGACCGAGTTCGGCATCGATACGCTCGACGAGCTCGGCGACTACATCTGCGACCGTTCGCGCGAGGCCGTGCTCGCCGAGATCGCAAAGCTGCCGAAGGGCAGCTGGCACAACACCATGGTGGTCGACGGTTATGATGCTCCAGTCACGCTGGCGGCGACGCTGACGATCTCGGATGCGGGCATCCATGTCGATTTCGACGGCACCTCCGCCGCCTCGAAGTTCGGCATCAACGTGCCCTTGTCCTACACCACCGCCTACACCGTGTTCGGCCTCGGCTGTGTCGTCGCCTCGCAGATCCCGAACAATGCCGGCTCGCTGTCGCCGCTGACGGTATCGGCACCCGCCGGCGCGATCCTGAATGCGCCCAAGCCCGCGCCGGTCGCCTCGCGCCACATCATTGGCCAGATGCTGCCCGACGTCGTGTTCGGCTGCCTGCGCCAGATCATTCCCGAGCGCGTGCCCGCGGAAGGCACCTCGTGCCTGTGGAATCTCAACGTCCGCGGCCAGACCCGCTCCGGCGTCGGCGGCAATTACGGATTCTCGATGGCGGTGACCAGCAACGGCGGCACCGGTGCGCGCTTCGGCAAGGACGGGCTTTCGGCGACCGCCTATCCCAGTGGCGTGCGCGGCACGCCGGTCGAGATCGCGGAGACGCAGACGCCGCTGATCTTCTGGCGCAAGGAGCTGCGTCCGGATTCCGGCGGGGCAGGGCGCACCCGCGGCGGCCTCGGCCAGATCATCGAGGTCGGCAGCGGCGTCGATGCGCCGTTCGACATCCTGGCCGCGTTCGACCGCATCGATCATCCGCCACGCGGCCGCGATGGTGGCCACAATGGCGAGGCCGGCTATGTCGGCCTCAAGTCCGGCAAGAAGCTGCGCGGCAAAGGCTTTCAGCAGGTGCCGCCGGACGACCGGCTCGTTGTGCTGACGCCGGGCGGCGCCGGCATCGGCGATCCCGCGACGCGCGAGCGCGGGGCGGTCAAGGAGGATATCGAGAGCGGGCTCGTCTCCGCTGACAATGCGGTTGCAGTCTATGGATACGCGCGCTGACGCGTCGGTACGCTTTGGTAAAGGGAGGGGTGCAATGATCACGCGACGGAACTTCACCACGGGCGCAGCGACGCTGCTTGCCGCCAGCCACATCTCGACCCGCGCGCGGGCGGCGACGGTGAGCTGGGACATGTCGACGGTGTGGCCCGACGGCAATTTCCACACCCAGAACGCGTTTGCCTTCGCGGAAGAAGTGAAGAAGCAGAGCGGCGGCACGGTTGCCATCACCGTGAAGGCGGGCGGCCAGCTCGGCTTCAAGGGCCCCGAGCACTTGCGCGCGGTGCGCGACGGCCTGGTGCCGCTCGCGGACGTCCTCAACATCCAGCAGGTCGGCGACGAGCCCTTCATGGGCGTCGAGAGCATTCCCTTCCTCTGCAGCTCGATGGACGAATTGAAGGTGCTGCACAAATATGTGCGGCCCGAATACGAGAAAGTCGCCGCACGCAACAACCAGAAGATCCTCTACATCGTGCCGTGGCCGACGCAGTATCTGCATCTCAAGGTCAAGGTCGCCGATGTCGACGGATTGAAGAACATCAAGATCCGCGTGCCCGACAAGAACGCCGTCGACATGCTGGCCGTGGTCGGCATGGCGCCGGTGATGATCCCCTGGGGCGAGACCATTCCCGCGCTCGCCTCGGGCGCCGTCGCGGGCGTCTCGACCTCGGCGGTCTCGGGCGTCGACGGCAAGTTCTGGGAATTCCTGAAATACGTCTACCCGACCAATCACGTCTGGTCCTCGCAGATGCTCACCGTCAATCTCGATTCCTGGAAGGCGCTCAGCGCCGACCAACAGCAGATGGTCGCCGGCATCGCCGCGAAGATGGAGCCGGGGTTCTGGGCGAACTCGCTCAAGGCCGATGCCGACAGCCTCAACCGCCTCAAGGAAGGCGGCATGGAGGTGATCCCGGTCTCGGAGGCGATGATGACGGACATCCGCGCCAAGACTGCGCCGCAGCTCGATGCCTTCCTCAAGCGCGTGCCGGCGGCCGACAAGCCGGTGCGGTCCTATCTCGCCGAAATGAAGCGTGGTTGAGGACGGAGCCGTGGTGAGCGTTTCGTCCGAAGCACCGCAAAGCCTCAACGCCGCGGCGCCGGCGCCGCTGCGCATCCTGCTCGACGGCATCGACCGTCTCGGCCGGCTCGACGGCTGGATCGGCGGCGGCTGCCTGTTGACGCTGACACTGCTGATGTTGTGCGAGGTCGCAACGCGTTTCCTGTCGAACTTTCTGTCGTTCTTTCCCCCGACGATCTCGATCGCGTGGGAATACTCATCTTATCTGATGGCGGCGTCGTTCACCTTCGGCGCCGCCATGACCTTGCGTGTCGGCGGCCACATCCGTGTCGTGCTGCTGCTCAAAAACGCGCCGGCACCGTTGCAACGCGCGTTGGAGATATTGTCGGCCGCGGCCGGTTTTGCCTTCATGGCGTTCCTGACCTCGGCCATGGCGAAGTTCGCCTTCGGCGCCTATGTGCGCGGCCAGGTCTCGACCTCGAGCGACACGCCGCTGTGGTTTCCGGAAGCCGTCGTCACCTTCGGCATGCTGCTGCTGACCCTCCAGTTCCTTGCGCGCGCGATCCAGGCCGTGCTCGGCCTGCCGCTGGAGGATCACCGCATGAAGGCCTCGCCCGTCGAATGACAGTTTTGCTCGCTCCCGGATTCAAGATCGCATGACCATCGAAGTCGTCGCCCTGTTTGCGATCCTGTTTGCGCTGCTGGCCTGCGGCGTCTGGATCGGCCTCACGCTTGCGCTCACCGCGACGCTACTGCTGGCGATGTTCCGCTCGATCCCGCTCGACAAGCTGCTGCCGCAATACGCCTGGAACATCCTGACCACGCAGGAGCTGCTGGCGCTGCCGCTGTTCATCCTGATGGGCGAGCTGCTGTTTCGCACCCGCCTGTCGCGCTCGCTGTTTCAGGGGCTGGCGCCCTGGGCGGGGTTGCTGCCCGGCCGATTGCTGCATGTGAACGTGATCGGCTGCACCATCTTCGCGGCGATTTCGGGCTCGTCGGCCGCGACCACGCAGGTGATCGGCCGTATGTCGCTCAACGAGCTCTTGCGCCGCGGCTATTCGCGCGACATCGCGATCGGTTCGCTCGCCGGTGCCGGCACGCTCGGCTTCCTGATCCCGCCGTCCAACATCATGATCATCTACGGCGTGCTCGGCGACGTTTCCATTCTCAAGCTCTTTACGGCCGGCGTGCTGCCCGGCCTGCTGCTCGCCGCCACCTTCATGGGCTGGGTGATGCTGCACACGAGCCTCAAGCCCGCGATGGTGCCGGAGACGGAAGCAAAGCTCTCGCAGGTGCCCTGGGGCGAGCGCTTTGCCGCGCTGAAGGATCTCGCACCGGCGCTGTTCCTGATCGCCTGCGTGCTCGGATCGATGTATGGCGGGCTTGCAACGCCGTCGGAGGCCGCTGCCGTCGGCGTGCTGGGCGCGGCGCTGGTGGCCTGGGCGCAGGGCTCGATGTCGCAGCAGGTGATGCGCGACGTGTTGATCGGCTCGGTCGTGACCTGCTCGATGATCGCACTGATCGTGCTCGGCGCCTCCATCCTCGGCAATGCCGCGGCCTTCCTCGGCATTCCTCAGGCGGTCGCTGCCTTCGTCAAGGGGCTCGGCCTGTCGCCGTTCATGCTGATCGTGGTGCTGATCATCTTCTACCTGATCCTCGGCTGCTTCCTCGACGGCTTCTCGATGATCGTGATGACGCTGCCGATCGTACTGCCGATCGTGAAGGGCGCGGGCTTCGACGAGATCTGGTTCGGCATCTTCCTGGTGCTTGCCGTCGAGATGGCGCAGATCACCCCGCCGGTCGGCTTCAACCTGTTCGTGATCCAGGGCCTGACCGAAGACGGCCTCGGCTACATCGCGCGCGTCACGATGCCGTACCTGATCATCATGGTCGGCTTCGTGCTGCTGCTGACGCTGTGGCCCGGCATCGTCACGATCCTGCCGCGGGTTCTGTACGGGTAGATCGCTCAATGGCGGGTGCAGGCAGCGGCCGGCGAAACGCCGTTGCGGTCGGCGGGGACGCAGGTCCGCCCCGTCTACCATCCATTGTGCTGCCTGACGGGCAAAACACCCCAGCGCTGGGTCGAGAGCTCCGCGCAAAAATATTCGAATTTACAGAAGTTCGGTTTTGCCGTACAAGTCGCGGCATCCCGCCCGCCACAAGGGGCGTTTCGCGATCGTCACGGGACGCGGGCCGGGATGCGGTGGCCGCGACGGCGTCGGCGCGCAATGTTGGCTGCAGGGCGGGGAAACCCGTGAGCAGCGGCAGGCGCGATACGACACGGCGCTGACAGCGTCCCTGTCCGGCCCCGACGGCGAGCGGACGCCAGCCGTCGGGAATGCGGATAGGGATGTGCGCGGACGGAGAAGTCGTGTGGTCCTGACGCCCGGGGTCTGTGCGTCAAGGCTTGCGGTGATGTGGCGGCCAACCGGTG
>NZ_BTIR01000027.1:0-123939 GCF_036247985.1 Bradyrhizobium sp. TM239 | reverse complement strand
TGCGAAGTCAAATTAAATCAACCCGGCACGGTATGAGGGCGTCAAATCAGGCGCGTTTGCTTCCTGTTGGCATCGTCTTCATTGCGCAGTCGGGTACCTTGCCGTCCACGGTAAACCAAAGCTCGTACATCGTATGGAATATGGGCAGGGCACGGCGAACATGCGAAGCTGACGGCGTTTTCGCAGCGTCTCGGAGCTGAGGAGTGACCGATGCGCCTTGCATTGCCCTATTTGGGAATTGGCGTCTGCTTGTCTCTTGCGACCTGGCTGGCGCTGGGGCTTGTGTTCGAGTGACGGTTTTCCACCACAAGCGTTGATCTCCACGTCACTTATTCCGCCGGCTTCTTACCAGCCGTCTTGCCGCGACCTCGCGCAATCCATCGTTCGGGACGACCCGATCTCCGGCCTCCCGGCGCGATCTCCGCCTGTTCACGCTGCTAGACCCGCCTGACGGTGTAGCTGAACGCCGATTTCGTCAGCGTGGCCTCGCCTGCTAAGGCAACACAGTGCAGGAGGCGCCGGCAACAATGTCGGCGACAGCGCGCCGAGCATCTCCCTTGCCTTCAAAGGCGGCCAATCGTGCTCGTGAGAGGCGCGCGTCCACATGCTTGCCGGGTGTCGTCAGCATAACGTGCTTGCCGGTGTTTTGCCCGACGTGTCGTCGTCGCAACGGCGGATGTCGTCCCGTTGCCGATTGAAAACCCCTTATTGATCAAGCCCATCTCTACTGTGCATGGGGTTGTTTTCGCACTTTTTGCCAGAGCCAGCAGCCGCGGGCGGTGCGCATACACAGCATGCGCGCGTGTGTCTGTGGCAGGCGGCGCGGGCGTAGTACATGCCGAAAGACCCTTTCGGCCACGCCGCCGAAGCAACGCGCTGAGGCAATGACACCAAGGCAATGACAATCACGTTACCTTCCGCCGCGCGCGAGCCCGACCACACCATCTCCGACGGCCTCCCCGCCACGCAGCGGCGCTGGGCGATTGCCGCGATCTTCACCGCGCTGGCGATGGCCTCGCTGGACACCGCGATCGCCAATATCGCCCTGCCCGCCATTGCCGCCGATCTGCATGTCAGCCCCGAGCAGTCGGTCTGGGTGGTCAACGTCTACCAGATCGCGCTGGTGGCGACGCTGCTGCCACTGGGCGCGCTCGGCGAGATCGTCGGGCACCAGCGCATTTATCTCGGCGGCCTCATCCTGTTCACCATCGCCTCGCTGCTCTGCGCGGTGGCGTGGTCGCTGGACAGCCTGCTGGTCGCCCGCACGTTGCAGGGGCTGGGTGCCAGCGGCATCATGAGCGTCAACACCGCGCTGGTGCGCTTCGTCTATCCCGGCCGGATGCTGGGCCGCGGCTTCGGCCACAACGCGCTGGTGGTCGCGACCGCCTTCACATTCGGGCCCACGATTGCCTCCGCCATCCTGGCGATCGGCCCGTGGCCGTGGCTGTTCGCCGTCAACATCCCGTTCGGCCTCGTCGCGATCGGCATCGGCTTTGCGATGCTGCCGAAGACGCCGCGTGCCGATCACGGCTTCGACTTTCTCGGCGCGATCCTGGCGTCGGCCTGCCTCGGCCTGTTCATCACCGGCATCGGCAGTGCCGCGCATAATCTGTCGCCGGTCGTCGTGGGCATCGAGCTGGTGACGGCCCTCGCGCTCGGCGTCATCCTGACGCGCCGCCACGCCAACCACCCGGCGCCGATGCTGCCGATCGACCTGTTCAGCCGGCCGATGTTCGCGCTGTCGGCCGCGACCGCGGTGTGCTCCTTCGCCGTGCAGGGCCTCGCCTTCGTCTCGCTGCCGTTCTATTTCGAGGACGTGCTCGGCCGCTCGCAGGTCGAGACCGGCTTCTTCATGACACCATGGCCGCTGGTGGTCGGCATCATGGCGCCGATCGCGGGACGCCTGTCCGACCGCCACGCGGTTGGCCTGCTCGGGGGCATCGGCCTGGTGCTGCTCGGCCTCGGCATGGCGCTGCTCGCGACGCTCCCGGCCAACCCCGCCATTGCCGACATCATCTGGCGGATGGTGATCTGCGGCATGGGCTTCGGCTTCTTCCAGGCGCCGAACATGAAGGCGGTGATGTCGAGCGCGCCGCCGCATCGCAGCGGCAGCGCCTCGGGCATCGTCGCGACCGCGCGCCTGACGGGACAGACGACGGGCGCGGCCCTCGCGGCGCTCTGCTTCGCGCTCGCCGGCCACGACGGCGCAACCGTCGCGCTGGCGCTCGGCGCCGGCTTTGCCGCGCTCGGCAGCGTGATGAGCTTCCTGCGGCTGGCGGTGAAGTAGACCGAACGCGTTCGCGCGCCTCACTCGGCCGGCCTTCACGGAGCCTTCTGCGCGATGGGACGGCTCACGATTGCCGCGGCATCGAGCGGCTCGCATTTGATCGTCCGCGTCAGCCTTGGCGGGCCCTTCCAGCCCGCGGTCTCGCTCAGAGGCGCGAACGTGCCCCCTTGCGGCGTCAGGATGATCGGCTCCGACTTCAGGCAGAGATCGGGAAATGCGAGGCCATGGCCGCCGCCTTGGCTGAACCGCCCGACCAGCATCTGGGAAGCCTGCATCCGCGTCGCCGGCGAGGCCCGCATCGTGCGGTCGGGATCGAACGCGCGGTAGCACGGCCAATCGGTGTGGTTCGCTTCGAACTCATAGACGATCCGGCAAGCCGCGCCAGCCGATTTCACGAATGGCGCATCGGGCGGCGCGACCGCATCGCGTTCGAAAACCAGGGTCTGCAGCGTCAACACTTCGGTCGTCGCGCGGGACACGTCGGGTTTGCCCGGTTCGACCGCTATCTCCCCCCGCGAGAACACCAGCTTGGTCCTCGGTCGCGCCTCCCTGGTCTCCAGCACCAGCACGGGTCTCTCCGCCCACGAGCGGTCCAGCTCCACGTCACCATTGCCCATCGTCAGCCGCGCATTGCCAACGGAGGGGTTGTCCCTGGCGAAATCGATCGTGCGAAGGTGCACGCTCGACTTCGTCGCCTCGAGGCTCAGGAATCGCAGATCGTCCGCCTTGCGCGTGATCGGCATCATCGGATCGAAGCGATCGTCGATGTTGAACCGGACGATCTTCTTCAGCTTGGCCGCAAGAGGCCCCTTGGCGGCGAGCGGCGCCGCAACGTCGATCACGAGCAGGGCACCGTCGGGCGAAAAGCTATTGCCGAAGGCGCGCTGCCAGGCGGCGGTCAGCAGCGAGTCCGTCCGCTGATCGATGTCCCGCGCGACATAGATCTGCTGTCCGGCGCGAACCAGCGGAAAGTTCTGAAATGCGCCGAGCGCCGCGCCTTTGCGAACTTCCGGTTCAGGGAAGGTGACGCATTTGGACTTGTCGTCGCCTCCGGACTCCTCGACCTTCCTGGACGCAGAGCGGGAGCAGAAGCTCAGATGCTGCTCTTTTGTCTTCTGTGCGCTGATCGACGTCGCGTAGATCAGATCCGGACTTCCGGGCACTTCCATCGGAATCGGAGAGGTCGCGAACATGTCGACCTCCACCCTGCTGAGCGACGGGCCCGCATCGACCGAGCAGAGATCCCGGGCCGGCAGGGTATTGGTGAGAAGGCGCGCCGCATCGGCGCCAACGATACAGGACATGCTGTCCTGCGGATTGTTCCGGCTCATCCAGATCAGATGGTCCCTGCCCGCTCCATCGACCAGGAGATGCGGCGCCGCGTGCCGGCGGCGCGGCGGCAACCAGACCGGCATGGTCTCGGACAGCATGGGCTCGCGCTTGAGCAGCGCCTCCGGCAACCGCGTCACGCCGACCGAGCGCAATTCGGCGCTGACGGCATTGGGATCGGTCGTCCATTCGAGAACGGGAACACTTGCGCAGGTGATGCAGGTCACCGCAAGATTGGAGCGGACGTTCTCGAACATGAGAATGACCTGATCGGGGTCGCTGCCATATTTGGCCGGCGCTGCCGTCTTGAACGGATGATTGACCACACGGCTGACCAGAAATCCGTTCGACCGCGACGGGTCCGAATCGAATTCGAAATAGGTCGATCGGTCCCAGCCGCGATAGGCGTCGTATCCTCCGAGGCTCACGCCTGCCAGAACCATCTTGGAGTCGGTCTGACAGCGCGCCGCGCTGCTCTCCTGACTGCCGTTTCGTATGTAGAGACAGAGTCGAAAAGCCGCGTTCTGCAGAATGCGGTCGCAATCGTTCTGGTTATAGCCATAGGTTGCAAGGCCATGGCGATAGCAGAGGTCGTGAAAGACGCACGCCTGCCTGAAGCGCTGCAGGACGAGATGGCGCTTCTGGTTGGAATCCCTGCCGCCGTCGAAGAATATGTTGGCCCAGCGCGGCAGGCTGCAGTTCAGGCCCTCGCCGCTGCCACCGATGGTACTGACGACGTCCGGCCCCGATTGAAAGGCCGTGACGGTGGCGGGCATCTCACCGTCGGTGATGTCGTCGACGTTCTTGTAGATGGAATCGGCGATGAAGGAAGGCAGATACGCGAAGACCAGCACCGCCACGACAATCAGCGCAACCGACCAGCCGATCACCTTCCTGAACATGGCCCAACCCCGCTAAAGCTCTTCCGGCAATGACGTCGGTCGCAATGGCAGACGAGCACTGAGCCTCGCGGGCCAATTCAAATGCCCGCGCGGAACGTCCAGACGCCGAAATCGAAGCAGGCCCGGTGTCGTCCTGATGACGATCAGCTTGAGGTTGTCCTGCTGTCAAGCCGGGATCTCACACATGACAGTCAGTTTGATTGCCGACGCCACACCGGGCAGCGCATCAAAGCGTCGTGGGCGGTTCCATCACGCCCCCGGATGTCAGGCCAGATGTCGAGCCTCGGTCGCGCCCGCAGCCACGGTTGGATTCGGCATATGCTCGTCCAGCGCCGCCAGGCGCGCGTCAATGGCGGCGATGACCTTGCGCGAGAACGGTCCGAGATGGGCATAGGCTGCGATCATCTGGACCGCAATGCGCGCCGATGAGGTGTCGCGCTTGGCGCAGTTCATGAAGGTCTGCCACAGCGGCCCGCGCGCTTCAGGAAGCGCGGAGACGACACGATGCACGGTCTCCATCGCGCCGAGCTTGGCGCGGATATCCCCTTCCGCGAGTTCGTGGCGCTGCCGCGAACGGTCGAGCAGCGTCATCAAGCGGTCGACGCGTCCTGCATAGGCGGCCGGGCTGTAGACGCGCTCCAGCACGCGCTTGTAGTCCATCAGGATGTCGCGCAGCGGGCGCACCGGATCGAAATTGATCCCGGCCGTGCACTGATCGGCGCCGATGGTCGGCGCCACATCGTGGCCCGCATGGAGCCGGCCTTCGCGCTCCAGGCGGCGCGTCAGCTGCGTGTTCGGCAAGGCATAGAGCAGTCCGACCATGCTGACGGGAATCGCCGCCTCCTCGATGAAATCGATCATGGCATCCGCCATGGAGACCTTCTCATTGTCGAAGCCGACGATGAAACCCGCGGTGACGAGCATGCCGGCGGCGTAGATCTTGTGGATGCTCTCGGCGATGTTGCGCCGCGTGTTCTGCTTCTTCCGCATGGCGACGAGCGTCGCCGGATCCGGACTTTCGATGCCAACGAAGATGCCGAAGAAGTTGGCCGAACCCATCAGCTCCAGCAATTCCGGATCGTCGGCGAGATTGATCGAGGCCTCGGTGGAGAGTTCGAAGGGATAGCCGTGGGTACGCTGCCATTCTGCGAGTTGCGGCAGGAATTGCCGCAGCGACTTCTTGTTGCCGATGAAATTGTCGTCGACGAAGTCGAGATGGCCGCGGTAGCCCATCTGATAGAGCTTCTCGAGCTCGACGAACATCTGCTCGATCGTCTTGGTCCGCGGCACGCGGCCATAGAGCTCGATGATGTCGCAGAACTCGCAGGTGAAGGGACAACCGCGCGAATATTGCACACCGAGATAGAGATAGTCGTCGAACTTGAGCAAGTCGAAACGCGGCACCGGCGTCTTGGTCACGTCCGCCTGGAATTTCGGTGCGGTGAAAACGCCGGACCGCGCGCCACCCTCCCAGGCCGCAATGAATTCATCGATGACGCTCTCGGCCTCGCCGAGCACCCGGAAGTCGGCCCGCTCATAGATGTGGGGGCTTGAAGTCGGATCGGGACCGCCCACGACCACCGGCTTGCCGGCCGCGCGGCAGATTTCGATCAGGCGCAGCGTGTCGGCCTGCTGCGGCATCATCCCGCCGGTGAAGACGACGTCGGCCCAGGCGAGATCCTCGTCGTTGAAGGGCGCCGTATTGCAATCGATCAGCCGGACCGTCCAGCTTTCGGGCAGCATCGCAGCCACGGTGATCAGACCCAAGGGAGCTGCAGGGCGCTTTACGCCCAAGACCTTGCAGGATTCACCAAAGGTCCAGAAGGACTCTGCCGAGAACAGCGGGTACAACATCAGCACGTTAGGACTCGGCACGTTCATTGGAACTCCTTCTCGCGTCGGCGCAGTGTACCAAAGCGCCTGCGTCTTGTACCCCGGCAAAAGGGACAAACTGTCGCCGCGGCCTCGATCAGCCCTGGAACCCGCATTCACAGCTCGGCGTCGCCTCAGACCCATGAATTGGCGCCCGCGGAGGTCGATCGAATCGACCATGATGGGGGTGAGACAAAACACCGCTCACTCCACAATCTTCCCCCGGGAGGCCTAATTCTTCGCATTTCACCCCTCGGACTGTTGATTTGAACAGTTCCAGTTTGCCGGACACATTGCGCCCGTGAGTTCAATCGGTGGATTGGGCCAATCAGGGGACTGCGATGGCAAACCTAACAATCAACGGAAAAACCTTCACCCTCGACGTCGAGCCGGATACGCCGTTGCTCTGGGCGATCCGCGAGAATGCCGGCCTGACCGGCACGAAATACGGTTGCGGCATTGCACAATGCGGCGCCTGCACCGTCCACATCGAAGGCGTCGCCACCCGCTCCTGCGGCGTCTCGGTGAGCGAAGCCCAGGGCAAGAAGATCACCACCATCGAGGGGCTCGCCTCCGGCGACACGCTGCACAAGGTGCAGGAGGCCTGGATTGCCCAGGACGTGCCGCAATGCGGCTATTGCCAGAGCGGCATGATCATGGCGGTGGCGGCGCTGCTGAGCGAGAAGCCGAAGCCGACCGACGCCGACATCGACGAGGCCATCACCAACATCTGCCGCTGCGGCACCTTCCAGCAGGTGCGCGAAGCGATCCACACGATCGCCAGCGCGTAAGGAGCCGCCCCATGAACAAGCACGTTTCCCCCAAGATGAATCGTCGTGCCTTCGTCATCGGCAGCGCCACGCTGGGCGCCGGCCTCGCCATCGGCCTCGACATCCCCTTCGGCGGCCCCGCCGTGGTCCGCGCCGCCGACGGCTCGCCCGAAATCGGCGCCTGGGTCGTGGTCAGGCCCGACGACACCGTCGTGATTCGCATCGCCCGCTCCGAGATGGGCCAGGGCTCGCTCACCGGTCTCGCCCAGCTCGTCGCCGAGGAGCTCGAATGCGACTGGACCAAGGTCACGACCGAATATCCGACACCCGGCCAGAGCGTCGCCCGCAAGCGCGTCTGGGGCGATTTCTCGACCGGCGGCAGCCGCGGCATCCGCTCCTCGCAGGACTACGTCCGCAAGGGCGGCGCCACCGCGCGCGTGATGCTGATCCAGGCCGCCGCCGACGCATGGAAGGTGCCTGCCTCCGAATGCGCGGCCGCGAACAGCGTCATCACCCATACGCCATCGGGCCGGACCACGACTTACGGCAAGGTCGCCGAGGCCGCAGCCAAGCTGTCGCCGCCGGCGGACGTCAAGCTGAAGGATCCGAAGGACTGGAAGCTGATCGGCAAGGGCGTGAAGCGGCTCGACACCGCCGACAAGACCACCGGCGCCATGATCTACGGCGCCGACGTCAAGCTGCCGGGCATGCTGAACGCCGCGATCAAGGACTGCCCCGTGTTCGGCGGCAAGCTGAAGAGCTTTGACGAAGCCAAGATCGCCGGCATGAAAGGCGTGAAGAAAGTCGTCAAGGTCGGCGATACCGCGGTCGCGGTCGTTGCCGACACCTGGTGGCACGCCAAGACCGCGCTGGATGCGCTGCCGATCGTCTGGGACGAGGGCGACAACGCAAAAGTCTCGAGCGAGACGATTGCCAAGTGGCTGGCCGAGGGCCTCGATAACAACCAACCGGCCTATGTCGGCAACAAGAACGGTGACGCCAAGGCCGCGATTGCGAGTGCGGCGAAGAAGGTCGAGGCCGTCTACTCCTATCCCTACCAGAACCACGCCACGATGGAGCCGATGAACGCCACCGCGCTCTACACCGCGGACAAATGCGAGGTCTGGTGCGGCACGCAGAATGGCGAGGCTGCGTTTGCGGCGGTGCTGGAAGCTTCCGGCCTGCCGGCCGACAAGTGCGACGTGCACAAGGTGATGTTAGGGGGCGGCTTCGGCCGGCGCGGCCAGACCGACTATGTCCGCCAGGCCGTGATGATTGCCAAAGAGATGCCGGGCACGCCGGTCAAGCTGTTGTGGTCGCGCGAAGAGGACATGGCGCACGGCCGGTATCACCCGATCACCCAGTGCAAGATGACCGGCGCGTTCGATGCCGACAACAACCTGGTCGCGCTGCACTACCGCCTGTCCGGGCAGTCGATCCTGTTCTCGCTGCGCCCCGAAGCGCTGCAGAACGGCATGGATCCGGCCGCCTTCCAGGGCGTCGCCCAATCCGGCGAGGCCGCGTTCGGCTATTCGGTGCCGAACCTGCTGGTCGAGCACGCGATGCGCAACCCGCACGTCCCGCCGGGCTTCTGGCGCGGCGTCAACGTCAATCACAACGCGATCTACATGGAGTGCTTCATGGACGAGCTGGCCCAGGCCGCAGGCCAGGACCCGCTCGAATTCCGCCGCAAGCTGATGGGCAATCACCCCAAGCATCTGGCGGTGCTCAATGCCGTCGCCGAGAAGATCGGCTGGAGCACGCCGGCGCCGCAGGGCGTCTATCGCGGCATCGCCCAGGTCATGGGCTACGGCAGCTATGTCGCCGGCGCCGCCGAAATCTCGGTGACCGACGGCAGCAAGATCAAGGTGCATCGCATCGTCGCCTCCACCGATCCCGGCTACGTCGTCAACCCGGCGCAGGTGGAGCGGCAGATCGCGGGCTCCTTCGTCTATGGCCTGTCCGCACTGTTCTACGGCGGCTGCACCGTCAAGGACGGCAAGATCGAGCAAACCAACTTCGACACCTACAACTCGATGCGCATCAACGAGATGCCGAAGGTGGAATCGGTGATGGTGCCGAGCGGCGGGTTCTGGGGCGGTGTCGGCGAGCCCACCATCGGCGTTGCCGCGCCAGCCGTGCTCAATGCGTACTTCGCCGCGACGGGCAAGCGCATCCGCTCGGTGCCGCTGCGGAATCAGAACATCACCTTCGCCTAAGAGACGCGCTGCGGCGGCCACGACGGCCGCCGCAGCATTTTCCGGATGATATCCATGAATGTGCCGGTGACACGGCGAAATGCCGTCCTCGGCATCACCGCGGCAGCCGCAACGCTGGCGCGGCCATCGATTTTGCGCGCGCGGTCTGCGGGCATCGTGGTCGTCGTCGGCGGCGGCTTTGGCGGCGCGGCCTGCGCGCGAGCATTGAAGCGAGCCAATGCGTCACTCGACGTCTCGCTGATCGACGCGAACAGGGTGTTCACCGCCTGCCCGTTCAGCAACGAAGTGGTCGCGGGTCTACGCGACATCCAACTCCAACAATTCAGCTATGACAAGCTCGCCGCCGACGGCGTCTTTGTCGTCGGCGAGACCGCGACGAGGATCGACCCGCAGCAACAAAGCGTCACTGTAGAGGACAGCACCTCGTTCTTTTACGATCGCCTCGTGCTCTCGCCCGGTATCGACTTCCACTTCGAGGCCCTGCCCGGCTACGACGAGGCTGCGTCGGAAAAGATGCCGCACGCCTGGAAGGCCGGCGCGCAGACCCTTTTGCTACGCAAGCAATTGGAGGCAATGGCTGACGGCGGCACGGTCGCCATTGCGATCCCGGCCAATCCCTCGCGCTGCCCACCGGCGCCTTATGAGCGCGCCAGCCTGATCGCGCATTACCTGAAGACGAGCAAGCCACGGTCAAAAGTGCTGATCCTCGACGCCAAGGACAGTTTCTCCCAGCAGCGGCTGTTCGAGAAGGCGTGGAAGGAGCTCTACGGCGACATGATCGAGCGCGTCGCGCTGTCGCAAGGCGGCCGCGTCACCTCGGTCGATCCTGCTACGAGGACCATCATCACCGAGTTCGGCAACTACACGCCCGATGTCGCCAATGTCATTCCGCCGCAGCGTGCGGGGCGTATCGCCGCGATCGCGGGCGCTACGGATGCGACCGGCTGGTGCCCGATCGATCCTGTGACCTTCGAGTCGAAGCTCGTCAAGAACATCCACGTCATCGGCGATGCCTGCCTCGGCGGCGGCATTCCCAAATCGGCATCCGCCGCGAGTGCGCAAGGCAAGGCTTGTGCCGCCGCGATCGTCGCTTCGCTCGCGGGCCGAACACCCGAGACGCCACGGCTGACCGGCGTCTGCTACAACATTGTTGCCCCCGATTACGGTTTTTCGCTTGCCGGCAATTACCAGCCCAAGGGCGACATCTTCGCCGAGGTCGACGGCGGCGCCACGAGCCCCGTCGATGCGCCGCGCGAGCTGCGCGCGCGCGAGGCCGCCGAAGCGGAACGCTGGTTTCAAACCATCACGGCGGACACCTTTGGCTAGATCATGACGAGACGAAGCCACCGCTACGACCACAGTGCGCCCCCTCCCCCGCCAGCGGGGGAGGGTCGGGGAGAGGGTGTCTCGACAACGAAGACTCACCCAGAGGAAAGAACCCTCACCCGGCGCTGCGCGCCGACCTCTCCCGCAAGCGGGAGAGGTAAGTGGAGTTCGCGGCGACCTCGATCATTACGTCCAATACCCGCGATTGCCGCATTCATCGTAGCGAGCCTTGCCCTCTCCTCGCATACCAAGGCAGACGAACTCGTCCCTTACAAGATCGTCGGCGACGGCATTCCAGCCTCACTCACCGGCTCTCCCGGCGATGCCACGCGCGGCCGCGCGCTGGTGCTTGCGCGCACCACGACCTGCATCCTCTGCCATTCCGGCCCCTTCCCGGAAACGCGGTTCCAGGGCGATCTCGCACCTGACCTCACAGGCGCAGGGAACCGCTGGTCGGTGAGCCAGTTGCGGCTTCGGCTGATCGATGCGGCGCGCTTCAACGCACAGACCATCATGCCGTCCTATTTTCGCAATGACGACCTCGTGCGAGTCGGACGCAATTTTGCCGGCAAGCCGATCTTGTCGGCCGCGGAGATCGAGGACATCGTGGCTTTTCTTGCAACGCTTCGCGACTAAGGATTGTTCATGCCAACCACGCGACGACAATTTTTGAGCCTCGCCGGAGGCGTGACGGCCGTCGGGACGCTTCCGATCGTCACGCTGCGGCCGCTTCACGCGACGCCCGCGATGCTCAACACTGCCATCCGCAACGTCGTCGGCGAAGCGCCAATTCGCACCGGCAGGGTGAAGCTCGACATTCCGCCGCTGGTCGAGAACGGAAACACCGTGCCGATGACAGTGAGCGTCGCGAGCCCGATGACGGCTGATGATCACGTCAAGAGCATCCACGTCTTCAACGAGAAGAACCCGCAGCCGAACATCGGCAATTTCTATCTCAACCCCTCCTCGGGCCGGGCCCAGGTCTCGACCCGTATCCGCCTCGCCGACACCCAGAAGGTGGTCGCGATCGCGCGCCTGTCCGACGACACGTTCTGGCAGGTCGCCGTTGACGTCGTCGTGACGCTGGCCGCCTGCACCGAAGAGATGAACTGATGGCCGCGCTTATCAACGTTCCCGCGAAGGCCAGGCGTGGCGACGTCATCGAGATCCGCACGCTGACCTCGCACATCATGGAAACGGGCTTCCGCCACACCGTGGATGGCAAGCTGGTGCCGCGCGACATCATCACGAGCTTCACCTGCCGCTACAACGGCGCCGAGATCTTTCGCGCCGACCTCTTTCCGGCGATCGCCGCGAATCCATACTTGTCCTTCTTCACCGTGGCCAAGGAGAGCGGCAAGTTCGAGTTCGAATGGATCGGCGACAACGGCTATTCGTCCATCGCATCGGCATCGATCACCGTCGAATGAGCGTTTGGCGCGCGATAGCAGCGGCGGCCTTGTTCGCCGCGGCCCCTGCCCTGCTCGCCGGCGAAATCCCGCCCGATGCGCGCCGGTCCGGCTATTCCTTCATGGGCCCGGACACGCGCGCGATGCAGGATGACGACACCTCCAATCCCGGCATGCTGTTCGTGCTCGACGGCGAGGCGTTATGGGCGAAGAAGACCGGCAGCACGGAGAAGTCCTGCGCCGACTGCCATGGCGAGGCGCGCAGCAGCATGAAGGGCGTCGCCGCACGCTATCCCGCCATCGACAAGACGCTCGGTCACCCCGTCACGCTCGACCAGCGCATCAATCTCTGCCGTGCCAATCATCAGCAGGCCTCACCACTACCCTACGAGAGCCGCGACCTCCTGGCGCTGTCCGCTTTCGTCGCCCACCAATCGCGCGGTATCGCGATCACCGCTGGCGACGATCCGCAAGCAAAGCCCTTCGTGGAGCAAGGCCGCGAACTCTTCATGCAGCGCGAGGGCCAGCTCAACCTCGCCTGCACCAATTGCCACGACGACAATTTCGACAGACGCCTCGCGGGTGCGCCGATCACGCAAGCGCAGCCGACCGGCTATCCACTCTACCGCCTGGAATGGCAGACGCTGGGTTCGCTGGAGCGGCGGCTGCGCAGCTGCATGAGCGGCGTCCGTGCCCAGGCCTATGATTACGGCTCGCCCGAGCTGGTCGCGCTCGAGCTCTATCTGATGTCGCGGGCGCGCGGCCTGCCGATGGAGACGCCGGCCGTGCGGCCCTGATCCGATCCGCGAAGCCGAGGGCGATGGTTGCGCCTCCGCGCGCACGGGCGCGCAAGCTACGATGAGAAGCATACCTACGGTCAATCGTGGGATACCATGCACTCACCATCCCACGCGCAGGCCAACGCGTCCGCCGGCGACCCGCTGGTCGGGTCCATAGCCGATTCCACCGTTGAACTGCATGTTCCGATTGAGGCGGAGTGCCGCATTGAGCGCAAGACCATTGGCCCGCTCGAAGGTGCCGTAGTTCATCGTCACGGCGAAGGTCTCGTCCGGTAGCAGCGTCGGCGCGCCGGCCATGGCAAAGGCCATGGCGACGCCGCTGGTCGCCTTGCTGGTCCGGCTGCTGAGGTCGTCGAGACGGCCGTTGATGCTGGCGAGCTGTGCATTGATGGCGCTGAGATCACCCGTCGAAGCCAGGCCGAGATTGGCGAGCGTGGTGGTCGCGAGATTGCCGGCGCCGTCGGACGTCACGAGCTGCGTCGCGCCACTTTGCGCGGCCTTGCTCGCAGACGAGGTGACGCCGGCCATGGTGTAGGTGTTGCCCGCCGTGCCGAACGTCTGCTGATTGGCGCGCGTCGCCGTGGCGCCGTTGCCGAAGGCGGCAGAATTGGCGAAGCCGGCGCTGGTATTGTTGCCGACGGCGACGGCGTTCGCGCCCGCGACCGATACGCTGTTGCCGATCGCGACGGCGCCTGTCCCGGTCACGGTCGCCGTGTTCGCCATCACCAGCGCATTGGGCGCGTTGACGGCGTTGCCGGAGCCGAACACCGAGGAGCCTGCTGCGCTCGCGGTGCCGGCCACCGCGTTGTTGGAGCCGACCACGTTGACGTTGTCGCCCCGGCCGGTCTGGTTGGTGCCGTTGATCGTGTTGTTGTCGCCCAGCACGAAGCTGCCATTGCCGTTCAGCGTATTGGGGTCGCCGATGGCGTAGCTGCCATTGCCGCGCACGGTCTGACCGGTGCCGAACGCACCGCTGCTCGTGCCGGTGACGTTGTTGAGCGCACCGACCGCGGTGCTGTTCGCGCCGGTCACCACGCTGTTGGTGCCGACGGCCGTTCCATTCGCGCTGCCCGCATTGACGACCGCCCACGAGCCGACCGCCACCGAACTGTCGGCATACGCATAGCTGTCCATACCGTAGGCCGAGCTGGACAGGCCGGTCGCCGTGCTCCGGCCACCGGACGCGGTTGCGAAGTCCCCCGAGGCCTGGGAGCTGGCCCCCACCGCTGTGGAGAACCAGCCCCCTGCACTGCTGTTTGAGCCAACGGCTACGGCTTGATCGCCGCTCGCGCTGCTCACATAGCCGTATGCGGCGCTCTGGTAGCCACTTGCCGCGCTCTGCGCCCCGATGGCGGAGGTGTACTGACCGAGCGCGTGGGCGCCATACCCCACCGCGGTTGTTTGCACGCTGGTCGCCTGGCTCGAGGCGCCGACGGCGACGCCGAAATCGCCAGAGGCATTGCTGGACGCACCATAGGCGGAGCTGGATACGCCGCCGGCCGCACTGCCGCTGCCGCACGCCGTACTTGTGGCAGAGCCTGCGCCTGCGCCGCCGGTGCTGTTGCTGGCATCGACGCAGACGAACTGCGCTTGTGCGGACGGCATATCGAGCAAGGCGCCGAGCACGATCGCCGCGACCGCACAGATCGAGGCTGGCAGCATTCGGCGCCGCGCCGCACCTCTCCCCGTTCGTCCCGCCCTCTCGCTGGCCCGCCCATCGGCCAACCGCGCCACAAAACCCGTCCCCCGCGCCTTCATCGCCCTACCTTCACGTCATTGCAAATTGTCCGGGCCGCGAAACACGCACGGCTGGCCCGCGCGCGATAATATGAATATTCATGTCCGGAGACTGCGGTTCGACGGCGTGGAAACTTGCCTGATCGTCCCAATTTGCAGACCAACTGCCGAAGGGAGCGGCCTGGCATGACGAAAATTCCGTATCTGCGCTTCGACACCGCGGAGCTGCCGGCCGCCGAGCGGCTCGACCGCTACCGCGCGATTCTCACGCATTACGAGGTGTCGGTCCCCGAGGGCACGGCCGGCGACGATTTCGAGGTTCTGGCCGAGGCCTGGCTGCTGGGCGGCCTGGTGGCCGCATCCACGCGGATGGGGCCGGTGCGCTTCACCCGCTCCGCCGCGCTGGCGAAGGCCGATGGCCGCAACTCATTCGCGCTGCTGCTGCTCAGGCGGGGGGCCTGGAGCGGCGAGGTCGACGGCGAGCCGATCTCGGCCGGCCCCGGCCAGGTGCTGGTGCTCGACCTGACCCGGCCCTTCGATGGCATCGCCACGGCGACCGACACGATCAGCCTCGACGTCGAGCGCGATGCAATCGTCAGCGCTGCGCCCGATGGGCTCGACCTGCACGGGCTCGTCCTCGACGGCGCCGCCGGCCGGGTGCTGGCCGATCAGATGGGGCTGCTGCGACGACGGCTTCCGGCGATGAGCGAGAACGAGGCGCCCGAGGCGGTCCGGACGACGCTTGGACTGCTGCGCGGATGTTTTGGCATGGCCGCGCGGCCGCGCGAGCAAGGGCTCGCCCGGCGCGACATCGCCATCCTTCATCGCGCCAGCCGTTTCATCGACCAAAATCTCGGTCATCCCGATCTCTCGGTGGCAACCATCTGCCGCGAGATCGGCGTGTCCCGCTCGGTGCTCTATCGCGTCTTCACGCCGCTGGCGGGCGTCGCCGATTACATCCGCGGGCGACGGCTCGAAGCGATCCACGTACTGCTCGAAGACGCAGGCGAAGAGCGCTGGAATGCAGAGATCGCCGCTGAATTCGGCTTCGTGAGCCAGGCCCATTTCAGCCGCAGCTTCCGGCAACGCTTCGGCTACTCGCCGCGCACAGCGCGTGACTCCCGCGATCTTGCAGCCGCCGTCGCAGCCGGCCCGGAACTCTTCCGCGAGTGGATCAACCAGCTGGGTTGACTTGCCCTGGCGTGCGGTTCGAAAGGAAACGGCCGGTCAGCATGACGCCGCCCGGCCGCAGTCTCTGCTTTCCTTCTCCTACTCCGCCGGCGCGGCCAACATCTCCGGATGCGCGGCATAGTGTTCGCTGGCGCCGAGCTTGCTGGCCGCGAACAGGCCGGCGGCCATCGCGGCATAGGCCAGCGCGACGGCGGGCGTGACACCGAATCCGCCGCCGATGCCGACGGCCTCGCCATGCATGAAGCCGAAATAGGTCAGGACCGCACCGACCAGTGCGAAGCCTGATGCCTTCTCGAAGTCGCGCTCGATGATGAAGACGCCGATCGCGCCCAGGATGAGGCCACCGAGGATCGAGCCGCCGCCCATCACCTCCAGCCCGTGGTAGAACACGCCCTGCTGCGGCAGCGCGGCGATCGCGGCAGCCTTCACCGCGTCCGCCTTGTCGGCGGCCATGCCGCCGACGGTTGCTGCCGCATTCATGGTCGAGCCGAGCATCGTGTCGATCTGCAGCTTGGCCCAGGCGGCCAGATGCGGCGTCAGCGCCAGCACGATCGCGGGGGCGTGCTTGACCGGCGTGGTCTGGAACGCCTGCGCGCCGATCAGCATGCCGATATAGAGCAGGATGGGCGAGATCGCGACCACAGGCACCAGCGCCAGCAGCACCGAGATGATGCCGAACCAGGCCAGCACGATCACCATGATGCCGGTTGCCGCCGAGTAGCCGATGCGGCCGCCCATCGCCTTCCAGCCGGGATGGCCGATATAGACGGCGTTGATGAAGGGATTGCCCATCAGGCAACCGATCAGGCTGACGACGCCATCGGCCGTGAGCACCCGCGTGGTCGGATATTCGTCGCCGGCGGCTTCCGCGCTCTCGACATTGTCCATGGCTTCGACGAGGTCATAGATGCCGAACGGAATGGCGGTGACCAGGATGATGCCGAGGAATTCGAAGCCGGAGAAGACGTAGCCCACGGCGGGAAGCGGCACCGAGAAGCCGAAATTGGCGAAGGCATCGCCGACACCCTTGACGCTTAGTCCACCGAGACCGAGCCCGAACAGGTTCGAGCCCCAAGCGATGATCATGCCGACGGCGATGGCGACGAGGCCTGCGGGAATGCCGCGCGGATATTTCACGCCGCCGAACCAGCTCACCAGGATGATGGCGAAGCAGACGAGGCCGATCTGCGGCGTCATGTACATTTCCAGCGCCGGCCGCATCGAGATGAAGGTGACGGAGACACCGGCAAGGGTGCCGAGCAGCGCCGCGCGCGGCGTGATCTTGCGAATGAACGGCGCAATGAAGCCGCCGATCATGAGAATGAAGCTCTGGAAGAACACCCAGACCAGGCCGGCCGACCAGCCCTTGAGCGGATCACCGGTTTTCAGCGTGATCGGCAGCATGATCACGAAGGTGACGATGAACATGTGCGGCACGCTGACGCCCGAGGGCAGCGCGCAGACGTCGTTGCGGCCGGTCTTCTGCGCCAGACGGTAGGCGAGGTAGGCGTAGTAGAAGGTCGAGAGGCACATCATCAGCCCGAGCGCGGGCAGGATGCGGCCGAACACCAGACTGTCCGGCATCTTCAAGACGAAGCGCAGCAGGCCCGTGAGCACCAGCATGTTGACGAGGATGTTGGTGCCGAAGCCGAAAAACGCGTTCCAGTCGCCCGATGTCCATAGTGCCGGCTTGAACTCAGACGTATTGAACTCAGACGTATTGAACTCAGACTTGCCGGTCGTCCCCGTCAATGTGCTCATGACAATACCCCTATGTGGTCGAAACCTTCATTGCCTCCAGAACCGCGGCCGAGGTTGCGACCCAGCCGAAGATGCCGCCCTGGGCCTTGATCATCTTCAGGCCCATCTCGTGAAACTCGGGGAAGTAGGACGCGCAGCCGTCCGACATGACGACGCAGCGGTAGCCGCGGTCATTGGCCTCGCGCACCGTGGTGTTGACGCACACTTCGGTGGTGACGCCGCACACCAGCAGATTCTCGATGCCGTATTTCTCCAGCACGTCACCGAGCTCGGTGGCGTAGAACGCGCCCTTGCCGGGCTTGTCGATCACGATCTCGCTGTCGAGCGGATAGAGTTCGGGAATGATGTCGTGGCCCGCTTCGCCGCGGATGAGGATGCGCCCCATCGGGCCGGGATCGCCGATGCGAAGGCTCGGCGCGCCGCGCTCGACTTTCGCCGGCGGCGCGTCGGAGAGATCGGGCAGATGGCCCTCGCGGGTGTGGATCACCAGCATGCCGGTGTCGCGCGCCGCCGCCAACATCGCGCCGATCGGCTTCACCGCGCGCGCAAGCTGGCTGACGTCGTTGCCGAGCGTCTCGCCGAAGCCGCCGGGCTCCATGAAGTCGCGCTGCATGTCGATGATGAGAAGCGCGGTGCTCGGCCAGTCGAGCTTGATCGGCTCGGGCTCGGCGTTGATGACGCCCAATGTCGGCTTGCTCGAGTCCAGCATGACGCCCGCCCCTCGCGAGAACTTCTTTGCCGGAGTTCTGCAAGCGGCGTGCCATTGTGTACAATTTCAGTCGCGCGCAGGTTGCGAGCGAATTCGCTGCATGCTCAGAAGGTTAGGAAGAGAACCGACGCCTGCTTATTCCCTGTGCGACGGCTTTGCGAGGTGCATTTGCTCAAAGGATGAGCGGCGCGACCTCTCCCGCCGCCATGCCGGGGCTGACGGCACGCTTTGGCCTTCGCGCTTGGGCGGGCACGTCGTCTCCCCCGGAATGACGGGACGATAAGGCCGAGACCTGACCTCGCACTTCGCCACTTGGCAGATTTGTCCGTCCCACTTTTTCTTCATCCTGATCTTGCACCGTCCTGCAGATCCGGTAGCATTTTCGGATTGCGCAACATTTGATTGTGGAGTTTTCCGATGGCCATTTCGCTGGGCGACCTCGTTCCGGAATTCCGCTCGCTGGTCAGCGAGCTGCTTCAAGCCTGTGCCGCAAACGACGTCACCATGGTTCCGACCGAAAGCGTCAGAACCCCCGCGCAGCAGGCGCGTTATTGGCGGCAATCGCGTTCGATCATTGAGATCAACAACGCGATCGCGATGCTCCGGCAAAGCGGCGCCTCGTATCTTGCGGACGTGCTGGAATCGGTCGGCCCTCAGAACGGAGACGAGGTGACCAAGGTCCTTCCGGGCAACAGTTGGCATCAATGGGGGGAGGCCATCGACTGCTTCTGGGAGGTCGACGGGAGAGCCGAGTGGTCGACGACCAGGAAGATCAACGGCGTCAACGGCTATCAGGTCTATGCCCAGGAAGCGAAGAGGCTTGGCCTGACGGCGGGCCTGCTTTGGCCGCGGTTCAAGGATGCGCCGCATGTTCAACTTCGTTCCGATGACAATCCCATCTCGTCCGGCCTGACCTGGCCGAAGATCGATCAAACCATGCGCGAGCGCTTTGGCGGCGCGCCGGCCGTCGCCAATTTTGGCGTCGAAATGCAGGGGATCGTGCCAGCGCATGACCCCATACGGCTCGCCTATAGCGCGCCCGAAGGCTGGCAGGTCTACGAGACGACCGATGTTTGCGCCGCCGTCTTCCGCGGCAGGTTCGCGGTCGATGCAGATGGCGCGCCGAAGGCCTATCACCAGAACAACGCCGTCGCGCTCGATTTCCTCGCGAACGCGGGACGGCCTGGAAATTGGTGGGCGCTCGTGACCGATGCGCGCGGCGCTCCCAGGATTCAGGACAATGCGGATCCGGCGCCCGGCTATTTTGTCTCAACGACATCGCTGACCAACCCGGGCTTCCCTGCCGATCGGCCCAGCCATTACGTCGATGCAAGCACCATCCCGTTCCTGGTCCTGCCCGGTGGCCGCTTCCGGCAATTCACCTCAGTCAAGGTGTTGCGGCTTGGCGATCTCGGGGTCGCCTACAACAAGCTGAACGGCAAGCTCTGCTTCTGTCAATTTGCCGAGACGGGCCCAGCCGACAAGATCGGCGAAGGCTCGATCGCGCTGGCTTCCAGCCTCGGCATCACTGCCGACCCCAAACGGGGCGGCCTCGGGACCAGGGACGTGATCTGGGCGGCGTTCGCCGGTTCAGGCGTGGGCCGGGGATTGTCCGTGGCGGAGATCAATGCGGCGGCACAGCCCATCTTCGAACAATGGGGCGGAATGGCGCGCATGCGG
The DNA here is from genome assembly GCF_036247985.1 of Bradyrhizobium sp. TM239. Lineage (NCBI taxonomy): Bacteria > Pseudomonadati > Pseudomonadota > Alphaproteobacteria > Hyphomicrobiales > Nitrobacteraceae > Bradyrhizobium > Bradyrhizobium sp. TM239. The sequence continues at coordinate 103,947 of NZ_BTIR01000027.1, read as the reverse complement.
TCTTACGAACAGCTCTGACGTAACCTAGCGCCCGGCCCCATACAGCTGCCGATACTCTTCCGCGTACGGCGCATAGGAGTCCTTCATCGTCGCCATGTTCAGCAGCATGGTGGCGACCACCGTATTCGCCTTGTCGAACACACGCGTCCTGGCCCAGGCGCTTTCGGTGCGGCGGCTGCCGGAGAGGGCGACCACCTCGCGCTCGACCGCGTACTCCTCGTCCACGAAGAGCGGCCCCTTCGCCAGCCGGATCTCCTGATCGGCAAACAGGCCGACGGCCGGGCCCTTGGTGGGTAGCGGATCGTCCTTCGAGCGATACTGAAAAAGCACGCTCAGCATCTCCATCGGGATGATCGGTCTGCCCCAGGGGTTGTCGGCGCCGGAATAGTATGGCGAGTTTTCGGTGATGACGGCGAGCTTCTGCCGCAGCGAGAAGGGATAAAGGTCGCCCATGGTCTGATCGAACGCCATGCGGACCGTCTGCCGCTTGCCGGTCTGCGCCACCTTGACGTCGCGCAGAATGACGGGATCGGCGAGCGGCTTGAGCTCGGCGAGGCGCGCCTCCAGCGCAGTCGCTGCGTGCGGTTCGCCGACGGAGGCCGTGCCGCGCAGCACCTCGGTGCCATCGCGCTTGACCATTTGGATTTGGCACTGGCTTGTCCCGGGCAGTGGCTTCGACAGGATCGCCTGCACCTCCTCGCCCTCATAGCAGACGCTGCGATAATGCGCGGAGAGGCAGCCGGTCTCGAACCAGGCGCGTCCCCACAGCTGCGCGCCGAGCGGGGCGAACTGGCTGAAATGCGTTGGGCCTTCGATGGTGCCGCCCTTGAAGCCGAGCTTCTGCGCGGTGGCGTCGTCGTGAATGGACGCGTGCGCGTCGTAGGTTTGCGCTTGCAGCATCTGACGCGGCTGGCGCCACGGTCCGATCAGGGCCTCGGCCGTCTCGGTGATTTCGGTCTCGAACACGTTTGCAGCCATTGGTCTCCTCCACAGACAGCCATGACTAGCAGGAGCGCCACGGATGCGGCCAGCGATATTGACTTCGCCGGCCCATGCTCTTGACTGCGAACTTCCGCTTCGCAAAGCCGCGAGCCTCCCGCGGCGCAAAATCCCTCGCCGGACCAGGACAACAAGGATCCCCGACATGACGCTGTTGCAGGTCGAGCTGGACGATAAATACCGGCTCGAATCGAAGCGGATCTTCCTGTCCGGCACACAGGCTCTGGTTCGCTTGCCGATGTTGCAGCGCGAACGCGACCGGCTCCAGGGACTCAACACCGGCGGATTCATCTCCGGGTATCGCGGCTCCCCGCTCGGCATGTACGACCACGCGTTGTGGCGCGCGAAGTCACACCTTCAGCAGCACGACATCGCCTTCGTCCCAGGCCTGAACGAAGATCTGGCGGCGACCGCGGTCTGGGGCAGCCAGCAGGTCGGCCTGTTTCCCGGCGCCAAGGTCGATGGCGTGTTCGGCATCTGGTACGGCAAGGGCCCCGGCGTCGACCGCTCGGTCGATGCGCTCAAGCATGCCAATGCCGCCGGCACCTCGCTCAATGGCGGCGTGCTGGCGCTGGCCGGTGACGACCATGGGTGCCAGTCCTCGACGCTGGCGCATCAGAGCGAGCAGGTGTTCGCGGCGGCGCTGATCCCCGTGATCAATCCCGCGACGCTGCAGGACTACCTCGATCTCGGCCTCTACGGCTTCGCGCTGTCGCGCTTCTCCGGCTGCTGGGTCGGATTCAAGGCGATCAGCGAGACCGTGGAAAGTTCGGCGTCGATCGACAGCGACCCTGAACGCATCAAGATCGTGCTGCCCGAGGATTTCGAGATGCCGCCCGGCGGCCTCAACATCCGCTGGCCCGATCCGCCGCTGGATGCCGAGAGGCGCCTGTTCGGCCCGAAGATGGCCGCGGTGCAGGCCTTTGCCCGCGCCAACCAGCTCGACCGCATCGTGCTCGATTCCAAACCGGCGCGGCTCGGCATCGTCGCCACCGGCAAAGCCTATCTCGATCTGCGCCAGGCATTGGCCGATCTCGGCATGACCGACAAGGACGCGCAGGATCTCGGTCTGCGCATCTACAAGGTCGCACTGACCTGGCCGCTGGAGGAAACCGGCGCGAAGCGTTTCGCCGAAGGCCTTCAGGATATTCTCGTGGTCGAGGAGAAGCGCGGCTTCATCGAAGACCAGCTGATGCGCATCCTCTACAACATCGATGCCTCCAGGCGCCCGACGATCACGGGCAAGCGCGACGAGCGCGGCGCGCCGCTGTTGCCAAGCGAGGGCGAGCTGACGCCGACCATCGTCGCCGCCGCGCTGGTGGCACGCTTGCGCAAGCTCGGCCATCACAGCCCGGTGCTGGAGCAGCGCCTCGCCCGGCTCGAGGCGTTCGACCATCCGGTCACCACCGGCACGCAGATCAAGCTCGCACGCACGCCGTTCTTCTGCTCGGGCTGCCCGCACAACACCTCGACCCGCGTGCCCGAGGGCAGCCGCGCCATGGCCGGCATCGGCTGCCACGGCATGGCCCTGAGCATGCCGACCCGCCGCACCGATCTGATCTCGCATATGGGCGCCGAGGGCGTGAACTGGATCGGCCAGTCGCCCTTCACGAGCGAGAAGCACATCTTCCAGAATCTCGGCGACGGCACCTACACCCATTCCGGGCTTCTCGCCCTTCGCGCGGCATCGGCCGCCGGCATCAACATCACCTACAAGATCCTCTACAACGACGCCGTCGCGATGACCGGCGGCCAGCCCGCCGAAGGCGCCTTCAATGTCGCGCAGATCGCGCATCAGGTCTGGGCCGAGGGCGTCAAGCGTCTTGCAATCGTCTCGGACGATCCGAGCAAGTACCCGCAAGGAAACTACTTCCCGCAAGGCGCGACCATCCACCATCGCCGCGAGCTCGATGCCGTCCAGCGCGAGCTGCGCGACATCAAGGGCCTCACGGTCGTGATCTACGACCAGACCTGCGCCGCGGAAAAGCGCCGCCGCCGCAAGCGCGGGCTCTATCCCGATCCGGCCAAGCGCGCCTTCATCAACGAGCTGGTCTGCGAGGGCTGCGGCGATTGCTCGCAGGCCTCCAACTGCGTCTCCGTGCAGCCGCTGGAGACCGAGTTCGGCCGCAAGCGCCAGATCGACCAGTCGAACTGCAACAAGGACTTTTCCTGCGTCGAGGGTTTTTGCCCGAGTTTCGTGACCGTGCACGGCGGCACCCTGAAGCGCATGAAGACTTCGGCCGTCGATTCAGGCCAGCTGTTCGCCGATTTGCCGCTGCCGCCCGCGCGCGAGCTGGACGTGCCCTACAACATCCTCGTCACCGGCATCGGCGGGACCGGCGTCATCACCATCGGCGCGCTGCTCGGCATGGCCGCCCATGTCGACGGCCGCGGCTGCTCGGCGCTCGACTTCACCGGCCTGTCGCAAAAGAACGGTGCCGTGATGAGCCATGTCCGCATCGCACGGAGACCCGAAGACATCTCCGCGGTCCGCATCACCACCGGCGGCGCCGACGTCATTCTCGGCTGCGACATGATCGTCTCGGCCGGCCCCTCCGCGCTCAGCCGCGCCGAACGTGGCGTGACCAGAGCCTACATCAACGCCGATTTGCAGCCGACCGCGAGCTTCGTGCAAAATCCCGATCTCGACTTCGAGATGGGCACGATGCAGACCGTGCTGCGCGACGCCGTCGGCGACAACAACCTCGATATCATCGATGCCACCGGCATTGCCGCCGCGCTGTTGGGCGACAGCATCGCGACCAACCCCTTCATGCTCGGCTTCGCCTTCCAGAAGGGCGCAATCCCGCTGTCGCTGGAAGCGCTGCTGCGCGCCATCGAAATCAACGGCGCCGCGATCGAGATGAACAAGCTCGCCTTCACCTGGGGACGCCTGGCCGCCCACGACATGTCGCGGGTGCGCAGCGTGCTCCAGTTCAAGAGCCGCGCCGCCGCTCCGACCAAGTCCCTCGACGACATCATCGCGACCCGCGCCGAGTTTTTGACGGGCTATCAGGACAAGGCGTACGCGGATCGCTATCTCGCGGCCGTCGCCAAGGTGCGCAAGGCGGAAACCTCCGCCTCTGCCGTGTCAATCGAGCTGACCGAAGCCGTCGCGAAGAACCTGTTCAAGCTGATGTCCTACAAGGATGAGTACGAGGTCGCGCGGCTCTACACCGACGGCAGCTTCGCGAAGAAGGTGTCGGAGAAGTTCGACGGCGACTTCAACCTGAAATACCACCTCGCTCCGCCGATCTTCGCAAAGCGCGACAAGACCACCGGACATCTGCAGAAGCAGGAGTTCGGCGGCTGGATGATCCATGCCTTCCGCGTTCTCGCCAAGCTCAAGTTCCTGCGCGGCGGTGCCTTCGATCCGTTCGGCCGCACCGAGGAGCGCCGGACGGAGCGGAAGTTGATGGCGGATTATCTCAGCATGATCGATCAGCGGATCGCCGGGCTGAAAGCGGAGCAGATCCCGCTGCTGGCAAGGCTCGCGAGAGTGCCGGAGACGATCCGCGGATTCGGCCATGTCAAGGAAGCCAATATCAAGCGGGCGGCAGCCGAGACGGCGCGGCTGGAAGCGGAGCTGGAGAACAGCCGATTTGCGGCGGCTGCGGAGTGACGGAGGAGGCAGGCGCGAGCCTCACACTTGCTGTCATCGCCCGGCTTGACCGGGCGATCCAGTACTCCGAGACGGCAGTGAAATACGGATAGGCCGCGGCGTACTGGATGCCCCGCCTTCGCGGGGCATGACAGCGGTGGGGGTGGCTAGACCGACGCCAACAGGCTGGCAGCGGTCTCACGCGCCACACTCCCCTCCGCCAGATGCCGTCCTGCAATATACCCGAACGTCAGCGCCGGCCCCAGCGTGATGCCCGGCGCCGGATAATTGCCGTTCATGATCGAGCCCATGTCATTGCCGCAGGCATAGAGGCCCGCGATCGGCGTACCGTCCTCGCGTAGCACTCGGGCTTGCGGATCGACCCTCATGCCGATGGCCGTGCCGAGATCGGCCGGATGGATGCGCATCGCGAAGAACGGGGCGCGGAGGATCGGCGCGACGCAGGGGTTGGGCTTGTGGCTGATATCACCGAGACGGCGCTGGTAGATGGTGCTGCCGCGGCCGAATTCGCCATCGCGCCCCTCTTTCGCGCCTTCGTTGTAGCTCGCGATCGTCGCCGTGAGCACCGGCGGCTTGACGCCGATCCTCGCCGCAAGCTGGGCAACGTCAGGAGCCTCGACCAGCTCGCCGCTCACCACATAGCGCCGATAGCTGCGCGTGAACGGCTTGATGCGGCCGAGGCCGTAGGCCCACAGGAACCGGCGATCGCAAATCAGATAGAACGGCTCGCCATTGCCATGACGGAGCATGGCGAGCACGAATTCATGGTGGGACAGCGCCTCGTTGACGAAGCGCCGGCCCGCCGCGTTGACGGCGATCACACCGGGCTTGGCGCGGTCGGTCACAATGTGCGGGAACACGCCGCGGCTGCCGTCGTCGCGGCGGAACAGCGAGGACGGGACCCAATAGGCCGGGCTGGTCGCGTCCGCGTTGAGCGCGGCACCTGTCGTCGCAGCGAGCCGAAGTCCGCCGCCGGTGCCCGAGGTGTTGGTCGCCGAGACAAATCCGGCCGCCGCCGGGAAGAAGCGCTTGCGCAAGCTCGCGTCGTGCGAGAAGCCGCCGGTTGCCAGCACCACGCCGCGGCGCGCTGCGATCGGCCGATCGCGCGAGCCATGACGGATCACCACGCCGCTGACGCGGTCGCCCTGCAGCGAGAGGTCTTCGACGTCGGCGCTGAAGAGAACTTCAACCTGCCGCGCCAGCAGCGAAGCATAGAGCTGCGCGGCAAGTGCGTTGCCGAGATGCAGCGACGTTCCGCGCGAGCTGCGCAGCCGCTGCAGCGCATATCGAGAGACCAGCCGCGCCGCACGCATGGTCGAGCGCAGCGATTTTCCAACGCTGCGCAGGTGCGGAACGTCGAGAGGATTGACCATCATCCCGCCGAACAGCATGAACTCCGGCAGCGGTGGCCGCAATCGCGCAAAAGCGGCGCCGAGCCGCGTGCCATCGAAACCGACCGGCTCCAGCACGCGGCCGCCAGCCGTTGCCCCCAGCCGCTCCGGATAACAATCCGGACAGGCCTTCACCGGCTGGAGGCGAACTTCCGTGTTGGCTTCGAGATAGGCGATCGCCTCGGGCCCGCGCGCGAGGAAGGCGGCGCGCAGACCGGCATTGGCAGGCTCGGGCACCGTGCTCGACAGATATTGGACCGCATCCGCGACGCTGTCGGAGAGCCCGGCCGCCTTCATCTTGGCATTGGCAGGGATCCAGACCATGCCGGCGGACCACGCGGTGGTGCCGCCGACGAACGCGGTCTTCTCGATCACCAGCACGCGCAGGCCCTGCGCAGCGGCAACGGCCGCCGCCGCCATACCGCCGGCACCGGCGCCGATGACAATGACGTCGTAGGTCTCATGCGCCGGCATCATGCGGCGGGGTTCCGGGGACGGGGCATGACACCGTCATACCTCGCCTGGAGGGGCCGACGCTAGCGCGCAGGCTTCCGCTCGATCGGATCGATGTCGATCGCCCGCAGGCGGCCGAGCCGCAGCACGTCCATGGCGAGCCGCCGGCCGATCCGGTCGCGATCGAGCACGCGGATCAGATCGTCGACGCCGTTGATCTCGACGCCATCGAGCCTGATCACCACGTCGCCGGGCAACAGTCCCGCCTTCGCCGCCGGACCGTCCGGCTCGATTTGCGCGAGCAGCGCGCCCATCTTGTTTTCGATGCCGGCCAGCACCGCATGCCGCCGCGGCACCGGCGCGGTCTGTCCGGCGACGCCGATATAGGCGCGGCGGACATAGCCGTGGCGGATGATCTCCGCCAGCACGAATTGCGCGGTGTTGCTGGCAACCGCGAAGCAGATGCCCTGCGCGCCGTTGATGATGGCGGTGTTGATGCCGATCACCTCGGCATTCGACGACAGCAGCGGGCCGCCGGAATTGCCGGGGTTGAGCGCGGCATCGGTCTGGATCACGTCCTCGATGGTGCGGCCGCTGACTGAGCGGATCGAGCGGCCGAGCGCCGAGACCACGCCGGCGGTCACGGTCGATTCGAAGCCGAGCGGATTGCCGATCGCGATCACGAGCTGGCCGCGGCGCAAGGTCTTGGAGTTGCCGAGCGCGGCATAGGGCAAGTCGCGCACGCCATTGGCGCGCAGCAACGCGAGGTCGGTGTCGGGATCGACGCCGAGCACCTGGGCCTCGCCGACATGGCCCTCGACGTCGCGCAGCCGGATCTCCTTCGACGTGCCAACCACGTGGCTGTTGGTGAGGACAAGCCCGTCCGGTGAGATCACGATGCCCGAGCCGAGCCCGCCGCGCTCACGGCCGTTCGGCACTTTTGGCCCGGTCTCGACACGCACGACCGCGGGGCCGACGCGGTCGGTCACATCGATCACGGCATTGGAATAGGCGTCCAGCAACGCCCGGTCATCGGCCGGCGCAGATGCCGTCGTTCGCGATGACGCGGCGTCATCGACGATATCTGAGGTGAAATCCAACATGGCAAGAGTCCTTGAGGCTCACACAGATGGTGGCCTGCTCGCTGCCGCGCAAGGTGCCCGCCAGGAGTGCAGGGCTCGACTGCCCAGATGGCTAGGGCGCGCGCCGCAGCGTGCCTGCCCTCGCCTTGACGGGGTCGAGCAGCGACCAGTCCCCGTCCGGAAGCACATGGCCGTTCGGGAATGGCGCCCGCGGCTCGATCCCCAACGAGCCCAGCACGCGGTCGTCGCGGTAGTAGCATTGCAGCACGACACGGACGAGCGTTGCGGCGGCCGCACCGCCGGCACTGCGGAACTCCTGCGCCACCGCATCGCGCCTGGCGGCATCGAGCTCGGCAAGCGGCTGACCTGCCAGCCGCGCCAGATGATCCAGCGCCGCCGCCACCAATTTGGTATCGCGGCCGAGCGTTGCCAGCATGTCGGCCTGGATCGCGAGGTCGTCTGCGCCGGGCACCTTGTACTCGCCGCTGGCGGGAACGATCATCGCGGCGATGGTACGGAGGTCGTCGCGCTGGGTGCGCGTGAGATTGTCTGCGGACATGGCGGCCTCAATCGAACAAATTGGCAAGGCGCTGCTTCATCTGGTCGGCGATGTAGAGCGCGAGGGCCTGGATGGTGGAGGTCGGGTTCACGCCGCCCGAGGTGACGAAGATGCTGCCGTCGACGATGAAGAGGTTCTTCACGTCGTGCGTGCGGCCCCATTCGTTGACGACGGAGCTCTTGGGATCGGTGCCCATCCGCGCGGTGCCGAGCAGGTGCCAGCCGCCCCAGGGGATCGGTGAGTTGACGCAGATGTCGGTGGCGCCTGCGGTCTCGAGGACCTCCCGACCGCGCGCCAACGCATGTTCCATCATCTTCCGGCTGTTCTCGCTGATGGTGTAGTCGATCTTCGGTGCGGGAATGCCGTGACTGTCCTTCAGGACGGGATCGAGCGTGACGCGATTATGCTCCTCCGGCAGATCCTCGCAGATCGCAGAGAAGCCCAGCCGGTGGCCGTTCAGCTTGCGGAAGACGCGGTGATGATCGGCGCCCCAGGGCAGAATGCCCTTCTGCTCGCTGACGACGGCCTCGAACACCGGCCCTGCCCCGCGCACGAACTGAACGCCATAGCCGCGCACGAAGCCGCGCGACAGGTCGGTGTCGTACCACTCCTTGCTCCACAGGCAGGTCGGCGGCGCGCGGTTAGAGTCGGTCGGCTCTTTTACATAGCCGTAGATCTGCGCGTAGGGATGGAACATCAAATTCTTGCCGACGAGGCCGGACGAATTGGCAAGGCCGTTCGGAAAGCGCAAGGACGCCGAGTTCAGCAATAGCCGCGGGGTGCCGACGCCGTTGCAGGCGATGATGACGACATGCGCGGGCTGGAACTGCTCGATGCCGTCCTTGTCGTAATAAACCACGCCGGAGGCCATGCCGTTCTCGTCGGTGGCGATCTCGCGCACCCGGCAATGGGTGCGCAGCTCGACGCCGGCACGGATCGCCTGCGGCCAATAGGTGATGTCGGTGGAGGACTTGGCGCCCTGCGCGCAGGCCGGCGTGCAATGGCCGAGATTGATGCAGCGCGCCCGGCCCTCATAATCCATCGTCGCGACCGTCGTATCCGACGGCCACCAGTGCCAGCCGAGCTTGTTCATGGCCTTGCCGATGATGGCGCCGGACAATCCGAGCGGCTGTTGCGGCATCGGCGGATGCGTCAGCGGCGAGCGCGGATCGCCTGACAAGCCCGACGTGCCCATGATCCGGTCGTTCTCCTCGAAGAACGGGGTCAGCGTGTCGTAATCGATCGGCCAGTCGTCGGCGACGCCGTCCAGCGTCCGCACCTTGAAATCGGAGGGATGCAGCCGCGGCCAGTGCGCGGTGTACATCACCGTGGAGCCGCCAACCGCATTGTAGTTCACGACCTTGATCGGCGAATTGTCGTCGTTGATCGGATAGTCCTCGGGACGGCCGCGCACGTTCGGGCTCGACGACCACTCGCCGTAGAACTTGGCCTCCCAGTCGCGGCCGGTGCTGGGATATTCCGCCGGGTTCATCCAGCCGCCCTGCTCCAGGCAGAGGATATGCATCTTGGTCTCGGCTAGCGACCACGCCACCGCCGCGCCCGAAGCGCCGGCGCCGATGATCAGGACGTCCACGGGGTCTTTCATCGCAACCTTTTCCTCCCGCCCTCGCCGCTTCCCGGGCGATTCGGCCTGCACGGTCCGCAAGGCCTGCGAACGATAGGGTCAGAGCGGGCGGGGAGTAAAGCCGCGGGGCCGGAATGTCGCACTTCGCAGGGTGCAGACCATTGGTATCGCCACATCCGGATGCTAGGAACAGGCGCACGAGCAATCGATAGCGAGACCGTATGTCCTTCCGAAATGTCTTTGCCGCCGCCCGCGCTTTTGCGCTCATTTGGTTCTTCGCCTTGTCCGGATTTCTGGCGTCTTCCGAGCCGGCTTCCGCGCTGACCGCCGCCGCGACAGTCCGCGACGGCAACTCCATCCAGCTTGGCGACGTCACCTATCGGCTCGACGGCGTCGACGCGCCCGAACTCGACCAGGTCTGCATCGACGACCACGCCGATCCCTGGACCTGTGGCATCGAGGCCCGCGATCAGCTGGCGAAGCTGATCAACAAGCGCTCCGTGCGTTGTGACGATGTCGGGCCGGAGAAGAGTTTTGGCAAGCGGCACCGGGCGATCTGCACGGCCGAGGGCGACAAGGCGACCTTGAACGAGCAGCTGGTCAAGCTCGGTTTTGCCATCGCCCGCGAGCCGATCAAGGCGAACGTCAAGCCGGCGGCGGGCGAAGCCAAGACGGCCTCGGCCGGAATTTGGAAGGGGTGCTTTGTTGCGCCGCAAGACTTCCGTGCCGGCAAAAAGGACGGCGCCCTGCTGGGCGCCGCCTGCCGCCCGGACCGCGACAAGGAAATTCGCGCCGTGCTGTTTCCGGAGGAGCTGACGATGCCGCCGAGTTGCAGCATCAAGGGCAAGCTCGCGGTGCGCGCACGCGTCACCGGCAATATCGGCATCTATCATTTGCGGGGTTGCCCGAGCTACCCGGCGACCACCAAGCCGGACCGCTGGTTCTGCTCGGAGGACGACGCCCAGGCGGCCGGCTTCCGCAAGGCCTATAACTGCCGTCGGCCGAAGTGAATAATTCCCTCACGCATCCGTGAGTAGTAGTCCGGCACCGTATTGATCCGGAATTGAACTCCTTCGCGAGTCGCTGCACTCATAGAGGTACGCAAGCGCTTGCGCGGGCGTTTCCTTGGCAGCAATCCGGCTCCGGCCCGATTGCCCTGCTTGGGCGTTTCCTCCCTAGACTTGGGCCGCTTGTCACAACAAGCGGCTCTTCTTTTTGGACGGCTCTATCACTGCATCCGCATGATCTGGTCCATCGGCGGCATGTTCGCATTCAGATGCGCCATGATCCAGACCGTGCCGCCCACCACCAGGAAGACCACCAGCAGGCCGAAGGCCAGCGCCAGCACGTTGTTGGTGTTGTCGGGGCCCGTCGTGATGTGCAGGAAGAACACCAGATGCACCCCCATCTGCGCGATCGCCAGCACGATCAGCGCGACGGGGATGGAGGGCTGCCAGACCAGATCGGTGCCGGCGATGAAGAACGACGTCGCCGTCAGCAGCAGCGCCAGGACAAGGCCGACGACGTAGCCGAGAATGCGGGTGCCGACACTGTGCTGCTCTTCCTCGCCCGGCGCGAGGTCATGGTCGGTCCGTGCATGGGTCTGATCGCTCATGCCGCACTCCCAAGCAGGTAGACCACGGAGAACACCGCGACCCAGATGATGTCGAGCGCGTGCCAGAACAGCGCAAAACACATCATCCGGCGCAATATATCGGCACGGAAGCCCTTGGCGAACACCTGGGCCATCATGGTGAGCAGCCACAGCACGCCGGCGGAAACATGCAGGCCGTGGCAGCCGACCAGCGAGAAGAACGCGGTCAGGAACGCGCTGCGCGACGGGCCATAGCCGCGCGCGACGAGGTCGGCGAATTCGCGGAATTCGATCGCCAGGAATATGAGTCCCAACAGACAAGTCACGGCCATGCCGAGATAGAACCAGAACCGGTTGCGCACATCGGCGGCAATGCTGGCCATGCCGCAGGTAAAACTCGACAACAGCAGGCAGACCGTCTCGATCGCGACGTTCCTCTGCTCGAAGATCTCCGAGCCCTTCGGGCCGCCGGCCGTCTGGCCAGACAGCACCGCATAGGCCGCGAAGAAGCAGGAGAACATCACGATGTCGGAGAGCAGGAAGACCCAGAAACCGTAGGCGGTCACGATCCGCTTCGAAGCGGGTCCGGGATGCTCGATGACGATCCCGATGTGATGGGGATCGGCATGCGCATGGCCGGCGGTCGCGGTCATCGCCATCAGACCGCCCCCGCCATGCTGACGAGGCTGCGCCGCTCCTCGAGATTGACGCGGTCGATCGCGGCGACCTCGTCGGCCGGAATGACGTATTCGTCGTGATCGCGCCAGGCGAACACGACGAAGGTCGCGAACGCGCCGAGGCCGCCCAGAATCACCATCCACCAGATGTGCCAGATCAGCGCAAAGCCCATGATGGTAGCGAAGAACGCGCAGACGAAGCCGGTCGGGGAATTCCGGGGCATCTCGATGTCCTGATAGTCCGGCCTGTCGCGTTCGAGCGATTGCTGCTGGGCACGGACCTTCATGTCCCAATAGGCGTCCTCGCCGCGCACATCGGGATTGAAGGCGAAGTTGAAAACGGGCGGCGGCGACGAGGTCGCCCATTCCAGCGAGCGGCCGTCCCAGGGATCGCCGGTGCGGTCGCGCAGCACATCGCGGTTGCGGATGCTGACCACGAGCTGCACGATCTGACAGATCACCCCGATCGTCAGCACGGCTATGCCAATCGCTGCAACGATCATCCAGGGCCGCCACGCCGCGACGTCATAGTGCTGCATGCGCCTGGTCATGCCGAGCATGCCGGCAATATAGAGCGGGATGAAGGTGATGAAGAAGCCGAGGAAGGTGAACCAGAACGCCAGCTTGCCCCAGCGTTCGTCGAGGCGGAAACCAAACGCCTTCGGAAACCAATATTCGAAGCCGGCGAAGGCGCCGAACAGCACGCCGCCGATGATGACGTTGTGGAAATGCGCCACCAGGAACATGCTGTTGTGAAGCATGAAGTCAGCCGGCGGCACCGCGAGCAGGACGCCCGTCAATCCGCCGACGATGAAGGTCACCATGAAGCCGACCGACCACAGCATCGGCGTCGCAAAGCGGATGCGGCCGCCATACATCGTGAACAGCCAATTGTAGATCTTCACGCCCGTCGGCACCGCGATGATCATGCTGGCGATGCCGAAGATGGCATTGACGTCCGGCCCCGCCCCCATCGTGAAGAAATGATGCAGCCAGACCATGAAGGAGATGACGCAGATCGCCATGGTCGCAAGCACCATCGAGCGATAGCCGAACAGCCCCTTGCCGGAGAAGGTCGAGACCACCTCGGAGAAGATGCCGAACGCCGGCAGCACCAGAATGTAGACCTCCGGATGGCCCCAGGCCCAGATCAGATTCATGAACATCATGACGTTGCCGCCGGCCTCGTTGGTGAAGAAATGGAAGCCGAGGTAACGGTCGAGCAGCAGCATCGCGAGCGTGGCGGTGAGGATCGGAAAGGCTGCAACGATGAGGAGGTTCGAGGCCAGCGTGGTCCAGCAGAACATCGGCATGCGCAGATAATTCATGCCCTTGGTGCGCAGCTTCAGGACCGTCGTGACGAGATTGATGCCGGCCACCAGCGTGCCGACGCCGGAGATCTGCAGCGACCAGGCGTAATAGTCGACGCCGACGCCGGGCGAATAGGACAGCTCCGACAGCGGCGGAAAGGCGAGCCAGCCGGTGCGCGCGAACTCGCCGACCACGAGCGAGAGATTGACCAGCAGCGCACCGGTCGCGGTCAGCCAGAATCCGACCGAATTGAGCGTCGGGAAAGCGACGTCGCGCACGCCGAGCTGGAGCGGCACGATCAGGTTCATCAGCCCGATCACGAACGGCATCGCCACGAAGAAGATCATGATGGTGCCGTGCGCCGAGAAGATCTGGTTGTAGTGCTCCGGCGGCAGATAGCCCTGCGACTGGTAGGCGACGGCCTGCTGAATCCGCATCATGATGGCGTCGCTGCCACCGCGCAGCAGCATCACCGAGGCCAGCAGAATGTACATGACGCCGATGCGCTTGTGATCGACGCTGGTGATCCATTCGCTCCAGAGATAGGGCAGATGTCCCTTCACCACGACCCAGGTCAGCACGCCCAGGATCGCGACCAGCACCACTGCGCCCGCGACCAGCGGGATGGGCTGATCGAACGGAATGGCCGACCAATCGAGCTTACCGAGCATCGTGGCCTCCACTGTGCGGCCGGCCTGCATCGGAGAGCAGTTCCGGCCCGGGTCCCGGCGGAATGTGCTGGGTCGCGATCAAATCAAACAGGCGGGGATCTTCCAGGCGATAGATCGGCCTGCCCTTCTCGACGCCCTGCTGCATCAGCTTCTTGTAGCTGTCCTCATTCAGCACGGCATCGGTCTTCGCCGTGGTCGCCACCCATTCCGGAAAGGCGAGCGGCGAGACCACGTTGACGTCGAACATCATGTCGGGAAAGCCGTCGCCGGAGAAATGCGCGGACAACCCCTGCAGCTTGCCTTCGTTGTCGGCGCGCAGGTTCAGCTTCGTCACCATGCCGTTCATGGTGTAGATCATGCTGCCGAGCTGCGGGATGAAGAACGTGTTCATCACGCTCGACGACGTCAGCTGAAAGTTCAGCTCGGCGCCGGCCGGCACGGTCAGCGTGTTGACGGTGGCGATGCGCTGGTCCGGATAGAGGAACAGCCATTTCCAGTCGAGCGAAACCGCTTGGATCCGCACCGGGCTTCCAGTCCCCGGCACCGGTGCTGCGGGATCGAGTTGATGCGAGCCGATCCAGGCGACGCCGCCGAGCAGGATGACGGTGAGCGCAGGGATCGCCCACACCACCATCTCGACGCGGCCGGAATAGACGAAGTCAGGCTGGTAGCGCGCTTTTGGATTCGAGGCGCGAAACCAGAACGCGAAGCCGAGAATCGCGAAAATGGTGGGCACCACGATCACGAGCATGATGAAGACGGAATCGACCAGAATGGTGCTGTTGGCCGCAGCCACGGGCCCTTGTGGGTCGAGCAGATTCATCGGCAAGCCACTGGCGGTTGGGAAGCCCCCGGACAGAGCCTAGCGCGGGAAAGGCTCCGCAACAAACGCGGCGACCTCGGAACGGTTCCTGGACCGCAAGGGCCAGCCATGCGCATTGAGCCGGCGCAACATGCAAATCCATGCGATGTCAATGACATGAACGCAGAAGCCGCGCCCTTCTCTCCGGTCGGGGCGATTGCTAATCTGCACGAAAATAATGGGAAGTACGGGATCAGGGAGTGAATCGAGATGCGCTTGAAGGACAAGGTCGCCATCGTCGTCGGAGCCGGACAAAGTCCCGGCGAAGGCATGGGCAACGGCCGCGCCACCGCGCTGACCTTCGCGCGCGAGGGCGCAAAGGTCCTGTGCGTCGATCATCATCTGGAATCGGCGCAGGAAACGGTGGCGATGATCACCGCGAAACATGGCACTGCCGCAGCCTTCAAGGCCGACGTCACGAAGTCGGCCGACATCATGGCGATGGTTAAGGACGCGCAGTCGCGCTGGGGCCGGATCGACGTGCTGCACAACAATGTCGGCGTCAGCCTGTCCGGCGGCGATGCCGAGCTGCTGCAACTGACCGAGGAGGCGTTCGACCGTGTCGTCGCGATCAATCTGAAGAGCTGCATTCTCGCAGCGAAAGAGGTGATCCCGATCATGCGCGCGCAAGGCAGCGGCGCCATCATCAACATCTCCTCGATGGCGGCGATCACGACTTATCCCTATGTCGCCTACAAGGCGACGAAGTCGGCGATGATCGCCTTCACCGAACAGCTCGCCTACCAGAACGCCGAATACGGCATCCGCGCCAACGTCATCTTGCCCGGCCTGATGAACACGCCGATGGCCGTCGACACCCGCGCCCGCGAATGGCACAAGACCCGCGCCGAGGTCGAAGCCGAGCGCGACAGCAAGGTGCCGCTGCGCAAGAAAATGGGGACCGGCTGGGACGTCGCCAACGCCGCGCTGTTTCTGGCGTCGGATGAGGCGAATTTCATTACGGGCGTGACGCTGCCGGTGGATGGCGGAGCGAGCGTGAGACGGGGGTAGGTCAGGCGAGCGCCTTTCTTACTCTCCCCTGGAGGGTCCATTCCAGGGGAGGGTGAAGCGTCAGCGCGGCGCGCTTATCACCCGCCAGATCGTGCCGTTGCCGTCCTCCGACACCAGCAGCGATCCGTCCTTCGCCACGGCGACTCCCACCGGCCGCCCCCACACTTCCGTGTCACTGACGACAAAACCCGTGACGAAATCCTCGTACTCGCCCGTCGGCTTGCCGTCCTTCATCCTAATGCGGATCACCTTGTAGCCGGTGCGCTTCGACCGGTTCCAGGAGCCGTGCTCGGCGGCGAAGGCGTCGCTCTGATACTCGGGCGGAAACTGCGTGCCCTGATAGAAGGCCATGCCGAGCGAGGCCGAGTGCGGCTGCACCAGCACGTCGGGGACCGTCACCTTGTCCTTGATATCAGGCCGCGCACCGGCATGGCGCGGGTCCTCGTTGGCGCCGATATAGAACCAGGGCCAGCCGTAGAATGCGCCTTCCTTCACGCTGGTCACATAGTCGGGGACGAGATCGTCACCGAGGCCGTCCCGCTCGTTGGTCGAACACCAGGGCAGACCGGTTTGCGGCTGAATTGCGAGACCAACGCAATTGCGGATGCCGGTGGCGTAGATCTTCCGCTCCTTGCCATCAGGATTGAACGCCAGCACCGCGGCGCGTTCGGTCTCACTGGCCCAGGCCGCGCCGAGCGGTTGCGTTTTCGACCACGCCTCCATCCCGCCCGGCGGCGTGCCCAAACCTTCCGCAACGTTGCTGAGCGAGCCGACGGAGACCAGCATGCGCTTGTTGTCAGGCGTGAAGACGATGTCGCGGGTGGAATGGCCGCCGTCATGCGGCAGGCTCGGCACGATCGTCTCGGCCTTGCCGCGCGCCTTGAGATCGCCTGCCTGATAGGGAAAGCGGACGACGCTGTCGGTGTTGGCGACATAGACCCATTGCGGATTGTCGCCGTTCGGAAAGAAGGCGATGCCGAACGGCTGTCGCAGGCCGCTGGCGAACACTTCATTGGTCGCGACCTTCCCGCTGTCCCCGGTGCGCAGCACGCGAATGGTGCCGGCCCGCGTCTCCGCGACAAAGACGTCACCGTTCGGCGCGACCCTGATGATGCGCGGCGCGCGCAGACCTTCGGCGAACAGCTCGATCTTGAATCCGGCCGGCACCTGGAGTGCGGCGTCCGGCGGACGCGGCACCACGCGCGACGAGCTCGCAACCGAGCGTGTGGCGCCTGGCCTGACCAGATCCTGCGGCCGGATCAGCCTGACCGTGCCCGGCTTGTCGGCCTGCCAATCGCCATAAGCATCCCTGCCCTGCAGCACCGGCTCGGCCTGCGCGCCGGTAGCAACCAGCAGCCCCGCGGATATCGCAACGGACAAAATTCTGCTCTTCAAATTGTCCTCCCGGCCTGCAATCTCGAACATCGACATCACCGCGACAGGTCGAAGCTCTGCCGCATCCCACGTCAACCGATGCCCGCACGATGTGCATCAGCTGCAACCCATCGTACTGGAAAACACCGCGGATAGGTGCGACACATTGTAAGGGCGGGGGTTGCGGTCATCAAAGCTGCGGCATCGCTGTCGCAATTGACGGGATGATCATGTGGGGATCCATCATATCGGAATGGGCGAGCCTGCTGCTGCGCTGGCTCCACGTGGTGGCGGCGATCGCCTGGATCGGCAGTTCCTTCTATTTCATCGCCCTCGACCTCAGTCTCAAACCCAGGAGCGATCTGCCTGACGGCGTGCAGGGCGAGGCCTGGCAGGTCCATGGCGGCGGCTTCTACCGGATCATGAAATATCTGGTCGCGCCTTCCCAGATGCCGGACGAGCTGACCTGGTTCAAATGGGAGGCTTACACCACCTGGCTGTCCGGCTTCGCGCTGATGGTGGTGGTGTATTATCTCGAGGCGGATTTGTTCCTGGTCGACAAGTCGATCCTCGACCTCACGCCGTTCCAGGCCGGCCTGTTCAGCCTCGCGAGCCTCGCGCTGGCGTGGCTGCTCTATGAAGCCGCCTGCCGCACCGGGCTTGCGCAGCGCGAGCTGCCCTTCGCCATCGGCGGCTATCTGTTCCTGGTCGCGCTGACCTATGCCTTCACCCACGTGCTGAGTGGCCGTGGCGCCTTCAACCAGATCGGCGCCATCATCGGCACCATCATGGTGGCCAATGTCTTCGCGCTGATCATCCCCAACCAGAAGAGGATCGTGGCCAGCCTGATCGCGGGACAGGCGCCCGATCCGAAGCTCGGCAAGGCCAGCAAGGAGCGCTCGGTCCACAACAACTATCTGACGCTGCCCGTGGTCGTGCTGATGATCAGCAACCACTATCCCCTGCTCTACGCCACGCGCTTCAACTGGGTCATCGTCGCGATCATCCTGGCGCTCGGCCCCGTGATCCGCCACTTCTTCAACGAGCGCCACGCGGGGCGCAAATCGCCGTGGTGGGTGTGGGGCGTCGCGGCAATCAGCGTGATCGCGATCCTCCTCCTCTCCGCGGCCGGCCCACGCACGGTAAAGACCGGCGCGCTGCCGGCGCAGCCGACGCTCGCCGCGGTCGAGGAGATCGTGATGTCCCGCTGCAGCATGTGCCATGCGGCAGAACCAGTCTGGGCCGGCATCGTCACCGCGCCGAAGGGCTTCCTGCTCGACGCGCCCGAACACATCCATCGCAACATCCGCATGATCGGCCGTGTGGCGGCCTGGTCCAATGCGATGCCGCCGGGCAACATCACCGAGATGACCAGCCAGGAGCGCGCGATCCTTGCCGCCTATCTCGAGCAGGCTCGCTGAGCTCCGCGCATGCCGCATTTCGCGGAATGAAATTCCGCATGTCCCACCGAATTGAAAATGACTTGACCGCCTATCCGGCGTAGACAGGACCGGCCGCCGCCGGCGCGGCCTCAAGTCAGTTTGCATTCGGGGATAAGAACAGTGGCCCTCAAGAACGTCATAGGTATCGACCACGCCGTGGTCATGGTGAAGGACCTCGACAAGGCTGCCGAGAACTATCGGCGCCTCGGCTTCACCGTGTCGCCGCGCGGCACCCACAGCGCGCATATGGGCACCGGCAATTACACCATCATGTTCGACCCTGATTATATGGAGCTGCTCGGCGTGCTCGCCGCGACCGAGCACAACGCGCCGGCGCGCGCCTTCCTCGACAAGCGCGGCGAAGGCATCGAGCGCATCGCCTTCACCGCGATCGATTCCGCCGAAGGCGCGGAGGAGATCCGCGCACGAGGCTTCACGCCGATCGGCCCGACCGATTTCGAGCGCCCGGTGACCTTGCCCAACGGCACGGTCTCGGCGGCCAAGTTCCGCACCTTCATGTGGCCAACCGCGGAAGCGCCCGGCGGCGTGCGCATCTTCGCCTGCCAGCACAAGACGCGCGAGACGGTTTGGATTCCCGAGCTGATGCAGCACGCCAATGCGGCCAAGCGCATCAGGCAGACGCTGATCGCAACGCCCGAACCCGCGAACGAAGCGGCACATCTCGGCCGGCTGATCGACCGCGAGCCGAAGGCGGAGGCCGACGGCGCGGTCACGGTGCCCTCTGGCGGCGATCGTGCCGACTTCGTCTATCTGACGCTGGACCAGCTCGCCAAGCGCTATCCCGGCGTGCCGCTCGCCGGCCTCTCCGAACGCGGCGGCGCAGCGCTGGTGCTCGTCAGCGGCGATCTCGCAGCGACGGAGAAGGCGCTGGGGTCTGCTGCCATGCGCAGCGGGACCGCGATCTGCGTGCCGCCGGCCAAGGCCAACGGCACCCTGCTCGCCTTCATTGCCGGCTGATTTGAGCTAATTCTTTAACGCGTGTTTACCCGGCGGCTCTAGGATTCCCCGCAATCCAAGCCACCGGGGCCAAGTGCATGTTCAAAGAGGGATCGCCGATCGCCTATGACGAGCCGGCCGAATTGAAGAAGTGGCCGTCGCTGAAGGGCGAAAGGCAGAAGGACAGAGGTCCGCCCTATCTCGTCTACAACGGCACGCTCGCCGACTGCGTCCGCGAGCTCATGGGCAAGCCGATCAAGGGCATCTCGCTCTATGACATCATGACGAAGCCGCAGGCGGCCTTCGATCAGACCGTGCTGTCGCCCGGCGATGCCGCCGAGATGGCGATGCGCAAGGATTTCCCCAAGGACTAAAGGACTAATTCGCGGCGCGCTTGCCGGTCGGCTTGCTCTTCTGCTTCGAGGAGGATTCCGTCGGCGCATCGAGGAAGACGACGGGCGTGCCGCGCTTGATGTTGTCGCCGAGCGTACGGGCGTCCCAATTGGTGAGCCTGACACAGCCGTGCGAGGCGGACTTGCTGACCTTGTCGGGCTCTGCCGTTCCATGGATGCCGTAACCCTGCGCGGACAAGCCGATCCAGTACGCCCCCACCGGATTGTTCGGGCCAGGATTGATGTCGAATGGCTCCCTGGATTTAACGCTCTTGAACTTGTACTCGGGATTGTAGTGGTAGGTCGGCTTCTCGTCGGTGCTTGTGACCTTGAGTGTGCCACTCGGCGTCGGACGATCCGGGCTCCCGATTGAAGCCGGGTAGAACGCGAGCAGAGCACCACTCCCGTCGAATGCTCTGAGCGTTCCCATTTTCTTGTCGACCTCGAGCCGTGCAATGCGCGGCAACTCCTTTCGCGCAGGAACATTCGCAACGACAATCGTCTCGCCGGCCCTGTCAAAGGATTTTCCAGAATTGAGCGCCTTGAGCAGATCCGCGCTCATGTGGAATTTCTCGGCGAGCCCCTCGAGCGCGCTGGTGTAGCTCAGCGCTTTCAGCGACCTCATCTGCTCGAGCCTGGCCGGCAGCTCCTTCAGGAAAGGCCCTTTTACATCGGCCTCCTCGATCTTGTAGTCGACGACAATGGCTCCCTCGCTCGCTGTCGTCAGTTTGTCCAAAGCTCCGGCGCGATTGCCTTGTCGGATGCGATACCGTTGTGCTCGGCAAATGCCTTCAGCGCCTTCTGCGCGTTCTCGCCGAGCTTGCCGTCGATCTCGCCGGGCGAGAATTGCGCACGATCGAGCAGGACCTGAAGCTTCACCACCGATGGGTTGAGCCTGTCGGTGGCTGGCTGCCTTGCAGGACGCGCAGCATCATTCACCGCTTTCACATCGAGATTGCCCGCGAGCACCGGGCAGATGAACCACAGCGACATCGCCGCGCCAAGCATCCATCGCGTCATGATCGCTCGTCCCAATTCGCAAATGAAGATCCGCAAAACCGCGGGACGTTTCTGTTTGGGAACACCGTAGTAACACCGAAGGAACCGCCGAGATCGCAGCTTTGCCGCAATCGGACGGTTAAGAACTCCTTATCGCCGGCGCATCGCTGGCCGTTCATCCCACAGTTCGAGGTTGTCTCCGCAAATGCGATTTGTCATCGCGGCTTGCGCCGCGTTCTTGATTCTGATGTGCGACCTCGATCCGTCGGCGTCCCGGCCAGCATCAACTTTCGACCACGCCGTTATTCAGAACAATCGGGCCTCCCCACTTGTTCCGGTGGTCGATCTCTTCCTCGCAAGTGTGCAGGCCATCGAGCTTGCCAACGCGCGTGCCGCCTATGAGCAGGTGATCGAGCCGTCCCTCGCGGCCGAGCCCGCCGTGCAGGCGCCGGTTTCGCCGACCGAACGATTTTGCCACGCGCTGCGCGAGGCCGCCGAGGCCAGCGGCATTCCCGTGCCATTCTTCGCCCGCCTGCTCTGGCAGGAGAGCCGCTTCAAGTCGAACGAGGTGAGCCAGGCCGGCGCCCAGGGCGTGGCGCAGTTCATGCCCGAGACGGCCGCCGAAGTCGGGCTCGACGATCCCTTCGATCCCATGAAGGCGCTGCCCGCATCGGCAAAATTCCTGCGCAAGCTTCGCGACGATTTCGGCAATCTCGGCCTCGCTGCGGCTGCGTATAATGCCGGTCCCGGCCGCGTTCAGAAGTGGCTCGCCAAGGAAAGCGAGCTGCCGCGTGAGACGCGCGATTATGTCCGCATCATCACCGGCACCAAGGCCGAGGACTGGACCGAGCGGTCGGAGGCGCTCGCGATCAGGATCGACCTGCCGCGCGAGGCGCCGTGCGAAGGCATCGGCAGCCTCTCCAAGGCCAGGGATATCGCCTGGGTCCCGGTGAACCTGACGCCGTCAGTCGTCACCATCAAGCGCAAGGCCGAGCAGCTGGCCGCGCGCCTGTCGACAAACCGGGCGCGCATGCGGTTCGTATCCCTGCTCCACAAGAACGCCCCGGCCCGTGGCAAGGCGAGGAGCATGATTGCAGCGCGTGCGGCGAAAGGCACCAAGGCTCGCGCCATCCGCCTCGCAGCGCGCGAACGGTCGGCGATCTGACGCACAAATCGGGAAGCCGCCCGATGGGCGGCTTCCGGCGGCTGTGAACTAATCGATCTCCTCGATCACGCGTCGTTCGCGAGGCTCGATGACATAAGTCCGGGTATCGCGATGGATGTAGCGGTACTCGCGCAGATCGGGCGCATCACGGTAGACCGTGCTGGGAAATTCCTCGACCTCGACACTGTCAGGAACGCGATCGCCGACATGGATCTCGGTGCGTGCGGTGCTTCCGGTGGTCTGCCGTTCGCTCTGGCCTTCGGGACGAGCTTTCGCATGCTTGCGGATCGCATCACGATCGCGGTCGGAGAACTTGCTGGCGCTGCGCTCGCGGGTGGTCGACGTCGTCGTTGCCGTGGATTTCCCCGAATACGGCAGCACCGTCACGATCTTGTAGGTCGCAGGATCGACCACGACGATCTCATCCTTCACCAGCGCGAAGCTGTAGCCGCGATACTGCGGCACGATCTCCACGACATCAGGCGGAAGGGTCGAGAGGTGCACATCGCGCGGCACCACGGTTCCGACAGTCAGCGAGAAATTGACGTTGGTCACGGGCCGAACGTTTAGGCGCGAGATCGAGGTGCTGATCTTGGTCTCCTGCTGCCGATTGAGATTGACGTCGCTCTGCGCGGCGGCTTGGGAACCGGTGCTGGACCGCTCACCCTGGGCCTGATTGCTGGCTGGCGCATTCGGCGCCTGCTGAGCCTGGTTGGTCCCGGATGCAGCGGGCGCCTGCTGGGCCTGATTGCTATTGGCCGGCGGCGGGTTGGCGCCCTGCTGGGTCGCGGGCTGGTTGCCGGTCGTGTTCGAGCTTGCCGTGCCGCTCTGCGGCCGCGAGGTGTCCGTGCTGTTCGCAGCATTGGACGTGCCCGATCCGGAATTGGCAGCCCCGGATGGCGGCGCGGTGGTCTGGGTATTCTGTGTCGAGGTTCCTGCCGCCGGTGATTGCTGCGGCTGCGATGTGGTCTGCTGCTTATCAGCCGCATTAGATGGCGCGGTGGTGGACGGCGCTGTGGAATTTGATTGGGATTGCGGCGTCTGCTCGGACTTCGTGGTCGTGCTTGGCGATTGCGCGAAGGCGGCGTTTGCCAGCACCAGCCCCAGTGCGGTGGTTGCCAACAGGCGGATCATGGTTCACTCCCTTTTATCAAATGAACGTTGGCTACTAACCTGCGCTAAAACGGCCGGTTCCACTTTTTCCCGATACAAAGCGGACCGCTTCTGCACGGAACCTGCGATGCCATCGAAGAGTGCCGGGATCATCGCCTATCGAAAGCGCCGGAAGCTCGAGGTTCTCCTCGTTCATCCCGGAGGGCCGTTCTGGCGCAACAAGGATCTCGGCGCGTGGTCGATCCCCAAGGGCGAGTATGCGGACGAAGACGATGCGGAGGCCGCCGCGCGACGGGAATTTGCCGAGGAGCTGGGCTTCGAGCTGTCCGTGCCGCTGATCGCGCTTGGCGAGGTCAAGCAGCGCGGCGGCAAGCTCGTCACCGCGTTCGCCGCCGAGCTCGACATCGATGTGCGCAGCATTCGCAGCAACGGGTTCGAGATGGAATGGCCACCTCGCAGCGGCAAACGGCAAGTCTTCCCGGAGGTCGATCGTGCCGAATGGTTCACGCTCGAAGAGGCGCGGGAGAAGATCAACGCAGGACAACGCCCGCTGCTCGATCGGCTGGCGCAGCTGGCCGGCGGTGAATAGCGATGGAAG
The DNA here is from genome assembly GCF_036247985.1 of Bradyrhizobium sp. TM239. Classification (NCBI taxonomy): domain Bacteria; kingdom Pseudomonadati; phylum Pseudomonadota; class Alphaproteobacteria; order Hyphomicrobiales; family Nitrobacteraceae; genus Bradyrhizobium; species Bradyrhizobium sp. TM239. Next base: position 80,090 of record NZ_BTIR01000027.1, on the reverse strand, counting down.
CAGATGCGCTCCCTACTCCGCCTTGATGTCCGCGGCAGCGACGACCTCGGCGAGGTCCTTCGTCTCCTTCGCGATCTTCGCGGCGTACTCGGCCGGGGTCAGCATGCTCACGACGCCCTGCGAGCCGAGCTTCTCCGCGGCCCCCGGATCCTTGGCCGCCGCGACGATCTCCCGGTGCAGCGTCTCCAGGATCGGCGCCGGCGTCGACTTCGGCATGAAGAAGCCGACCCAGAACGAGATGTCGAAGCCGGGATAACCGGCTTCCGCAACGGTCGGCACATCCGGCAGTGCCGGCAGCCGCTCGGCCGACGACACCGCGAGCGCGCGCAGCTTTCCGGCCTTGACCAGCGGCACGGCGGAGAGCGGATCGAACACCGCCAGCACCTCCTGGGCGAGGATGCCGACCTCGGAAGCCGCGCCGCCGCGATAGGGCACGTGGATCAGCTTGATGCCGGCCTTCTGGCTGAGCAGCTCCATGGCGAGATGGGCAAGATTGCCGTTGCCGCCCGAGCCATAAGCGAGCGCACCCGGTGCGGCCTTCGCCGCCGCGACGAGATCGGCCACGGTCTTGATATCAGCCGTCTTGGGATTCTCCGGATTGACCACGAGCACGAGCGGCGCCGACACGACGGTCGTGAGCGGCGCGAAGTCGCCCTGAGGATCGTAGCGGATATCCTTGAATAGCGTCTTGTTGAGCGTGATGGTGGAGGAGTTGCAGGCGAGCATGGTGTAACCGTCGCCGTCCGCATGCGCGACGCCCTCGGCGGCGATCATGCCGTTGGCGCCGGCGCGGTTCTCCACCACGAAGGGCTGCCCGAGCTTGTTGCCGAGGCGATCGCCGATGATGCGCGCGACGACGTCGACCGGCCCACCGGCGCTGAAGCCGACCATGATTTTGACCGGCCGCACCGGATATTTCTGCGCCGAGGCCTCCGTCGACAGCGCAGCGGCGCACAATCCGGCGATGACGGCCAGCAGGCGGGCGGTTCGTTGCATTGGTTCTCTCCCCAGACCTCATTGCGCCGCTTGTGCAGGCTTGTTGGTGCGACGCATCCGACAATCATGAATAGCGGCCATCCCGGATTTCGCAATCGCGTTCGATCGCCGGCATTCCGCCGCACGGCACGTGCGCGCCGCCTCCAAGCAAAAAATGCGAAAACAACCCCATGCACAGTAGACGGCCCCTGTCGAAACAAGGACTTATGCCAGGCCGCGAGCTTCGGATGTTACGAAACGATTTTGACTCGTCGGGCAAAACAGGGGCATAATGCCATCATCGCGATCCGCGTCAGCAACCCGGCCTGCACGATCATGTTGGCCTCGCTTCGATCGCGCACAAGCCCAGCATCGACATTTCAAAACGCAATCGCCGCACGGCAACCGAGAGGGTCGGCTCGCACCAGAGGGGCCGGCTCGCGCGTGCCGTGGGCTCGAAGGAGACATCGACATGACAACAGCCATGACACGCAACAGCACGACGCCAATCGTCAGGTACGGCAGCAGGCCCACCCCGCGGGTCAAGCTCACCGGACAACGGATCGCAATTCAGCATCCGAACGCGGAGACCGGCGAGCACTTGATGGGCGAGGCGCTCGGTGCCGTCGATCAAGACGCTCTGCATGGTATCCTCAAGCAATTGATGAAAGCCAGCGTGATCCTGCAGAAGCCCGATGAGGACAATCTCGCCTTCATGATCTCGATGATGAAAGGCATCGCGCCGCGGGATTCTCTCGAGACCATGCTGACCGCGCAGATGGTGTCCGTCCACGTCGCGACCATGCGCTTTGCCTGCCGCCTCGCCTTCGCCGAAGGCATCCCGCAGCAGGAGGGCATTTCGCGCACATTGACCCGGCTGGCCCGCACCTTCGCAGCCCAGATGGAGGCCCTCAACCGCCACCGCGGCAACGGCGAGCGTCCGATCACGGTGCAGAACCTGTCGGTACAGGACGGCGGCAGCGCGATCGTGGGGAATGTCGCGCAGCATGCGCATCTCATCGCTCCCGAGCCGGGCACCGCGATCGACGCGGGGCCGGTGCCGTCCGGCAACGCCGGCGAGCGCGAACGGGCCGAGGCCATGCAAGGCGGCACCGCATGAGGGCCGGTCACATTCGCGATACGCGCGCGATGGCGGCGAGCCCGCGCTGCGGCGCCGGCACGCGCGGCGGCCTCGCCTGCCGCGCGCCGGCGGTGCGCGGAAGGCTCCGCTGCCGCATGCACGGCGGCGCGCCCGGATCGGGCGCGCCATGGGGAAACCGCAATGCCCAGAAGCATGGCGCCTTCACGCAGGAGCGGATCTCGGAACGAAGGGCGATCCGGGAGCTGTTGGACGAGGCGGGCAAGCTGCTGGGGGAGCTGGATCCGGACTAAAAGGAAAGCAGCTAGATCGGAAGCGTCGCGGCGATCAGATCGTTCAGAAGGACACGAGCGACATCGCCGCGCCCCTTGCCCACGACAATTCCAGGACGCATTCGCCCGCGCGAAGTGCTGCAGCGTCGGGCCGTATCACCGGCTCGCCGGCCGAAAGCTCAGTGCGGCGTGTTCGCCGGATTGACGGCAGAAATCTGCAGACCGGCCTCATCCAGCGCCTGGGCAATCTGCTTCGCCAGCAGCTTGGCCTCTTCGGCCCCGATTTGTGCGTCTGGATGGTCTTTGAAGAACGCGCAAATGGTCGTGGCGATGATGGTATTCACCTGGTGCAAATCAACCATTTGATGCACACGAAGTTGCGAACTGCTTCACCCGAAGGGGCGGCGCGTCGGCGCGCAGAAGGAAGAGCGGTCAACGTAAGCCAAAGAATGACAGAATGGCCGCGATCACAACGACTAGTCCAACGAGGTAAATCAGGCCGTTCATCGTAGTTCTCCTTTTCGATGGGATGACTGAATCTATCCGGGGGGCATGAGTCCGTCTTTGGCGCTGCCCTGCTCAACGAGCTGAAGCTTTTCGAGCTGAACTTCCTTTTCTATGGCGGTCAGAGAATTACCGATCCTATCGACGATCCTGACCAGATCGGCATCGGAGATCTTGAGGCGCTTTCGAACGGACTTGACCTGCTTTGCGTTCGCAAGATCAAGCGTCGTGCGAATGACCCGTGGCGGCTTTGAGCACAGCATGAGCAGGTCTCCTGACCAAGGTAAGAGCGGTGACGTCTCTTTTGTTCCGAATCTTCGTCAGACCACGCGTACTGAATGACGGAATAGACGAGACGACGACGATAGGAGGCGCGATAGACAAGGGATGCGTGTCGGCGCAGAGAACTTCGACCGCGTCGACAGCGGGTCTCACAAGCGTAAGTTGATCTTCCCGGCTACGCCCTCGGTCCGGCCTTGGCATTGTAGACGAATTGCGTCGCAGCGCCGGTCGTCTCAACCTCGCGGCGCGCTCGCCGCGCCTCGAACGGTTTCGAAGTTGGCGGGCTGCAGCGCGGCTCGTCTTTCCGTGATGGCGTTGCTCAACAGGCCGAGCACCAGACCGAATGCTGCGAGCTCCTCTTCCTCGATAGCGCCGTCGTCGTAGCATTCGAGCGTTTCAGCTATGATGGCGTCGGCCTCGCGCTGCAGAACCAGAAGCTCCTGGCTCGATCCCGCGGTTCGCGCGCTGGACACCATGGCCAGGATTCTCTTGCGGTGGTCGGTGGTCTCCTCTCTTTCGTCGCGATTCAAATAGCGACGCAACCAGGCGGCGGCCGAGCCGATCCCGGAAAGAAGCAGCAGCCCGAACCAGAAGTAATCGCCGTATCGGTCGAGGAAAGTACGTTCGTTTCCGTCGATGACAGCCGCCGCTCCCCGATGCACCGGTAGCTCCGTGTCCTTGTCGACGTCGGGCTTGGCAATGTGCGCGCCGCCCGGAACCTGCCTTGCAATCGCTTGGCGAACGGCAAAGAGCTGGCGGAAAAAGGCGGCGACTGTCGTTTCAGCCAGGGACTTTCTCGCGACGATCAGGTGACTGACGCTGACCGTCTCAACCTTGTCAGCCGGCCGAGCCGGGTCCGCATTGAAGACGCTGGGTGGGATTTCCTCCGATTCATACCGGGGGTGCTTCAAGGCGATCGCTTCCGATGTCTCGATGGCGAGAAACTTCGGCTCACCGCGCACCCGCGCCGTCGCAGCAACGGCGTCGGATGTGATCTTGCTGTCGAGCGGCCCGACCGCCATGAACGCATCGATGGCGGGATCCCGCGCCAGCTCCTCGGTCTGGTCCGTGCCAAAGTGCGTCACGATGACCTTGTCCGCTTCGACTCCGGAGGCGCTCAGGATGACGCGTAGCAACGTCGCGTTCACCGGGGTCCGGCCGATCATGCCGACGCGGCGCCCTGCGAGATCGGCGACCTCCTTGATCTTCGGGGAGAGCTTTCTTTTCGAGCCCTTGCCCGCAGGTCCAGACGGAGCCCACAGCACGACGAAGTTCTTGCGCACGACAGCGACGGTCTGCGCCTCGGCAGGCATGTCCAGGTCGCCCCGGCCGACGGCGAGGTCGGTCTTGCCAGCCCCAAGCAGGGCAAGAGCCTCCACCGCTCCGTTGGTCTCGATCGGAAGCAGCCTGATTGTCCGACTTTCGTCGCCGAACGCATCGGCCATCGCCTGAATGACTTTGTAGTCGTCGCTGCCTGGTGGTCCAACGGCAATGCGGAGGGTGTCCGGCCGCAACGTATAATAGAGAGCGCCCGCCGCGGCGCCAAAGACAAGGAATCCCACGGCGAGAACCAAGAGCAAGGAATTGCTCCTCCTCCGCTCTCGGCGGGCCGCCTCGCTGGTCGTTTGACTTGTACTCTCGGATGAAGACATTGCCGCCGCTGGCTGCAGGTGAAGGCGCGTCCTGCCTGGCAGGATGCCACGTTTTCCCCAAGGACAACGTCTGGCGGCCATCCTGGTTCATAACCGCCGCCTGAGGCCGGCAATACGATCAGGCGCGTCGTCGTGACGGCCCGCAGACAGGCGGCAAACGCCGTGCTGATTGCCGGCTGAAGCCACAATCCGGAATGAGGGGGGCGCGCTGCCGCCATTGGCGCCCGCCCCGCCATCATGTATCCCCACCCGAAACCCCTCGGGACGGGACGCCCATGGCCACCAACGACGACGCGGGCACCGCCACCCGCGCGCTGATCTTCGCGCTGCTCGCCCTCGCCTGCGGCCACATGCTCTCCACCTTGCTGCGCACCATTCCGGCGGTCAGCCTCGACCTCATGGCGGCCGATTTCCATATCGAGCCGCAGGCGCTGGCGAGCCTCACCTCGATCTATCCCTTCGCCTTTGCCGCGGCGCAGATCCCGGTCGGGGCGGCGATGGATCGGTTCGGCGTGCGGCCGGTCTCGCTGAGCCTGCTCGCGGGGACCGTGTTCGGCGCGGTGGCGTCGGGCTTTGCCACGGGGGCTGCGAGCTTTGCGGTCGGGCAGTTCATGCTGGGCGTTGCCACGTCGGGCATGCTGATGTGCCCGATGACGCTGGCGGCCAAGCAATTGTCGGCGGCGCGCTTCGGCCTGTGGTCGGGCGCGATCCTCTCGATCGGCAATATCGGCATGCTGCTGTCGTCGAGCCCGCTCGCCTTCGTCGTCGACGCCTACGGCTGGCGCGCGGGATTCTGGATGTCCGCTCTCGGCGGCGTTGCGGTCGCGCTCGCCGTGTTCGCGCTGGTGCCGCAGCAGCCGGCCGAGCACAAGGACGATTCCTCGCCGTTGTCGCAGATGATCGAAGTGCTCAGGCTCGGCCTCTCGCGTCCCTTGCGCGGGCTGATCGCGCTGGCGCTGGTGTCGCTGGCGACCTCGCTGGTACTGCGCGGCCTGTGGGGCGGACCGTGGCTGATGGACATCAAGGGCTTGTCGCGGGTCGAGGCCGGCAACCAGCTCGGCGCGTTCACGCTGGCGATGATCGCAGGGCCCCTGTGCATCGGCATGATCGACCGCAGGCTCGGCCGCCGCCGCGCGCTGGTGGCCGGCACGCATATGGTCGGGGCGTTGCTGCTGGCGCTGATGGCGCTCGGGGCGCCGCATTACGCGGTGTCCGTTTTGTTCGGCGTGCCCGTGATGCCGCCGCAATACGACCTCGTTCTGTTCGTGCTGATCGGCCTTGCGACCTCCGCCCAGCCGCTGCTGTTCGGCATGTCGCGGCAGCTGGTCGACGCGCAAGTGGCGGGCAAAGCGCTCGCCGCGATCAACCTCGCCTTCTTCCTCGGCGCGGCGCTGATGCAGTCGGTGACGGGCGCGGTGGCGGCACTCGCCGGGCTGCCTGCGGTGCTGCTGTTCATGGCTGCCATGCTGGCATTCGGTGTGCTGATCTTTTTGACTTACACCTCGCCGCGTTCGTAGGATGGCGGGCCGGTCTGCCAAAGGAAATAATTATGCCCGTCGACACCAAAGCCGCCACCGACCGCCTCATGCGCTTCCTCTCCGTCGAGGGCGTGACCGGACAGGAGGCGGCGATCGGGCGTGAACTCACGGCCGCGCTGAAGGAGGCCGGCGTGCCGGCGAAGGCGATCCGGCTCGACGACGCCAACACCCGCATTCCCGTGCCGACCGAGACCGGCAACCTCATCGTCGACCTGCCCGGTCGCGGCGCGCTGCACAACCAGCCGCGCATCATGTTCATGACCCACATGGACACCGTGCCGCTCTGCGCCGGCGCCAGGCCGAAGAAGTCGGGACGCAAGATCGTCAACTCCGCCAAGACCGCGCTTGGCGGCGACAATCGCTGCGGCTGCGGCGTGCTGGTGACGCTGGCGGCCGAGCTCGCCAAGCAGAAGCTCGATCATCCGCCGATCACGCTGCTGTTCTGCGTGCGCGAGGAGAGCGGGCTCTACGGAGCGCGTCACGTCAAGCTGGACGAGCTCGGCTCGCCGGTGATGGCCTTCAATTATGACGGCGGCTCGGCCTCCAACGTCATCATCGGCGCGGTCGGCGCCGACCGCTGGACCGTCGAGATCCATGGCCGCGCCTCGCATGCCGGCGTTGCGCCGGAGCGCGGAATCTCCTCGACCATGATCATGGCGCTGGCGCTCGCCGAGGTGAAGGCCGGCGGCTGGTTCGGCAAGGTGGTGAAGGGCAAGCTTCAGGGCACCAGCAATGTCGGCCCCGTCACCGGCGGCGAGGGTCGCCCGGCGGGCGATGCCACCAACGTCGTCACCGACTACGTGCATGTGCGCGGCGAAAGCCGCAGCCATGACGGAAAGTTCTTCAAGGAGATCACCAAGGCCTACAAGGCCGCGTTCGAGAAGGCCGCCAAGAAGGTGACGAACGCGCAAGGCAAGTCCGGCAAGGTCAAGTTCCAGGCCCAGACCGACTATTATCCGTTCCGCATGAAGGAGAACCTTCCGGTCGTCACACGCGCGATCGAGGCGGTGTCTGCCGTGGGTGGAACTCCGAACGTGCGCGCCGCCAATGGCGGCCTCGACGCCAACTGGATGGTTCGCCACGGCATTCCGACCGTGACCTTCGGCGCCGGCCAGAACGAGGCGCACACGGTGGACGAATGGATCAATCTCGACGAATACGACCGCGCCTGCGCGCTGGCGCTGCAGGTTGCGACGATGCGGTGAGGCGGGTTCGTAGGGTCGGTTAGCTGGCGGCAGCCCGCCGGCGTAACCCACCGCTGCTCGTCTCCCCGGACATAGAAGAGGTGGGCTACACCGAGCGCATGCGCTTTGCGCATTGGCTCGGGCTAACCCACCCTACGAAACAAAAACAAGAAAGGGAGGCACCATGCCGCACATCGCAAATATCGAGACCGGATTTTACCGGATCCCCCTCCCCGTCACGCTCTCCGACTCCACGCATGGCGAGATCGCGGCGTTCGAGCTGATCACCTGCCGCATCCGAGATGCCGATGGCGCCGAGGGCGTCGGCTACACCTACACCGTGGGACGCAATGGCGGAGCCGTTGCCGACATTCTCAAGCGCGAGATCCCGCCGCTCGTCGAAGGACACGAGGCCGACGATACCGAGGCGATCTGGCATCACGTCTGGTGGGCGCTGCATTATGGCGGGCGCGGAGGACCTGCGGTGCTGGCGCTCTCGGCGCTCGACATCGCGTTGTGGGACCTGAAGGCGCGGCGCGCCAAGCTGCCGCTGTTCCGGCTGCTCGGTGGCTTCGACGCGCGCGTGCCGTGCTATGCCGGCGGCATCGACCTCGATCTCTCCGTGGAGGCGCTGCTGAAGCAGACCGACGGCAATCTCGCCAAGGGCTTTCGCGCCATCAAGATGAAGGTCGGTCGGCCCGACCTGAAGTCCGACGTCGCGAAGGTCTCCGCGATGCGACAGCACCTCGGCGACGGTTTTCCGCTGATGGTGGACGCCAACATGAAATGGACGGTCGAAGAGGCGATCCGCGCCGCCCGGGCCTTCGTGCCCTACGACCTGACCTGGCTCGAGGAGCCGATCATCCCCGACGACGTCGCCGGCCACGCGCGCATCATGCAAGCGGGCGGCGTGCCGATCGCAGCCGGCGAGAATTTGCGCTCGCTGTGGGAGTTCAAAAGCTACATCGCCAGTGGCGCGGTGTCCTATCCGGAGCCCGACGTCACCAATTGCGGCGGCGTTTCCGCCTTCATGAAGATCGCGCGGCTGGCGGAGGCGTTCAACCTGCCCGTCACCAGCCACGGCGCGCACGACATCACCGTGCATCTGCTCGCAGCCTGCCCGAACCGCTCCTATCTGGAGGCGCACGGCTTCGGGCTGGACAAGTATATCGAGCACCCGCTGGTGCTTCAGGACGGCAAGGCGCTGGCGCCGGACCGGCCCGGGCACGGCATCAGCTTCGACTGGGCGGGGCTGGCGAAGCTGGCGTGACACCCATTGGCCGTCATTCCGGGGCGCGACGAAGTCGCGAGCCCGGAATCCATCGGCCCCAGAGGTTGCTGCACGATGGATTCCGGGTTCGCGCCAAGAGGCGCGCCCCGGAATGACGAGGGAGAGACGGCGCGCTGCTGCACGAGAGGCATTCCAAGGCGCTTGATGCGGGGCGTGGATAATCCGCTATGGTGGCGGCAACCGACACCATTCGAAAGATTCCCTGCCTTGACACCCGAGCTGCACCAGAAACTGACCGCGTGGCGCCGGCACCTGCATGCGCACCCGGAGCTGTCGCTCCAGGAGAGGGAGACCGCCGCCTTCGTGCAGGACAAGCTCACCGAGCTCGGGATTCCCTTCGAGGCGGGCATCGGCGGCCACGGCATCGTCGCGACCTTGACGCGCGGGCACGCGCGCACCCGCGTCGGCTTGCGCGCCGACATGGATGCGCTGCCGATCACCGAAGATACCGGGCTTGCCTACGCCTCCGGGACATCAGGCGTGATGCATGCCTGCGGCCATGACGGGCACACCGCCTCGCTGCTCGGCGCCGCTGCGCTGCTCGCCGCCGACAGCAGCTGGAGCGGCACGGTCGATTTCATCTTCCAGCCGGCCGAGGAAGGTTTTGGCGGCTCGCGCGCGATGGTCGCGGCCGGGCTGTTCGACCGCTTCCCGATGGAACGGGTGTTCGGCTTTCACAATTGGCCGGGCCTTGCCGCCGGCACCATCGCCGTGCATGACGGCGTCGTCATGGCCTCCGGCGGACGCATCACCATCACCATCGAGGGCCATGCCGGTCACGCCGGCATGCCGCATCTGACGCGCGATCCGGTGATGGCGGCGGGCCATCTGATCGTGGCGCTGCAATCGATCGCCTCGCGCGGCGTCGATCCGCTCGACACCGCCGTGCTGTCGCTCTGCACCATTGAGGGCGGCACCGCGCCGAACCAGATCGCCGGACGCGTGACCATCCGCGGCACGCTGCGGTACCACCGCGAGGCGGTCAAGACCGTCATCCTCGACGGCATCGAACGGACCTGCGCCGGCATCGCGACCAGCTTTGGCGTCAAGGTGACGCCCGAGATCGTGATGGGCGTCGGCGTCGTGATCAACACGCCTGATGAGGCCGCCCTTGCTCGGATCGCCGCCGAGAAGGTGCAGGCCGAGGTGCGGCGCGACCTCGCGCCCAGCATGGCCGGCGAGGATTTTGCCCACTATCTCCAGCAGCGGCCGGGCGCCTTCGTGTGGATCGGCAATGGCGAGCTTCGCGAGGGCGCCGAGCTGCACGGCCCGCGCTACGATTTCAACGATGCGATCCTGCCGGTGGCATCGAGCTGGATGGCTGAAGTGGCCAAGACGGCGCTGGCGTCGAACTGATGTGGCGCGCGCTCCGCCGTGCCGACAGCAACATATTCTCTCCGCGAACGTTGCCTCTCTCAAGGCGCGGCAGCTCCCGCCGCGTCCAAGGGATCGCATCTCGATGGCGCGCGTTCTGATCGGAACTTCGGGCTGGCATTACGATTCCTGGCGCGGCCCGTTCTTTCCCGAGGGCGTGACGCTGAAAGAGCAGCTGCGCTACTACGCCGGACAGTTCGACACCACGGAGCTGAACGGCGTGTTCTACCGCACGCCGACGCCTGAAGCCGTGAACGGCTGGCGCGAGCAGACCGGCTGCGATTTCGTCTTCGCCTGGAAGGCGTCGAAGTTCATCACGCACTGGAAGCGCCTGTCGGACCGCTCCGTCAACAGCCTCGAGCTGCTGGAGGAGCGCATCTCGCGGCTCGGCGGGAAGGCTGGTCCGATCCTGTTCCAGCTGCCGCCGCAATTCCAGGCGGATGCGGACCGCCTCGCATCCTTCTTCAAGCTGTTGTCGCGGAAACGGCGATACAGCTTCGAATTCCGTCATCCGAGCTGGTATCAGCCGCGCATCCTCAAAATGCTGGCGGACGAGAACATCTCGCTGTGCCTGTCCGACCATCACGATGCGCCCGCGCCATGGAAGCGCACGGCGGATTTCGTCTATGTGCGCGGACACGGGCCGGGCGGGCGCTATCACGGGCACTATACCAAGGCCGCGCTGGCGCAATGGGCGAAGCGCATCAAGTCATGGAAGCGGCAGGGCTGCGACGTCTATGTCTATTTCGACAACGACCAGAAGAGCGCGGCGCCCGCGGACGCCAAGGCGCTGAAGCAGTTGCTCTAGATGACACCGCCTTGCCGAAGCGCCGCGATCGCAGCCTCGTCATAGCCGAGCTCGGCGAGGACGCGATCAGTGTGCTCACCAAGCGTCGGTGGGCGGGTCGCGATCTCGCCCGGCGTTTCCGACAGCCGGACGGCCGCGCGCGTCACCGGCGCGGGCTTGGGCAGGCCGGGATAATCGACGTCCTGCATGAAGCCGGCGGCGCGGATGTGCGGATGATCCAGCGCCTGTTGCGGTGAGAGCACGGGCCCCGTCGGGATCATGGCCTCGCCCAGCGCGTCGACGGCCTCCTGCGTGGTGCGCTCGGCGCACCAGCGCGCCATCCGCTCGCTGATGACGGGTCCGTTGTTGCCGCGGCTGATATCGTCGGCAAAACGCGGATCCTTCAACCACAGCTCCTCCTCGCCCATCAGCCGCGCCCAGCGCTTGAACAGCGGATGTCCGGTGACCTGGCACAGCACCCAGCCGTCCCGGGTGCGGTAGATGTCGGCGGGCGCTGCGGTCTGGCCGAGATTGCCTGTCGGCACGCGATTGACGTTGATCACGGCCTGCTCGATCAGCGTCGCGTTGGTGAAGGACAGCGCGGTTGCGAGCAGCGCGCCCTCGACGACCTGCCCGCGCCCGGATTTGCCGCGCTCGATCAGCGCGGCGAGCGTGCCGAACGCGCAGTGCAGCGCGGTGCCGAAATCGACCCAGTTCACCGCGGCGCGGTACGGCGGATCGCCGGCGCCCGTCATGTAGACCGACCCCGACATGACCTGCCCGACGCCGTCGAAGCCGACCCGGTCGGACCACGGTCCCGGGCCGCCGAACGCGGTTGCGGTCGTCAGGATGATGTCGGGCTTGATCGCCTTCAAGGACTCATAGTCGAGCTTCATCGCGCGCAGGGTCTGCGGCGGCAGATTGGCGACGACGACGTCCGCGGTCGCAACCAGCCGGCGCATCACCTCCTGCCCCTCCGGCTTCATCGGATCGAGCGTGATGCACTTCTTGTTGCGGTTGACCTGGAGAAACAGCGCGCCCTCGCCGCCTTCGCCGACCGGCGCCACGAACCGATCCTCGCTGCCCTCGCGCTTCTCCACGCGAATGACCTCGGCGCCGAATTCGGCCAGCAAGGTCGCGCAATAGGGCCCGGCGATATAGCGCCCGAAATCGAGCACGCGCACACCCTCCAGAACTCCTCCCATCGATCCCTTCCCTGCGCCTCTTGCCCGTTGTTTTCCGCAGATTACAGGGACTGGCTGCGAGGGCAAGTTGGGAAGCGGGATGGACGTGCGGCTTTCATCATCGCATCGCGAACAGCTCCTGATGAAACCGCTGTTCGACGGGGAAGCCGTGCGCGCTGAGGTCTCGTCTGAGCGCTTCCCCGAAACCCGCCGGACCACAGAACCAGATGCTCGCCTCGCGCCATTGCGGCACGGCTTCGCGAATGCGTTCGCCGGTCAGTCGTCCGTGACGGGCGTCGATGAGGACGTGGAGACGAACATTTGCCGAGCGCGCATCTGCTGCGAGCTTGCCGAGGGCTTCCTCATCCACATCGGCGGTGGTGTGAAAGAGATCAACCGCCTGCGCGACCGAGCAATCTGGAATATCCTTCGGCATGGCCATCTGTTTCATGCGGGCAACGAAGGGCGTGATGCCGATGCCACCGCCGATCCAGATCTGGTGCGCGCAATCGTCGTCGAAAGTGAAGCAGCCATAGGGACCTTCCACCTTCACCTCCTGCCCGACACGGAGCTTCTCCCGCAGCCGGCTGGTGTGGTCCCCGAGTTCCTTGGTGATGAAGACGATCCTGGGGTCTGTAGCATTCCAGCACGAGGCGATCGTGTAGGGATGCGCGCCCTCGGAGACATCCGACGTGGCGAAGGCGAACTGGCCCGGCCTATGCCCCGGCCAGCCGTGGGGCACTTCGATCTCGGTCTCGATGGCCCTGACGCCGGGATAATATTTGAGCGAGGTGATCCTGCCCTGGACCTGGCGACGGGCGCCAATGCGCCGTAACAGCGCGACAGCCGCCGCCCATGTCCCGAACGCAAGCAGCGCCCCCACGATCCAGCCGAGCGGCGAAATCCAGTAGCTGAACTTCATCAGCGTGACGGCGTGAAACACCAATACCAGATACGCGACGGCGAGGAGCCGATGCGTCTTGTAGAAGAGCCGATAGGGGAACATTTGAACGAGCGCCAAGGCAATCAGCACGACAGCGCCGTAGAAGGCCCACTCGCCCAGCCCCTCCGCCGGTCCATGCAGGCCGTCAAAGAAGGCCTCGATCGGATTTTCGATGGCAGGCCTTGCCCCACGCTGCGGTCGGGTCAGCAACCCCCAGCCGACCGCCCATTTCGGGGCATTGGCCCAGAGCCAATGGATAATGGCAGTCACGAGGGCAGCGATACCGAGCCATTTGTGCAAGCGGTACATCTTGTCGAGGCCGCCCAGCCACGCCTCCGGCCAACGTGGTCGCAGCGCGAGGATCATCGCCATGCTCATGCAAACGATTGCCAGGACGCCGCTCAGCTGCACCATCCTCTCGCGAAGTGGGAAGAAGGAGCCCGGCCCAAATGGCTGGGGCTCCGCAACCAGCCACAGCAGGACGAGAACCGCCAGACTGCCCCAAAATACCCGTTTGAGATTCCGCATGCCGTCCTTGCCTCACAACGTTACGGCGCCAGCTTGATCTGATCGCGCCGCGTTGCATTGAGCTGACTCAAGCCTGATCGTGATGAGCTGCAGGGGCTGGTCGAGGCAGAGCGTGAAGGATTCTCTTTCAGCTCGTCGCCTGACGACCGCCCCGCGACGCGTCCTGCGTCGCGGGGCCGCAGCTCATTCCGTTCAAGACTTTGCTCCAGCGCAAACTCCTGAATGCCGCAAACTCCCACCTGAGAGCAAAGAAGCCCTTTGGAGGAAATCCCGTGATCATCTCAACCAAATCGCTCATACCCGCAGCCCTCGCGCTCTGTCTCGTCCTGGGGCAGTCTGCTCTCGCCGCCGGACCACACACGCATGAAGGACCAACCACGACCGCCGGGCCGGTGCTCGACCACGGCAAGAAGTGGCCGACCGATGACGTCTTGCGCCGCGGCATGGACGACATCGGTCTCGCGATGAGACAATCGCTGGCACCCATTCACAGTAATGTGTTTACGCCTGCGCAATACGAGGCTCTGGCGACGCGAATCCAGGCGCAGGTCGATGACGTCGTGGCAAACTGCAAGCTGCCCGAGCAGGCCGATCAGCAACTTCACCTTGTCCTCGAGCAGATCATCGACGGCGCGGCCAAGATGAAGACCGGGACCAGCCGCGATCAGGGAGCCGTGACGATCGTGCGGGCGCTCGCTCAGTATGGCAAGTATTTTGACCATGCCGGCTGGCAACCGCTGGAGCATTGAGGTCGATTGCCGCTGCCGCCTATGCGGCCACGGCCTCGTAGATGTCCTCCTCCTGGGCCGTGTGCATGCGCACCAGCGTTTCGATCGCCTCGATCACGCGCTGAGCGTCGCGAATAAGGTAGCGGTCGATCTTCTCTGACGGCAGATCCTCCGCGATCCGGGCGAGCAGCCGCGCGAGATGCAGTATCTCGCGATGCGCACGGCTCATGGCGGAGAGCCCGTGGCGGTCGCGCAGCACCTCGGTGAGCTTCGGATAGACGCTGTCTTCATCCTCGCGTTCGTGCATCACGACGCTGCCCTGGACCAGTCGGTGGGCCTCGCCAATCAAAGTCGCGGCGGATTCGAGCACCGCATCGTCCAGCGCATCGACGATCTGCCGCAGGCGGTCGAGATCCCTAAGCAGGGCCTGATGATCGTGATGCAACGTCAGCCCCTGCTCCGCGGTGAGGCGCGGACCGCTCCTGACGAGGGGCGGATTGAGCGCTCGCAACGCGTTCAGGATGACGGCAACATCGATCACTTCCTGAACGATCGCGGCGGGTACGGGATCGAGCCAGCCAAGGCTGGCCGCGACCATGGCTACCAATGACAGCCCCATCCCGACGAAGATGCTTTGCAGGGCAATGTGCCGCGCGCGCTGGGCGATGATGATCGCTTCGCCGACCCGATCGAGCCGATCCGTGAGGATCACCACATCTGCCGCCTCGGAGGAAGCGCTTGCACCGCGCGCACCGAGCGCGATCCCCGTGTCAGCCACGGCCAGCGCCGGGGCGTCATTGATGCCATCGCCGACCATGATGGTCGGATGCAGCCGCTGTTCGCTACGCACCGCTTCGACCTTGTCCGAGGGAACGCGATCGGCCAGCACGGCATCGAGATCGAGCGCCGCTCCGATGGCCTGCGCCGCTGCGGCGCGATCACCCGTGACCATCACCATGCGCGCAATGCCGGCATCGCGCAGCAGCCGGATCGCGCGTGGCGTATCGGCTCGCAATTCGTCTGCCAGCAGCAACGCGCCGATCAGACGGCCGTCCACCGCGACGAAGACGATCAGCGCCGAGCGCCACGAGGCACGTCGAATCGCCCGCAACTCCCATGGCGACAGCTCGGCACGCGAGAGAAGCATCTCTCGCGAGCCCGCCACGACCTGGCGTCCGTCGATCTGGCCGCTGAGGCCGGAACCCATGGTCTCCTTGACATGTTCCGGCGGCTTCAGCTTGAGCCCCTGGGCGAGGGCCGCAGCGACGACGGCCTTCGCAAGCACGTGATGCGAAGCTTGCTCGAGCGACGCCCCGAGCGTGAGGACCTCATCCGGATCCTCGCCCGGCGCAACCTCTACGGACAGCAACCGCGCTCCGCCCACGGTCAGGGTACCGGTCTTGTCGAAGAGCACGGTGTGCGCATGGGCCAACGCCTCCAGCGCCTTCCCGCCCTTGACCAGGATGCCGCGGCGGGCCGCTTGCGCCACCCCGGCGATGAAGGCGACAGGTGCGGCCAGAATCAAGGGACACGGCGTCGCCGCCACCAGCACGGCAAGACTGCGGGTCACGTCGCCGGAGATGTGCCATGCCACGAAGGAGATGACGAGTGTCACCGGCAGGAAGATCAGCGCATACCGGTCGGCCAACCGCACAAAGGGAGCTCTCGCTGTTTGCGCCACAGTCACCATGCGCACGATGCCCGCATAGGTACTCTCGCTGGCCGCCGCGGTCACGGTCAATTGGAAGGTCTCGCCCGCATTCAGAGAGCCGGAAAGAACGGCGCTTCCGCGGGTCTTCTCTACCGGAATCGGCTCGCCCGTCACCGCGGACTCGTCGATCGCAGCGAAGGCCGACGCAACGACACCGTCGACCGGCACGATCTCGCCGGCTTTAACCAGAAGCTCTTCGCCGACCGCGACGTCCTCGATCGGAACATCCTCGATCCGCTCATCGGACTTGCGATGGACCTGCCGGGGCGCCCGATCAACCAGGGATCGCAGATCGTGCTCCGCCCGTGCGATCGCGATCTCCTCCAGAACATTGCCGCCGGAATACATCAGCGCGACCACGGCGCCTGCGAGCGGCTGTCCGAGCGCCAACGCCGCACTCATCGACAGCAGCGCGATCGCGTCCACTCCGACGCGGCCCCGCAGCAGGTCCTGGACGATCGAGACCGCCAATCCTGCAATCACGGGCGCCGTGCCGAGCGCCCACGCGACATCGGCCAGATCAGGCCGGCCCGCGGCCCGCGCCAGAGTACCCGCAGTCAATCCTGCGATTGCGATCGCAACCAGAGCCCATCGCAAGACCCGATCATACGACATGGCTTGGCGCGCCCGCCCTTCGGTTTCCGCTCGCTATTGCTGCGGGACGGAGCTCTTGTTCCTGTGCATGAACGCCATCATCTCGTCGAAGGTCAGCTTCCCGTCCTTGTCGCGGTCCATTGCCTTGAAAATTCGTTCGTGCGCGACCTGAAACTCGGGCAACGAGACGGTCCCGTCGCCATCGGCATCTATCAGCGCGAAGATGATGCGGAAGGGGACCGGCGGCTCCATGGCGTCACCGCCTGTCGCGCCATGCCCCTTCATTCCTTGTCCCATCATTCCGCGCCCCATCATGTCTCCACCGCGCGTCGGGCTCTGCCGCTCGGCGGACGGGCTGGCAGGAGAGCTCGACTGCGGCGACGCCGGCGTCTGCTCCTGTCCGGGATGATGACCTTGATGGTCCGCCGCCGATTGAGCCAAAGCTGGCTGGCCCAGGATGGCGAACAACAACGCTGCAACAACGGTTCGACCTAGCATGGCGCTTCCTCCGGCCTTGGTGTGTGCCTGACGAGGTTGTCGAACTTCACCGAATTTACCTTGAGCCAGGTCAAGAAAGCGGCGAGATCGCGCAAGTGGGCCCCCCGCCGGCGCAGCCAGCGGCCTCCTCTGCCGATGAAGCGATGTTCCCGTGTGTCAGCCACCTCCGGTGCGGGCGCAGCCAATCGCCTCCGTCAGGACCTTGCGGTCGCCGATGTGATTGGCGAGCAGCAGGATCAGCCGGGCGTTCATCCGCAGCGCCTGCTCCTCGTCGAGGTCGCGCTGGCTGTTGATCAGCTCGGCGTAGAAGTCGTCGGGATCGGCGATGTTCGGTGACAAATTGAGCGTCATGCTGCCAGCTCCTTCCGTCCGGCGGTGTCGTGCCCGGAGGCCCGCAACATCGCATCCGCGATCTTTGCCTCGTCGAATCCGGTCCAGCGTGCCGCGACATATTGATCGGGGCGGAACAGGTAGCTAGTCCCGGGCGAAGCGCCGTAGCGCTCGGCAAGCAGGCCGGAGGGATCGGCGATGTCGCGGCCGACGACAATGAGCTTCGCTTTGAGGGGACCCACCGCGATCTCGGTCTTGTCGGTCTCCTTGCCAAAGGCCACGACCGTGAAGCCATCGCCGAGACAATGGAGGAACCAGCCGGGTTTGCCATCCACCGTGATCGGCGCATCGGCCGCATTGGTGCCGGGCCGCACGCCGCCCATCATCGCGTCGTCATCGGAGGTATTGAGCGCCGACGTCACGTAGGGCGTCGGCGTGGAGAGACGGCCGCTGTTGACCAGCGGCCGCGCAAAGCCGTGATGCCGGGCGAGCTCCAGCACCGCGTCACGGAAATAGCGGCTCGGCTTCGTCTTCGGCGTGATGAAGTCGGTGGCGCGCGTCGAGTTCAGGATGTTGTCGTCGGCGGCATAGGCGCGCTCTTCATGATAGCTGTCGAGCAGCGCTTCCGAGGCTTCGCCGCGCAGCACCATCGCGAGCTTCCAGGCGAGATTGTCGATGTCCTGGACGCCGGTGTTGGCGCCGCGCGCGCCGAACGGCGAGACTTGATGCGCGGCGTCGCCGGCGAACAGCACCCGGCCCTGGCGGAAATTGTCGATGCGCCGGCAGGCGAACTGATAGATCGAGACCCATTCCAGCGCGAACTCGGTCTCCTCGCCGAGCATGGCGCGGATGCGCGGGATCACCCGCTCCGGCCTCTTTTCCTCATCGGGATCGGCGTCCCAGCCGAGCTGGAAGTCGATGCGCCAGATCTTGTCCGCCTGCCGGTGCAGCAGCACGGACTGGCCGCGGTGGAACGGCGGATCGAACCAGAACCAGCGCTCGGTCGGGAAATCCGCCTTCATGGCGACGTCGGCGATCAGGAAGCGGTCCTGGAAGAACTGTCCCGTGAACTCGGCGCCGACCATCTTGCGCACGTCAGAATTGGCCCCGTCGCAGGCGATCACCCATTGCGCCTCCATGGTGAAGATGCCGTCGGGCGTTTCCACCACCAGCGTCGCATGGTCGGCGGCCTGCTTCAGGCTGATCAGCCGGTGCTTCCAGCGCAGCTCGATCAGCGGATTGGCCCTGCATTTGGCGACCAGGATCTCCTCCAGATGATATTGCTGCAGATTGATCATGGCCGGCCATTGGTGGTCGGTCTCGGGCAACAAATCGAACTGGTAGGACAGCTGGTCCTGGAAGAAGACCCTCCCGACATTCCAGCTCACCCCGCGGTCGACCATGGGCGCCGCGCAGTCGAGGCGGTCCCAGATCTCGAGCGGACGCTTGGCGTAGCAGACCGCGCGCGAGCCGATCGAGACGGTGTCGTTGTCGTCGAGCACCACGACCGGCTGGCCGCGCGCCGCGCAGTCGAGCGCTGCGGTCAGGCCGATGGGACCCGCGCCGACCACCACGATTGGATGCCGCTTCACGATGCCTTCGGCCTGCTCCACGGAGCGCCGGTAACCGAACTTCGGATAGATGTAGCTCGTCATGTTCGCTTCCTGATGCGCGTGCCGGGGATCAATGCGCGTCCGCGAATTCCTTCTCGTGCATCCAGGCGGTGTGACGCGGCGGGCGCTTGGTGCGCGACCATTCCTCGACCATCTCGTGGGCGACCGACTTCATGCGGTCGATCTGCTCGGGCGTCGCGGTCCAGGCCGCGATCTCCAGGCGATGGCCGCTCGGGTCGCGGAAATAGATCGATTTGAAGATGGTGTGGTCGGTGACGCCGACGACGTCGAGGCCGGCGGCCTCCGCGCGCGCCTTGGCCTCTTCGAGCTCGCCGAGGTCCTTGACCTGGAAGGCGATGTGCTGGGTCCACTCCGGCGTGTTGGGATCGCGGCCCATCGGCGGCGAGTTCGGCAGCTCGAAGAAGGCGAGGATGTTGCCGTTCCCGGCGTCGAGGAAGATGTGCATGTAGGGATCGGACGCCTTGGTCGAAGGCACCCGATCCTCGGCAATGGCGCCGAGAAGATCCATGTTCATGACGGTCTTGTAGAACTCGACGGTCGCCTTGGCGTCGACGCAGCGATAGGCGACGTGATGGATCTTCTCGATTTTCATGGCGTTTCGCTCCCTGGATTTGCGGTTGCGAAATTGGTATCAGATGTTACTATTTATTGAGTTTGATCTGGATCAATCCGCTCCGAAGAATTTTTCGGGTGGACCGGCGAAGGGGACTCGCGTGACGGGACGTTCGAGCGTGGCGCGCGGGGAAGCGGCCAAAGCCGCAACGGCGCAGGACGGCGTCGAGCTGGACCTGCAGCGATATTTTCCGTATCGGCTGGCCCGCCTTGCCGAGCAGGTGTCGCTGGCGGTTGCCGAGGTCTATTCCGAGCGCTTTGCGTTGACACGGCAGGAATGGCGCGTGCTCGCCATTCTCGGCATGCGCCCGGAGATTGCGACCAAGGAGATCGGCCCGCTGACGACGCTCGACAAGATGCAGGTCAGCCGCGCGGTGCAGGGCCTGGAGTCGCGCGGCATCGCCAGCCGCAAGCACCATCCCGACGACCGGCGCGAGCTGATCGTCTCACTGACCCCAGCCGGTCGCGCGCTTTATCGCAAGATCGTGCCTTTCGCGCTGGCGCGGGAGACGAAGCTGCTTGGGGCGCTGACCGCCGAGGAGGTGGCAGTGCTCGACCGGGTGATGCGCAAATTGTCGGCCGCGCTGAGCTAGCCGGCGGCCATCCCTGCATTTGATCGGCCTCAAGCGCTGCGCGGAGACAGGTGGCAAACAGTTGCTATATTCGCCCCTGCGCATCTCAGCTCTCGGATAGATAATGACGCCTCGGAACACGCCGAAGCTTGTTCGATCCCTCACGTTGACTCATGCGGTCCTCTATGGGCTCGGCGTCACGATCGGTGCAGGGATTTACGTTCTGGTCGGAGCGGCGGCCGCGCGGAGCGGCATGCACGCGCCGTTGGCGTTTCTTGCCGCGGCATTCGTGATGGGGATGACCGCGGGAACGTTTGCGGAATTGGGCACACGGATGCCGGTTGCGGCAAGCGAGGCAGCCTACGTCCAGACCGCCTTCCATCGAAAATGGCTTGGCGGCGCCACTGGGCTGCTGGTGGTCGCGGCGGCGACGATTTCCGGCGCCACCATCAGCGTGGGAAGCGCCGGCTATCTCGGCGTCTTCCTTCCACTCCCGTCTCCCTGGATCATTGCCGGCGTCGTGCTGGCGATGGGGGCCGTCGCCTGCCTCTCTGCGGTCCAGTCCATCAGCTTCGCCGGCGTGATGACGGTCGTGGAAATCGGAGGATTGCTTCTCATCGTCGCGGCTGGCTTGGTCGAGGGCGGCTCGCTGGTGTCGCGGCTGCCCGAAGTGTGGCCCGCGACCGGCGATCTGGGAGCCTGGACCGGGATCGCCCAGACCTCGCTGCTGGCCGTATTCGCCTTCATCGGCTTCGAGCACCTCGTCAACATCTCGGAGGAGATGAAAAATCCTCGCCGGACCTTGCCGTGGGCGCTCTTCATCACGCTGGGTGCGACGGCGATTCTCTACGCAGCGGTGGTCTGGATCGCCGTCACCGCTGTGCCGCCAACCGAGCTCGCCCGCTCGTCTGCTCCGCTGGCATTGGTTTTTCAGCGGCTGACGGGACTTCCTCCGCAGATTCTTGGTGCGATTGCGATCGTGGCCACGGTCAATGGCATCATCGTCCACATGATCATGATCGGCCGTGTGCTGTATGGTTTGGCCGACCAAGGCAATCTTCCGCCGATCCTCGCCAAGGTGAGCCCCCGAACCGGCACGCCCATCATCGCGACCCTGTGTGGCGTCGCGGCCATCCTGATCCTCGCACTCGCCGTTCCGCTCACGGGACTGGCCGAGTGGACCTCGCGATTGACACTCGCAATCTTCGTCCTGGTCAATTTGGCGCTTCTTCGCATCAAGCTGACGGAGCCGAAGGCGCCGTCTGGCGTGTTCGTCGTGCCGGCATGGGTGCCTGTCGCGGGACTGCTCACGAGCGCCTCTGTGCTTCTGATCGATCTCATCGGGTGAGGCTTGCTGGCCGTCTCACCTGGGACAGACCAGCATGCCCGTCACTGGGACGGCATGGAGGGCCGAGCAATGGGCAAAACGGGGGGCACCGCGGGCCAGTCGGAGACGGCTGGCGACGCAGCTCCAGCTGGGCCGATAGCTTAGCAATTTCGAACATATGTGCGGTCTCGCACATGGAAGCGCGTCGACGAGGCGGTGCTAGACAATGAAGACCGGCGCGAACCCACCGCCCGGCGTTCGAAAATTGGTTGTCTGCCCCTGATAGAGGCGAGCCGCCATCAGCAAGACCTGACCGTCATAGACGTAGAGCCGAACGTCCATCTTGCGAGGCTCGTCGCTGCCGCCAAGCCTGACGATGCGTTCGCTGGGCGCTGCAAACTCCTGGGCGACGTATCCGCTTTGGACGATTTCCGCCCACACCCCCTTGGTCACTTTTGCTCCTCGATAGACCGCCTTGCTGCCGTAGCCGCTCGCCGGTTTGAAGAACCAATTCTTGCGCGTCGTCCAGAGCTGCTCTGCGTTGTCCGATGTAACGAGCACGGTGCGTGGCACCCCCGAGAGATCCTGCACTATCGGCGCCGGAACGCCCCATGAGCGCAACCGTTCGCGATCCGACAATAGCGCGAGGTTACGCTTATCGGCGAGCAAGGCATGGACATGAGGGTTGGGCGTCACAACGACCGCACCATCCATATAGGCCGACCGCAAAGCTGCGTGTTCTGGCCTGTCGAGCGAGAAATCGACGACGCGATTATAGACGAGGTCGATCGTCCGTTCGCCAAGGCAAAGCTGATCGTTTACGTATGTGAGAGCGCTCGCGTCAGCGATCACCGCATCGATGCCATGCCTCAGAAAGAGCTGCCTTGCCAGCAGGAACTCCGGATAGAGATATTGCGCCTCCGGCTTATCATCGACAATCGCGATCCGTCTTGGCCTGCCCTTGCCTCGCTGACTGATCCACTCCTGTTCGAACATGCGCAAGACGGCCGGCTCGAATTCATCCACGTGAGATCTCATCAATCCGACTTCGACCTCGCGACAGCATGCACGCTGCGCCTTGGCCAACAACGCGTTGAGGAAAGCGCCTCCGGCATTCGTATTCACTTCGATCAATTTGGGGCCGTCGGAACTCACATGGAAGTCGTATCCCATGAACGCTCCTCGCGGTCCGAAATGTTTCGAGGCGATCGGAGGGGCCCACGCCAATGAGGCCTGTTGATATGCCGGCAACTCCGCCACACTCTCGATCGCACGCACGATGCGGGTCATCCCGTGTGTGACTGCTTCCGAAAGAAACACGGGGGCATTCGAGAAAAGATTTGGGCGCTCTTTGGCAACGCTCGCACAGATTTCGCGATCGCCGGCGACCCTCTCCACCTCCCGACACAACGCGTCGCGATCGAGGGTAATGCAGAAGCATTCGCGATTGAGAAGATCGGATACTGCCGAGGCGGGTAGAACGTCGTTCATCAATCGACCCTCGGTTCAAGGCACGATGCCCTATCCCATGGGAATTTTATCCGCCGACGACGATTCTGATTTGCGATTGATCAATCTCCACCCCGTCGCAGCGCCCTCTCGTGCCAGTGCGATAGTGTTCTCGATCCGAGCGCCGGCGGCCCCAGCAAGAATCCAACCGCGAGGACGGAGATGTCCGACAGAGCTCCCCGTTTGTGCAGCGGGAATGTGTCGCAGCCCTGCGCTTCAGCCCCCGGCCAGGCCGATTCATCAGTCATTCAAACGACGGAGGGCTCGCTGGCTGGGGCGGGAGGGATCGAACCTCCGAATGGCGGAATCAAAATCCGCTGCCTTACCGCTTGGCTACGCCCCAACAGGCGACCTGAGGCCGGCGGAAGAACTGGCTACCGCAGATTCCCTTGGTCGCAGCCGGTCTATAGGGAGCGGCGCAGCATTTCAACCGCCTGGAGGGGCAAAATACCACAGCCCCTGGATCGGCCCCGCCACACTCTCTTTATGGGGCCCGCGACGGCCCAATTCCGGCCGTCACCGTCCCGCCCCTCCCGCCCATTGAGACCTCCCCCATTTCATGGGAATAGGGCGCCAAGACCTGTCCACGGGAGTGAACCATGACCTACCGCGCGCCGATTTCTGACATGCTGCTGTCGCTCAATCACGGCGCCGGCCTCAAGGCCGCCGTGGAGGCCGGTCATTACGGCGATTTCGACGCGGACATCGCCGCGGCCGTGCTGGAGGAAGCCGGCAAGTTCGCAACCGATGTCCTGGCCCCGCTCAACAAGGTCGGCGACGAGCACGGCATCAAGCTCAGCGACGGCAAGGTGACGACCGCGCCGGGCTGGCCGGACGCCTACAAGCGCTGGACCGAGGGCGGCTGGAACGCGGTGTCCGGCCCCGAAGATTTCGGCGGCCAGGGCCTGCCGATCGCGATCAATGCGGCCTGCACCGAGATCTGGAGCGCGGCCAACGTTGCCTTCGGCCTCTGCCCGCTGCTGACGGCCTCGGCGATCGAGGCGCTGGACGCGCATGGCAGCGACGAGCTCAAGAAGATCTATCTCGAGAAACTCGTCTCCGGCGAATGGACCGGCACGATGCAGCTGACCGAGCCGCAGGCCGGTTCCGACGTCGGCGCGCTGCGCACCCGCGCCGAGAAGCAGGCCGACGGCACCTACCGCATCAAGGGGACGAAGATCTTCATCACCTATGGCGAGCACGACATGACCGACAACATCGTGCATTTCGTGCTGGCGCGTCTGCCCGATGCGCCCGCCGGCACCAAGGGGATCTCGCTGTTCCTCGTGCCCAAGTTCATGATCAACGACGACGGTTCGCTGGGGCAGCGCAACGACATCTTTGCCTCAGGCGTCGAGCACAAGCTCGGCATGCATGCCTCCCCCACCTGCACCATGACGATGGGTGATCATGGCGGCGCGATCGGTTTCCTGATCGGCGAAGAGAACCAGGGCATGCGCTGCATGTTCACGATGATGAACCAGGCCCGCCTCGGCGTCGGCCTCGAGGGCGTCGGCGTTGCCGATCGCGCCTATCAGCTGGCTTTGTCGTACGCGCAGGAGCGCAAGCAGGGCCGCGCCGTCGGCAGCAAGAGCGACGGCTCGGAGGCCATCTTCGTGCATCCCGACGTCAAGCGCATGCTGATGCGGATGCGGGCTCAGACCGCCGCCGCGCGCACCATCTGCTATGCGACCGCGGTCGCGCTCGACGTCTCGACGCGCGCCAGGGATCCCAAGGTGCGTGCGGATGCCGCCGCGCGCGCGGCGCTGCTGACCCCGATGGCAAAAGGCTATTCCACCGACATCGGCAACGAGGTCGCCTATCTCGGCGTGCAGGTGCATGGCGGCATGGGCTTCATCGAGGAGACCGGTGCGGCCCAGCATTACCGCGATGCCCGCATCACCGCGATCTACGAAGGCACCAACGGCATCCAGGCGATCGACCTCGTCACGCGCAAGCTCGCGGCCAATGGCGGCGCTGCCGTCTGGGCGCTGCTCGACGAGCTCGCAGCGACGGTCAAGAAAGTCGAAGCGTCGAACGATCCGGCTTTTGGCACCACGGGCGTCAAGCTGCGCGAAGCGCTGGAGGCCTTGACGCGCACCAGCAAGTGGCTGCTTGAGCGCGTGACGTCCGCGCCGAACGAGGCGCTTGCCGGCGCGACGCCGTATCTGCAGCAGTTCGGCTCGACGCTCGGCGGCTGCCTGCTCGCCTCCGAGGCGCTCGCCGCCAAGGCCGACGGCAACACGGACGCCGCGCGCTACGTCTCGCTGGCACGCTTCTTCGCCGAGAACATCAGTGTGCAGGCCGGCGCGCTCGAGCGCACCGTGACGGAAAGCGCGGAATCGGTCGCGGCGGCGGATGCGGTGCTGCTGGGGTAAGTGGCCGCTCGTGTCCCGGACGCGCTGCAACGCGTAGAGTTGCTGCGCAGAGCCGGGACCCAACCCAAGAAAGCGATCGCGGTGACATGGGCCCCGGCTCTGCAGCGCACCGCTGAAGGAGCGCTGCGCTGCGTCCGGGGCACGAGAGTGCAAACCTGCGCTGCCTACGAAGCTGCGAGCTTTGCCGTTCTCCCCGGCCGCCACAACACGACGCCGGCCGCCACGAGATCGAGCGCGACACACATCGCAAAAGCCGCCGTGTAGTTGCCGGTGAAGCTGCGCACCAGGCCGACGATGCCGGGACCGAAGGCGCTGACGACGCCGCTGATCGAGGTGCCCAATCCCATTGCGGCGGCGAAGGCGCCGGCGCCGATCTCGCGCTGGATGATCAGGGGCGGAAACGTGATCATGTTGCCGATCGAGAAGCCGTAGACGGCGCAGCACACCAGCAGCACCGTCGGGCTCGTGCTCTGCACGAGAACGAACAGCGCCGCCGCCTGGCTCGTCATCGACGCCGCGCAGGCGAGGCGCGGATCGAGCCGGTCGACGAACAGGCCGAGCGACAGGCGGCCGACCACCGCCATCGCCGCCATGATGGTGACCGCGCCGCCTGCGGCCGAGCGGCCGATCAGCGGCTCGAGAAAACTCACCTGGTGGATGATGAATCCCATCTGCGCCAGCAGCGCGATCGCGATCGGCAGCACCATGGTCCAGAACGCCGCGTTGGCGAGCAGTGCTTTGCGGGAATGGCTTGGCGCGGCCGCGCTCCCGCCGGAAGGGCGTCCGCCCGAAGCCGCCGAGGTCCCGGCAGGCCAGCCGACGAAGGTCACGACCACCGGCAACACCAGCACCATCATCGCGGTGGTGGCCGTCAGCATGGCGGACCGAAAGCCGATGCTGCCGGTCAGCGACAGCAGCAGTGGAACGAGGATGATGCCGCCGCAGGTCGCGCCGTTGAACGCGAGGCTGAGCGCGAGCCCGCGCCGGCGTTCGAACCAGGAGTTCAGCACGGTTGCGATCACCACGGTGCCCATGCCGGTCCAGCCGACCGACATCAGCGCATAGGCGAGATACAGCTGCCAGGGCGTCTGCATCAGCGCCAGCAGCACCGTCGAGGCGCCGAGCGCCGCCAGGCCGCACAGGATCAGCGACCGCAAGCCGATGCGGGCGAGCAGATCGTCGGTGAAGATGACGAGGACGGAGGTCAGGAGAAACGAGAAGGTGCTGGCCGCGGAGACCAGCGTGCCCGGCCAGCCATGGGCGCGCTGCAGCTCGGCGAGATAGACGCCCTGGCCGTACAGGCCGAAGCCGAACATGAAGAAGGCCATCAGGAAGCAGGCCAGCACGACGCGCCAGCCGCGGTAGTGCAACGAGGATTCGTCGACGCGGGTTGCGGCAATCATCAATCGGGCAATCAAGCCAAATGGAACCGCGCGGGATCGTGCACCACAACCACCGGTTTTTCAAATGAAACATTGTAGCCAATTGTTGCGGCGCGGGGCCACGCGCCGGCCTTACCGGAATTCGACGCCGAAAAGGTTGAGCGAGCGCATTGGCACGCCTGCGGGATGATGTAGGCTGATGCTTGCAAGTCTCGCGAGCGGCGAGCGCAGGGGGTTCTCATGCCGAACGGCAACATCGTCCTCACCGAGGAGCGCGGAACGCGCGTGATTACCCTGCGCCGCCCGGGCAAGAAGAACGCGATCACCCAGGACATGTATCGGGAGATGAGCCGCGCGATCGACACCGCGCAGAACAACCCTGATATCCGCTGCATGATCATCACCGGCGGCTCCGGCGTGTTCACCGCCGGCGACGACATCGACGATTTCATGCACGCCGACACCTCGCGCCCCGAGACGCTGTCGGAGGGTGCCAAGTTTCTCTATTCGCTCGCCCTCAACGTCAAGCCGATCATCGCCGCCGTCGACGGCGCCTCGATCGGCATGGGCACCGTGATGCTGTTTCACTGCGACTACGTGCTGGCCTCGAACGCTGCGACCTTTTCCGCGCCCTACATCCATCTCGGGCTGGTGCCGGTCGGCGCCGCCAGCCTCTTGATGCCGAACACGATGGGATATCAGCGCGCCTTCGCGATGCTGGTGATGGGGCGGACTTTTTCCGCCGCGGAGGCGCACGCGGCAGGCTTCGTCAACACCGTGGTATCGCCGGGACATACCGAGGTCGAGGCGCGCAAGGTGGCGCGCGAGATCTGCCGGCTGCCGGCCGAGGCGGTCGCGACCTCCCGCAAATTGCTGCGCGCGCCGGCCGAAGATCTCACCCGCCGCATCGACCAGGAAGGCCATTTGTTCGGCGAGCGGCTCAAGTCGGATGAAGCGGTGGCGGCGTTCGATGCTTTTGCGAACCGGAAGAAGCGGTAGGGTGCGATCAGCTCAATGGTCGTCATTCCGGGGCGCGACAAAGTCGCGAGCCCGGAATCCATTCATCCACCAGCTCTGCCGCACAATGGATTCCGGGCTCGCGCCTCGCGCGCCCCGGAATGACAGCGAGAACTTTCGTGAAATCTTCGCGCGGAACGACTAATCTTGTTCCATGCGATACCGATCCATCTTCGCCGCCCTCACTCTCGCCTCCGCCCTCCCCGCCTCGGCCCAAACCGCCGCGCCGGTCGAGCTGCGCATCCTTGCGATCAACGATTTCCACGGCAATCTGCGCCCGCCGCCCGGCGGCATCCGCATCGCCGATCCCGAGGACGGAGCCAGGAAGGTGATGGTGGCGGCCGGCGGCGCCGAATACATGGCGACGCTGGTGAAGCAGCTGCGCGAAGGGCACAAGAACACGATCTTCGTCGCCGCCGGCGACCTGATCGGCGCGAGCCCGTTCCTGTCGGCGATGTTTCACGACGAGCCTTCGGTGGAGGCGCTTTCGCTGATGGGCCTTGCGATCAGTTCGGTCGGCAATCACGAGTTCGACGAGGGCATGACCGAGCTGCTCAGGATGCAGAACGGCGGCTGCCATCCGGTCGACGGCTGCCAGGGGCCGCATCCGTTCACGGGTGCCAAATTCCGTTATCTCGCCGCGTCCACCATCGATACCGCGACGGGCAACAGCGTGCTGCCTCCCACCGAGATCCGGGAATTCGAGGGCATCCCCGTCGCCTTCATCGGGCTCACCTTGAAGGAGACCGCGGGCATCGTCTCACCGTCCGGCATTGCCGGACTCGAATTCCGCGACGAAGCCGCGACGGTGAACGCGCTGGTGCCGCAGCTGAAGGCGCGCGGCGTCGAGGCGATCGTGGTGCTGATCCACCAGGGCGGCGAGCCCGCCGGCGACTACAATGAATGCCCTGCCATCACGGGGCCGATCGTCGATATCGTCAAAAAATTTGACCGCGCCGTCGACGTCGTCGTCAGCGGCCACACCCACCGCGCCTATGTCTGCGACATCGACGGGCGGCTCGTCACCAGCGGCGACAAATACGGCACGCTGGTCACCGCGATCGATCTCAAGCTCGATCCTGTAACCCGCGACATCGTCAGCGCCAAAGCCGAGAACGTCATCGTCGCCAATGCCTCGCTGGCGAAGGACGCCGAGCAGACCGCGCTGATCGAGGCCTATGACAGGCTCTCGGCGCCGATCGCCAACCGGCCGGCCGGATCGGTGACGCAGACGCTGTCGCGCGTGCCGAACGAGGCCGGCGAAAGCGCGCTCGGCGACGTCATCGCGGACGCGCAGCTCGCCGCGACCCGGGCGGCCCAGGATGGCAGCGCTGTCATCGCGCTCACCAATCCGGGCGGCATCCGGACCGACATCGTCCCGAGGGAGAACGGCGCGATATCCTTCGGCGATGTTTTCGCCAGCCAGCCATTCCGCAACCGCCTCGTTACGATGACGCTGACGGGCAGTCAGCTCAAGGACATGCTCGAGCAGCAATGGCTAGACCCGAAGCGGCCGCGGATTCTCCAGGTGTCGAACGGGTTCAGCTATGCCTGGGATGCGTCGAAGCCATTCGGCGAGCGCGTGATCGCCGACAGGATGACGCTGGGCGGCAGGCCGATCGAGCAGGCCAGCGGCTACCGCGTCACCCTCAACGATTACCTCGCGGTCGGCGGCGATGGTTTTACCGTCGCCAAACAAGGCACGGCGCCGCAATATGGCGGCTACGACGCGGACGCGCTGTTCGCGTTCTTCCGGGCACACGGACCGATCGGCCCGCTGCCGCTGAGCCGCATCCTGCGCGTGAATTGATCCGGATCAAACGGGCCAGAACGGGACAACCCTTTGCCATTCCCGTTCAAGCGCATAGATTGGGTTTTGCATTGCGTTTTGGCGCCGGATGCGCCAAGCGACGTCGAAAGCCCGCATCCATGAGGCCGACCTGATGAGCACGCTTCTCCTTTCCCACAAGGCCTGCCTCGACCATGTCACCCCGCCGGGACATCCTGAAAGGCCGGATCGCCTGCGTGCGGTGGAGGAAGCGCTGTCGCATGAGCGCTTCCAGTTCCTGGTGCGCGGCCAGGCGCCGGAGGGCGATCTCGATCTCGTCACGCTGTGCCACAACGAGCACTACGTCACCGAGCTGCGCCACATCGCACCGAGCAGCGGGCAGGTCTATATCGACGGCGACACCTCGATGTCGCCGGGCACGTGGGAAGCGGTGATGCGCGGCGTCGGCGGCGCGGTGGCGGCGACCGAAGCGGTGATGGCGGGCGAGCATCGCAACGCCTTCGTCGCGGTGCGCCCGCCCGGCCATCACGCCGAGATCGGCAAGCCGATGGGCTTCTGCTTCTTCGACAACGTCGCCATCGCCGCCCGCCACGCCCAGCGCAAATACGGCATCAAGCGCGCTGCCATCGTCGATTTCGACGTGCATCACGGCAACGGCACGCAGGACATCTTCTGGTCGGACCCGACCGTGATGTATTGCTCGACGCACCAGATGCCGCTGTTTCCCGGCACCGGCGCCACGGGCGAGCGCGGCGACCACGACACCATCGTCAACGCGCCGCTCGCCTCCGAGGACGGCGGGCCGGAATTCCGCTCCGCGTTCGAGAATTTGATCCTGCCGCAGCTCGAGAAATTCAGCCCCGAGCTTGTCGTCATCTCCGCCGGCTTCGATGCGCATTATCGCGATCCGCTGGCCTCGCTGAATTTGCGCGCGGAGGATTATGCCTGGGTGACGCGCAAGCTGATGGATCTCGCCGAGAAGTCCGCGGGGGGGCGCGTTGTTTCGGTGCTCGAGGGCGGCTATGACCTGCAAGGACTGAAAGAATCTGTTACGGCGCATGTCGGCGCCCTGATGGGCGCCTGACAAGCCCGCCACATTAAGCCCGCAAAACCCGCCTTCACTGCAAGGAAAGCGAATCGGGCAATCGGAAACGGATATGGCCGAAAATACTCAAGTCGACGTCTCCAGGCTCACCTTCGAGCGCGCGATCGAGGAACTCGAAACGATCGTGAAGCGGCTCGAGGACGGCAAGGTGCCGCTCGAGGAATCCGTGACGATCTACGAGCGTGGCGAGGCGCTGAAGCGCCGCTGCGAGGAATTGCTGCGCCAGGCCGAGGCGCGCGTCGACAAGATCACCACTGATGCCAGCGGCCAGGCCACCGGCACCGCGCCGCTGGACGTGCAGTAAGGAAGGCCGAGCTTCCCCCTCAGTTTCCCCTGATGGCAGGCCCCGCGAAACTCATCACAGGAGCGTGGCCGCCCGCATCGATTTCATGATTGCACGGCGCTGTCCCGCCAGGCAGCGGGGTCCGTGCAGGCGCATCGATGCCATCCGCTCCGGAAATTCGTCCCTCAGGACCAAAAAAGATCTCATTCAGGCGAAAAAAGCCTGCCATGGAACCCGCCAAGGCTGGAACCCCTTGTCCTGAGCCACAGTTAACCACTCTGGCCCGCCGGTTGCATCTGCATACCCCTAATCGGTCCGGCGGGTTGGCTTTGGCCCAAGCTTTGGTGTAAAGCTGCGCGGAGTGTGGCTTTTTGCAAGCCTTGCGTGGGCAGAGAATTCCGACGACAAGCGCTTCAAACTGCTAATGAAATTGGCTGGGACGGACGAAGCCGATCTAAGTGACAGGGATCACAGAGACTGAACCGGAGCGCACTTAAGCTTACCTAAGCTTGAAGACGGGGCTTGGCCCCATGCAGGTGGCTCCGACGGTTTGAGGACTCGCGCTGCGCCGATATTGTGCAAACCCATCGCGCACCGGAATGACCTTCCGGCGCTGACAAATTGGAAATCGCCGTGAACGCATACAGTAAAACGCCGCTTCTCGACACCATCCGGACACCGGACGACCTGCGCAAGCTCAAGATCGAGCAGGTTCGCCAGGTCGCCGACGAGCTGCGGCAGGAGACCATCGATGCCGTCTCGGTGACCGGCGGTCACTTCGGCGCGGGCCTCGGCGTGGTCGAGCTCACCACCGCGATCCATTACGTCTTCGACACGCCGCGCGACCGGCTGATCTGGGACGTCGGCCATCAGGCCTATCCGCACAAGATCCTCACCGGCCGGCGCGACCGCATCCGCACCTTGCGCACCGGCGGCGGCCTGTCCGGCTTCACCAAGCGCAGCGAGAGCGATTACGATCCGTTCGGCGCGGCGCATTCCTCGACCTCGATCTCCGCCGGCCTCGGCATGGCGGTGGCGCGCGACCTCTCCGGCGGCAAGAACAACGTTATCGCGGTGATCGGTGACGGCGCGATGTCGGCCGGCATGGCCTATGAGGCCATGAACAATGCGGGTGCGATGAACTCGCGCCTGATCGTGATCCTCAACGACAACGACATGTCGATCGCGCCGCCGGTCGGCGCCATGAGCGCCTATCTGTCGCGGCTGTACTCCGGCAAGACCTATCGCACGCTGCGCGATGCGGCCAAGCAGATCAACAAGCGCCTGCCCAAGATCATCGCCAACCGCGCCAACCGCGTCGAGGAATATTCCCGCGGCTTCATGATGGACGGCGGCACGCTGTTCGAGGAGCTCGGCTTCTACTATGTCGGCCCGATCGACGGCCACAATCTCGACCACCTCCTGCCCGTGCTGAAGAACGTGCGCGACATGGAGACCGGACCGATCCTGGTCCACGTCGTGACGCAGAAGGGCAAGGGCTACGGCCCGGCGGAAGCGTCCGCCGACAAGTACCACGCCGTCGTCAAGTTCGACGTCGCGACCGGCACCCAGGCCAAGGCCAAGCCGAATGCACCGGCCTACCAGAACGTGTTCGGCCAGAGCCTCGTCAAGGAAGCACAGAAGGACGACAAGATCGTCGCCATCACCGCGGCGATGCCGTCCGGCACCGGTGTCGACATCTTCAACAAGGCCTTCCCCGACCGCACCTTCGACGTCGGCATCGCCGAGCAGCACGCGGTGACCTTCGCCGCCGGTCTTGCCAGCGAAGGCTACAAGCCGTTCTGCGCGATCTACTCGACCTTCCTGCAGCGCGGCTATGACCAGATCGTCCATGACGTCGCGATCCAGAACCTGCCCGTCCGCTTCGCCATCGACCGTGCCGGCCTCGTCGGCGCCGACGGCGCCACGCATGCCGGCTCGTTCGACAACGCCTATCTCGGCTGCCTGCCCAACATGGTGATCATGGCGGCGGCCGACGAAGCCGAGCTCGTGCACATGGTGGCGACCCAGGTCGCGATCGACGACCGTCCGAGTTCGCTGCGCTATCCGCGCGGCGAAGGCCGCGGCATCGAGATGCCCGAGGTCGGCATTCCGCTCGAGGTCGGCAAGGGCCGCGTGATCCGCCAGGGCAGCAAGATCGCCCTGCTCTCCTTCGGCACGCGCCTCGCCGAGTGCGAGAAGGCGGCCGATGAGCTCGCAGCCCATGGCCTGTCGACCACGATCGCCGATGCGCGCTTCATGAAGCCGCTGGATACCGAGCTGGTGCTCAAGCTTGCCCGCGACCACGAGATCCTGATCACGATCGAGGAAGGCTCGGTCGGCGGTTTCGGCTCGCATGTCGCGCAGTACCTGACCGATCAGGGCGTGCTCGACACCGGCATGGTCAAGTTCCGCTCGATGGTGCTGCCCGACGTGTTCCAGGACCACGACACGCCGGCCGCGATGTACGGCCGCGCCGGTCTCGACGCCAAGGGCATCGTCGCCAAGGTGTTCGAGGCGCTCGGCAAGGACGTCAAGGCCGAGACGGTCAAGCTGGCCTAACGGCCGTTGTCTTCACCTCTCCCGCTTGCGGGAGAGGTCGGATCGCCTCGGCGATGCGAAGCATCGTCCGGCGCGATCCGGGTGAGGGTTCTGGCCTCTCGGGGGTTCTCGGTTGCGGACACCCTCGCCCCACCCCCCCGCAGGCGGGGAGGGAGCAGAGCATGCGCTGCAGCTCGCATCTCGGTTCAAATTCTTCGGCTCGGCTCCCATGAAAATCTATCTGGCAGGCCCCGACGTGTTCCTGCCGGATGCGGTTGAGATCGGCCGGCAGAAGGTCGCGATCTGTGGTCGCTACGGGCTCACCGGCCTCTATCCCCTCGACAACGCCATCGACCTCGCCGCGCCCGACGCCGCGCGGCAGATCTTTTGCGGCAACGAGGCGATGATGGACGCGGCTGACGCCATCATCGCCAATCTCACCCCGTTCCGCGGCGCAGGCGCCGATCCCGGCACCGTCTACGAGCTCGGCTACATGGCCGGCCGCCGCAAATTGTGCCTGGCCTATTCCAACGACGGCGCCGCCTATGCCGACCGTGTCGGCCGCTTCATGGAGGTCACCTCCGAGGACGGGCGGCTGGTCGACGCGCAGGGACTGACGGTCGAGGATTTCGGCCTCGTCGACAACCTCATGATGATCCATGCCCTGGAGCTGCACGGCTGTCCGCTGGTGACGCCGGCCGCGATGCCGATCGACGTCTGGCACGATCTGGCTGCGTTCGAGGCTTGCGTCCGGATGGCGGCCGCGCGATTGATCGCTACATAAGCACGTCAGTCGTCCCAAAGAATCGTCGCATGAGAGCGTGATGTCCCCTGCCCGCAAGCGCGCAGATGTATTGCTGGTCGAGCGCGGCCTGTTCGAGAGCCGGGCGCGGGCGCGCGCGGCGATCGAGGCCGGCCTCGTCACGGCCGACGACAAGCCGGTCGCCAAACCGTCGGAGACGATCGCCGAGGATGCGGTGATCCAGGCCGAGCCCGCGCACCCCTACGTCTCCCGCGGCGGCGTCAAGCTCGCCGGCGCACTGGAGCGGTATCCCATCGAGATCGAGGACCATGTCTGCCTCGACGTCGGCGCCTCCACCGGCGGCTTCACCGAGGTACTGCTGACGAACGGCGCGAGCCTGGTGTTCGCCATCGACGTCGGCACCAGCCAGCTGCATGCCTCGCTGCGCGACCATCCCAAGATCGTGTCGATGGAGGAGACCGACATTCGCAGCTATGAGGGCAAACGGCTGCCGGCACGGCCCGATGTCGTCGTCATCGACGTCAGCTTCATCTCGCTCAAGACGGTGCTGCCGGTGGCGCTGTCGCTGGCCGCAGCACCAATGAGCCTGCTGGCGCTGATCAAGCCGCAATTCGAGGCTGACAGGAAGCACAACAAGAAGGGCATCGTCCGCGACGCCGCCGTGCACCGGGAGATCTGCGACGACATTGCCGCCTTTGCCGCTTCGCTCGGCTGCACCGACATCGAAATATTCCCCTCGCCGATCACGGGCGGCGACGGCAATATCGAATTCTTCCTGGGCGCGCGCCGTGGTTGAGCGTCTCACCATCGACCATGTCGGCCATCGCGGCGACGGCGTCTGCCTCGACGCCGGCGGAGCGATCTACGTGCCCTACACGCTGGGCGGTGAGACCGTCGAGGTCGATCACGTCGTGGGCAACCATCCCGACCGTCGCAAGCTGCTCGCGGTCGACGTCGCAAGCCTGGAGCGTATCGACCCGTTCTGTCCGCATTTCGGCGTTTGCGGCGGCTGCGCCATCCAGCACTGGTCGGCCGAGCCGTACCACGCCTGGAAGCGCGGCATCGTGGTGGAGACGCTGGCGCAGGCCGGCATCGATTGCGAAGTCGCGCCGCTGGTCGATGCTCATGGCGCCGGCCGCCGGCGCGTCACGCTGCACGGCCGCTTCGGCACGCATGATATCCTCAAGGTCGGTTTCTCCGCGACGAGCTCACACGACGTCATCCCGATCCATCGCTGCCCGATCCTCGATCCTGCACTCGACGGCGCGCTCGATGCCGCCTGGGCGCTGGCGGAGCCGCTGACGTCCAAAATGCCGGTGACCAAGCCGCTGGACATCCAGGTCACCGCCACCGCCAACGGCCTCGATGTCGACGTGCGCGGCTCCGGCCCGCTGCCGACGCCGCTCGTCACCGCGCTCTCGCGCGTCGCCGAGCAGCACCGCCTGGCGCGGCTGACGCGGCATGGCGAATTGGTGCTGCAACGCCTGGCGCCGACAATAAAGATGGGCCGCGCAGAGGTGACGCTGCCGCCGGGCTCGTTCCTGCAGGCAACCGTCGCGGGCGAAGAGACGCTGGCAGCGCTCGTCGCGGAACGCATTGGCAAGGCCAAGGAGGTTCTCGACCTCTTCTGCGGCGTCGGGCCGTTCGCCTTGCGGCTCGCCGAAAAAGCGCGCGTCACCGCCTATGACAACGACGCCGGCGCTGTCGCAGCGCTGGCAAAAGCCGCGCGCACGCCGGGCCTGAAGCCGATCAAGGCCGAGCCGCGCGATCTGTTTCGCCGCCCCCTGGTGCCGCCGGAGCTGCGCGACTTCGACGCTGTGGTATTCGACCCGCCGCGCCAGGGCGCGCAGGCGCAGGCGCTGAAGCTCGCCGCGAGCAAAGTGCCCGTCGTGGTCGCGGTGTCCTGCAACGTCGCAACCTTTGCCCGCGACGCGCGGCTGCTGATCGACGGCGGCTATCGATTGGAGGCGGTGGTGCCGGTTGATCAGTTCCGGCACACGCCGCATGTCGAGCTGGTGGCGCGGTTCAGCCGGTGACGTTGCACGCGCCCGCTCACCCTCGTCCGGGCCGCTATGCTGACTGCTCGAATTGCGGCTGCCATCGCAACAAATAGGACTGCAGCGAGCGCACCGCGATCGCCAGCAGGATGCCGACGAACATCATGACGAAGATCGCGACCATCATCTCGCTGGCATTGGCGCGCGCCTCCGCTTCGATGATGAGCTTGCCGAGGCCGCGCTCGGCGCCGATGAACTCGCCGACGATGACGCCGATCAGTGCAAAGGAGACCGCCGGCAAAAGCGAAGCGAACACCCAGGCGAGCGCGGACGGGATCACGACGGTCCGCAGCACGGTGAATTCGCTGGCGCCGAGCAGACGGGCGGCAGCGATCTGGTCGCGGTCGACCGCACGCGTTCCCTCGAAGGTGTTGAAGAACACCACGAAGAACACGACGAGCCAGGCGGTCGCGATCTTGGAGAGATCGCCGAGGCCGAAGATCAGGATGACGAGCGGCACCAGCGCAATGCGCGGTATCGAGTTGAGCGCAACGATGTAGGGCCCGAACACGCGGGCGAGGAAGTCCGAACGTCCGAGAATCAGGCCGGCCGCGATGCCGCTCGCTGAGCCGAACAGAAAGCCCCACCAGGTATTCTTCAGCGTGACGAGCGTGGCGAGCCACAGATTGTTGTCGTTGCCCTTGATGCAGGCCGCAAAGCCGCCGGCATCAGCGAAGCAGCCGAGCCGCAGAAAACTTTGCCAGATCAACGACGGCTTGGCGACGAAATAGGGATCGAGGATTTTGGGCACGTAAGCCCTCGGCAGCAGCGCCTTGCTCCATTCGAAGCCCCACTGCCAGATGACGAGAACGGCTGCGAGAATGGCCAATTGCCAGAACAGGATCACGATGCGGCTGTTGGACATGGTCAGTCGGCCCTGGTGCGGCGGAATTCTTCGCCGAGGGAGTGCCAGATGTGAGAATAGAGGCGGCCGAATTCGGCGCTCTCGCGCACGGAAACGGGATCGCGTGGCCGCGGGATGGCGACGTCGAAGTCCTCCTTCAGGCGCCCTGGCCGTGCCGAAAGCAGGATGATACGGCTCGCCAGCGTCAAGGCCTCGCCGAGATCGTGCGTCACGAACAGCACGGTCTGCCGCTCGCGCTCCCAGATCTCCAGCAGCGTCTTGTGCATCTCCAGCTTGGTGTGGGTGTCGAGCGCGCCGAACGGCTCGTCCATCAGCAGGATCTCGGGCTCGAGGATCAGCGTGCGCATCAAGGCGACGCGCTGGCGCATGCCGCCGGACAGCATGCGCGGAAAGCTCTGCCCAAAGCCCGAGAGCCCGGCCTTCTCGACCGCCGAAGCGACGCGGCCGGCGCGCTCGGTCTTCGGCAATCCCGCGATCTCCAGCCCATAGCCGATGTTCTGCTCCACAGTTCGCCAGGGAAACAGAGTATCGCGCTGGAAGACATAACCGACCCTGGGGTTGACCTTGCCGGTCTCGACGGTGTCCTGATCGATCAGGATGCGTCCGCCAGAGCGCGGCAACAGCCCCGCCACCATGTTGAGGATGGTGCTCTTGCCGCAACCGGACGGGCCGAGCAGCGCGACGAACTCGCCCTGCTTGACATCGAAGGAGACGTCATCCACCGCCACGAACTCGCGGCCGGACGCGTTGAAGCGCTTGGCAAGCCCCTGCACGGCGATGCGGGTGCGTGCCGCTGTCGCTTCATCCTCGCCGCGCGCGAGCGCGAAGCCCTGGCCCGGCGCGGCGATCATTTGTACTTCGCCCTGGCCGCCTGGAGGAAGCTCATGTCGACGACATCCTCGTATTTGGTCTCGGGAATATCCGTGCCCTTGCGGTACCAGGGCTTGGCGCCGCGTTCGAACGCGGGCTTGTCGATGGCGCCGTCATAGGCCCAGGTCGACTTGTCGAAGCCGAGCTCGGCACTGACCGCATCGGGGTCGATGCCGGAGAAATATTTCGGCGTGACCAGCGCCTGCACCTCCGCGAGCGGCGTCGCCTTCACGAACGCCATCGCGCGGTAGATCGCATTGACGTAGGCCTGCACCAACGCCTTGTCCTGCTCGACCGTATCCTGGAGCGTGTAGATCACGAGCACGGGCAGCGCGCCGCCGAAATCCTTCTCGAACACGCCCGGCTTGGACGTGTCGTAAATCGTCCTGCCAAAGCCCTTCTTCTCGACCTCGACGATCCAGCTCGGCGGCGCCATGATGGCGTCGAACTGCTTGGTCTGGAGCGAGGGGAACATCGTGTTGGGCCCGCCGCCCGCGACCCAATTCACCTTGTCGCCGAGCCCGCGCGCTTCGAACACATAGGTGCCGAACACCCAGGTGCCGGAGCCGATGGCGGTCGCGGCAACGATCGGCTTGGCGCCGTCCGCCCGCTTGTAGTCGGCAAGCTTCTCGACCGAATTGATGCCGCTGTCGTAGAGGTCCTGCCGGACCATGATGTTGGCGTAGGAGCACACCATCTCGGTCGCGAGCAGGATCTTGCAGGGCTTGCCGCGCGCCCCGAGCTGAAGCGGGTGGCTGGCATCGCCATGTGCGAACAGTGCCTGCCCTGCCGCCAGCGTCTGGCGACCGAATGTGCCGGCATTGCCGGTGATGAGCTTTGAATCGAGCCCCTCGTCCTTGAAGTACCCCTTCAGCTCCGCAATCATGCCGATGGCGTAGACCGGCGATACCGGCCCGAACGCAAGCGAGACCTGCTTGGCTTCCGCGTGCAATCGTCCCGGCAACAGCGATGCTCCCGCCCATGCGGAGCCAGCGATCACCGCCTGGCGCCTGGAAATGCTCATGTGCTCCTCCTCCCTTGTTTCTTGTCCGATACGCCGACCGGTCAGGTCGGCGCGACCTTGATCGTCCCTGCTCGTCGCAGCGTGTCGATCTCGTCCGAAGACATGCCGATCTCGCGCAGGATCTCGCCGCTGTGCTCCCCGATCTCGGGTGGATTGTAGCGGTTGGGCAGACGCCTTCCGTCCATGGAAATCGGCAACAACGGCGTCTTGGCCTCGTTACCGTCGGGCAGCCGAATGGCGGTCAGGCCGCCGGACTGGTTAAGATGCGGATCATCGAAGAGATCGCCGGGCTTGTTGACCGGCGCATAGGGAAGATCGAGCTGCTCGAGGCGCGCGGCAAGATCGGCCTTGTCCCACTGCTTGAAGATCTTCGCGATCTCGGGGATCAGCCAGCCGCGATGATCGACGCGGTCGTTGCTCGTCGCAAAGCGCGGATCAACGAGCCAGGCTTCACGATCGAAGGCGCGGCAGAACGCCTCCCATTGCTCTTCACCGACGATGGTGACGAACAGCTTCGAGCCGTCCCTGGTGTCGAAGAGATCGTAGACCGGCCATGGGCTATCCTTGATCGAATACGGGATCGACGGCTGGCCGCTGACCACCTCGCACATCATGGCCTGCGCCATCAGGAACACGTTGTTCTCGTACAGCGCACTCTGGATGTAGCGCCCCCGGCCGGTCCGCTGCCGCTCGGCCAGCGCAGCCTGGATCGCGATCACGCCGAACATGCCGCCCATGACATCGTTGACCGAGGCCCCGGCACGCATCGGGCGGTCAGGCAGGCCGGTCATGTAGGCAAGGCCCCCCATCATCTGCACCACCTCGTCGAGCGCAAGGCGGTTCTCGTAAGGCCCAGGAAGATAGCCCTTGAGCGAGCAATAGATCAGGCGTGGCGCAAAAGCCGCAACGCTCTCGTAGTCGAGGCCGATCCGCTTCAACAAGCCCGGCCTGAAATTCTCGATCATGACGTCGCTGCTCTCGATCAGTCTCCGCGCGACCTTCTGGCCTTCCGCGGTCGACGTATCGAGCGCGATGCTGCGCTTGTTGCGGCTGTAGGTGGCGAAGAAGCCGGCAGCGGGGCCCTTGAAATAGCGAGTGCGGTCGCCTTTAGGCGGCTCGACCTTGATCACGTCGGCACCGAGATCGGCGAGGATCAAGCCGCAGCTCGGCCCCATCACCATCTGACTGAACTCGATGACACGAATGCCGGCGAGCGGGCGAAGCTCCGATGTGGTCTCGCGCGCCGCCGCCGTCATGCCGCCCTCCGCAGCACCTTGGGGATGCCGGCCTCGTGCAGGTGCCCCGTCAGATGCTGTGCGGGGATATGGCGGGCGAGGATCTCGCGCGTCTGCATCAGACGGTCGAGGTCGATGCCGGTGGAGAGGCCCATGCGCTCCAGCATGAACACGAGGTCCTCGGTGACGATATTGCCGCGCGCGCCGGGAGCAAAGGGACAGCCACCGAGGCCTGACACGGCGGCGTCGAAACGGCGGATGCCGGCTTCAAGACCGGCGACGGCATTGGCAAGGCCGGCGCCGAGCGTATCGTGCAGATGCAGCCGCAACGTCATTTGCGGCCCGACCTCGCGCCGCACGGCCATGACGATCTGGCCGATCAGCTTTGGGGTGGCGTAACCAACGGTGTCGGCAAGCCCGATCTCGTCGGCACGGGCTTCGGCAAAGGCGCGCGCCACACGGCACACGGCTGCTTCGCTGACCTCACCTTCGAGCGAGCAGCCGAAGGAGGTGGAGATCGCGCCCATCAGCTGCGGACGCTGGTCCGCCGGACGGGCGTCGATCGCGGCGCGGACCGCGCGAAATCCCTCGATCTGCTCTTCGATGGAGCGACGCACATTGGCCTGGTTGTGCGTCTCGCTGGCCGAGATGACGAAATAGACGGCGTTGACCCCTGCGGCGATGGCGCGCTCGGCGCCCTTCGGGTTCGGCACCAGCGCGCCGATGGCCGCGGATTTGTGCGTGAGCGCGTGCGCCATCACCGTGTCGACATCGGCGAATTGCGGCACGATCTTTGGCGGCACGAACGATCCGGCATCGATCTCGCGCACGCCGGCAGCGGCGATCGTGTCGATCAGCACGCATTTGGCTTCGGTCGGGACGAAGATGTCCAGGTTCTGGAGACCATCGCGGGGGGCAACCTCGCAAATGTGGACGTCGGGCGCGCGCGCCATCGGGCTCTCTCCCTGGGTCGATTGTATATTGTTGCGTAAAAGAACAATCCATGGGACAGTCTGTCAAGCCCTAAAACTTGCGTGCACTGCAATGAGCGCATCCGACAGTTCCCGACAACGCAGCGACAAGAATGGTTCCGAACGCGCCGAGCACCTCGCCGGACTGATCATGGCGCTCGCCCGGCGCGACGGCATGAAGGCCGGCGACCGCTTGATCGAACAGAGGCTTGCCGATGCGCTGGACCTTTCACGCGCGCCGATCCGGCTCGGCCTCAAGGCTCTGGAAGCTGCGGGTTTGGCGCGCGGCGAGCCACATCGCGGCTTTGTGCTGGCCAAGAATCCCACCAGCAGCGCAGCCCAACCGGCCCTCGCGGCAGTCAGCCGCAGCGAGCAGGTCTATGCGACCATCGCAGGCGACGTGCTTGCAAGCCGGTTGACGGCCGACGTCACCGAGGCGGAGCTGATGCGTCGCTATGGCCTCAGCCGGGCCGAGCTGCAGCGGCTGCTCGACCGGATCGCTGCCGAGGGCTGGATCGCACGCCTGCCGGGCTATGGCTGGCGCTTTGCGGAGACGGTCTCGAGTCCCGAAGCCCAAGCGCAAGCCAAGGCGTTTCGTGCCGTGATCGAGCCGGCGGCGATCGCGCAGCCGGGTTTTGCCCTGCCGCAAGAGGTGATCGTACGGCTGCGCGAGCGCCAGCAGCGCGTGTTCGAAGGCGAGCTCGAGAAGATGACGATCGGCGAGGTCTTTCACTCCGGCTGCGAATTCCATGAGGAGATCATCCGCGGCGCCGGCAACCCCTTCTTCCTCGAAGCCCTCAGGCGCGTGAACTCGATCAGACGCCTGTTCGCCTATCGCAGCTTCGCCGACCGCGACGGCATGCGGCGGCACGTGCGCGAGCATTTGCGCCTGCTCGACGTTCTGGAAACCGGGCGTTACGCCGAAGCGGCGGAGCTGATGGCCAAGCACCTGCAACGGCCGCTGGTGGCGGGCTTGTCATGATGCTCAAGCCAGGATTGCCTGGACCCGCCGTCCGATCTTGATTCCGCTCAATCGTTCTGGCGCCCGTTGGTGCTAGAGGCTTGCTGTGCAAGGGCATGGAGCGGACGTTTGTGGTTGACCGGCGACAGTTCATCGCAACCGCGCTCGGGTTGTCAGCGGCCGCGATCGGCGGCTTCCCCGCCGCAGCAGCAACGATGACCTATGAGGAGGCAGTGACGACGTCTCGGGCTCCGCTGCAGGCCGTGCCGAGGGATCGCGAACTCGTGCGCTTTGCCACCCTCGCCGCCAACAGCCACAACACCCAGCCGTGGATCTTCTCCGCTCGCGGCAACGAGATCGCGATTGCACCGGACTTCACGCGCCGCTGTCCGGCCGTCGACCCGGACGATCATCACCTCTTCGTCAGTCTCGGCTGCGCCGCAGAAAACCTCATCCTCGCCGCAACCAAGCTGGGCTGGCGCGCCGATCCGGTCATCGACGGCGACAGGATCGTGATCGCGCTCGAGCAGGCCCCGCCCGCCGCATCAGCGTTGGCGGCCGCGATTCCGGTCAGGCAATGCACCCGCGCGGCGTTCGACGGCAGGCCGGCCGCAACCGAGACCTTGCGCCAGCTCGAAAGCGCCTGCCGCGAACCTGATGTCGCGGCCATCCTGATGACCGAGCGCACCGCGATCGCCGGGGTCACCGACTATGTGCTCGAAGGCAACTCCGCGCAAATGCGCGACAAGGCCTTCATGCGCGAGCTCGTGAGCTGGATTCGCTTCAACGAGACAGAGGCGCTCGCGACCATGGACGGATTGTTCTCACCCGCCTCGGGGAA
This sequence comes from Bradyrhizobium sp. TM239, assembly GCF_036247985.1. Lineage (NCBI taxonomy): Bacteria > Pseudomonadati > Pseudomonadota > Alphaproteobacteria > Hyphomicrobiales > Nitrobacteraceae > Bradyrhizobium > Bradyrhizobium sp. TM239. The sequence goes on along the minus strand of NZ_BTIR01000027.1, from coordinate 36,880 downwards.
TCCCTCTTTGCCGTCATGGCTGGCCCGGCCGCTTCTGAAACTCTTCTTCACGGAGAGCGGGGAAAACAAGAAGTACCGCGAACAGCTCGCCAGCTCTGCGGGCATCGTCGTGCTCGCGGCCGAGCGCAGCGATAAATCGCACTGGATTGCGGTCGGCCGCGCCTGCCAGCGCTTCGGTTTGCAGGCGACCGCGCTCGGGCTCAAATATTCCTTCGTCAACCAGCCGGTCGAGGTGGCGGCGCTGAGGCCGCAATTCGCGGCCTCAATCGGACTGGGCGCACGGCGTCCCGATATCGTGATGCGTTTCGGGTACGGCCCGGACCTGCCGAAATCGCTACGGCGTCCGCCGGAGCTGGTGATGCGAACCTAACGCCGAAGGCCGCCCAGGGCCGGCGACTCGCCGGGCAGCATGTTCGATCTGATATCGCTGTCCATGCGACCCGAGTCCTGCTGGATGAAACCGGCGCCGAACGACAGACTGAGGTTGGAGGTCGGTTTGAACTCGACGCCCGCAAACGCGCTGGTGCCGGGAGCCGCGCCCGACGTCAGCGGCGCCACCGAGCTGCCGATGCCATTGCCATATTTCAACGTGTCGAAACCGGCAAAGAACGTCACGGGCAAGCCGCCAGCTGTCTTGGTGGTGTAGCCGAACTGCGTGCTGTCATAGGAGAGCGCGCTGAAATTGCCGGCGAGCCCGGTCTGACTGAGCCCGCTCCAATTGAGGTTGCCGCGCTGGCTGCCGACGAAGAAGCCGTTCGCAAAATTAGTGCGCCCGCCTGCGTCACCGGCATTGAAGCTCGAAAAATTGCCGTAAGGATCGGAGCCCTGGCCATCGCTGCCGCCAAAGCCAAACGGTCCGCCCGGTATGACATATCTCAGCGGTGCAACTTGCGCATCAACGGACGTTCCGCCGAGGCAGAGCACGGCGAAGATAGCTGCAAGACCGCATGAAGCTGCAAGGCGGGACATTCAGGTAACCTTCGAAAACCTCGCAAATTATACCCTCCGGCGCTGAGGAATGCCAGCGAGGCTGCGCCGGCATCGCCTCACCCGGGTTCCGGGATACCCATGCCGAAGGTGAGCTGATTGCCGTCGGCATCAACGATGTCGAAATCGCGCATGCCGTAATCGCGATCCTCCGGCTGGTTGATGGGCCTGGCGCCACGGCCCGACAATTCGGCATAGAGCTGGTCGACGTCGCGTACGAAAATGCAGAGGCCGCCCTGCCCGGGCAATCGTTTCGTCCTGGCCGCTGCCAGCAGATGCAGAGCGACCACGTCGCGGCAGAGGCAGGCATGGGACAAGGGCGCACCATATTCGAAGGTGACCTCGAACCCGAGCACGTCGCGGCAATAGGCGAGGCTCGCGGCGATGTCGGAGACGACGAAAACGGTGGCGGAGCCGGCCATCATGGGATGTTCGTCGGTCATCTGTGCTCTCCAAGTCGCGAGCAATCTCCCGCACGCAGCCTAGCATGCGCGCCCGAGGTCTTGCACGGGCCGCGCCGCAACGTAAGCTGGTCACGAAGCCGCGCTCTTGCCGCTGACGATCCCGCATCTGGCGGAACGGACTGACGATGTCCGGCGGCTGATCGGCGGTGGCGCCCTTGCGGTCGCGTGCGAAGTCTTGCGCAAGGTCGAGCGGCAGTTGAAGGTGCTGTCCGATGACAGCATGGAGAGCTCGGTGACATCTGACGATCCGGTCGTATACGAACGTCTCGACGACATCGCCCGCATCACGCTGCGCCGCCCGCCCGTCAATGCGCTGAGCCTCGAGATGATCCGCGCGGTTGTCGCCGCCTTCCGCCGCGCTGCGGACGACGACGGCGCGCGCGTGGTCGTGCTGGCGAGCGCAATTGCAAAACGTTTTTCGGCAGGCCTCGACCTCGACATCCTGCTTGGCAGGTCCGGCGCCGAGATCCGGGAATTCCTCCAGGCGCTCTATATCGACCTTTACGATGCCCAGTACGGGCTCGGAAAACCTTCGATCGCCGCAGTCGGCGGCGCGGCACGCGGTGGTGGCATGACCATGGCGGTGTCCTGCGACGTGGTGCTGGCATCCGAGAGCGCGACGTTCGGCTATCCCGAGATCGACGTCGGCGTCATTCCCGCGATCCACTACGCGCATCTGCCGCGAATCGTCGGACGCCACCGTGCCTTCGAGCTGCTGTTCACCGGCCGGGTCTTCAGCGCCATGGAAGCACGCGAGCTCGGCGTGGTGAATCGCGTCATCGCGGATGTGGAGCTCGAGGCCGAGGTCGCGAAGCTCGCTGCGCAGTTCACCGGCAAATCAGCCGCGGTGCTGCGCATGGGCCGCGCGGCCTTCATGCGCCAGATCGATCTCGACTATCGCCGCAGCATTGCAAGCGCCGTGGACGATTTCTGCAACGTCGCGACGTCGGATGAGGCGCAGGAGGGCTTGAGGGCGTTCGTGGAGAAGCGGGCGCCGAAATGGTGAGGACGGCAGGCCCCGCGCGTATCTGGGCGCCGCGCGCTCAGGCGGTCCTGTCGACGGAGGACGACGTGTCGGCCGGCGGATATTTCGTCACCGGCACCATGAAGGATTTCGTGCCGACCTGGTAGATGACCTTGCCGTTCTGCCCGTCATCGGTCGCGATCTGCGTCTGCCCGAACATGATGACGTTCTTGTAGACGTAGCCGGTGCCCTGGCGCGTGACGCCGTCGGTGGTGACGCTGACCTGCGCTTCCTTGCCATTGACCGCGAGCACCTTGAAGCTCGCGCTCTTGCCGTTGGCGCTGGAATAGCCGCCCCAGCTTCCCATGAGGCGACTGTCGGAAGCCGGCGGGGCCTGCTTCTCGAGATTCGCGGTCTGCTTGCCGGCGCCCCCGAAGGAGAACAGCATCACCATGTTCTTGCCGTCCTTGGTGCCGACCGTGACCCCGCCAAAAGTGATAAGTGTGCCCTGAACCTCGGCAAAGCCGCGCTCGGTGTGCCCGTTATGGGTGTACTCGACCTGCGCCCGGGCGCCGCGGATGTTCACGACCTTGAAGCCGACGGGCTGGTTGTTGCCCACCCAATTGCCCTTCCAGTCGCCGACCAGAGCACTCTGGTGATACAGCCGCTCGTTGGCGGGCGAAATCTGGTTGGTGCTCGATGTGACGGTGGCCATTGGACTGCTCGGAGACAGGTCTGACAAACCCGCTTTCGTTAGCCCCAGCAATGTCAGGATGCCGGCTGGAAACGGACAGAAACCATGCGATTAGGGACACGCGCCGGTTAACGAGCCGTTAAACTCAACTGCCGGCTGGATGGGCAAAAGGTCTCAGCCGGGGGCTTCAGCGCCCCCAGCGGTCCGACCAGATCTTTTCGCCGATCAGGCAGTTGACGCGCGGCTCCTTGTCGGCGACGCGCATCACGGGGCGCTCCGGCGTGCGGCCGGCGACCTCCATCAGCAGCTTGGTGCGGATCGCCTCTTTGAACTTGTCGCGGTCCTTGATCGTGATGACGAAGGAGCCCGGACCGCCGATGACGCAGTCCTCGTAGTAGAAATCGAGATTGTCGATATCCATGGTCGAATAGGACGGCTCCTTGACCATGATCGGCAGGCCGTTGATGACGACGCCCTTCTCCAGCGCGGCGTCGCGTGCCACCGTGACCGGGCCGCCATTGTTGTTGGGGCCGTCGCCGGAAATGTCGATCACCCGGCGCAGGCCCCGATAGGGATCCTCGTCGAACAGCGGCATCGCGAAAGTTATCGCACCGGAGATCGAGGTGCGCGAGGCGCGCCGGATCGGCGTCTTCATGATCTCGGCGGCGACTGCATCCGCCGTCTCCGGGCCGTCGATCAGCCGCCAGGGAATGATGATCTTCTGGTCGCTCGAGGCGGCCCACTCGAAATAGGTCACCGCAATCCGGCCGTTCGGTCCGAGCTTCAGCGCCTGAAGAAATTCCTTCGACTGGATCGCCTGCGCATAGCCTTCGCGCTGGATCGCGAGCTCGTCCATGTCCATGGAGTAGGATACGTCGACCGCAAGGATCAGCTCGACGTCGACCGTCTGCGCGTCCCTGTCGGCCGCAAACCGCTGCGGCTGGTTCTTTGGCTCAAATTTTGGTCCTGGTGCCGCGATGCCCGCGACGTCGCCTCCGGCAAACATGCCGGCAACCAGCACAGCCCCGATCGAGAACAGCAAACGCATCGCAGTCTCCCGTCGTATGACGCGATGGTGACATGCAATCGCCGAGCCGCAAAGGGCGAAGATCGCTTGCGCTTCACATTCAAGTTAGGAAGCTGCGGGTTGGGACTATGCACGCCCTTGCGCAGAGCTGCCGCCGTGTTGCCGCGCTCGCGCCGCTGGAACGCGCCAGATTGCCCGCATCATCGGGCTCACGATGCGCGAAGCCGGAACGACGAGCCGCGGGACAGAGCGTCCCGCCTACTTGTCCGGCACGATTTCCATGCTAGGTTGGCCACACAGATGGGGATGGAGTCCCCCGATAACCGCCCGCCGGTCGATGACCGTGGTGGGCTGATGACTTCTGCTTGAGGAGGGGCAATCTTTGAGCCTCTGCCTTCGGCGGGAGCATGGACAAACCCGCCGGTGGCGGGTTTTTTGTTGTCTGGCGACGAAAGCCGGGAGAAGGCGAAGACGTGACGACGACGACACCAAGTACTGCACGTAGCGCGCTGCCCAGGGGGATCTGGGTGCTCGGCTTCGTCTCGATGCTGATGGACATCTCCTCCGAGATGATCCACGCGCTGCTGCCGGTCTATCTCGTCACGGTGCTGGGCGCTTCGACGCTGACCGTCGGCTTCATCGAGGGCATGGCGGAAGCGACGGCTTCGATCACCAAGATCTTTTCCGGCGCGCTGTCGGACTGGCTCGGGCGGCGCAAGCTGCTGGCCGCCCTTGGCTATGGCCTTGCCGCCTTCACCAAGCCGCTGTTCCCGCTTGCGCCCAGCGTCGGATGGCTGATTGGCGCGCGCTTCATCGATCGCGTCGGCAAGGGCATTCGCGGCGCGCCGCGCGATGCGCTGATCGCCGATATCGTCCCCGTCGGCCAGCGCGGCGCGAGCTTCGGCCTGCGGCAGTCGCTCGATACCATCGGCGCCTTCGTCGGGCCGCTCGTGGCGATCGGCCTGATGTGGTGGACGGCGGACAATTTCGCCCTCGTCTTCTGGTTCGCCGTGCTGCCGGCATTCCTGTCCTTCGGCCTGATCACGTTCGCGGTGAGCGAGCCGGAGCCGGATCCGAGCCGGGAGCCTGCAGGGAATCCGCTCAATCTCGCCGCGATGCGGCAGCTCGGCGCGGTCTATTGGCGCGTCGTGGCTGTCGGCGTCGTCTTCACCCTCGCGCGCTTCAGCGAGGCCTTTTTGATCCTGCGGGCACAGAATATCGGGCTCAATGCGATGTGGGTGCCGGCGGTGCTGGTGCTGATGAACGTCGTCTACGCGCTGTCGGCCTATCCGGCCGGCGTGCTCTCGGACCGGATCAACCGGACCGGCTTGCTCGCGGTCGGGCTCGTCTTCCTCGCGTGTGCCGATCTCGCGCTGGCGCTGCTGCCGAGCCTCGGCGGCCTCGCGCTCGGCGTCGTACTGTGGGGGCTGCATATGGGACTGACGCAAGGCCTGCTCTCGGCCCTCGTCGCCGACGCCGCGCCACCGAGCCTGCGCGGCACCGCGTTCGGCTATTTCAACCTGTTCACCGGCCTTGCCCTGCTCGCCGCGAGCGTCATCGCCGGCGCGCTGTGGGACGCCTATGGTCCGGCAGGAACGTTCTTTGCGGGGCTCGGCTTCGCGCTGGTCTCGCTCGTGGGACTATTGGCCGTCGGCAACGGTCTGGCAGCGGAAGACAAATGAGGATGAGAGGTCGTTCGTCGTGCTGAGCGGAGCAATCGCGATCATGGTCGGCAGCGTGCTCGGCGGCTGCGCGCGCTATTTCGTTTCCGGCGTGATCGCGCGGCGGCTGGGCGAGACGTTTCCGTGGGGCACCATGACCATCAACGTCACCGGTGCCTTCCTGATCGGCATTTTCGGCGCGCTGGCGACCCATCCCGGCTCGGCCTTCGCCGCGCCCAATCCGTGGCTGTTCGCGGTCACGGGATTTCTCGGCTGCTACACCACGGTGTCCTCGTTCAGCCTGCAGACGCTGACGCTCGTGCGGAGCGGCGAACCGATGCATGCGCTCGGCAATGTCGTGTTCTCGGTCGGGCTCTGCCTTGCCGCCGTCAGCTGCGGTTTCCTCCTTGCGGACGGCTTGGGAGGCTAGAGGCCGATGAACTCCCCTTCCGCCGAGCGCTGGCGCACTGCGATGCTTTACGGCTGGGTTGCCGCCGGCAGCATCGTCGGCGGGCTGACGCGCTATCTCGTCGGGCTCGCGCTCGACACCGGACCGGGCTTTCCCTTGGCGACGCTGTTCATCAACGCCACGGGCTCGCTGATCATCGGCTTCTACGCGACGCTGACCGGCCCCGACGGCCGCATGCTGGCACGGCCCGAGCACCGGCAATTCGTCATGACCGGGTTTTGCGGCGGCTACACCACTTTTTCGACCTTCAGCCTGGAGACCTTCCGCCTGTTCCACGGCGGCATGAAATACACCGCGCTCGCCTATATCGCGGCGTCCGTCATCTGCTGGCTGGTGTCGGTATGGATCGGCCATATGATGGCGAGCCGCTACAACCGCTTGACAAGGAGCTGACCATGCAAATCCCCAATCAGGCAGTTTCACTCCGGATCTTCATCGGCGAGAGCGACCATTTCGACGGCAAGCCACTCTATGAAGCGATCGTGATGACGGCGCGCGAGCGGCATCTCGCCGGCGCCACCGTGCTGCGCGGCCCCATGGGCTTCGGCAAATCGAGCCGGCTGCATACGTCGAAGATATTGCGGCTTTCGGAAGACCTGCCGCTGCTGATTGAGATCGTCGACAGCGAGGACAACATCAACGCATTCCTGCCCATCCTGGACGGCATGATGTCGAGCGGTCTGATCACCTTGGAGAAGGTGCAGGTCCTGCAATATGGTGCGAAGGCCGCAGGCTGATCGCTGCGGCAGGGAACCCGAGCCCGCCGTGTCCGGGAGGCGGAATGAACAACACTGTCACCAAGCCGAAGACGCGGACGAAGACCAAGGTCGAGCGGCCGAAGCTGCACAAGGTCATCCTGATCAACGACGACTACACGCCGCGCGAATTCGTCACCATGATCCTGAAGGCCGAATTCCGCATGACCGAGGATCAGGCCTACAAGGTGATGATCACCGCTCACAAGCTCGGCGCCTGCGTCGTCGCCGTGTTCACCAGGGACGTCGCCGAGACCAAGGCCACCCGCGCCACCGACGCCGGCCGCGCCAAGGGCTATCCGCTGCTGTTCACGACGGAGCCGGAGGAGTAGCGGCGCGATCTGCCCGCTTCGGGTCAATTTTAGCGATCCGCGCTACCGCAGGTTCAATCTCCTGTGTCACCACAACGCGATGACAGTCGCACTGCGCAAACAGCTCGCGCTCGAGCCCGCCCGCCCCGATACCTCGTTCGGTCCGTTCAAGCTCCTGCATGCCCTGCCCTGGCTGATCCTGGCGGCTGCAATGCGCGTGATCGCGTTCGGCGGCGGCGCCGTGGCACTGCCGGCCATCATCGTTTCCGACATTTCGGTGCTGCTGGCGTTCTTTGCGACGGCACGACAATCGATCGAGGCGGCCGGCGGCCAATCCTCGCTCGGCACGCTGACATTGGGCGAGCAGTTCAAGCTCTCCTTCTCGATCCTGTGGCGGATCATGCTCGTGATGATCGCGGCGGCGCTCAGCGCCGCCGCGATCGGCTATGAGGCTTCGTATCATCTGATGGCAGGCCTCGACGGCATGGCATTCGACCAGTTCACCCATCCCGGTCGATTCTGGAGCGCATGGATCGCCGCACTCGTGCTGCTCATGATCGTCCGTGCCGAGCGCGACGACGGCAAGGTCGCCCTGTTTGCCGCCATCGGCGAATTCGCGCGGCACGGACTGTGGCTCGGCGCCGCCGTCATCGTTCTCGGCAGCGTCAACGTCGCCCTCGCCTATGGACAGGAAGCGGTGCGCAGCGCGATCTGGAATTTCTGGCAGACCTCGTCGGCGACCCAGTTCAGCAAGAACCTGATCTATTTCGTATTCATCTTCAGCTTTGCCATGCTGCGGCTGTGGATCACTCTGACGATCCTGACGCTTGGGCTGAGGCAGTCGTATGTGCGCGCTGACTAATTCCGCCGACGGTGCCGTCCACTAGGCCATCACAACTGGTGTCTCCTCGCCGAGCCCATACACGCGCTGCGCCTTGGAAAATCCCGCGATCGGAAATTCGCCGAGCTCGTGCCAGTCGTGGCGACAGACGTTGGCAAAGCCTTCCGAGGCGACGACGGTCCGCCCCAGGCGGCCCGTGATCTTCTCGAGCCTTGCGGCAAGGTTGACGGCAGGACCAATGCAGGTGAAGTCGAGCCGGTTGCCACCGCCGATATTGCCGTAGAGGATGTTGCCGACATGCAACGCGACGCCGAAGCGGAAGCGCTCGACGGCGTCGCCGACCGGAAAGGCCAGCGCCTCGACGCTGGCGCGGGACTCGCGCGCCGCTTCCAGCACCCGCGTGCAGACATGGGCGGCATCGCCAACATATTCGTCGATCGGGAACACCGCGAGCAGGCCGTCGCCCATGAACTTCAGCACCTCGCCGCCATGGCCGCGGATCGCGGCGACTTGGCAGTCGAAATAATGGTTCAGGATCTCGACCACGGTCTCGGCGGGCAGCCGGTCTGAGAGCGCGGTGAAGCCGCGAAGGTCCGAGAGCCAGATCGCGGCCTGCATGGTGTCGTTGTGGCCGCGGCGGATCTGGCCGCCCAGGATGCGCGCGCCAGCGCGGTTGCCGACATAGGTGTCGAGCAGCATCTCGGCGGTGCGGCGCAGGCTGATGATCTCGCTGACGCGCGCCAGCGGCGTCACGATGGAGCGGATCGCCGCGATGTGGTCGTCGGTGAAGCCGCCGGGATGCCGTGTCACCCAGCTCGTCGCGTGGACCGAGCCGTCGAGAAACGGCATCGGCACGGCGACATAGTCGGTCGCCCCTTCGGCGCGCAGGTCGTCGAGGATCGGAAACCTCTTGTTGTCGGGATCTCCAATGCGCCCCCTGACCTCGATCCCCTGCTCGAACACGATGCGGAGCGGGCTCGCGGCGAATTCAGGCGTGTCGAGGATCTCGAAATCGACGGTGCCGATCTCGACCTCCTCACCCTGCCGCCAGATGAAGTTGCGGCCGAAGATCTCCGGATGCAGCGTGCGGATGAAAATGCCGAACCGCCACAGCGGCAGGCCTGCTTCGACCAGATGTTCGCAGACGTCCGAGATCATCTCGGCCGGGGTGCCCGACGACCGCGCGCCGTCGATCAGCCAGTTGGTGATGCGCTGGAGCTCGGAGCTTTCCATGTCCGCATTTGCGGACGAAGTTGTGGGATCGTCAAGCTGCGCGGTGGGCTAGTACCGCGACATCAGCGCCCCACCTGCCCGCGATCGCGCAAAAAGTGGTCGGCGAGCACGCAGGCCATCATAGCTTCGCCGACGGGGACGGCGCGGATGCCGACGCAGGGGTCGTGACGGCCCTTGGTGAAGATCTCGGTCTCGGCCCCCTTGCGATCGACGGTGAGACGCGGCTGCAGGATCGACGAGGTCGGCTTCACCGCGAAACGCACCACCACCGGCTGCCCCGTGGAGATGCCGCCCAGCACGCCGCCGGCATGGTTGGACAAAAAGCGCGTGCCGTCATTGCCGGTGCGCATCTCGTCGGCGTTCTCCTCGCCGGTCAATTCCGCCGCGCCGAAGCCGGCGCCGATCTCGACACCCTTCACCGCATTGATGGTCATCATCGCGCCCGCCAGATCGGAATCGAGCTTGGCGTAGATCGGCGCGCCAAGGCCGGCCGGCACGCCTTCGGCGACCAGCTCGATCACCGCGCCGATCGAGGAGCCGCTCTTGCGGATGCCATCGAGATAGGTCTCGAAGAACGCGGCCTTGTCCTTGTCCGGGCAGAAGAACGGATTTCTTGCGATCTCGTCCCAGTCCCATTTGGCGCGGTCGATCTTGTGCGGCCCGATCTGCACCAGCGCGCCGCGCACCTTGACGTCGGGCAGCACTTTGCGCGCGATGGCGCCGGCGGCAACGCGCGTCGCGGTCTCGCGCGCCGAGGAGCGGCCGCCGCCGCGATAATCGCGCAGGCCGTATTTGGCTTCATAGGTGAAGTCGGCGTGACCCGGGCGAAACTTGTCCTTGATCTCGGAATAGTCCTTGGAGCGTTGGTCGGTGTTCTCGATCAGGAGCCCGATCGGCGTGCCCGTCGTCACCTGCACGCCGGTCTCCGGATGCGCCATCACGCCGGAGAGGATTTTGACCTGGTCCGGCTCCTGGCGCTGGGTGGTGAAGCGCGACTGGCCCGGCCGGCGGCGGTCGAGGTCGCCCTGGATGTCGGCCTCGGTGAGCGGGATCATGGGCGGGCAGCCATCGACCACGCAGCCGATCGCCACCCCATGGCTCTCGCCGAAGGTGGTCACGCGGAACATGTGGCCGAAGGTGTTGAAGGACATCGCTGCTCGCTAAGCTCGGTTCCGGCGTGTGGTAACGCGAGGGGGGCCGGGGGTCAAACCCGCAGCAGGCGCTGGACCGGCTTAGCCATGCTTCTCCAGCCGGCCGTCGTGGAACACGTAGACGGCGCCCTGCTGGATATAGAGCTCGGCGGCGCTGGCCGGCGTTTCCAGGCCGAGCGAAACCATCAGGGCCCGGCAGGTCCCCCCATGGGCGACCGCGACGATGTCGGTCCGGAGCTGGTCGTACCAGGCGCGCACACGGACCTGCACATCGGCGTAGGTCTCCCCGCCGGCGGGGCCCACCGTCCATTTGTCGGCGAGCCGCCTCGCATAGATTTCGGGATCGGTCGCCTCACTCTCGGCCAGCGTCAGCCCCTCCCAGCTGCCGTAGCCGATCTCGCGCAGACGATCATCGAGCGAATAGTCCGCCACCGGCAGTTCGAGCTTGGCGCGCGCGAGTTCCATGGTTTGGCGCGCCCGGCCGAGCGGGCTCGACACATAGGGCAACGTCGCTTTGTCGCGGCCATCGCGCTTGAAGAGATCGGCGAGAATGCTGCCGGCCTGCACGGCCTGACCGCGTCCACGCGCGTTCAGCGGAACGTCCTTGGTGCCCTGAAGCCTCCCGAGCGCATTCCACTCGGTCTCACCATGGCGAAGATAATAGATCGTGGGCACGGGCATTCCGGATTTGAGGCTAGTCCTTGCCGCCGAACGAGATGTCCGGCGCGTCCGGGCGCTTCATGCCGAGCACGTGATAGCCGGAATCGACGTGATGCACCTCGCCGGTGACGCCGCGCGAGAGGTCGGAGAGGAAATACAGCGCACTGCCGCCGACGTCCTCGGTCGACACGTTGCGTCGCATCGGCGCGTTGGCCTCGTTCCACTTCAGGATATAGCGGAAGTCGCCGATGCCGGACGCCGCGAGCGTCTTGATCGGACCTGCCGAGATCGCATTGACGCGGATGTTCTTCTCGCCGAGGTCGGCGGCGAGATAGCGCACGCTGGCCTCCAGCGCCGCCTTGGCGACGCCCATCACGTTGTAATGCGGCATCCACTTCTCGGCACCGTAATAGCTGAGCGTGATCAGCGAGCCGCCGTCGGTCATCAGCTTCTCGGCGCGCTGCGCCACGGCCGTGAACGAGTAGCAGGAGATCAGCATCGACTTGGAGAAATTCTCCTGCGTGGTGTCGACATAGCGGCCGTCGAGCTGCTCGCCATAGGCGATCGCGTGCACCAGGAAGTCGATCTTGCCCCACTTCTCCTTCAGCACAGCGAACGCGGCATCGATGGTCGCGGCATCCGTGACGTCGCAATGGCCGAGCACGAGACCACCGATCTCGGCGGCGAGCGGCTCGACGCGCTTCTTCAGCGCATCGCCCTGGTAAGTGAAGGCGAGCTTGGCGCCGGCGGCGTGGCATGCCTTGGCGATGCCCCAGGCGATCGAGCGGTTGTTGGCAACGCCGAGGACCACTCCGCGCTTTCCTTGCATCAGACCCGAATTCTGCGCCATTTTTGAACGTCCCGTCGAACTCTTGGTGAGGTCTGGAGGTACACCAGCCCTCCCCTGCGGTACAGCCCTATTACGCCGCGTTAACGCTGTTTCGACCGCCGGAATAGCCGTTCCGTTCGGGTGTTATGATCGCTATAGGCGCTCGCGCCTGATACCAGGACGTCAAGACCGCAATGAGTGCGTTTCGCCAGAGTGTGGAAGCCATGATCCCGGCGTTGCGCCGCTACGCCCGCGCGCTCACGCGCGACGCGGACGCGGCCGACGATCTGGTGCAGGACACGCTGGTGCGGGCACTGCGTTCGGAGCGATTGTTTCTCGGAGGCGACGTCAGGAGCTGGCTCTACACGATCCTGACCAATCTCAACAAGAATCGGCGGCGCTCGCTGGCGAGGCGGCCGCAGTTCATGCAGCTGACGGAGAACAACCCGGATGCCAGCGGCACCGAAGCCGAAGGGCGCGACATCGAGAGGGCGCTGGCGACGCTCGTCGAAGAGCAACGCTCGGTGTTGCTCCTGGTCATGCTGGAAGGCATGAGCTACCGCGAGGTCGCCGACATCCAGGGCGTGCCGATCGGCACCGTGATGTCGCGCCTGGCCCGCGCCCGCGCCCACGTCAAGGCCTCGCTGGAGGGCGAGCGCCCGACGCTCAGGCGGGTGAAATGATGGCAGGGTTGATGCATCGCGCGTCGTCCGCCCGCAGCATGCCGACGAGCTGCGCGAAGTCGAGCTTTGAACGACATTTAAGGCCCCAGAGCCAGAGACGATTGATATGAACGACCGCAATATCCCAGTGACCGAGGACGAACTGCACGCCTATGTCGACGGCGAGCTGCCGGCCGAGCGCCGCGCCGACGTCGAGGCCTGGCTCGCCGCTCATCCTGAAGAGGCCGAGCGCGTGCAGTCCTGGCGGGCCATGGCGGAGATGCTGCACGCCCGCTACGACGCCGTCGCCCAGGAGCCGGTGCCGGCACGGCTGGAGCTCGAGCGGCTGGAGCGCCGCCCGCGGCAATGGCTCTATGGCGCCGCCGCGGCCGTGCTGGTTGCTTTCGTCGCCGGCGGCACGGCCGGCTGGGTCGCGCATGGCGCCGCCAGCGCGCCCTCCACCTTCCAGAGCTTTACGGCGGACGCGCTCGACGCCCACCGCCTCTACGTCGTCGAGGTCCGCCACCCCGTCGAGGTCGGCGGCAACGAGCGCGACCACCTCCAGGCCTGGCTGACCCGGCGCTGCGGCTGGACCGTGTTCGCGCCGAATCTGGAGGCGAGCGGGCTGAAGCTCGTCGGCGGCCGGCTCTTGCCGGGTCCGAACGGTCCGGCCTCGTTCCTGATGTATGAGGGCGCCTCGGGCGAACGCTACACGATCTACACCGCCAAGACCGAGAATGGTGCGACGCAAATGCGCTACGCCAGGACGGACAAGGACGGCGCATTGTTCTGGGCCGAGCGCGGCGTCGGCTACGTTGTCAGCGGTGGCGGTGATCGCGACCGGCTGACCCGGGTGGCGCAGGCGGTCTATGATCAGGCCGAGAAAAACGGCACCTAGACAGCCGTTCGAGGGCGGTGCCCAGATTCCGTCATTGAAAATTTGGAATGAAGACATCGGCGCGTCTCATTATCGCACCGGATGATCACGCGAAAATGAGCAGCGTTCGATCCGCCGATCGACGCGGGCGGCCTCGATTGGGGTTTTTGGTACCGCGCTGGTCCCCCTCTCGAGGCCGCACCTTTTTATCGGCTGCCCCGCCGGACAGCCGACACGTCGAGTTCATGAAGCGCTACCACGCCTCAGGCTTATGATGAGCATCATCTCCAGGACGATGCCCTAGACCTTTGAGAGAACCCCTTCAGTTCGAACGCCTAGCCAAGCCCGCTACGTGGATTGTAGGGGTGTTGGTCCCGCCACTTCTCCATCAATGCTTCAAGCTCGGCGTCGTTCCCGTCCGGTAGCATAATCCTGATAGTGACAAAGAGATCCCCGGTTCCGCCAGTTTTCGGCAGGCCCTTGCCCTTGAGGCGGAAGGTCCGGCCGCTGGAAGTGTTTTTTGGAACCGAAAGCTCCACGGCATTGCCCAGGGTGGGCACGCGGACCTTACCGCCGAGCACGGCCTCATAGAGCGTCACTGGCAGATCGATCCGCAAGTCGGCGCCCTCGACCTTGAAGTAGGCGTGCGGCGCGATGCCGATGGTGATCAGGAGATCTCCGGGCGGATGGCCCTGCGCGGACTCGCCCTGCCCCCGAAGCCGGATCTGCTGGCCTTCGGTGACGCCGGCCGGAATCTTGACGTTGAGCTCCTTGCCCGTCGGCAGCCGGACGCGCTTCTCGCCGCCCTTGACCGACTCTTCCAGCGAGACGGACATGGCAACGTTCACGTCGAGATCGAGCCCGACGCCGCCGGTGTCGAATTCGAACTGCCCGGCGCCGCCGGCCCCAGGCCGGGCGCCGCGCATGCCGCCGCCGAACATGCTGTTGAGGATATCCTCGAACGCGCCGCCGCCCTGGCCGGGGCCGCCGCCGGAGCGGAACGAATAGCTTTCGAACCCGCCGGGCCCGGCACGGCCGCGGGGCCCGCCGCCGCCCGGAAAACCCTGGAAGCGCGGCTTGCCGTCGGCGTCGATCTCGCCGCGGTCGAACTGCTTGCGCTTGTCCTCGTCGCCGATGATTTCGTTCGCCGAGTTGATCTCGGAGAAGCGCTCGGCGGCTTTCGGGTCGTCCTTGTTGCTGTCGGGATGATGCTTCTTGGCAAGCTTGCGATAGGCGCTCTTGATCGCGGCAGCGCTGGCGCTCCGCGGCACCCCCAAGACCTCATAGGGGTCGCGCATCCGTCACGTCTCCTTCAAGAAATCGAATTGTTCAAAGGGCTCCCCGCCCCACCTGCGATCCATGTGGGGAGAGAGTGGCATTTTTGCAACTAGGGGCGCGCGCCGAATCCTAGCTCCGCCACGGCTTTAGCGTATGAATCTCCCAACGGCCACGGGTGCTTTGGCAGCCGGCGCCCTGGAGCCAGCTTTCGGTCGCCCCGTTGACGTAGCTCGCCAGGAAATCGCGGCATTTGCGGCCGTCCTCGGCGGCATAGGACTGCGCGATCGGCGTCACCGAACCGCGCGCGCCGGTCTCCGGATTCTCCCAATGCTGGCTGGAATCCCTGTCGCCCTTGCTGAGGACGTCGGAGGCGGCGTTGCGGGCGAAGGCGAGATCGGTCTCGGACGGCGGGGCGTCCTTCGCCGGCCGCGTGATCGAACCGGTGAGATCGCTGTCGTCGGCCTTGGCGTAGGCACTCTTGTCATTGCGGGAAAAGCTGCATCCTCCGGCGCCGAGCCCGATGAGAATGATCGTCATGACAAAGCCGGACGGCCGGATCGCCGATAGGCCAACGCGTCCCCATGCCCTATATAGGGCGGTAGCGGACAACAACGCGTTTTGGGCCGCGGGACGCAACTCGGACTCCAGGCATGACCGACACGACCTCGATGAAACACCAGACACCCTTAACATCCGGTGATTTCACCGCCGCCGACGAGCCATTTGCGCTGTTCGAGGCCTGGCTGAACGAGGCGATCAAGAGCGAGCCGAACGATCCGAACGCCATGGCGCTCGCAACGGTCGACCCCGAGGGCCTGCCTGACGTGCGCATGGTGCTGATGAAAGGCTTCGATACCGAGGGTTTTGTCTTCTACAGCCACATCGCCAGCCAGAAGGGCCGCGAACTCGCCGCAAATCCTAAGGCAGCTTTACTTTTCCACTGGAAGTCGCTGCGCCGTCAGGTCCGCATCCGCGGCAACGTGACGCCGGTGACCGAGGCCGAGGCCGACGCCTATTTCGCCACCCGGCCCAAGCAGGCCCAGATCGGCGCCTGGGCGAGCAAGCAGTCGCAACAGCTGGAGAGCCGCTTCGCCTTCGAACAAGCCATCGCGAAGGTCGCGGCCAGATACGTCATTGGCGAAGTGCCGCGGCCGCCGGGCTGGAGTGGCTGGCGCATCACCCCCTCGCGTATCGAGTTCTGGCACGACCGCCCGTTCCGCTTGCATGACCGCATTGAATTTCGCCGTGACGCGGCCGGCCAACCATGGTCCAAGACGCGGATGTATCCGTAAGATTGGGCCGACCTGAAAGATGTCCATGCCGCATTCGTCCAATGCGCCGCGCCGCACACTGCTCCTGACCGGAGCCAGCCGCGGCATCGGCCACGCCACCGTGATCCGCTTCTCCTCGGCGGGCTGGCGCGTCATCACCTGCTCGCGGCATCCGTTTCCGGAGGACTGCCCGTGGGACGCGGGGCCCGAGGACCACATCCAGGTGGACCTCGCCAACCCCGCGGATACCACGCGCGCGATTTCCGACATCCGCAACCGGCTCGAAGGCGGCACGCTGCATGCGCTGGTCAACAATGCCGCGATCTCGCCGAAGGGCGCGGGCGGCTCCAGGCTCGGCTCGGTCGACACCGATCTCGACACCTGGACGCACGTCTTCCATGTCAACTTCTTCGCGCCGATCATGATTGCCCGCGGGCTGATCGAGGAATTGAAGGCGGCCAAGGGCTCGGTGGTGAACGTCACCTCGATCGCGGGCTCGCGCGTGCACCCCTTCGCGGGCGCCGCCTACGCCACCTCCAAAGCCGCGCTTGCTTCGCTGACACGCGAGATGGCCTCCGACTTCGGCCGCGTCGGCGTCCGCGTCAACGCGATCGCACCGGGCGAGATCGACACCTCGATCCTGTCGCCGGGCACCGAGAAGATCGTCGAACAGCAGATCCCGATGCACCGGCTCGGCACGCCCGACGAAGTGGCAAAAATCATCTACGTGCTGTGCACGGACACCTCGTCCTACGTCAACGGCGCCGAGATCCACATCAACGGCGGTCAGCACGTTTGATCCGTTCGCGTCATCGCGCGGCAGTGACGGAGCAATTGCCACAACGTCTCGCTCGTGTCCCGGACGCGCTGCAACGCGAAGCGTTGCTGCGCAGAGCCGGGACCCAGATTACGACGCGGCGCGCGTGGAGAGATGGGCCCCGGCTCTGCTGCGCACCGTCGAAGTGACGCTGCGCTGCGTCCGGGGCACGAGAGTGGAACGTGGCGCATGATATCGCCACATCGTTATTCGAACGTAGCGAAGCAATCCAGCGCAAAATTGCCAGGCAATTTTGTCGCGAGTTCCTCGCAGTGACTGGGTTGGTAGCCGCTCAAGGGAAGCAAGGCGATCCAGACAACGCCGCCGCAAGACCTGGATCGCCCTCGCCTTCCGTTCCTCAATCGATTCGAATCCGACGTGACCTGTCGCGCGGCCGCGGAGCGGCCGTGCTGAATGCGGTCGAGCAGTCGTCGTCATTCTCACCGTCGAGCAGCGGAGCACCACAGTGCCGGCACATGCGTGCCGACATCGACGACGCCTTACCGCTCGCCAGGACCTGACGATAGTTCGCCAGGTCGATGACGTTGCGGGGCGACGTTATGTGTTTTTCAACCATGGTTGTTCCTCGCGGCTACGCACTACTTATCGCAGACAAGTTTCGCGCAAACGTTCAGCCCACCGCTCAAATTTTACCGGAGGAATTGCGGCACTGCGCACCCATCACCGCGCGGCCTCAATCCCGATCTATTCTGCGACACGATTCACCGGGTCTGTGCGACCGCCGTAAGGTCTCGGTAGCTATTTTCCGAGCGCGACGAGATCAGAGCCACTTCTTCCACTTGAAGAGCCAGTACGGAAGAATCGCGGCGACAAGCATCATCACCAGCGCCATCGGATAGCCGTGCGCCCATTCGAGTTCCGGCATCATCTTGAAGTTCATGCCGTAGATCGAGGCGATCAGCGTCGGCGGCATCAGGACGACGGCCATGACCGAGAACAGCTTGATGATGTTGTTCTGCTCGAGATTGACGACGCCGAGCATGGCGTCGAGCACGAAGGTGATCTTGCTGGAGAGATAGGAGGCGTGGTCGGTCAGCGAGACGACGTCGCGCTGCATGGTCTTGAGCTGCTCACGCATGTCCTTCGACCACTTCACCCCCTCCACCACCGCCGAGAGGAAGGCGACGACGCGGCCGATCGACACCAGGCTCTCGCGAACCTTGGAGGTCAGATCGCCCTTGCGACCGATCGAGATCAGGATCTGGGAATATTGCTTGGCGTGGCCGTGGCGCTCGCTCTCGGGCTCGAAGATGTCGTGGCTGACCTGGTCGATCTCGGCGCCGCAGCGCTCCAGGATGTCGGCGCAGCGGTCGATCACGGCGTCCAGCAGTTCCATCAGCACCATCTCGCCGGTGATGGCGGGCGTGCAGGAGCGGGCGAGCTTGGCCTCGACCAGGGCGAAGGGCTTCGGCAGGTCGTAGCGTACCGTCACCAGGCGGTGGTCGCCGAGGATGAAGGTCACCGCCGTGGTCCGGGGCATGTCGGTATCGGAGTGGCACATCAGCGTCGCGGTCATGTAGCGCGCGCCGTTCTCGATATAGAGGCGGCTGGAGATCTCGATCTCCTGCATGTCTTCCCGGGTCGGGATGGCGATGCCGGCGAGCCGCTCCACTGCCTTATCCTCGGCCGCGCTCGGGTTGACGAGGTCGATCCAGACCGCGCTTTCGGGCAGCGCGGTGAGGTCTTCGATGACAACCTTCTTCAGGACGGATTCGGAGGGAACAAACACCGAAAACATGCGCGACTCCAGAGAACCTGCGACAGAATGACAGCCCTTAGCGCGATTCTGACAAGTTCACGATGACAACCACATTAACGGAGCGTTTGCATTTGTGGCGGTGCCATGGCTCAACTGTGGCACGGAATCGACAGTCCGGCCCCCCGCGGCCCCAAAATCTTCACGGGACCGTAAAACTTGCGGCAGAAAAGCCACAGCTCGGGTCTTGCAGCGCGGGATAATGCCTTCAATGCTGGAATTGTGGCAGATTTCAACGATAATGGGATTAACGGAGTCGAGGAACTTGGGCGGTAAGCTCAGGCCTTCCGCACGGTATTGTTTTGATTGGAACCAAATCATGTCGTCGCTGAAAGTTAAGTTGGGAATTCTGGCCGCCGGCCTGATGCTGTCGGGCTGCATGCAGGCCACGCATTTCGAGGCGACCGACACCAAAGCCTTCAAGCCGAAGGACAAGGAACTGCTCGCCAAGGTTCGGTACGAGAACACCCCGGTTGCGGAGCCGTTCCGGCGCGCCATCGTCGAGTACCACCGCAAGGAATCGCCGGGCTCGATCGTGGTCGATTCGGACAATCACTATCTCTATTACGTGCAGGATGGCGGCAAGGCGATCCGCTACGGCATCACCGTCGGCGAAGAGGCCATGGCCTGGTCGGGCATCGCCAAGGTGGGCAGCAAGACCGAGTGGCCGGCCTGGCACCCCACCCCCGGCGAAATTTCGCGCCTGGGCGTGCCGACCTATGTCGCACCCGGCCCGGACAATCCGATGGGCTCTCGCGCGATTTACCTCTATTCCGGCGGGAAAGACACATTGTTCCGCATCCACGGCACCAACCAGCCGGAATATATCGGCGCCTCCATCTCGTCAGGCTGCATCCGCCTGACCAACGAGGACGCGATTGATCTCTATGATCGCGTCAAGGTCGGCACGATCGTGGTCGTGCTCGAGCCGAAGCACGGCGACTCGCCCTACAATTCGCGGCTGGCGCTCGGCAGCAGCCAGACCGGCCAGGCGGGCAGCTACTGATCGCTTTCCGATCTCTGAAATTCAAAAGCGCCGGTTTTACCGGCGCTTTTTTGTTGCCGGCTTGTGCGGCTGGGACTTGCCGGCACCGGGCCCCGGATTCTCCGCGGGCGCTGGAGACTTCTCCACCGCCTCGTCGTCAGCTCCATCCTTTTCTTCAGGTTTGGCCTCGGGCTTGGCCGCGACCTCGCGCGGCGGCGCCTCCTCGGGGCGTTCCGCCGGCAGCAGCGGGGCGACTTGCGGCAGCGGATCCCAGACGTTCCACTGGCAGATCCGGTAGTCGTTGCGCCGCTGCGCCAGATCAAGATGGATATGGTCCTCATGGTACCAGTCCGAGCCCGGGCCGAGCACGGTGGAAAACCGCGTGCAGACCGAATGCAGCACGCGCTCGCGCACGTCGCGCGACATGCTGCGATCGGTAAGGCCGATCGACTGCCCGTTGGCCAGCTTGATGCCCCGGACATCGAGGGCGTTGGCCTTGCCGTGCTCGGACAGCAGCGCGCCGGCGACGCGGTTGCGTCCCCGGCACTCAAAGCTGTCGAAATTATCGAGTTCGCCAATGGTCGAACCGAGGCTGGTGGCCAGCGGCGCCATGTCCTTGCGCAGCCAATCGGCGATTGCTGAGGCCATGGTGCAGCGAAGGATCGCCGCCGGCTTGACCGCCACCTTGCGCTTGTCCGGCAGCACGACGGCTTCCAGCCGCACCAGATCCTCGCCGCCGCAGGCCCCGGGGCCGCGGATGTCCGGAATTGAGGGCGCGATTGCGATCTCCTCGGTCAGCGCGAGACGGCAGGCGGAGACCGGCTTCTGGGGTGGTGCCGCAGCCTCGGCGGGCTTGTCCGGAGAAGGCTTGTCCGAAGAAGGCTTGCCGTCAGCCTCCGGCGGGGCCTCGTCCGATGCCTTGGGCGCCTCCTCGGGGCGCGGTCTCGGCAGCGGGATCCTGGCGGAATGAACCGCGTGGCGCGGCCGTGGTGCAGCGATACCGAAGATATCCAGCGGGAATGTCGATTTTCGCGCCTCTGCCCTCTCGGCGAGCACGAGCGACAGCCCGAGCGCAGCGGTAACCATTGCCGCGCCAGCGGACATATAGCCGCGACAAGACCATTTGCGGCGAAAGTCCGGCAGGCTAAAACTCATGGCAATCTTTGGCCCAACGCTGAGAGCGACAACGCGCCCAGCGACTTCTCGGAGGAACGTCGGAATGCTTGGTTTGATGCAAGATTGGCCCCTGCTCTGCCACCGGATCATCGAACACGCCGCCAGGATTCATGGCAAGCAGGAGGTGGTCACACGCTCGGTCGAGGGACCGATCCATCGCACCACTTACGCCGAGATCCACAAGCGCGCGCTCAAGGTCTCGCAGATGCTGGAGCGCGACGACATCAAGCTCGGCGACCGTGTCGCGACGATCGCCTGGAACACCTGGCGCCATCTCGAGGTGTGGTACGGCATCATGGGGATCGGCGCCATCTGCCATACCGTCAATCCCCGCCTTTTCCCCGAGCAGATCGCCTGGATCATCAACCATGCGCAGGACCGCATCGTGATGACCGACATCACCTTCGTTCCGGTCCTGGAGAAGATCGCCGACAAGCTGACGAGCGTGGAACGCTACGTCGTGCTGACCGACAAGGCGCACATGCCGCAGACGACGCTGAAGAATGTGGTCGCCTACGAGGACTGGATTGCGGAGGCCGACGGCAAATTCAAATGGAAGGACTTTGACGAGAACACGGCAGCCGCGATGTGCTACACGTCGGGCACGACAGGCGACCCGAAGGGTGTGCTGTATTCGCATCGCTCCAACGTGCTGCACGCGCTGATGGCCAACAATGTCGACGCGCTCGGCACCAGTGCGTCCGAGACGATGCTGCCGGTGGTTCCGCTATTCCATGCCAACAGCTGGGGCATTGCCTTCTCCGCGCCCTCGCAGGGCACCAAGCTGGTCATGCCCGGCGCCAAGCTCGACGGCGCCTCGGTCTACGAGTTGCTCTCGACCGAGAAGGTGACCCACACCGCCGGCGTGCCGACGGTGTGGCTGATGCTGCTCCAGCACATGACCGCCAATAATCTCAGGCTACCGGACCTGAAGATGGTGATCTGCGGCGGCTCGGCGATGCCGCGCTCGATGATCAAGGCCTTCCTCGACATGGGCTCGAACGTGCGTCACGCCTGGGGCATGACCGAGATGAGCCCGATCGGCAGCGTCGCGGCGCTGAAGCCGCCGTTCCAGAACGCCACCGGCGACGAGCGGCTCGACGTGCTGCAGATGCAGGGCTACGCGCCCTTCGCGGTCGAGATGAAGATCACCGACGATGCCGGCAAGGAGCTGCCCTGGGACGGCAAGACCTTCGGCCGCCTCAAGGTCTCCGGCCCTGCCGTCGCCAAGGCCTATTACCGCGTCGACAGCAACATCCTCGACGAGGACGGCTTCTTCGATACCGGCGACGTCTCGACCATCGACGAGGACGGCTACATGCGGATCACCGACCGCTCCAAGGACGTGATCAAGTCCGGCGGCGAGTGGATCTCCTCGATCGACCTCGAAAACCTCGCGGTCGGTCATCCGGCCGTGGCGGAAGCCGCCGTGATCGGCGTGTTCCACCCCAAATGGGACGAGCGACCGCTCCTGATCGTGCAGCTCAAGCAGGGTCAGCAGGCCACCCGCGAGGAGATCCTGAAATACATGGACGGCAAGATCGCCAAATGGTGGATGCCCGACGACATCGCTTTCGTCGACGGTATTCCGCACACCGCCACCGGCAAGATCCTGAAGACGGCGCTGCGCGACCAGTTCAAGGATTATCGCTTCCCGAACGCGGCGGCGTAAGGCCATCGCTCGAACGTCATTCCGGGGCGATGCGAAGCATCGAACTATGGTGCGCACTTGCGCACCTGAGAATCTCGAGATTCCGGGTTCGGCTCTTTGAGCCGCCCCGGAATGACGGGGAGTAGCAGCCCCCACCCTTGAATTTGCCCCCGGGCCGTGGTCTCAACGGCTCATCGTCGCGCCGCGTCGGCCGGCACGTCTCCAAAAGCCCCGGCAGAGCTCACTCGATGGCCCGCAGGTTTTCCGCTCCCTATCAGTCGGAGCCCGTGTCCAGCCTCGCGAGCTGGGCACGCAATCTGGCCGTGTTCGCGGTGGTGGCGGTGGTGGTGTCGATCATCATCGTCCGCTTCGATTTCCTGGAGCCGAAGCCGGCGCTTGCGACCTTCTTCGGCGGGCTCGCGATATCAGGCCTGTCGATCCTGTTCGGGCTCGCCGGCTTTGCCGCGATCTGGCAGAACGGCTCGCGCGGCATGGCGCGCATCCTGCTCGCTTTCCTGATCGACGGAGCGATCCTCGCCTATCCCGCCTATCTGGCCTTGCAATATCGCAAGCTGCCGGCGATCTACGACATCACCACCGATCCGATCGATCCGCCGCGTTTCGAGGCGCTGGCGCGCCTGCGCACCGGCGAGGGCACCAACACCGCAGTGTATGCCGGCCTCTATTCAGCGGAGCAGCAGCGCCACTTCTACCCTGATATCGAGCCCGTCGAGCTCGAGATTTCCGTCGACCGCGCCTATGCGATCGCGCTGCAGCTCGTCAACAAGCGCAAATGGATCGTCATCGACGAGCGCGCACCGCAGCCGCCGCGCCGCATCGGCCGCATCGAGGCGGTGGCGCGCACGCCGATCATGGGTTTCCGTGAGGACATTTCGATGAGGTTCGTGGCGGACGGCGACGATTCCCGCGTCGACATCCGCTCGGCCTCGCGCAATTTCGACAGCGATCTCGGCAGCAACGCCGCGCGCGTCAAGAAATTCATCGACGACCTCAACACCGCCGCCGATGCCGACGCACTCAAGCCGGTGAAGAAGACCCCGGTGGCGCCGCCGAAGGCGCCGGCAAAGACGGTGAAGAAGTAGCCCCGCAGTCATTCGGGGGCGCTGCGAAGCATCGAGCCCGGAATCCATCGGGCCGCAGCGTTGGTGGATGAATGGATTCCGGGTTCGCGCTGACGCGCGCCCCGGAATGACGAGCTAGGCTACCCGATACGTCCCGCCAATCACGGGATCGCCCTCGGTCGCGACCACGCCGCGGGCGACCAGGTCTTCCAGATGCGCCAGCACGGAATAGCCGGCGGCGGTCGTAAGCCTGGGATCGATGCCGATATAGATCGCGCGGACCATGGTCGGGATGTCGGTCTCGCCCTTGGCGAGGCGATGCAGGATCGAGGCCTCGCGCGCCTTGCGGTGACGGATCAGGAAGCGCACGAAGCGCTGGCCGTCGGGGATCTCGGGGCCATGGCCGGAGAAATAGAGATCCTCCTCGCGTGCGGCGAGCCGGTCGAGCGAGTCCATGTAGTCGATCATCGAGCCGTCGGGCGGCGCCACGATCGAGGTGGACCAGCCCATCACGTGATCGCCGACGAAGTTGAACTTTCGCTCCGGCCAGGCGAATGCCAGATGATTGGCGGTGTGGCCCGGCGTCGCCACGGCCTCGAGCCGCCAGCCGTCACCTTCGACGACGTCGCCATGGGCGACGCTGACGTCCGGTGCAAAATCGCGGTCGGCGCCGGATTCCGGATTATGCTTCTCACTCTCGAAACGCGGGCGCGAGGCCCGGTGCGGACCTTCGGCGTAGACCGGTGCACCGGTCGCCTGCTTGATCCGCGCGGTGTTCGGCGAATGGTCGCGATGGGTGTGGGTGACGAAGATATGGCTCACCGTCTCGCCGCGCACGGCATCGAGCAGCGCAGCCGCATGCGCCGCATCGTCCGGACCGGGATCGATGATCGCGACATTGCCGCGGCCTACGATGTAGCTGACCGTGCCGGTGAAGGTGAACGGGCTCGGATTGTTACAGAGCACGCGGCGCACGCCGGGTCGGACTTCCTCGACGACGCCCGGCTTCAGCGGAAAGTTGCGGTTGAACGGGACGTCGTCGTTGTCGGACATGGCTTGCTCATACCTTGCTGACTTCGTCATGCCCGGCCTTGTGCCGGGCATCCCCGTTCTTCGCGCGCCTAAGACGTGGATGGCCGGGTCATCTGGCGCGAAGACGCGCTTCGCGCTTTTTGCCCGGCCATGACGTCGAAGAGTTTCCCGCCGCGTAACCTTGCGAGCTCAGAAGAACGCCTGGATGCCCGTGATCGCGCGGCCGAGGATCAGGGCGTGGACGTCGTGGGTGCCCTCGTAGGTGTTGACCGTCTCGAGGTTATGGACGTGGCGCATCACATGATACTCGATCGAGATGCCGTTGCCGCCGTGCATGTCGCGCGCGACACGGGCGATGTCGAGGGCCTTGCCGCAATTGTTGCGCTTCATGATCGAAATCATCTCGGGCGCGAACTTGCCCTCGTCCATCAGGCGGCCGACGCGAAGCGAGCCCTGAAGGCCGAGCGCGATCTCGGTCTCCATGTCGGCGAGCTTTTTCTGCACGAGCTGGGTCGCGGCGAGCGGCTTGCCGAACTGCTTGCGGTCGAGCGTGTACTGGCGCGCGCGATGCATGCAGTCCTCGGCCGCGCCGAGCGCGCCCCAGGAGATGCCGTAGCGGGCGCGGTTGAGGCAGCCGAACGGCCCCTTGAGGCCGGAGACGTTGGGCAGCAGCGCGTCTTCCGGAACCACGACACCGTCCATCACGACCTCGCCGGTGATGGAGGCGCGAAGCGACAGCTTGCCGCCGATCTTCGGCGCGGACAGGCCCTTCATGCCCTTTTCCAGCACGAAGCCGCGGATCTGGTTGTCGTGAGCGGCCGACTTGGCCCAGACCACGAACACGTCGGCGATCGGCGCGTTCGAGATCCACATCTTGCTGCCGGTGAGGCGATAGCCGTCCGCGACCTTCTCGGCGCGGGTCTTCATGCCGGCCGGATCCGAGCCGGCATCAGGCTCGGTCAGGCCGAAGCAGCCGACCCACTCGCCGCTGGCGAGCTTCGGCAGGTACTTCTTGCGCTGGTTCTCGTCGCCATAGGCGTAGATCGGGTACATCACCAGCGAGGACTGCACCGAGTTCATCGAGCGATAGCCGGAATCGACCCGCTCGATCTCGCGCGCGACGAGGCCATAGGCGACGTAGCTCGCATTGGCGCAGCCATATTCCTCCGGCAGCGTGATGCCGATCAGGCCGAGCTCGCCCATTTCGTTGAAGATCTCGCGATCGGTCGTCTCTTCGAGATAGGCTTTGGAGACGCGCGGCAGCAGCTTGTCCTGAGCGTAGGCGCGAGCGGTGTCGCGCACCATGCGCTCGTCTTCGGTCAGCTGCTCGTCGAGCAGGAACGGATCGTCCCATTGGAAAGAAGCCGCAGCCGGCTTGTCCTTGGCCTGAGGGCGCACGCTCATGAAACGTCCTTTCGTCTGGTTCCGTCAGAAATTGCCCGACAAACTAAAGCGCCGCGGCAACAAGTGCAATTGCATCCTGGTTCGGTCATTCCGGGTCGCGCAACGGCGCGAACCCAGCAACGGCGTCGTCAGCTCTCGAGCTGTTCGTTGGCGACGATCTCGATGCCGAAGCCCGACAGGCCCTTGTAGTCGTGCACCGAGGAGGTGAGATGCCGGATCGAGGTGACGCCGAGGTCGCGCAAGATCTGCGCGCCGACGCCGACCTCGCGCCACTGGCGGTTGCGGTCGGCCTCCGTCGCCGACTCGTCCGGCAGCGCCGCCACGGGGACACCGGCCGCGCCGTCGCGCAAGTAAACCAGCACCCCTCGGCCGGATTTCTTGAAATGCTCGAGCACGGCGGCCATGCGCTTGTGCCCGGTGAAGATGTCCTTGACGATGTTCGGCTTGTGAAAGCGCGTCAGCACGTTCTTGCCGTCGCCGACGCCGTTATAGACGAAAGCGACGTGGGCGATGGAATCGAACGGCGAACGGTAGGCATAGCCTTGCAAGGGTCCGATCGGGCTTTCGGTGACGAAGGTCGAGACCCGCTCGATCAGCTTCTCGCGCGCCTGGCGGTAGGCAATCATGTCCGCGATGGTGACATGCTTGAGCTTGTGCTGGGCGGCGAAGCGGGCGACCTGCTCGCCCTTCATCACGCTGCCGTCGTCGTTCATCAACTCGCTGATGACGCCGACCGGCGGCAGGCCGGAGAGCTTGCAGAGATCGACGGCGGCCTCGGTATGGCCCGAGCGCAGCAGCACGCCGCCATCCTTGGCGATCAGCGGGAAGATGTGGCCGGGCCGGGCGAAATCATTGGCGCCGACATTGGGATTGGACAGCGCGCGGCAGCAGGAGGCGCGCTCCTCGGCGGAGATGCCGGTGCCGCCATCGGGCTTGTAGTCGATCGACACCGTGAAGGCGGTGGTGTGCGCGGAATCGTTGTGGGCCACCATCGGATCGAGCCGCAGGCGGCGCGCGTCCTCGGTGGTCACCGGCGCGCAGACGATGCCTGACGTATGGCGGATGATGAACGCCATCTTCTCGGCGGTGCAGAGCGAGGCGGCGACGATCAGATCGCCCTCGCCCTCACGGTCCTCGTCGTCGGTGACGACCACGAGCTCACCCCGGGCAAAGGCCTGCAAGACTTCCTGGACGCTATCGGGCATGTCCCAATCTCTATCGGTTACGAGCGGGAGGCTTAGCCGGACTTGGGCCGGGGCGCTAGTGTCCTGGACGCAACCGCATATTCCGGGCAGCGGGCCATCGGAGGCCAGCCTTGCACCGAAGATACCAGAGATATAGGCGCAGACGGCCGGAGCGGAAGGCGGCCGGACGCCCTCAGGGCAGCACTTCGCGGCGCTCGCCGAGCCGCTGATCGAGCTCGGCGCGCTTGTCGGAGAGCAGGCCGGCCTGCGCGGCCTCGATCACGGTAAACAGCTCATGAGCGTCGCTGAGCCGGGTTACGGTGACGTAGCTGGCGCCGGCCGCATAGAGCTCCTCCACGTCCGACAGGAGATCGGCGGTGGCAACGATCATGGCGGTCGGATTCAGGGTGCGGACGTGGCGGACCAGCTTCTCGTTGCTGGCGCCCTTCAGTAGCGCATCCGGCACGCTGAGGATGATCATCTCGGACTTGCCGACGCCGGCATGGAGCAGCGTATCCGCGCTGCTGATGTCGCCATAGATCACGTGCAGGCCGCGCGACAGCAACGTCTGGTACACATTGGGGTTGAAATCGACCACGGTGATCTGCTCCAGCAGCACCGGCGCCTGCCGTTCGATCTCGGCCAGCAGCGCGCTCGCCGCACGGAAAAAGCCGAGGATGACGATACGGCGGGCCTCGCCATGGCCGCCCTCGTGCCCCTCCTCCGCATGGCCGTTGCCGTGGTCGAGATCGCGCAGGCCGATCCGCTTCAGGGGGCCGATCGCCCAGCGGGTGATCTCGTCGCTGCGGCTCATCGCGAAGGTCGAGAGCACCGCGAGCACCACGAAGGCGAAGGAGGCGGCATTCGCCGTCTCGGCTGCGATGTGGTGGTCGGCGACGCCGGTCTGGATCACCACCAGCGAGAACTCGGAGATCTGTGCGAGGTTCAGCGCCGGCAACAGGCTGGCGCGCAGGCCCTGCTTCATCAGATAGAGCGGCGTGAAGGTGGTGACGAGGCGGCTCACGACCGTGAAAGCCGCGATCATCAGCGCCAGCCCGATCACGGAGAGGCCGGGCACGGGAATGGTCATGCCGAGCGCGACGAAGAACAGGGTGATGAAGAAGTCACGGAGCGTGGTGACCTTGGCGGTGACGTCGAGCGCGTAGGGAAAGGTCGAGAGCGAGACGCCGGCGATCAGGGCGCCCATCTCGCGCGACAGCGACAGCCGCTCGGCGGTCTCGGCGACGAGAAAGCACCAGGCCAGCGCGCCGAGCAGGATCAGCTCGGGTCGCCGGGCGATCTGGTGGAACAGCCGCGGCAGCACGTAGCGGCTGACCAGCAGAGCTGCGGCGACCAGCACCGCGACACGGCCGATCGAGAGCAGGATGACGCTGGCCTGCAGATTGGCAAGGCTCGGCTGCACCGCCAGGAACAGGATGGCGAAGATGTCCTGAAGCACCAGCACGCCGAGCGTGATGCGCCCAGGCAGCGTGTCGAGCTCGCGTTTCTCGTAGAGCACCTTGACGATGATTACGGTGCTCGACAGCGCGCAGGCGACGCAGAGATAGACGGCATCGAAGTGCCCGCCCCCGAGTGACAGGCCGATGCCGACGAAGAACAGGACCCCGAGCAGGCAGCCGCCAAGGAGCTGGCCGCCCGCCGCGAACAGGATCACCTTTCCCGCCCGCACGATCTTCTTCAGGTCGATCTCGAGGCCAATCATGAACAGCATGAAGATCAGGCCGAGCTCGGAGATGACGCTGATCGATTCCTGCGAGTGGACCCAGCCGGCGCCGAATGGACCTATGCAAAAGCCGGCGATAAGATAGGCCAGAATGAGCGGCTGCCGGGAGAAATGGGCGAGCAGGCCCAGCATCCAGGCAAACAGAATACAGAGAGTGATGTCGCGAATGAGCTCGTGCATGCCAAATTGGTCCGTTTTGCCGCACCCTAGAGACGGGTTGCGGCGCGGCAAGCGAGCAATTCGTCACATGCGAAAAGGGCTGTTCGCAGCAATGCTGCTATGCCCCCTCGCCTTTGCCGTGCCCGCCGCTGCACAATCCAAGGTCAATATTGAACAGAACTTTGCCGATTCCCTCACCGCGCTGCCGAAGGAGGAGCTCGCAATCTCCGGTGGATTCTACGTGCCTGCCTATTCCAGCGTCGCAATGAGCCAGGGCAAGCTGCGCGTCGACTTCTCGGTGACCTTGAGTGTTCACAACGCCTCCGAGACCCAGCCGCTGGTGATCAAACGCATCGCCTATTTCGACACCGCAGGCAAGCAGGTCGAGAGTTATCTGAAGGCGCCGGTGGCCGTGAGGCCGCTGGCCACCGTCTCGATCTTCATTCCGACCGACGACGTGCGCGGCGGGACCGGGGCCAATTTCCTGGTCGACTGGGCCGCGACAGGCGAGATCGCCGAGCCCGTGGTCGAGGCCCTGATGGTTGGCGGCGTCGCCAATGCGCATTACGCTTTCATCAGCCAGGGCCGTCCGACTAGGACGGCCACAAAGAAGTGAGTCCGTCCGACCCGGACGGCTGGCAAGAAGTAAGGCCGTCCGACCCGGACGGCCGGCAAGACACAAGGCTGGCCGGCGCAACGCCGGCTGGCTCAACAAGAACAAAACGAGGAACACCCATGACGTCCAGCTTCGATTTCGCACCCCTGTTTCCGGCAGGGCTGCCGGCCCCTTCTGCGCGCTGGACCGGCCTTGCCAAATACAGTTTTGTGGGCGGCAACAACGATTCCGAACAGGTGCCGCTCGACGAGTTGATCGAAGCGACCAACACGGTGCTGTGGCGAGAGGGCCGGTCGCTCGCCACTTACGGGCTGGCGCATGGGCCGCAGGGCTACCTGCCCTTGCGCGAATTCCTGGTGACCAAACTCAAGCGCGATGCCGGCATCAACTGCACCGTCGACGATCTCCTGATCGTCTCCGGCTCGCTGCAGGCGCTCGACCTCGTCAACGCGACGCTGCTGACGCGCGGCGACACCGTCATCTTCGAGCAGGACAGCTATCAGGGCTCGCTGACCCGCCTGGCGCGGCTCGGCGTCAATGTGGTCGGCATCCCCCTCGACAAGGACGGCATGCGCATGGACGTGCTGGCCGCAACGCTGGCTGACCTGAAGAGCCGTGGCATCCGGCCCAAATACATCTACACCATCCCGACCGTGCAGAATCCGACCGGCAGCATCATGCCCGAGAGCCGCCGCACCGAACTGGTGCGGCTCGCGACCGAATATGGCGTGCCCATTTTCGAGGACGATTGCTATGCCGACCTCGTGTGGTCGGGCCAGCGGCCGCCGGCGATCCATGCGGTGAGCCCGAACGGCGGCGTGATCCATATTGGCTCGTTCTCCAAGTCGATCGCTCCGGCGCTGCGCGTCGGCTTCATCGTGGCGCCCTGGGAGGTGATGTCGCGGATGCTGGCGCTGAAGACGGATGCCGGCTCCGGTGCGCTCGAGCAGATGGTGCTCGCCGCCTATTGCAAGCCGCATTTCGCAAGCCACGTGCCGGCGCTGACCAAGGCGCTGCGCACCAAGCTCGACACGCTGATGGAGGCGCTGAACGAGCAGTTCGGGACGGCCGCCGAGTTCGAGGAGCCCAAGGGCGGCATCTTCCTCTGGGTCAAGCTGCCCGACCAGGTCGATACGCTTAAACTGTATCAGGCCGCACTCGCCGCGGGCGTCTCGATCAATCCGGGACCGGAATGGTCGACCAACAAGAGCCATTCCAGCTCGCGCTTACGGCTGTGTTTTGCGAGTCCGACGCATCAGCAAATCCGCGAGGGCGTCGCCGTGCTGGCCGAGGTGTGCCGCAGGGAGTTCGGCGTGCCGGCCCGCAGTGCGAATGTGGAGAAGCGGGCCTGAGGCCGCGACCTCACGCCTCGACGTGAAACTCCACGTTGACCTGGCCAGAGCCGGACGACGGAAAATAGTCGCAGAGCTGCTCGGCGGCGCCGCAATAGTCATACCAGCCGAGCGCGGCGAACAGCATGATCGTGTCGGCCATGCCGCCTTCGCCGTTGCACTTGGTGGCGTAGTCCGGAAGCATGTCGAGGAATTCGCGATAGCGGCGGCTCTGCCATAGCTCGAGCACGCGCAGGTCGACCTGGCGGTTGAACTCGCTGGCCACCGACGTCCACGCCTCCGGGCCCAGCTTCTTGTTCGGCCAGAGCCGATGCGAGAGCGAGCCGCTGGCGAGGACGGCGACCCGTTCACCGGACTCGTCGATCGCGCGGCGGGTCGCTTCACCGAGGATCCGGCTCTCCTCGAATGAGGTGAAGAGCGGCGACGCGACCGAGACGACCTTCGCGAAGCCGTCCGGGTTCAGGTAGTGCATTGGCACGACGGTGCCGTATTCGAGCCCGAGGCTGGCCACCTGATGGGCGATCACGTTCAGGCCGGCGTCCCCGGCCCTATCAGCGATGGCTTCGGCCAGGCGCGTGTCACCCGGCAGGTCGTAGCGCAGATCCTGGATCATCTGCGGCGCCTCGTGGCTCGTGAACGAGCCGCGATGCCGCGCATTGGCATTGATGTGGTAGCCGAAATTGGAGAGCCAGTGGGTGTCGAACACCACGAAGCAGGTGACGCCGCGCTCTTTCGCCCGTCGACCGAGCTCGCGCAAAGACCTGACCGCCGGCTCGCGCGCGGCGCGCAGCAAGCTGCCGGGCGCCTCCGACAGCATCAACGATGGAACGTGGGTGACCTTGGCCGCGAGTACGAGCTGCCCCATGGCGGTCACCTCGAAGCGTCAGGCCGCCTGTGGCTGGCTGCCGTGGATCGCGGAGGCCAGCCGCAGCAAGAGGACGATCGAGACGTTGCCCTTGCCGGCCTCGATCTGGGCGATATAGCGCTCGGAAATCCCGGAACGGCGGGCCAGTTCGCGGCGCGACAGGTCGCAGCGCATGCGCGAGGACCTCAAGCGATCGCCCAGCTCCGTCAGAAACGCGGTCTCCGAATATGGCGGCACGGCACAGCTCCCCGGCAGCACTTCGCCCGCAAAATCCATGACTTGATTCAGCATTGGTCTATCCAGGTTCGCCTTCGGGAAAGGCCATCCTACCCCGGAAAAGACCGGCCTCATTGACGCGGATCAAATTCGCGAGCGATCGGCGGCGGCCATGGACGGACGCCGGCGGGATGCTACACTTTGGAATTCTTCGAGGCGGGGTTTCTTCAGGACATGACGCGTTGTTTGAGCCGCGGAATCGCGGCTGCGATGCTGTGGGTGGCGATCACCTCCACGGCAGGTGCCGAGACGTTGACCGCGACGGTCGAGCAATACGGCCTGCTCGGCTCGTGGGCGGTCGATTGCGCGGTCCGGCCCGACCGCGACAAGGGCGCGCTCCTGACTTACGAAATCCGGAAGGACGGCCGGGTGATGTACCGGCGCAATTTCGGCGAGGCCAAGGACGAGAACGAGGTGGTGTCGGCCAGGGTCGGCGCCGAGGGCCTGCTCAATGTGATGGTGTACTTCCCATCGCTGCACCAGACGCGTGAGTTCGGCCTGCTGCTGGCCAAGGACGGCAGCCTGCGCGCGATCTACAATCGCAGCGAGCGCGGCGCGTACACGATCAGGGACGGCAAGTACGTCGCCACCGGCGCGCCGACGCCGGCGCAGCAACGCTGCGATTAGTCACCTGAACAGCTGTTCAGAATTCTCCCGCGCTTCCACCGGAACGTTCGCGCGAATGCGCGGTTTAATTGTGCATTCGATTGGAGGAGGACATCATGAAGAAGCTTGGTTATGTGGTTGCGGCTCTGGGTGCGCTCGTGATCGCGGCGCCGACGCTGGCGAGCGCGGAGACGGTGGTGATCAAGCGCGGTCATCATCACGGCCCGTACGGCGCTCGCGCGGAATTCCGCGAGCATCGCGACCACGGCTGGCATCGCGGCTGGCACCATCGCGGCGACAGGATCGTGGTGATCAAGCGCAACCATCGCCACCACCACTGGGACTAATGCAGAGCGCAACATGGAAATGGCCCCTCACGGGGCCATTTCTCTTGCGCATCGAAAGCCCTTCCGAAGCTAATCCCATGCCGGCGCGAAGCCGGGATTGACGCAGCGCCTGTCCTTCGGCAGCGCGGCGATCTTCTGGCGGTCGGCATCGTCGAGCGTGATCTTCAGCGCGTCGAGATTGGCTTGCTGGCTCTCCCGGCGCGAGGCCTTCGGAATCGCGGCGACGCCGTCCTGGTCGAGCAGCCATTTCAGCGCCACTTGCGCGGCGGTTGCGTTGTGCCTGGCGCCGATCTCGGCCAGCACCGGCTCCGAGGCAACGCGCCCCTGCGCCAGCGGGCAATAAGCCACCAGCGGGATCGACTTCGCGGCGAGATAGCCAGCACCTTCGATTGATCGAGCATCGCGTGACATTCGATCTGGTTGCAGGCGATCGGAGCCCTGATGTCCTCGACCACGGTCTTGAGCAGCGCCGTGGTGAAATTGGCAACGCCAATCGCCCGCGTGCGGCCCTCCTGCTTCAGCCTCATCAGGGTCTCGAACACCGCACCCCAGTTCGCAGCCTTCGACGGCCAGTGCACCAGATAGAGATCGACATGATCGAGCCTGAGCTTGTTCAGGCTGGCATCGAAGGCACGGCGGATCGCGTCGGGGCTGAGGTTCTCATGCCAGACCTTGGTCGTGACGTGCAACTCGCCGCGCGGCAGGCGAGCCGCCGCAAGGGCAGCGCCGATGGATTCTTCGTTGGCGTACATCTCGGCGGTGTCGATGTGGCGATAGCCGATCGACAGCGCGCTCTCGACCGCGGCGCGGCAGGCATCGCCCTGCATGCGAAAGGTGCCGAGGCCGAGCTTGGGCATGCTGATGCCCTGTGTCTTCAGATTGTCCATGAAACAGGCTCCTGACGTCGTTCAACCCGCTGGATGCACGCGGCTTGCCGCGTGAGCAGACTCCTCGGTGATGGAAAAGAGGTGGCGGGAGCGGTGAGTTTAGCGAGAGCGGCGGGAGGCGGCCAATCAAGATCGGGTTAGGTGGGATCAGGCTTGACTGTCGCCTCGGGCGAGGTCGCCCCCCCTCTCCCGCTTGCGGGAGAGGGGGAGAGGGTGCATCCGCAGCGGGACAATCCCCTAGAGGAGAAAGCCCTCACCCGGCGCTTCGCGCCGACCTCTCCCGCAAGCGAGAGGTTAAAGGAGCAGCCCCTCACGAATGCTGCGCGACCACGGCAGGTCGTGCCTGCGGCTGCGGCACGATGTCGACCGACCAGAGGTCGCGATTGTCGACGTCTTTCAAAGTCACGGTCATCACGCCGCTGGCACCGTCGATGTCGACGCGGCCGAAGAATTGCAGCCCGAAACACGGCGCCAGATTCTCGCCCTGCGCCGCGCTACAGCCGTTCTGGTACATCGCGACCGGACCGAAGGTGTTGTCGAGCTCGGCCGGGCCCCAGGTGCCGGCGTGCAGCGGGCCGGAGACGAACTCCCAGAACGGCTCGAAGTCTTGAAACTGCGCCTTGCCGGGATCGTAGTAATGCGCGGCGGTGTAATGCATGTCGGCGGTGAGCCAGACGATATTGCGCACGCCGGCGCGCTTGATGGACGCCAGAAGGTCGGCGATCTCGTGCTCGCGCCGGTCGGGCGGCCCATCGCCGAGCGCGACGGCGTCCAGGCTGACCAGGCCGATCGGCAGGTCGGCCGCGATCACCTTCCAGGTCGCGCGCGAGGCGGCGAGCTCCCGCTTCAGCCAGGCGAGCTGCTCGGCACCCAAAATCCAGCCGCGGTGATCGCCGCCCTTGTTCCAGCTGTCGTCGCGATAGCTGCGCATGTCGATCATGAAGACGTCGAGAAGCGGGCCATAAGCGATCTTGCGATAGACCCGGCCCTGCGCGCCGATGTCGCGGATCGGCATGAAGTCGAAGAAGGCGCGACGGGCGCGTGCAACCAGGCGCGGGGTGCCATCGTCCTCATAACCGGCCTCGTCATGGCTGCCGGCCGGCGACCAGTCGTTGGTGACCTCGTGGTCGTCCCATTGCGCGAACATCGGCACCTCGGCGTGGAAGGCGCGAAAATTCTCGTCGAGATGGTTGTATCTGTAATTGCCGCGAAACTGCGCCAGCGTGTGCGCGACCTCGGACTTTTCCTCGGTCACGAGGTTGCGCCACATCTCGCCGTTCGGCAGCTTCTGCTCGGAAGGGACCGTACAGTCGGCGTAGATGTGATCGCCGGAGTGGATGAAGAAATCCGGGTGGTTGTCGAGCATGGTGCGATAGCTGCGATAGCCGCCGCGCGAAATGTCGATGCCCCAGCCCTGCCCCGCGACATCGCCGGACCACACGAACGAGATCGAGCGGCCAGCGGCCGGCGCGGTGCGGAAATGGCCGACGCGGCTTTCGCCGGCAATGCCGGCCGCGATGTCGTCGAAGCGCACGCGGTAGAAGATATCCTGGCCGGGCGGCAGATCGTTGAGCAGCAGCTTCGAGGTGAAATCCGTGTCGGGCAGAGCGTCGCGCGAAG
Source organism: Bradyrhizobium sp. TM239 (assembly GCF_036247985.1). Classification (NCBI taxonomy): domain Bacteria; kingdom Pseudomonadati; phylum Pseudomonadota; class Alphaproteobacteria; order Hyphomicrobiales; family Nitrobacteraceae; genus Bradyrhizobium; species Bradyrhizobium sp. TM239. The sequence continues at coordinate 1,166 of NZ_BTIR01000027.1, read as the reverse complement.
CTGACGCAATGATGGTCTTGAAACTCTCGACGGTCGAGCATTCCACCTGCATCCGCGCGGGCCGGTCGGCGCGCGCCCAGATCACGGCGGAGTCGCCAGAGACATCGCCGGATTGAATACCGCCCGCGATCTGGGGCCGGTCGGCGGCGCGGCTGAGGTGTGGCGCGGCGAGCGTGCCGAGCGAGGCGAGGGCGAGGCTGGAGGTCGAGCGGACCAGGAATTGCCGCCGGGTCCATGCGCGCGAAGCGCGGAGCGATACCATTCAGGAAACCTTCGTCGAATCGCGACGGAAGGTGCCTGCGCTCCTTGACTCCTACCCTTACGGTTTCTTGACTCCGCGCCTACGGTTTTGCGACGCGCCGATGACGCGCTCAGACCGGGTTAACGCTGCCAGTTGCAGATGCCGCCGGAGCGGCACGGCCAGGTCTGGATGCGGGTATCCCTCGCCTGCGCATCCAGCGGATTGCCGTGGCGATGCGCGAGTTTGGTCCGGGCTGCGCCGCGCGGCTGGGCGGGCCTGGCGTGCGCAACCTTCGGCTCGGTCGCACGGACGCGTTCGGCCGCAACCTTCTTCGGCGCGTCGACGGGTGCGGCGCGGGCCTGCGCCTCATTGCCGCCGCGCGCTTCCAGCGCAACCGGAGCGAAGTGCGTCTCGGGCCCGAGACGTTTCGGCGACAGCACGGCCTTGGAGAGATCGAGGCCGAGATATTCGTCTGGCTTGTAGTCGTCAGCGCGCGCGAAGCCGCCCCATGCGATCACGAGGGCAACGGCAACTGCTAAAGGAACGCTTTTCAGGACCACGGACGCCTCCTGAAATTGATTTTGAAAGGGGTATTTTATCCTTATTTAGGAGGCGTCGCGGCCAATTCCAGCGGCCATTTGCCGCCGTGGTTAAGAAGTTTGGCGGTCTCAGGCGACCTTTCGCGTCGCCCCTGTCCCCTCCAGGAACCCCATCAGACGGCTGCGGATGATCTGTTCCGCCTCGGCCATGATCCGATCGACGAGTTCCTTGCAGGAGGGGATGTCATGGATCAACCCGGCGACCATGCCGCAGCTCCAGGCGCCGGCGTCCATCTGGCCCTCCAGCATGATCTTGGGATAGACGCCCGCGACCTGGTCGTGGATGTCGTCGATCTTCAGCTTGTCGCCCTTCTCGCGCTCGATCT
>NZ_BTIR01000026.1:0-129251 GCF_036247985.1 Bradyrhizobium sp. TM239 | reverse complement strand
GCAACACGCTGACCGGCACCACCGGCAACGATGTCATGGTGGGCAAGGCGGGTGCGGATACGTTCACGTTTGCGTCGAACTTCGGCCAGGACGTCATCAAGGACTTCGCTGCCCGTGGACCTGCTCACGACACGATCGAGTTCAGCAAGAGCGTGTTCGACAGCTTCGCCAGCGTTCTCTCCCACGCGGCCCAGTCAGGCCACGACGTCGTGATCGCGACCGGGAGCGACACGCTCACGCTGAAGAACACGCAGCTCGACAAGCTGAACAGCCACGACTTCCACTTCGCGTAAGGGACGGATCAGCCGCACAAGCTGGTACTCAACAGCCGCCTCGGGGGATCGCTTGGGGATCCCCCGACAAAGGCATCATTAAAGGGCAGGTGTCATGACTGACGTTGGACAGCGGGGGGTGATCCCCCCGCCTGCGAATCTTTATCGAATCCCACTTATGCATTTGTCAGGACTATGGTCGTCCGGGCGCCGGCTGGTGGACGAGGCCGAAGCGCCGACATCGCGGCTCGTCGGCTGGGCAAGGCGCGTGGTTGAAGCCCTTCGGCAGCGGATATTCGTCGGCCGCTTCCGGTCGGCGCAGGACTATGAGGAGCCGCACTCAGAGATGTCGGCATTTCTGCGGTCTTGCGGCCGGATATTCTGGGCGCTCGCGGCCTTCAGCGGGATGAGCAATCTCCTCATGCTCACCGGCTCCTTCTTCATGCTGCAAGTCTATGATCGGGTGCTGCCCGGGCGCAGCATACCGACGCTGATCGCCTTGATGGTCCTGGCCGCGGTCCTCTACCTGTTTCAGGGTGGGCTCGACTTCGTCAGAAGCAGGATCAGCGCGCGGGTCGGCCGGTATTTCGATGAAAGGCTCGGCGTTCGCATATTCGACGCGCTTGTGCGCCTGCCCTTGAAGACCAGGGCAGATGGCGACGGCCTGCAGCCGGTGCGGGATCTGGATCAGGTCCGCAGCTTTCTGTCGAGCGGCGGGCCGACGGCGCTCTTCGATTTGCCGTGGATGCCGATCTATCTCGGCGTTTGTTTCCTCTTTCACTTCTGGATTGGCGTCACTGCGCTGGCCGGCGCGTTGGTGTTGATCGGCATTACCATGCTCACAGAAACCCAGACGCGGGGGCCGGCGAAGGCGTCCTCCCGCCTCGCAGTCTCGCGAACGGCACTCGCGCTCGAGGGCCGACGAAATGCCGAGGTTCTGCAAGCCATGGGTATGCGGCAGCAGGCGGCGTTGCGGTGGCGCGATGTCAACGCGAAGTACCTCGCGGCTCATGAGCGGGCCAGCGATGTAGCAAACAGCCTCGGAGGCGCCTCCAAGATCTTCCGGGCAATCCTGCAGTCGCTGGTTCTTGCCGTCGGCGCAGTCCTTGTCATCAACCAGGAATCGACGGCCGGCATCATCATCGCCGGATCGATCCTCAGCGCGCGGGCGTTGGCGCCCGTCGAACTGGCCATTGCGAACTGGAAAGGGTTCGTCGCTGCGCGGCAGTCGGGACAACGGCTTGATGCTTTGCTGAAGCTTCTCCCCGGCGAGGAAGAACGGCTGGCATTGCCTCCTCCTGTCGAAGCTCTCACCGTCGAGCATCTCTCTATCGGCGCTCCGAACTCCGAGAGGCCCACCGTCAATGAAGTGTCGTTCCAATTGCGGCGCGGGCAGGCGGTTGGAATCATTGGGCCCAGCGGATCCGGCAAATCGACGCTGGCACGTGCGCTGGTCGGGGTATGGCCGAGCATTCGAGGCCGGATACGGCTGGACAACGCCGCACTCGATCACTGGTCTTCTGACGCCCTCGGGAAGCACATCGGGTACCTGCCTCAGGACGTGGAATTGTTCGACGGCAGTGTTGCGATGAACATTGCGCGGTTCGATCCGCAGGCGACCGCCGCCGCTGTTCTGGAGGCCGCGCATGCCGCGGGCGCGCACGATCTCATCCTTTCGTTTCCGGACGGCTACGGCACGAAGATCGGCGAGGGGGGATTGGCACTGTCGGCGGGGCAGCGGCAGCGCATCGGGCTCGCACGCGCCTTCTACGGCAAACCGTTCCTGGTGGTGCTCGATGAGCCCTCCTCCAATCTCGACGCCGAGGGCGAGGAGGCGCTGACCGAGGCGATCCTGAACGTGCGCCGTCGCGGCGGGATCGTCGTCGTGGTGGCCCATCGTCCGAAGGCGCTTGAGGGCGTCGATCATGTCTTGTGCCTCGGGGAAGGCAGGGTTCAGTCCTTCGGCAAGAGAGAGGAGGTCCTCAAAAAGGTCTTGCGAAATCCCGTGCCGCTCAAGGTGGTCGCGGAAGCTCAAGGAGGCAACCGATGAACGGCCAAGTGGCGCCGGCGATGCAATCCATCCAGCGATATATGATCGTCGGCATGATCATGTTCGGTCTGGTGATATTTGGGATCGGCGGTTGGGCGACAACGAGCCAATTGTCGGGCGCGGTGATCGCCCAGGGCGTGGTCGTGGTGGATTCGAGCGTTAAGAAGGTTCAGCACGCCACGGGTGGGATCGTGGGTGAATTGCGCGTGCGCCAGGGCGATCGGGTCAATGCAGGCGACGTTTTGATCCGCCTCGACGAGACTCAGACTCTCGCCAATGCGACGATCGTCACGAACAGCATCGATGAGCTGCTCGCGCGCCAGTCTCGTCTTGAGGCCGAGCGCGATGGTGCCGAGCAGGTCGTGTTTCCCAAGGTGCTGCTCGACCGAGCCAGGGAGAGCAACTCCGAGGCGAGCCGTGCAATCGCTGCGGAGCGGAAGCTGTTCGACCTTCGGCGTCAGGCAAGGAGCGGCCAAAAAGCGCAGTTGCAGGAGAAAAGCGCGCAGCTGGAGAACGAGATCAAGGGCTACACGGGGCAGACCGAGGCCAAGCAGAAGGAAGTCGAATTCATCCGCCAGGAGCTGGAGGGCGTACGCAGCCTCTGGCAGAAGAATCTGGTGCCGATCACGCGGCTCAATTCCCTCGAGCGCGACTCCGCACGCATCGAGGGCGAGCGCAGCCAGTTGGCCGGCATGATTGCGCAATCGAAAGGCAAGATCTCCGAAATCGGCCTCCAGATCATTCAGATCGACCAGGACCTGCGGACGGAAGTCGGCAAGGACCTGATCGAAACGCGCTCAAAACTCTCCGAACTGGGCGAGCGCAGGAGTGCAGCGGTCGATCAATTGCATCGGATCGATATCAGGGCGCCACAATCCGGCCGCGTCCACGAGCTTAGCGTCCACACGGTCGGCGGCGTTATCTCACCCGGCGAGCAAATCATGCTGATCGTGCCTGACGCGGACTCGCTTGCGGTCGAGGTCAAGATCGCACCGCGCGACATCGACCAGGTCTATGTGGGGCAGACTGCGACAATGCGTTTCGCAGCGTTCAATCAGAAGACCACCCCGGAGATCGACGGAGAGGTCAGCATGGTCTCGGCAGATATCACGCAGGATCAGCGCGCCGGCACGAGTTACTATACGGGCCGTATCCTGCTGAAGCCGGAGGAGCTGGCGAAGCTCGGCTCGGCCAAGCTGCTGCCAGGAATGCCGGTCGAGGTCTTCATCAAGACGGCTGGTCGGACCGCGCTGTCCTATCTGCTCAAGCCGCTGCACGATCAGGCGGAACGTGCATTCAAGGAGCGCTGAGTCTCGGTGCAAGCCGTGGGCAGCGCTTGGTGAAACGCACGCGGGCTGACGCCCTACACCTGGGCGTCAGCGTCGCTGCGCCCATCCCCGCAATAGATCGCGCGCTCGCCGACCGATCGGCCGCGGCGGGTGCCTGTCGCGCCGCGCCGAGATCACGGGGTGTTCAAGCGATCGCCCGCTCAGCACGTCCATCCGTCTGGCGTGCAGGGCCATCGCGACGACGACGCCGAGTATTGATGCTTCAGCTCCCACAATGACGAGCAACTCAATTGGCATATGAAATCAGTCCTGCCTGCGAGACTGCTTTTTGCGATTTGAGCATGGCGACAAATTAAATCAATAAAATAATCTGCGGGCGGAAGATCCGTCCGTCTCGCTCTCGGGCGGCCATGCCTGTTGCCTGTAATTGCGCTTCGCGCGCGGCCTTGATGAAAAGGGCCTGTCTGATCGGGGTTTCTCGCTCCATCTCGCTCCAGGCTTGCAAGCGTCGCCGGCGCCGACCTGGTCCATTGCGGTTTAAATGCAATAATTATATTTAATCTTGCAAATTAAATCTAAATATATAAATTAAATAACAGAGCCGCGATCTGCGCGTTCGGCGTCGTCGTGCCTCGGCCCGCGTCAATTTGGCATTCGCAGGAGGATCGGCAGATGCAACGAACCTCAGGCTCGATCATCGCCGCAGCCATCGTAATGATCATCGGGGGCGTTCAATGGGCGGGTGCGGCATTTCTGGACGTGCCAAGGGTGCCCCAAACGGACCCTGCGCACATCGAGCTGGGGCGTCCGGCTCTTCCGCCCCTCACATTCACCGCGTTTTGCCTGCGCTATGAGGCCGAATGCCGCCCGCGGCGCTTCTTCCGCGGCGGGCCGATCCGGTTGACTGAGAAGCGATGGGTGGAGCTGCGGGAGATCAATCGCGCGGTCAATCTGGCGATAGAGCCCGCCCGCAACGAGCTCGGCCTTGCGGGCGAGGCGTGGATCATTAACCCCGCACGTGGCGATTGCAACGATTACGCGGTGAGCAAGCGCCACGAGCTGCTTCGGCGCGGTTGGCCGGCGCGCGCCCTGCTATTGAGCGAAGTCGTCGTCGGTTCCGGTGAACATCATCTGGTGCTCCTCATGCGCACCACGAGCGGCGATCTCGTCCTCGACAATCTCACGCCGCAGGTCAAGCCCTGGTCGCGCACGCCGTATCGCTGGATTCGCGTGCAAAGCCCGGGGCGTGACGGGCTCTGGGTCACGATTGGACGGGAAGGGGTGTGAGGCACTGGCGCGAAAGCCCTGAGCCTTCCCTTGCCAGAGCGGTTGCGGTTACTCGTGAGCGCATTTGAGTCGCTCGAGCGAAGCGAGCCTGTCTTCAAGCGCGACGATCCGGCGAAAAAGATCGAGGCGCGACAGCCCCAGGGTCGCGCGTGTCGATCCGATGACAGAAGCGGCAGCACATGGTTGCTCGGAGTTGGCAGGAAGGACGCTGAACATGCGCAGGACGCCGTCGCCGGTCAGCACGTCCACCCAGCCCTCGGAAGGTGACCGCCCTACGATCCGGCCTGGGACGCGGCCAATATAGCAGGGAGCATCGAGCCGCGGCGACGCGCTGGTGATGATGAGCCGCTGTCCGTCAAGATGGGTGAAGGCACCGGGAAATGGCGGTGTTAGGCCGCGGATCAGCCGATCGATGGTGTCAGTAGGCTGGCGCCAGTCGATCTCTCCATCTTCCGGAACACGGGCGCAGCCATACGAGGCATCGTCGGTATCTTGAGAAGTGCCCTGGTAGCCGGTGATCGCTCGTACGACTACCCCGCCGAGCTCACGTTCCTGAATCGCGTTGAGGCGCTCGTAGAGCGAGGTGACCGTGTCATTCGCGCCGATCGGAATGGCCTGCTGGAACAGCAGATTGCCGCCATCGAGCTCCGGGATGACGAGATGAATGCTGATCCCGGCGGTCGTCTCGCCGTTGATGATTGCCCAATTGACGTTGGCGCGGCCGCGATAATGCGGCAGAAGCGAATAGTGCACGTTGACGAAGCGACACAATGCAAGAATCTGCGGCGGGATGATCCGATCGAACGAAGAGATCACAACGGCCGCCGGGCGCAGCTCTGCGATCGCTTTCTGAAGCTGGTTCAAGTCCTGCATCGCCGCGACCGGGATGCCGCGGTTGTTGGCAAATGCCCTCAACGCGCTCGCGTCGGGCTGGTCCGGTCTCCGGAAGATCTGAACCACGCGGCAGTGCGCGGCCAACGAGCGAAGCGCTGCGAAGCCCGTCGGTCCGTCCGCGAGGAGTACGACATCGGGCTGCAGCTGCTCCGTCATGTCACCTCCGGCCAGGGTACGAGCTGGGCGAAACCATCCTCTGTGACGGCACCGCCTCGACGGACCCACTCGGCCGCGCGCAAGCCGCCGGTCTGTAATCGTACGATCGGCTCGGGGCCGATCTCGGACAGCAGAATGCCCATATGGCCCTGTCCGACCGATTGTGGGGGCCAGACCGCAAGACCATTGGTGGCCAGCACGGTTCGATCGATGTCGCCCCAGAACTGCACCACAACGGCGCCGTCGGGCGCGCATGCGGCCAGATGCGCAGCCTCCGCTCGGCCGATGCGCGGCGCGACCGTTGGCTGCAAGGCGACAACGAAGGCCTCCCATGCGTCAGGATGGACTGCCGCAACGCTGTCGAACGTCTCGACGTTCGCCCCCAGGCTTGCGAGCCCGGTGCGCAGCGGGGCAAGGAAGTCATTGTCGCAGAGCAGGGCGATTTTGTTGCCGAGGACCGCCAGCCCGCAATCGTGCAACTGCTTCACGACGAGAGGGCCAAGGAACGAGAAGACGTCGATGGCGGGGTGTCGCTCGTTGACGCCGACCACCGGAATCTTGCGCCGTGCGCACGCTTCGATATCCAGGTCCTCGCGACGAAACTCCCAGGCCTCGAACATCAAGGCGATCACGGCGTCGCTGCGCAGCTGGTCGATCAGCGCAGCTGTGAGAGGACGGAGGTGGCCACTGTTGGTCACGATGTCGACGCTGTGAAGCACCTCGGGGCTGATCTTTTCCAGAATCTCGATGCGATCAGCGACGTCGAGGGTGGCCGCGATCTCGAAAGTCTCCCGTTTGGCATCTGTCACAGTCCCATGGCGGCCAGGTTTCGTGAACGCGTAGACCTGCTTGGCTCCGGCCATTGCAGCCAGGACGGGGGTGACGGCGTACGCGCCGGTCGCGGCTTCGGTCAGCACGGTCATTCCCGACATGTCCAGTCCCGTTTCAGCGAGGGCGCGCTTCATCAGCGTTCGCAGCCGAACAGGCGAGAAGCCTAGCCTGCGAGATGCTCTGGTATCCGCATCGTCAGATCGCAATTGCGCGACTGAGGTTCCACTCGCGGTCATTGATGGGTCCCGCTGTTGCCCCTGGAAGACGCCGGCTTCATCGTGTTCTCGACCCGTGCGCCCTGGATATCCAATCGCGCGCCGCCCGGAGCCGGTTGTAGAGCGGATCGGGTAGGAGCGCGCGCAAGTGATCCTGCCAGCTCATTCGCTCGATCCATGGATCCTCGCCCGGTCGCGCTGCCCAATACTGCACGCGGCGTTCGCCCGATGCGACGACGCGACGCGTCGTCGTGTAGTAATAGGATGCGACGGAAAGGCGCATTCGACCAGGGGGACAGGAGACCGGATCCGGAAGGCCGTGGAGAGTGGCACCGTGCGTCTCCCAGAGGATCATGGTGTTGAACCGCGGGAAGATGCGGCATCCGAGCGCTGACATGTCCGCAGGCCACAATTCGAGGCTGCCGCCGTAAGCTTCGGGCCAATCCCGATTGAGATAGATGAGTAGATTGACCCGGTGAAACAGCCCGGTCGTCGGGTGAACCTCGAAATCGCGGTGAATCTTCGTGAAGCCTCCTGGGGGCGTTCGATGAACTCCCGCAAATTTGTGCGTCGGATCGGAATGAAGATCGCGAACGCCGGTGACTGCCGAAATGAATTCTTGGAAGCGCGCACTGTCCACCAGGCTCAGCAGATGCTGAGTGGCCGGCCCCAATCCGTCCGACACCTCCTGCTTCACCAGGCGATCGGTGGTCGTGGTAATCAGGCGGGCTTCTGGGAGGGCGGCGCATTCGGCCGCGACCATGTCCAACAGCTTCTCGGGAAAGGCATCGTTGAGGACAACGTGCGGCCAGGGTCTTGCGGCTGCGTATTCGGCGCGCAGGGAGCTGGCTCGGGCAAAGAGGCCGCTCAACGAGTGAAGCTGGAAATCAACATGCAATTCCGCAGACTCCGGCTGCAGTGCTTGGAGCCAGGCCCCAAGTCCGCCAGAAGATTAAATGATATTATTAATTGGCTTGGCATTAAATGTCAAAATAAAGCGACGAGGTTGCGCTCGAACTGGCGCACGAGAGATTTCAGGGTACCCGCCAGCCGACGCAAATCGTGATCGTCAGTCGCGAAATTCGAATCGCTCGATTAACTTATTTAATTTGAGAGGGCGATGATTTCGGTCTACCTTCAAGGTCGGGCTGGATTGTAGCAGGACGAGCCGATGACCAAACTCGATGCGGAAGGCGATGATCGTCGCGAGTTCTTGAAGACCTGTGGAAAATTCGCCGCTGTTACCCCTCCGACAATGACGCTGTTGCTCTCCACCTCTCTGACCTCGGCCGCGATAGCCAGTTCAGGCGGCCGTATTGTGCGTGGCAACAATGGCTTCGGCAATGGCGGCGGTGACGGCACTCCCAACAGAAAAGAGGACGACGATCGGTAAATTCTGCGGTCCAATGGGCCGCCGCGGTGCGATTGGGGCTCAGCCGGTCCGGCGGCGTCTTTGTGCGGACGAGCGGTCGATCAGGAGATCGTTCAGCTTCTTTCCGGCGCGCAGTTGCGCCTTCAGCCAGCGGGGCTGTTTGCCGCGGCCGGACCAGGTTTCGGACGGGTCCTTCGGGTTCTGGTATTTCGGCAGCACCGGGGGGTAGGGGCGGCGCGGACGTTCCCCGTTCGAGGACGAAACGGCGGTCCCCTCAATCTTGCGCAGCCGCTCTTCGAGCTTGGCCTTTTCCGCGGTCATCCTGCGACTGAGAATGGTTGTGACCTCATCGTAAAGCCCCCACAGCTCGGCTGTGGTCAAGTCGACCCAGTCACTTTTCCCCATGGAAGCCGTCCCCAGCTACTTCCGAACCGAAACAGGAGGGGGCATTATCAGGTCATGGCAGGGTTGGGCAAGCGCGATCCGGGCGCGCGGCGGCGCTTGTGTGCAGCGCAGTACTCAGTGCTAACGGTTAAGACTGTATCTCCGACCGGGCGGTCGCTTCCTGAGCGCCCTCCGTCCGTGGGCCCGTCGCTTGGGCGCGAGCAATCGCTCCTCTGCTTTCAACACGCGATTACGTAAGTTCTGCAATTCTGTGAATTGAACGATGAGGGCCTTATGTGTTTGACGCAATACTGCCGAAGAATACATGTGACCACCTACTCATTGCCGACGACAAATCCGTGCCCAATAATTGAAAAAATGCTAAATTGACGAAATTCGGCCTCAAGCGCGGTACTGGGATTTCCGTCGGTGCTACACGGGCTACGATCAACCGCAGCCTTGTTCTGTCCTTGATTACCAGCCATTGCTTTGATGAATAGTAATACTTTCTCTCCTCCCTTCCCGGAGCTAGGCTTCACGAACGGCCTCGCTTCAGTGAAACTTCGTCGAATGTTAGATTTGAATCGTGAATGTCCCTATATATCGTTGGTAATATCCGACTCTAACTGAGTTAATTAGATGTTGACCATCATAGCACACCCGCCCGATCAGGGCGCCGATAGCATTCTTGGCGTGAATTTTCAGATCTAAGCCATCAAAAATTGTAGATGGAATGCCATTATTTTCGCAGAATTCGCGGTTTCGGATTTTGCATTGAGTACCGCATTCTTACGGTGCTGCACGCATTCTTTGGGCGAGTTACGATAGCGTGGCCATCGAGCGTTGTCGCAAGGTGCTGTCTCAGACCTAAGACCTGCGACGTTATTGACGGAGCTGGCCGGTTATAACTCGCGCGTCTCAGAAGGAGGGTGGGATTAAACGGCTGCAAGGGGGGTTGTTAGCAATAGGCAGGGGAAGCATGCGCCGTATCAGAATTGTCATCGCTGATCGACACCCGATCGTCTTGCAAGGGATTAGGAGCGTTCTTGCGGCGCAGCGTGATTTTGTGGTCGTTGCTTCTTGCGGCGATGGCGCAAGTTGTATCGAGGCAATTCGATTTCTTGCGCCGGACGTCGCGCTTGTCGATGCTGCACTGCCCGACTTCAGTCGACAGCAGATCCTCGCTCGTGCGAACGCTGTCGGCCCACGTGCTCCGGTAATCTTCTTCACCGGTATTAAGGGCGACAGTGAGTTAAAAAGGCTGGCCTTGGACGGCGCCTGCATCGTCCTCTCGAAGGATTCGGACGTGGAGATGCTGGTCGCAACCCTGCGGAAAGCTGCCCAGGGCCAAGCCGCGGCCTCGGGGCACGTCAGCGAGGACTCTCTCGGCGGTGTGAAGCCCCTGACACAACTAACTGACCGGGAGCGGCAGATCATGCGGCTCGTATCGGAGGGGCTATCGAACAAGGAGATTGGGCGTCGGTTGAACCTTGCCGACGGTACGATCAAGGTCCACCTTCACCATATCTTCCAGAAGCTGGAAATCAGCAATCGTACGGTTCTCGCGGCATTGGCGATCTCGCGAAGCGAGCTGCATGCAGCGCCAGGTGAGCCGGATTCCCTTGATCTGTTGCGTCAGGATCCAGCCAACGCGAGCTGACGGGATACGTCTGGCGCGCTTTCGGGGGTGTGCGCGAGGGCGGCCTATCGCGGTGCCAGATGCTCAATCATGTTGAGGCAGGCCCCTTCGGCCTCGGCCAACGTTCGAAAGGGCGAGCCGCCAATCTTGATTGCGGCTTGGTTGTTGTGGAGCGGACGCCAACTCGCCAGGTAGCCGGAGCGTCCGTGAAAGCCCGGACCTCCCGGGCTTCCGAAACTGATCACGAACGAGAAGCCGTGGCTGCTCGCACTCCAGATCTCCATGTCCCGGACGGATCGATAGAATTGCAGTGGCATCGCAATGATCCATTGTAGTCGAGCCGCGCCCGCTGGTTAAATCAAGGTTAACTAAATTAAATGCCAGCGCGCAACCAAAATCTGGCCGTCGGACAAGGTGCGCCGGGAAAGTCGGGGGAAACACGGCGAATTGCCGACCTTCAGTCCGGGGGCGTGCACGTTCAGTAACCTCTCACCAGGCAAAGAAAATTCTTGGTTGAAAATCTATTTAATTTATAATACTGTAAAATGTCATTTTAAATCTAGGAGGCGCATCGTGACCCGGGACGGCAACGAGGACGACGACCGGCGGGCGTTTTTGAAGACCTGCGGAAGATTTGCTGCTGTGACGCCCCCTGTCATGACGCTGCTTCTGTCCACCTCCCTGACCTCAAAAGCCATTGCACGTTCGGGCGGCCTGCATGGGGCGAGGCAAAGCGACAGCGGCCAGTCGTTCTTCGACAATGATCGGTCGTCCGCGGCAGGGCCGGGGAGCTCCGGCGGCGGATCATCAGGGGGTGGGGGAACACCTGGTGGTCGCCCTGCCGGATCTTCTCATGCCGGAGGGACATCCGGCGGCGGGGCTGGCGGTAGCGGCGGGGTCGGTGCTGGCGGAGGCAATACAAAAGGGCCCTTCGCAACCGGCGGCGGCTCTGGAATTCCAAGTGCAAATGGTGGGGTCGATTGCGCAGACGAAGAGAACGAGGAAAAGCGCAAGGCCGATTGCCCCGGAGCTAGTACTCGGATTTCCAGCGCAACCGATTCCAGCCGGTAAAATATTCTAAGCCTAGGGAGGAGCCCTATAGGCTGCCGCGCGGCCAAGCCTGCTGGGCCTCGTGCTCGGGCAGGCCAAACGCGAGGCCGATAGCACATCTGGCCGGCCGAGCGGCGTGATGCACCGCTGCAACGCTTTTGCGGGCGCAGCATGCCATATGTTGGTGCGCTTTTCCCATGATTGCATAGTTTTCCCGGCCTGGAGAGCGGGAGAATTCTCCCGGAGACTCGATTAGAAGGCGTGTCATGAATACCCGCATTCGAGCGGAGAATCCTGCGGTCTTTCTTCGAGAGCGTCTCGAAGCGCTTGTCGCCCAGCTCGCAGAACTTGAGAAGCTCAGAGACCGAGTCGGTCGAGAAGAGAATCGTCATCGTAAGCTGCGCAAGGCGGACTGCCCCCATGCCGAGCTCGGGGGCAGTCGTTCCCGCTTGGCACAGGCGAAGCTCATGCCCGTGCTGCTTGGTCGCAGTGAGTCGCGTTGTTGTAACGAGCGTCCCAAAGCGAATGGATGACCGAACGGCCCATGCGGGTGGTTCGCGAAATCGAACCGGCCCTACGAGCCTGTCCCGGCTATCCGGCTACCGGGCGAGCGGGAGGCGGGCCGCGCTGGAGCCACGGGGACGAGCCCGACCGCTCCGCGCGAGACTATCTGATCGATTCTGCGGGTCATGACCTTGTAGCACTCGCATGCCACGGCTTCGAGCCGCGGCCGATCAATCTCGAGCTGGCCGCGCCGATTGGATTTCAGCGCTCTTGACGCGCGCATCGTGCACACGACATGCGTGACGGTAGTGCGGCGAACGCCCAGCAATTCCGACAATGTTTCTTGCGTCAGCGGAAGCAGGTCACCACCATTCGCACGATCGTGGATGTGAAGAAGCCAGCGCGCTAGGCGGGCTTCGACGGAATGCAGTGCATTGCAGGCTGCCACGTGCTGGAGTTGCGTCAACATCGACATCGTGAAGACCTGCACCATGGATGCGATTGCGGGGCTGCGATGTTGCGCTGCCAGGAATTGGGCAGGCGAGATCTGCAGCGCGACCCCGGATAGGCGGACGACCGCCGTCGCGGGCGCGGCGGATGCGCCAAGCGCTGACGTCAAACCCACAGCGCCCTCGTGCCCGATTATCGCCGTGGCAACTGTCTGTCCGTTCGGCAGCCCTGTGATCGCAGCGATGGCGCCGCTGAGGGGGAAGAGAAGATGTTCGATCCGGTCGCCCGAGCGGACGAGCACGGAATTGCGTTCGATCACGACTTTCCGCAGATGAGGTGCAAGCAAAGCAAAATCCGCTGGCGGCAAGGCTGCTAACAAACGATTACCAATTCTGGTCGCGTGGTCCATCATGGGATCAGATCCCGACGGATGCTCGGCACTAGCACGAATGCCGATGTGTCGAGCTGCCCTGCAGATGCCAGCTCAACAGCAAGCCAACCGGCCACCACAAATATGGTTCCCATAATCAAGGGCGAGCACGCGTGGCCGACAATCGCATGCCACGCGAGCCTCCGGCTCCAGCTGGTGCCGGCCAGGGCTGCCGCCAACATCACATTGATCGCATGACGAACGATAGGTTGGCGCATGATACCGCGTGCAAGGAAGCCGGAACGCGGCAGCCGCCCGTGCCGTCGACATGCAACGGCGACAGATGCTCTCGTCATATGGCCCGCTAATATCGTCGTTGAAAACGGGTTCGGGTGGCATCGTTTCCAGCTGAAGCCGAGGCTAAGCGCCTCACACGCTTGCGCCGCACTGGTCGTGCAGTCAGCTGGAAGCCTTCTTAGTACTGACGAGTTGGCAGCCTCACTCTGCTGGAGGCGTATCGCCCTTCGACATGCATTCGTTGACGAGTACCACGCAACGTGCTCGCAACGACCCGTTCGTACGGAGGCGCCGGCCTTGCACCGCAACGTCAGCACGTGACCCGGGCTTGGATCGCGCCGGGGTCTAGTGGGAGGGACTGCAGTCTAGCTCCTTGATCCTCCCGGTAACGTCAAACGAGAAGAGCGCACTCATGACACCACTATTGGTGACGTACGAGATAATGGCCCCCTCGTGCGAGGGATTGAGATCGTCCAACGTGCCCGCCGGATATTCTCGCAGGCGATCAATCCAATAGGCACGAAGTGCCTCGTGGCCGGTAATGGTCTTGATGCCCCCGCAGCCGCAGCGAAGCACGGCACCTTCGGCATACATTTCTAAGATCGCCTCAATGTCGCCCGCGCGGTAAGCATCGAGCCAGTCAATCGCAATGGCCATCGGGTCAAACGATATATTTCTCACTTAAATGCCATAAAAGCTTGCGATTTTGCGTCGTTTTGGGCCCGTTTAAGCCTCTTTCCCTATTTTATTAATTGTATTTTAATAATCCCGCTTGGCCCCGGCCATATGCCGAAGTACATAGATGGCCGGGCCGAGGCAGAATCCATGTTAGACGTGTCTGTGAAGCAGAGACGGATCCGGCTTCTGATCGTAGATCGACAACCGATCGTTCTACAGGGGCTGAAGTCGGTACTCGGGGTACAGCAGGACTTCGACGTTGTCGCATCGTGCAGCGATGGGACAAGCTGCCTCGAAGCAATTCGGAATTTGACACCCGACGTCACGCTTGTTGCTGACAACCTGCCGGATCTGACGGTACCCGAGATCCTCGCGATTGCGAAAGCTGAGAATCTCTCCACGCGCTTGGTGCTGTTTACCGAATCCGAGGCAGATCGCGATCTAGCCGCCGCTATTGCTGCCGGCGCCTCCAGCGTAATCTCGAAGCACGCTTCCTCGGACACTATGCTGCGATTACTGCGCCTGATGACAGAGCGCAGCGTGTCGCGCGAGCAATCCGATCTCTTGCCAGCCGGCGAGGGAGCCGACCGCGGCGGCAAAGTTGAAACGATGCTGGAGCTGTTGACGCACCGGGAACGTCAAATTGTACGACTAGTCTCAGAAGGAATGTCAAACAAGGAGATTGCGCGCCAGCTAAACGTTTCCCCGGGGACAGTCAAAGTACACCTATACAACATATTTCAGAAGCTTGAAATTACCAATAGGACCGTGCTCGCTACCCTCGCGTTGTTGCAGCGACCGTCCGGCTTCGGCCTGCTTGCGCTGGCGTTTCTGGCGTTCGCAATTGCGGACGAACTCAAGGCGTCGGAAGCGAACGACGTGGATCCGGATGACGACAGCGTCGGTCGCGCGGGAGAGCATGCCGAATATGAGCCCTGGAAAAGAGCCATTCTCCGACACCTCGTGGTCTGGGAATCCGGCGAGACGCCCCCGCTCATCCAGAGGGACCTCTTTGCCAAGGCGAGCCTGGTCCCGAACCCGGCGGCGGCGATAGAAGCGCTCCGCACGGCTGAGCAATCCGTAGGCTCGAAACCGTGGAAAGACTACGGCCCAGTTGGATCGAGCACGCCCAATCCTCCTACGCCGTTGCTGCGGGGAACCAGCGACGCACAGATCGTTGGAGAACCGACCGCGGAACATCAATTCCCGCGGCTTGCTTCCACTCCGACGTTGATTCACGGAGGGTATGGCACCTTCGCCACTCTGACCGGTGCGTTGATCTACGCACTGAACGACCCCCATCTTGCCGTGCAATCGCATGAGCCAGGCAAGGCGCCGATCGACAGCCTCGTGGTGGTCACTGGCGAGAATGCGACCACAAAACTGGCCGCGATAACTGATGCTGATACCAATGGTGTGGACGGCTCGCCCCCGACCTTCCCTTTGCACGATTTGCGCCTGCCTGCCGCGCTTGTGACCACCGGCAACGAACGCGTCGCTGGAGAGGGCGCTTCGAACCAAATGAGTCATGGCGCTGCGGATGACAACCTGCAAGAACCTCTTGGCTCAATGGACCTTGGTCGCGATGCCGGTATTGGCGGAGATCGCCGCGATCAACCGATGGGCGGCAACGTTGGCGAAGACGTTGTTTATCGCTCCCCGATCGATTCCAATTCGACCTCTTCCCACTCTGGCTTCGATTTCGCATCTGGATCGAGCCGGATCAATCTTGCGGCTTTCGGAGCGCTTGCCTGGCTCCATATGACAGCAGCAAGCAAGTCTATACCGCCGCATACCCTCGCCTGGATCTACAATCCCGCAACCAACGAAACGATCGTCTACGTGAATCCGACCGATCGGATTCTTGATGTCGGCGACCGGGGCCTGCTGGAAATCCATCTGCAGGGGATTGTCTCCATTGCGGAGTCGGATTTCGTCGGCCAGCCGGAAGGCGCGGCTGTCGCGATCACCCTGGAGCAGCTCGAGGAAGCGCTGACATCGGCGACCGCAAGCGAAGCTGTTCTGAGTGCGGACGGTGCCCATACGGTTGTCGGGACGAGCGAGAGCGCGCTCGGGAGCGCGGCAGTTTGGAGCACTCTGACCGACAACGGCTTGACGTTCGGATTCGGGCAGGCTCGGACCGGCTCAGGGGGAGCGACCAGGTCCAGAACCTTCACTAGCGATTCGGTAGCTACAACGGATGAGAGCGATGTTGGGTCCGGCGGGTCGGCTCATGTATCACCGATCGCGCTTGCTCATAGCGCGACGGTCACGGCAGTTGAAAATCTCACATCGAAGAATGAACCGATCAATGGGGGTTCTGGCTCCAGCATCGCAGCGGGCGATAACTCACAGCACGCTTCGGAGCCAGAGTCTGCAAAGGCGGCAGCGGAGTTGACCGAAGCCGGCTTCGTACGGGGGAATGGCGTCGGCAATGACAATGAGCATCATCCCCCCGCTTCGGAGGCTTCGCGAGGGGCAGCGAAGACGGCAGACCCGGATGGCGTGGAACACGGTAATTCGGGGCACTCAGCCTCTGCAAAGCCGTCGGAAGTAGCCGACCCTGATGAGCCAGGCGTCGCAAAGGCCGGTAGCGCGGGCGGCGGTAAATCACAGCACGCTTCTGAGAAAGGGTCTGCAAAGGCGGCAGCGGAGTTGACCGAAGCTGGCTTGGTACGGGGGAATGGCGTCGGCAATGACAATGAGCATCATCCCCCCGCTTCGGAGGCTTCGCGAGGGGCAGCGAAGACGGCAGACCCGGATGGCGTGGAACACGGTAATTCGGGGCACTCAGCCTCTGCAAAGCCGTCGGAAGTAGCCGACCCTGGCGAGCCAGGCATCGCAAAGGCCGGTAGCCCGGGCGGCGGTAACTCACAGCACGCTTCGGAGAAAGGATCTGCAAAGGCGGCAGCCGATTTGACCGAAGCCGGCTTCGTACGGGGGAATGGCGTCGGCAATGACAACGAGCATCATCCTCCTGCTTCGGAGGCTTCGCGAGGGGCAGCGAAGACGGCAGAAGCGGATGGCGTGGAACACGGTAATTCGGGGCACTCAGCCTCTGCAAAGCCGTCGGAAGTAGCCGACCCTGGCGAGCCAGGCATCGCAAAGGCCGGTAGCCCGGGCGGCGGTAACTCACAGCACGCTTCGGAGAAAGGATCTGCAAAGGCGGCAGCAGACTTGACCGAAGCTGGCTTGGTACGGGGGAATGGCGTCGGCAATGACAACGAGCATCATCCCCACGCTTCGGAGGCTTCGCGAGGGGCAGCGAAGACGGCAGACGCGGATGGCGTGGAAAACGGTAATTCGGGGCACTCAACCTCTGCAAAGCCACCGGAAGTAGCCGAGCCTGGTGAGCCAGGCATCGCAAAGGCCGGTAGTGCGGGCGGCGGTAACTCACAGCACGCTTCTGAGAAAGGGTCTGCAAAGGCGGTCACGGCGTTGGCTGAAGCTGGTTCTATGCAAGAGCACAGTTTCGGCAACGACAACGAGCATCATTTCCCGGCTCCGGATGCTTCGCCAGGTTCAGCGAAGACGGCAGACGCGGAGGGCGTGGAACACGGCAATTCGGGGCACTCAACCTCTGCAAAGCCACCGGAAGTAGCCGAGCCTGGTGAGCCAGGCATCGCAACAGCCGGTAGCGAGGGCCGCGGTGACTCACAGCACGGGCCTCCAAAGGAGGCAGCCACAGAGCTGACTGAAGCCGGTTCTATGCAAGCGCACAGTTTCGGCAACGACAACGAGCATCATTTCCCGGCTCCGGATGCTTCGCCAGCTTCAGCGAAGACGGCAGAAGCCGATGGCGTGGAACGCGGCCATTCGGAGCACTCAACTCTTGCAGACGCACCTGAAGCAGCTGAGCTCGCTGAGCCGAACATCGCAACGGCCGGTAGCGAGGGCCGCGGTGACTCACAGCACGGGCCTCCAAAGGCGGCAGCCACAGAGCTGGCTGAAGCTGGTGCTATGCAAGAGCACAGTCTTGGCAACGACAACGAGCATCATTTCCCGGCTCCGGATGCCTCGCCAGCTTCAGCGAAGACGGCAGAAGCCGATGGCGTGGAACGCGGCCATTCGGGGCACTCAACTCTTGCAGACGCACCTGAAGCAGCTGAGGTCGATGAGCCGAGCATCGCAACGGCCGGTAGCGAGGGCCGCGGTGACTCACAGCACGTTTCAGAACCGGGGCCTGCAAAGGGGGTAGCCACAGAGTTGACTGAGGCTGGCCTCGCGCCGGGAAATGGCGCCGAGCATCACGTTCCGGTCTTGGATGTTGCGGGAGCGTCCGCCGGGGAAGAACCGGCCGTCGTGGAGCATGGCAACTCCGAGCACGATTTACATGGCTCTAAAGACGCACCCGAAGCAGCTGAGATGGTCGAACCGAGCGTCCCAAATGGCAGTGACTCCGGAAACTGGCCGCAGGCTGCGCAATCTGCTGCAACCGCGTTGGACCCCGTACACCCGGCCAAAGTTGCCTCCGAGATTGGCGGCGCGGAATTGGTGTTTCGCTTCGATAACAATGCGACTCCTCCCACATTCGGCGCGGTAGCTGAGGTTCCGCCCAGTCCGCACGTTTCGCCCGGTCAGGAAGAGGACCTCCACATCATCGGCAAATTGATCCCTAATGCACTGGACGAACACGCGGTCGCCCCTGTTCATAACGTTCCGCATCACGCCGTTGTACCCGCGCCTCATGACTTGCTGATTTGAAGCGTCCCATCGTTACAGATGTGGGAGCCCTCCGCGTCCACCGTCCTTGCGGCTCCGCTAATTTCGAATAGCGGCCCGGGAATCGATAGGGATCACATCAGCGGCTTCTTCGAGCCGTTCTTTACGACTAAGCAGATCGGCGAGGGCAGCACGGGGCTTGGCCTGGATCGGCTATGGCATCGTCCGCGAAGATGGCGGTGAGTTCCCTTGCAACGCACGAGCCGGAAGGCGGCGCGACCTTCTGACGTCAATTCTTACGCGCCGTTACCCCCTTGAGTCTCGGATCAATGGTTGAACGGACCGTTCTGCTGGGGCGATGGATGTTTATCTTTAGCCGGATAGCTGAGAGAGGCCGCTTCTTATGCTCACTCCATCGGATACTTGGGGCGAAGCCGTTGAATCTTAGGGGTCTTTGTTTTTCGTGGCCCCCATGATGGATTGGAGCGAGAGTTCATTTTTTTCAATTGGTTAGGAGGCCGCGTGTGCACGATGTGCGCACCGGGAGATCAAAGAAGATCTCGTTGCGGATCACGTGAGCAGGTGGCTCCCCGGCGGACCCCTGAGCACAATCGATGTTTCCAAAGCCGGGAGGAGAATGCTGGCGACCAGCAGTTGCAGAAGGTTGAAGGCGTCATCCTTCGTCGCGCATGCGCGTGGCTCTGCTGATCGAGCAAGAAGGAAAAGGTCTTTCAGTGTGGGGTGGCTTCCGTCGCGTTCTCGATTTCGCCAGCGTTGTGTCGGTGGCGGAGATCTGAGGGTGGTCGACGGGTTTCATCGTGTGTGTCGCGACCCCATTGACGAAAGGCACGGCGCACTTGGATAGGCAAGCTGACTCATAAATCAGCGACTGCCACGTTCGAGTCCTGGCGCGCTCGTCATCGCCAACGCATTCTACTTCCCTGCGAATACTCCCGACCTCAACGTCAATCGCGGGGCAGGCTCGTCCGACCTGACCGGCCGCGTTCGCTCGGCTGCGCCTCCACCATGCCGCTGGGATCGATCATATGGTTACCTCGACCTTCGTCGGGAGCCACGAACGAGGGCTTGGCTTGCCCATTGAACAACGTTAGATGTATGTAATTGTATCATCCGTGGTTAAGTTGTTGTCTCGATCTGCTGCGCATGTCGATGAATAGCCGAGGGACCAAGCAAGCTCTGCATAATGGTTCCAGGTTGGGATCCCGACTGTTCTGGCTGGGTGTGAAGTCTGGGTCATGACCATCGCAGTTGCGAAAGCGCCTAACGAGGCCGCCGACATAATGGGCGGCAATGAGCCTGATCTTCCGGCGTCGCTGCTTTCCTTCATTCTGGTAGCTAAATTCCTTGGTGTCCCGGCCGACGCTGGCCAGATCGCTCATGACCATGGCTCGCCGGGCGTGCGATATCAGCTTGAAGACCTCGCCCGGATCGCCAAGCGGCTGAAGATCGTCGCCAAGGTGAAGCCTGCGGCACCCGAGGAGCTTCACAAGGTTCCTTTGCCTGCGCTGGCCGAACTGGAGGGCGGCGAGGCCGTCGTTCTGCTTAAGGTCGACCAGCAGCCGGCCGGATCGCGCTTCCTGATCCAGCGCGGCGATGGCGGACGTCCCGAAGTGTTGTCGGCGGACGATTTCTGCGGTCGGTACGCCGGGCGGCTGCTCCTCATGACGACGCGTGAGCTGATGGCGGGGGCGACGCGGCCCTTCGACATCAGCTGGTTCATTCCTGCGCTGGTGAAATATCGCGGGCCGCTGCGCGACGTGCTGATCGGGTCCTTCTTCCTGCAGCTGATGGGACTGATTTCGCCCATCTTCTTCCAGCTCGTCATCGACAAGGTGCTCGTCCATCAATCGCTGACGACGCTCGACGTGCTGGCGGTGGGGCTCTCGGCGGTGCTGATCTTCGAGACCGGATTGTCGGCGCTGCGCAACTGGCTGTTTGCTCACACCACCAATCGCGTCGACAGCGAGCTTTCGGCGCAGCTGTTCCGGCACCTGCTCAACCTGCCGCTGTCGTATTTCGAGGCACGCCGCGTCGGCGACAGCGTTGCCCGCGTGCGCGAGCTCGATCGTATCAGGGAATTCCTGACCTCGAACGCCGTCACCGTCGTGATCGATCTCTTCTTCACCATCGTCTTCTTCGGCGTCATGTACGCCTATAGTCCGCTCTTGACCCTGATCGTCACGCTGTCGATTCCTCTCTATGTCGCGATCTCGGTAATCGTGACGCCGGCGCTGCGCGCCCGTCTCGACGAGAAGTTCAAGCGCGGCGCGGAGAACCAGTCCTTCCTCGTCGAAAGCGTCACGGGCATCGGCACGCTGAAGGCGATGGCGGTCGAGCCGCAGATGCGGGCGAAATGGGAGAAGCAGTTCGCGGGCTACACCAGCACCGGATTTCAGGTCGCAACGCTCGCCAACTGGGGCAGCCATCTGATCCAGCTGGTGTCCAAGCTGACCACGGTTGCGATCCTGTTCTTCGGCGCCAAGGCGGTCATCGCCGGCGACCTCTCGGTCGGATCGCTGGTTGCCTTCAACATGCTCTCCGGGCGCGTCGCGCAACCGATCCTGCGCCTGTCCCAGCTCTGGCAGGATTTTCAGCAGGTGCGCATCTCGGTCGACCGGCTCGGCGACGTCTTGAACGCGCCGGCCGAGCCCGATCACAATCCCAACCGGGCGAGCCTTCCGCCGATCAAGGGCGCGGTGAACTTCGACCGGGTTCGTTTCCGCTATCGTCCCGATGCGCCGGAGGCTTTGCGGGGCGTCACGCTCGCGATCGAGCCGGGCGAGATGATCGGCATCGTCGGCCCCTCCGGCTCGGGCAAGTCGACGCTGACCAAGCTGGTGCAGCGCCTTTACGTTCCGGAGCAGGGCAGGGTGCTGGTCGACGGCGTCGATCTCGCGCTGGTCGACCCCGCATGGCTGCGCCGGCAGATCGGCGTCGTGCTGCAGGAGAACATCCTGTTCAACCGCTCGGTACGCGAGAACATTGCGCTGGCCGATACCACGATGCCGATGGAGCGGGTCATCGCCGCCGCTCAGCTCGCCGGCGCTCACGAGTTCGTCCTCGGGCTCTCGCACGGCTACGACACGGTGATCGACGAGCGGGGCGGCAATCTCTCGGGCGGGCAGCGCCAGCGGCTCGCGATCGCAAGGGCGCTGATCGGAAATCCGCGCATCCTGATCCTCGACGAGGCGACCAGCGCGCTGGATGCCGAGAGCGAGGAGATTATCCAGCACAATCTCGCCGGCATCGCCCGCGGCCGCACCGTCATCATCATCGCGCACCGCCTCTCCGCGGTGCGGCAGTGCGACCGGATCGTCACCGTCGAGGCCGGCGAGATCACCGAAACCGGCGACCACCAGACGCTGCTGCGCTCGGGCGGCCGCTATGCCCAGCTCTACACAAAGCAGATGGGGCGCAGCACGTGACGGCATGGGTCGCCGCGCGCTTTCCGACGGTCGCCAGGCACTGGGCCGTGCTGCGGGCGAGCTGGAGCATGCAGAACGAGGCCGACCGCAACCGGCGGCCGCTGTCCGATCACGAGTTCCTGCCGGCCGCCCTCGAGATCATGGAGAAGCCGCCGAGCCCGGGGCTGCGCATGCTGCTGCTGATGACCTGCGGCTTCTTCACGGCCGCGCTGGTCTGGTCCGTCATCGGCACGGTCGACGTCGTGGCGGTGGCGAGCGGGAAGATCATTCCGTCGAGCAAGGTCAAGACCATCCAGCCGATGGAGATCGGCTCGGTGCGCGCCATCCACGTCTCCAACGGCCAGCACGTCGAGGAGGGGCAGCTTCTGGTCGAGCTCGACCCGACGCTCGCGACCGCCGACGAGGCGCAGGCGCGCCAGAACCTGCAGGCTTCGAGGCTGATCCAGGCCCGCAACGCGGCCCTGCTCGCTTATCTCGATGGCCGGCCGACCGGCTTCGTCGCGCCGGACGAGGCGCCGGCGGCGATGGTCGCGGTGGAGGAGCAATATGTCCGCGCCAGCATCGCCGAATACGAGGCGCAGGTCGCCAGCCTCCAGCAGCAGATCGCGCAGCGCGCGGCCGAGCTGACCTCCGCCGAGGTCGAGATCAACAAGCTGCGCCTCACGCTCCCGCTCGTCGATCAATCGCTCGAGGCGCGCCGGCAGCTCACCGAGCAGGGCAATTTCGCGCGGCTGCGGCTGCTCGAATACGAGCAGCAACGCATCGAGCACGTCCAGAACGTCGACGTGCAACTCGCCAATGTGACGCGGGCGCGCGCCGCGATGACGGCGCTCGAAGCCGAGATCCGCAAGCTGCGCGAGACGTTCGGCAAGACCGCCGTCACCGAGATGGTCCAGGCCCGCGACAAGGCGCAGCTCGCCGCCGAGGATCTGCGCAAGACCACGCGGCGGCGTGAGTTGCTGGCGTTGCGTGCGCCCGTCGCCGGGACGGTGCAGCAGCTCGTGGTCGCGACGATCGGTGGCGTGGTGCAGCCGGCCCAGCCCTTGATGACGGTGGTGCCCGACGGCGCCGAGATCGAGGTCGAAGCCCAGGTCCTCAACAAGGACATCGGCTTCGTCCGCGAGGGCCAGCCGGTCCGGGTCAAGCTGGAGGCGTTTCCCTTCACCGATTACGGCCTGGTGCCGGGTATCGTCGAGAGCATCAGCCGCGATGCGATCGACCTGTCGCAATCGAACGGCCAGCCGCAGCGCGACGACAAGGGCCGGCCGGTCCAGCCCGGCCTCGTCTACGCAGCGCGCATCCGCCTGCTGCAGACCAGCATCCGCATCCGCGACCGCCAGCAGACGCTCGGCCCCGGCCTGTCCGTGCAGGCCGAGATCAAGACCGGCGAGCGGCGCATCATCCAATATCTGCTGTCGCCGATCACGCAATCACTCGATGAGGCCGGGAGGGAGCGGTGAGGGGACTGCATGATGATCAGATTTGATCGGGACCTACGACGTGCGACGCATTTGGAAAGTGGTCTGGCGGTTCAGTGGGTGCGCGACGAGCCTCCTATGGAGCGCTCGACCCACTTCAAGTTGATTGTCGACGGGATCGAAGTGCCGTTTGTCGCTTCCTACGACTACGGCGAGGACAAGATCAAGAAGGCACATCCGGATATTGGCGCGCTGGAGCTCGACCGCCTTTCCACATCGCTGTGGGAGAAGAATTACAGGGCAACCAGTATCAACGCTAACTTTAACAAGCAGATATTCGTTGAGGTCTGGCGAGACTTGGTTTCGCAAGGCCACAGCAGCTATCGCATCTCGACCTATTACACCGAGATTCGGTTGGCCGGTTCCAACGGCAAAACCGAATGGGAGTGTCAAGGATGAGACGTCGAGGGCAAGGTCGAGGAGACCGCCGGCATCGCGATCTGGGCAGTGTCTCCGACGAGGTCGACGCCAAGATCCGCGAGCTTATCCAGGCTCGCGTGTTTCCGGTGCGCCTCAAGGCCGAGGACTGGGCCAGCGGCGAGACCACCTGGCTGCTCGACGTCATCGCTCCCTCGCAGAAAGTCGCCACCGCCGTGCTCGCGAATTTCAAGCAGGTGGTGAAGGACAAGCCGGTGCGGATCCACCCGATCGTGAGCCAACTGTCTGTCCGTTGCGATTGGTATCTATTGACAAGTGTGGAGAAGGGAACTCGGAGGCTTTCAAGAGTTCGCCCGGGGTCGCTCAGCGCAAAGTGGCGAGGCCCGTAGCAAGCGAGCGACGGCCGCAAACGAAGCTGTGGCGTCACCGTTTCGTCGTACGACAAGGCTCGGCGGCCCGCCGTTGATGAGCCGGTCGAGCCATTCGATCACCGCGCATATTCAGCGACGGATACAAGGCCGCCATGCTCATGCTCAACGGGAGTTGTGTGCACTGTCACCCGCAATTCTTGCAATTCGTTCTGGATCGTTGACTCCGAGGAGCTCGTTGTTTAGGCGGCGCTCCAGAACATTCAAATACTTGTTGGATTGTGGCGCGTTCTGATCGTAGAACAGTCCATCGAAAGCATCGACATGATTTCCGAAGTGCTCTGCCGTGCCGAGTACTGCGCCACCACGATTGCCCTCCGGCAAAAGAACGCCGTTGAGGCTGCTATTCTGATTGAAGTCCGCGCCTAGGTTTTGCGTAATCCAGCCGAGAGCCCTGGTCCAAAACTTATCACCTATAATGTGTGCCCCTTGAAATCCGTTGGTGTTGTTCGGATTGCGCGGAGTTATCAGGTCTTGAGACCTGTTGGACGCTGAATGTAACATTTTTTGGGCATATCGCGATTTCGTCTTGAAGTTGTATGCGGGTTAACGTTCTATGAACGCCGAAGGAGGGCAGTGGGGCTGCTTCCGATGATCTGCGACAGAATTATACATCCGATTTCCGTGCCGATCGTTGGTGCAGCCGGAGCGGGTGGTGTGCAGGTGACCGGTCTTTTTGCGTCGGCAGACACGCGGCCCGGACAGGGCTGCGGGCCGCCACGGCAGGCTCACTTCCTCATGATCGCAATACGCCCATTGGGCGGATCGAAATTTGGGAGCGAGACCTATGGCAAAGAGCGCGAACGAGACGGCGGCCGCCGGCAAGCCGGCATTGAACGGGATCAAGGGCGGGGCTGCGGCCGGGCCGACTGAAGAGAAAGAGCGCGCGCTCGATCCGCAAGTGCTGGCGCAGATCGCCGCGTTCAAGATGCGGATCCAGGCCGGCGTCGGCGAGGTCGTCCTCGCCATGCTCAACCTGCCGCGCTACCGCAACCAGACCCTGGCCGACGTCATGCACCTCGTCGTTGAGCCGATGACCCGCGACCGCATCGCCATCGCCAAGGCCGGTGGCGAGGGCAAGGTGGAGGAGACTGCCGGCATCGCGATCTGGGCCAGCGTCTCCGACGAGGTCGACGCCAAGATCCGCGAGCAGATCCAGGCGCGCGTATTCCCGGTCCGCCTCAAGGCCGAGGACTGGAACAGCGGCGAGACCACCTGGCTGCTCGACGTCATCGCCCCCTCGCAGAAGGTCGCCACCGCCGTGCTCGCCAATTTCAAGCAGGTGGTGAAGGACAAGCCGGTGCGGATCCATCCGATCGTGAGCCAGCTGGTCGATCCCGGCGTGCTGGAAAAGATGAAGGTACGGCCGGTGGGGGAGACTGATAAGGCCAAAGGCGAATGAACCTCGGCCGGAGCCCCGGTGCGATGGAACAAGCAACGAAATATTCTAGAACAAGAAGTGGCAAGCGGTTGTGCCCACGATCGCTCCTTCGGAGAAACGTAATGCGGCTCGCCTTTCCTCGCATCAACAGTTTCCAGACCGACGACGGCACGGCGTCAATCACGTTTTTGAAAGTCAACATGGATCGAGAGACGGGGGGCCTTGACTACCTGTTCAGGTTCAAGACGCCGACCGGCGATTTTGAAGTGCATGCGACGGTTGCAATTACAACGAGCTTTGCAGCTGCGGATGAGTTTGCCAAAGGCGGAGCCAGCCTTTGGTCCTTGGACCCAACGGAGGTGAGAGAGTACGTCGAGAAATACGCCGGCGAGCACGGAAACTCGTTTGTAGTACGTATTTTCGAGGTGCCCTCCGACACGAGCGACAGCACCATCCGGATTCTGAGGGACGAGTTTTGCAGGCTGTTCCTCGACTACTGGTCTTCATACAAATACAGCAACTCAGATGAGACGAGTGATCCCGTCGGGTTCTATCCTGACAAGATTCAATTTGTGCCGTACGACCTCGACGAAAAATTCCGCGTGACTTTGCTTGCCGGAAAAGGGGGGCGCCATGACTGACATTCGTGGTTATCCCAATCCCCTTTTGCAAGCCTTTTCGGATAAGTATGGTCTAGGCGTTACCTTCGACGCGAACGGTGTTCCTTCCTTTAACGGAACCAAGGTCTCGCTCGCTACTTTTGAAGATTTTTTCAAGAGCGCTCTAACTGACGAGAAGAATCTCTATCGCCTGAATGCAGATGGAAGCCTGACGCGACCAACACTTAAAGTCTTCTACGACGGACGAACCAATGGAGTGTTCAATAGCGTAATTGCGAATGACTTTGTGGAACGCGCTGGATCGGGCGCTGTTTCGCTTGATCGCACAAAGCTCGGTCAGTTTCTCTTTCGTTCTAATCTCCAAAATGTCATTGACGGTCCATTCGACTCTCTGACCTACAATCAACAATTGTCGGCAAAGTACGCTAGTACCCTTCCGGTTCAGAAGAACGTGATGTTCCTGCCGGAACGGACCGACATGTCGGTGCCGTCCATTGCGCGGGATATCGAGCTGCCTGCTGCCCTTGAGGCGTCTGCAGACAACGCAACGTTTGACGGTGTGACGAAGAAGCAAATTCTCGATGCCTCGGCGGGAGCCCCGGAGGGAGTCGCCAAGAGGTTGGCGAACTTCAGTTCGGTCGCCGATTCCTATTACAATTCGGTCCGGCAGTTCGAGCCGCGTCTCTACACCTCCGACATTCTTGATCCGATAACGGGCCGAAAG
Source organism: Bradyrhizobium sp. TM239 (assembly GCF_036247985.1). NCBI lineage: Bacteria > Pseudomonadati > Pseudomonadota > Alphaproteobacteria > Hyphomicrobiales > Nitrobacteraceae > Bradyrhizobium > Bradyrhizobium sp. TM239. The sequence goes on along the minus strand of NZ_BTIR01000026.1, from coordinate 102,396 downwards.
ATTCTTGGCGGCTTCGTGGCGGAGCCGCTGTTCTACGACAAGCTCGCCGGCGGCAGCGTAAATCTTGCGTCGATCGACTCGAATTTGATTTCGCTGGGCAAGGTACTGAAGGAATTTGCAGCAGGAGAACAGGGCTTCTGGAAGACGATGCGGTCGCTCGCAACGACTGCGTTCGACAAGCTTGGAACCGACCTCACGGCGTTCTATAACAAGGCGAATCCGGTATTCGAAAAATCGGTCCAGCTCCTTGCCGATGCGATCCTCGGCGCGGCAGAAAAATCGACCGCAGCCATCGACTTCGCAACCACGACCGTCGCGCAAACCTGGAGCAAGGCGCTCGAGATCGCTTCCACGGCAGCTGAAGGCGCGCAGGCTGCGGCCGAAACGGTCACCAAAAATCTCGCGCGTTGGCAGAACGCGTTCTTCGACGTCTTTTCGACTTATTTCGATGGGCTTCCCGAAGAACTTGTCAGGGTGGGCAAGTCGGTTCTGGGATATTACAAGGCGGCATGGAACGATGTCGTCGGGCTGATCCACTACGACGGCAACCCCGCAAGCTACGCGATGAGGCTGACGGGAGTTGCTGCCGGTGCGCTGCTCGCGGTTTTTGACGGCATTGCCGAGTACAAGAAAGCTGGCGGGTTCACGGCTCCGTTCTTTGCCTGGGCGGCGAAGACGGCTCTTATCACGGCGGTTGCGATTCCCGTCATTGGCGCGCTGTCGAGCCTGGCGATCTCGACCGCACCGGTTTGGGGCACCGTTGGCGTCGTCGCGTTCACAGGCGCTGGCCTTTATCTGGGCGTGCGGGCCGTCGCGACCAATCTCGTCGAGGCGTACGCCGACCAGCCGAATTCGATCCTCTATAAATCCGCCTCGACGGTCCTCGGCTATATGAAGACCTTCGAGGGGACCGCGGCCTCCTATTTGAAGCAGGCGGTGAGTTCTCTGCCATCGGCGACCCAAGCCCAGGAGCTTCTGGCCGGCATCACTAAGATCGCCATGGATACCTTTCAGATCGTCGGTACTGGCGGTGCGGGCTACACATACAACGAGAAGAACGCCGCGCTATGGGGATATGACGACGCTGTTCTGCTCGGCGGCGATCCCAATGACTGGCTCTTTCACTCCGGCTTCGGGTTCGCATCCGGAGGAAAAGGCGACGATGTCCTTGTCGGCGTATTCCCGAAGGTTCTCAATGCCGGAGAGAAGATTGGATCCCCTCTGGCAGATGGCCAGCCGGACACGCGGAAGGTTGCGCAAAGCGAATTGACCCTTGTCCTTGACGGTGGGGAAGGAAAGGATTGGGTTATCGCTGCAGGTGGACAGAAGGCGACGACTGCCGGCGGTCTTGGCCGCGACTGGATCTACAACACCTCAAACGGCGGCATCATCTGGGGCGACACCGTCGGCGGGACTTACGAAAAGCCCGTTCTCGATGCTCAGGGCAATCCCATCCTCAATCCGGACGGAACGCCCAAGACGACACCGTCCAAGGTCGAGGACACCGCCGCCAACGCCGACAACATCTGGTACTCGGCGAACACCATCGTCAAGGACGCGCAGCACCATGACGTGCTCAAGTTCTATGGTCTGACCCTAACCGGTGGCAATGCCGAAGGCGGCATTGCGGGTCTCGCGGCATTCGGCGGCGTCGGTGCCGTCGTCGGCTACACCAACTTTCTGACAACGGCTGCTGCAAACGGCGGCAAATACGATCCGGCGAAGTCGATCTATTTCGATCATTTGCTGCCGTGGATGACCTATGCGTTCCGACCCAATGCCCGCGGCGGGTTGGACATGTACGTCACCAACCAGTTCGATCAGTTGTTCACGGCGGTGTTCGGCGGCACCGCGAGCGACGCCTACAAGGCGCAGCAGGCGCTGGATGCGCAAGGCATCCTGAAGGGCTGGATGAAGATCGAGAACTTCGATCTCGTCGGCAGTTACATCGGATTCCAGCAGGCAGAGCTCACCGGCCAGGGCACTTTCGGCATGGTGTTTAAGGCGCCCAATCCGATCGCCGATCTGATGACGCTGCTCGAGCCGCTGCTCGGGGTGTACGGCATTGCCATTGCCGCTCAATATGGCGGCAATACCCTGATCGATCAGGCCGTGACCCTTGGCGCCGCCGCGGCGCGGTTCGCGAAGGGCATGAAATGGGCGGACGGTGCCGATCCGCTGGTGATCGATCTCAATGGCAACGGTATCGAGACAACCGACCTCGGAGTCAGCCAGGTCTATTTCGACGTTGACCACGACCTGTTCGCCGAGCGCACCGGCTGGCTCAGCGGGAACGACGGCTTCCTGGTCCGCGACCTCAACGGCAATGGCGGGATCGACGACGTCTCGGAGATGTTCGGCGGGGTCGGGCAGTCCGGCTTTGCGCAGCTCGCCACTCTGGATTCTAACGGCGACGGCAAGATCACGGCCGCTGATGTGTTGTGGTCCGAACTCAGGGTATGGCAGGACCTCGATGGCGACGGCATCACCGACGCCGGCGAGCTGAAGACGCTCGATCAGCTCGGCATCATCAGCATCGATCTCGGCGCCACCGCGATCGACATCACCACGCCCGACGGCGCGCACCTGACCGGCGTCGGCGACATCACCTTCCAGAGCGGTGCCGTCAGGCACATGTACGACGCCATCCTGGCCTCGAACGACACCGACACCAAATATGCCGGCGAGGCCGGCCATGCGGCCTGGCAGTCGGGCTCGACGCTCGACGTCAAGGGCTTTGGGCGGGTGACCAACCTCGCGGTCGCCGCCGCCAACGACATCGCGTTCGGCGAGCTCGTGACCTCGACGGCGGCGGCGATGACGATTCCAAAGCTGCGCACGCTGGTGGCGCAGGTCGGCGACGTGCTTGGCGCCTGGGGCGAGGCGCTGGAGCAGACGCGCGAGCTGACGCCGGTGCTGGTCGGCACGGATGCCGCCGGCAAGGCCGTGCTGCTCGACCGCGGCGTCTATGTCGAGGACGCCCAGGGCGGCTACTGGACGCTCGCCTCCGGCGCGCCGGTGCTGAACGCGCAGGGCCAGCCGGTCGCGCGCGCCACCATGCAGGACGTGCTGGCGCAGGCGGCCGCGTCCGGCGCGACCTGGCGCGTGGAGCAGACCTGGTCGCCGTCCGACCGCGACGCTGCGCTGACGGATCGCGATGCCGCGCCCTATCTGATGAGCGTCGTCAACGGGCGCGCCGTCATCCTCGACTACGGCATCAAGCAGGCCGACGGCAGCTGGAAGCTCGCTTCCGATGCCGCCACCAGCTACGCCAGCAAGGACGCCATCCTCGCGCTCGCCCATCCCACCGGCACCGAGTGGCGGACCGAGCAACTCGGCTTCAACCCCTACGCCAACCTTCCCGTCGACAAGATCGGCGTGCGCTTCACCGACGGCATCGCCGTCGACTACACCGTCAAGGTGACCGACCAGGACGGCACCTTCTATGTCTGGGCGCGCAATCTCGACCGTGCGCTGCAGCTGGAGTGGAAGACCGGCGATTCCCGGGAATTCAACCTGCGCAACTACGCGATCGACTTCGCCACGCTCGACGAGGTGAATTCGACCGACGATTCCACCTACCGCGTCGAGATGCTGACGCCGGCGCAATTCCACTTCGCGACCTCGCTCAGTGGCATCGACTTCCGCCCGGAAATGCTGACGGCGCAGCTCGACAATGCGACCGGGCACATCGCCTATGCGGTCGGCCCCGGCGGCAGCGCCAATCTGTCGACCGATCCGGCGCATTACGTCTCCGGCATCGCGACCATGATCGACATGCTGCAGCCGGTCATGACCGAGTACATCGCGACCTCGCGCCGCTATGCGGTCCGCATCGCGATGCAGGGCGGCCTGAAGGACTTCTTCCGGGGGCTCACCTACGATCTCGCCTCCGACAGCTACAAGCCGACCACCAACCGCGAGCTCGTCCCGATGTTCGAGGCGATCTTCGCCGGCGCGCCGGCGGCCAACACGGATGATGCCGTGTTCGACTACCTCGCGCAGTGGAACGGCATCCTGGCGCAGGTCTATCCGGACTATCATCCCTCCGGCGAAGGCAATCTCGGCGGCTCTACGCTCGCGGTCAACCAGGCCTTCATCATGCAGATGATGCTACCGGCGTTCGAGACCGTCGGTGTCGATCTCGACATCCGCGGCGTCGCGCACGCGCTCGGGATCAGCGACGAGCGCATCATCACCCACACGGCCGGCGACACCATCGTCAACGGCACCGATTCCACCGACTATTTCTACATGACCGCGGGGAACCAGACCCTGCGCGGCGGCAAAGGCGCCGACTACTATTTCGTCGGGCGCAATTCCGGCGACGATGTCATCGACGACAAGGATTTTGGCGACAGCGACGAGCTGCGTCTCACCGACGTGCTGTCGACCGACGTCAAGGCGATCCGCGACGGCGAAGATTTGATCCTGCAGATCCGCGGCCGCACCAACACCATCCGCCTGACCGACCAGTTCCTCGGCGAGAACAACGCGCTGCTGAGCAACGGCAAGCGGGCCGATTCCGGCGTCAGCGCCATCGTGTTCGCCGACGGCGTGGCCTGGGACCGCTTCCGCATGTCGATGGAGGTGCTCGACCGGGAGCGTGCCGCGGGCCAGTTCAACGACAGCCTGATGGGCTCGGGCTCGGCCGACATCCTCTGGGGCGGCAAGGGCAACGACTACATGAGCGGCGGCGCCGGCGGGGACATCTACGTCTTCCAGGCCGGCGACGGGCAGGACGTCATCGACGACCTCGGCAATTTCTCCTTCGGGCCGGTCAAGGCCGGCGTCGACGTGCTCAGCTTCAAGGGCGGCATCAAGCTCGAGAATTTGAAGCTGATCCGCGACGGCGAAAGCCCCGATCTGCAGATCGTCTTCCTCGACGATAACGGCAATCCGACCGGCGACACGCTGGTCATCAAGGGCCAGTTCGCCGGCATCAGGACCGGCCTCGGCCTGTTCTCCGACGCGCTCGGCAGCAGCGACGGGCTCGACTATGTCGCGCCGAACCTGATCGAGCGTTTCGTCTTCGACGACGGCTCCAGCCTCGATTTCACGCAGATTGTGCAGAAGGTGCTGGAGAACGCCAAGACCGCGAACGACGATGCGATCTACGGCATGATCAATGCCAACACGCTCGACGGCGGCGCCGGCAACGACTTCCTGTCCGGCAAGGAGGGCGACGACACCTACATCTTCGGCCGCGGCTACGGCCGCGACGTCGTCCTCGACAACGCCATTCCCGGCCTGTTCGATCCGCCGCAGCACGACAAGCTGCAATTCGTCGACGAGATCCGCTGGACCGACCTCGACTTCCTGCGCGACGGCGCGAGCGACACGCTGCGCATGCGCATCAAGGGCACGACCGACGAAATCGTGCTGCAGGACTTCCTCGCCACCGTTCCGATCCTCGGCTTCATCAACGTCATCGAGGACATCAAGTTCGGCGACGGCACGGTCTGGACCGGCTTCAAGCTGGCCCAGCACTACATCGACATCGCCAAGACCGCCGGCAACGACACCATCTACGGCTATGACGAACTGTCCGACTCGATCGACGGCGGCGCCGGCGACGACCGTCTCGTCGGCTTCGGCGGCAACGACGTCTATTACGTCGCGCTCGGGGAGGGTAACGACACCATCCTCGACAGCTCGGGCAACGATCAGCTCGTGCTCTCCGGCATCGCCTCGACCGACGTCGACTTCTCCCGCACCGCGCTCGACCTGATCATCACCGTCCGCGCCACCGGCCAGCGCTTCGTGCTGGAGAACCAGTATGTCCGCGACGACGGCCAGACCTACGCGGTCGAGAGCCTGGTCTTCACCGACCGCACGGTGTCGTTCCTCGACGTCAATCCGGAGGACATCGATCTTGTCGGCACCAACGGCGACGAGACCATCACCGGCTCGAATTTCGCCGAAACGCTCGACGGACGCGGCGGCAACGACACGCTGGTCGGCGGCGACGGCGGCGACACCTACAAGTTCGACGCCGGCTACGGCCAGGACGTCATCGTCGACCGCCGCGTGCGCGCGAGCTGGTCGGACCGGCGCGGCGTGCACGTGCCGGTGGACGACGTCGTCCAGTTCGGCGGCGGCATCACCCGCGACAACGTCGTCTTCACCAAGGACGGCGACGACCTCCTGATCTCGATCACGGGCCGCACCGACACGCTGCGCATCCGGAACCAGTTCCGCGACGCCGAGGACGGCGTCGAGCTGTTCCGCTTCTTCGACGGCTCGACCATCAAGATCTCGGACGTCGAGCAATTGCTCCAGATCGCCGGGGGCAACCGGGGCGACAACATCATCACGGGCCTGCTCGAGCAGGAGAACGTGCTGGACGGGCGGCAGGGCGACGACACGCTCTACGGCGGCAACCGCGCCGACGCCTATGCGTTCTCCGCCGGTTACGGTTTCGATCGCATCATCGAGCGGCCGGACACGGCGGGCATCGTCGATCGCGTGGTGTTCGGCGCCTCCGTGCGTTTCGAGGACATCGTGGTCAGCCGCAACGGCAACGATCTCGTCATCGATCTCGGCAGCGGCCTCGATGTCCTGACCATCGTCAACGGCCTGTCGACCAGCCGCGTCGAGCAGTTCGAGTTCGCCGACGGGCGGATTCTGTCCATTGAGGCCATCATCGACCGCATGCTGACCGGCACTGCCGGCGACGACCACCTGATCGGCTTCGACAACCGCAACGACACGCTGTCGGGCGGGGCCGGCCAGGACGCGCTCGAGGGCGGCTTCGGCAACGACACCTATAAATTCGGCATTGGTGACGGCAGCGACAGCGTTGACGACGCCGGCGGCGTCGACAAGGTCGTGTTCGGCGAAGGCATCACGCCCGACCTCGTCCATTTCAGCAACATCGACGGCGATCTGCTGATCTCGATCGGAGACGGCGTCGACCGGCTCGCCATCCTGTCCGGCTATAGCGCAAGGCCGGTCGAGAGCTTCGTCTTCGCCGACGGCACGACGCTGTCGATCGAGGACGTGCGCGGCATCATCCGCGACGGCCTGTCGAACGCCAGCCAGGACCTCGTCGACCTGCGCGAGTTGCCGGCCGCCAGCACGCTGCATCCCGGCGCCGGCCATGACCGCCTGATCCTGGCCCAGGATTCGCGCGTCGTCATCGGCGCCTCGGAAGGTATCGACAGCGTCGAGATGCCCCCCGGCGTGACCAGCGCGACCATCGTGCTCGAAGCGTACGCCTCGAGCGATGCCGTGGTCAGGCTCGTCGCGACCGACTCGACCGACCTCATCGTCTCCTTCTCGTCGGGAAGCCAGCTGATCGTCAGGGGCGCGCTCGGCAATGGCAGCCTGCCGAACATCGAATTCGCCAACGGCGTCACCTGGAACGGGACCGCGCTGGTGCAGGCGGCCATCGCCGGGCAGGCGAGCGCGGGAAGCGACATCATCATCGGCAGCGGCCGCGCGGACGTCATTGCCGGCGGCGCGGGAGACGACCTCCTGAGCGGCGGGGCAGGTGACGACACCTACAATTTCACGCGCGGCGACGGCCGCGACGTGATCGACGACAGCTCCGGCAATGACACGCTGGCCATCACCGGCTATCGACCCGACGAACTGCGCGTCTCCCAGATCGACCCGGCGCGCAACGAGCTGGTGCTGTCCTTTGCCGATTCGACCGACCAGATCGTGCTGCGCTACGTCTGGGGGTGGAACGGCGTCGACGCGGTCCGTTTCAGCGACGGCACATCGTTCACGCTCGACCAGCTCCGCGATATGGCGGCCGACGTCGGGACCTGGCAGGACGACCGCATCGTCGGCTCCGCGCGCAGCGAGACGTTCAGCGGCGGGACGGGCGACGACGTGATCGTCGGCGGCGGCGGTGACGACGTCTACCGGTTCGGACGCGGCGACGGGCAGGATCGTATCGAGAGCAACGGTTCGGCCGACGGCAAGGGAACGCTCGTGTTCGGCGCTGGTATCGCGCTGGAGGACATCGTCACCACGCGGGATGCCGACGGCAACATCGTGCTGTCGATCAGCGGCACCGACGACCGCGTCACGCTGGTCGATCCGGCCGGCGACATCGATCCGGTGGTTGCGAAGATCGTCTTTGCCGACGGCCGCAGCCTCAGCTACCGGGCGCTTGCCGCCGCGATCGCATCGACCGACGGTGACGACCACGTCATCGTTCCCTCCGATCTCGCCAATCCCGACATCGGCTCGGTGATCTCCGGCGGTCTCGGCAACGATCACCTCGAAGGCGGAAGGGGCGCCGACGTCATCACCGGCGGCAAGGGCGACGATCTGCTGGAGGGCGGCAGCGGCGCCGATCTCTATTATTTCGCGCGCGGCGACGGGCAGGACACGATCGCCGATGTCGAGATCACTGATGCGTCCAAGGTCGACAAGGTCCATTTCGCGGCCGGTATCCTGCCGAGCGATATCCGCTTCCTCTCGGTCGGTCCGAACGACCTCGTGATCGGCCTCGTCGGCAGCGACGACCGCCTGACGCTCAAGGACATGTTCCGCGCGGGGAACGGCGCGACCGACTATGGGGTCGAGCTGTTCGAATTCGCCGACGGCACGGTCTGGCAGCTCGCCGACATCGTCTCGCACGCCGCGGCATCGACCGGTGCAGGCGCCGACACGATTGATTTCGGTCCGCAGCTCGACGTCGCGATCACGCTCGATGGCGGCGCGGGGGACGATGTGCTCGCCGGTGGTATCGGCGACACCACCTACGTCTTCGGCCGCGGCTATGGCCGCGACACGATCCGCGAGGCGGCGAACGCAACCGGCTCCAGCGACACGCTGCGCCTGAACAGCGGGATCGTGCCGAGCGATGTCGTCGTCATCAGGGACGGCAACGACATCGTGCTGCGCTTCGTCGGCAGCGACGACCGGCTGACGATCGTCGGCCAAGCCACGGCGAGCGCGCCGCCGATCGACGTCGTACGGTTCAACGACGGCACGCAATGGAGTGCTGCGACGCTGCTCTCGCGCGCGCTCACGCCCGACGCGGCCGAGCACGTGCTGCATCCGAGCAATCCGTCGGCCGATCCGTTCGCCGACCCGGTCTTCGCCGGCGGGGGTTCGGGACCCGGGGGTGGAGGATCACAGGGATCCTCGACCATCGGCCTTGCCCGCTACGATTCCGTCTCGCGGCCCGTCACCGGCCTTGCCGCGGTCGGTTCGGCCACGGACCTCGGCAACGGCACCTATCAATTGACGCCGGAGGCCGGTAGCAGGGCCGGCGCCGTCTGGGGCAGCATCGACCTCTCGCAGAACGTGGTCTGGACCACGAAGATGTTCTTCGGTGCCAACGAGGGCGGTGCCGACGGCTTGTCCTTTGCCGTCCAGAACAAGAGCGCGGGCGAGCTGACGGGGTCTGGCGGCGGCGGGATGGGCACGCTGGTCTCCGGCTCGTTCGGCATCATTTTCGATACCTGGGGGCAGGCGACCGACTTCAGCCAGTTCGTCGTCAACGGCCAGACCGGCGACGACAATTTCGACCCGCGGCACGACTTCAGCCAGCTCGAGGACGCCGCCTGGCACGATGTCGTCATCAGCTGGGACGCAGCGAGCAAGACCTTCAGCTACAGCGTCGACGGAACGCCGATCGGGCGCAAGACCTATGATGTCGTCGGCAGCCTGTTCGGCGGCGATGGCGACGTCTGGTACGGCTTCGGCGCGGCCACGGGCGGGGCGACCAACGATCAGCGGGTCCAGATCCTCTCGGTGACCACCCTGCAAGGGGCCGGTGTCGACCCGTCGACGGTCGGGACCGTCGAGCAGATCGGCTCGGGCCTGTTCGCGCGCGAGCTCGCCGGTGCAGCCGCACAGAACAGATATGACGTTTTTGTGCCGCTTTCGCGTTGGGGCGATCGTGTCGACGTCGTCACCAACTTCAGGAGCGGCGATGCCGGCGACAGTCTCAACATCGCCATTGGCGAGGGATTGTCCGGGACGCTGCTGGCGCGTGCGGTCGGCTCCGACACGCTGATCTATTTCGCAGAGCAGGGAACGCAGCGTTTTGCCGACGCGCGGCTGCTGTTGCGACTGGACAACGTCTCGCCGGCGAGCCTCACCAGCGTCAATTTCGCCGGCGCCGCCTTCACGGTGGTTGCCAACCAGACATTGACCGCCACCGGCGCGGTCCCCGTTCAAGGCGGTTGGGGCGACGACACGCTCAACGGAGACAATTCGGCCAACACGCTGTCGGGCGGCGCGGGCAACGACACGGTCGCGGATGCTCGTGACGGCAACGATATCCTGACCGGCGGGACCGGCAATGACTGGCTGCGCGGCGGCGGCGGCAACGACACCTATGTGTTCAACCGGGGTGACGGTCAGGACATCATCAGCGATTGGAACTACGGGACCGACACGATCCAGTTCGGTGCCGGCATCACGGCCGCCGACGTCGTGGTGACGCAAGGCAACAGCGGCCAGGATCTCATCGTCACCATTGTGGGGACCGACGACAGGATCACGATCGAGCGCGGCCTCAGTGCCGATTTCAACAGGATCGAACAGCTGCGGTTTGCCGACGGCAGCACGCTCAGCTACACGCAGATGGTCGATCGCTCGCTGACGCCGACGATCGGCAACGACACGTTTGCGGGGGACCAGTTTGCCAACACGCTCTCGGGTGGGGTCGGCAACGACACGATCCTGGACGCTCGCGAAGGCGACGACACCCTCATTGGCGGGGCCGGTAACGATTGGCTGCGCGGCGGCAGCGGCAACGACACCTATATCTTCAACCGGGGTGACGGTCAGGACGTCATCAGCGATTGGAATTATGGGAATGACACCATTCAGCTCGGCGCCGGCATCACGGCCGCCGACGTGGTGGTGACGCAAGGCAATGGCGGTCAGGACCTCATCATCGCCATCGCGGGAACCGAAGACAGGATCACGATCGAGCGCGGCGTCAGCGCCGATTTCAACCGGATCGAACAGCTGCGCTTCGGCGACGGCAGCACCCTCAGCTACGCGCAGCTGCTCGACCGCTCGCTGACGCCGACCAGCGGCGACGACACGTTTGCCGGGGACCAGTTCGCCAATACGATATCAGGGGGGGCCGGCAACGATACGATCCTCGATGGTCGCGACGGCGACGATATCCTGATCGGCGGCACCGGCAACGACTGGCTGCGTGGCGGCAACGGCAACGACACCTATGTGTTCAACCGGGGCGACGGCCAGGACGTCATCAGCGACTGGAATTATGGCAACGACACGATTCTGTTCGGGGCCGGAATCACCGCCGCCGACCTCTCGTTGACGCGCGCCAGCAACGGCCAGGATCTGATCATTGCCATCGCGGGGACCGAGGACCGGATCACGATCCAGCGAGGCCTCGATACCGACTGGAGCCGGATCGAGCAGCTGCGCTTCGCCGACGGCAGCACGCTCAACTACACCGACATGCTCGCGTTGGCCGACGCCAATGACCGGAGCGGATTGACCCAGATCGGGGCGGTGCTCGGCAACGGCATCGTCGGGACCGATGCTGCCGAACTCCTCAACGCGTCAGCCTATGCGACTGGCGCCATATTGGATGGTCGCGGCGGCTACGATCAGTTGACGGGCAGCGCTTACAATGACGTCCTGACCGGCGGCGCCGGCAACGATTTGCTGACGGGCGGCGCCGGCGCGGACACCTACCGGTTCTCCGCGGGCTTCGGCCAGGACACGATCGAGGAATCGACCTCGAACGGCAGCAACAACGTCATCGTGTTCGATTCCTCGCTCTCGATCGATGATTTCGTGCTGGAAGCCTATGTTTCGACCGACGGCAACGGCAATTCCGATTTCGGTCAGGCCCGGCTGCGCTTCACCGGCAGCGACGACCGGATCACGATCGCCGATCTCGATACGATCCAGCAGATCCGTTTCGCCGACGGCACCGTGCTCGACAGGCAGCAGATGTTGGCCCGCGCGGTCAGCCTCTCCAGCAACGACAGATCCATCTCGCCGTCGGATATCCCGACTCCGATCCCGCTGAGCGGATCTGCGAAGGACGACCTGCTAGAAGGCCATGGCACCGACGATACGCTCCTCGGCGGCGCAGGTAACGACCGCCTCTATGGCGGCGACGGCGCTGACGTCCTGAGCGGCGGGACCGGCAATGATCTCCTGTCCGGTGGCGCTGGAGCCGACGTCTATCGGTTCTCGGCGGGCTTCGGTCACGACACGATCGACACCGGCGACACCGGGCTCGACTGGATCGAATTCGATTCCAGCCTGACGCCTGATGACATCGAGCTGCTGCGTCCCTATGACCGGTACGAGGGCGGCGGTCTCACCGACGACTTGCTCGTGCACGTGAAAGGCACCGAGGACGTCATCGAAGTCCGCTATACGCTGAGCACGGACCCCTACCAGAGCATTGCCGGCATCCGCTTCGCGGATGGGACGACCTGGACGCTGGCCGACATCATCAACGCCGCGGTGCCGGCGCCGGGCATCAACGTGCAGGGCGCGATCTCGGACGATACGCTGATCGGCACGGCGTACAACGATTCCCTCAATGGGGGTGGCGGCAACGATACGCTGATCGGCGGTGCCGGCGACGATTTCCTGTGGGGCGCGGAAGGCGACGACATCTTGGACGGCGGCGCAGGCAGCGATCTCCTGATCGGCGATGCCGGCTCGGACATTTATCGCTTCTCCAGCGGTTTCGGCAACGATGTCATCAATGATGTCCGCGACGCCGGCGCGACGAACGCGATCGTTTTCGATTCGACCGTCGCGGTCTCCGACATTGCCGTCTACTTCTCGCAGTACGGCGATTTGATCCTGAGATCAGTCAACTCGGACGATTCCATTACCATCGGCAGCGCCTATGCCGATGATACCGTTGGTGTCGATGAGGTCCGTTTCGACGACGGGACGATCTGGACCCGCGACCAGCTCGTTGCCGCCGCCGTGGCACTGCCGGGCAGCGTGATCCAGGGCGACGCGACCGATCAGACGCTGACCGGCACCTCCTTGGACGACCGTATCGACGGCGATGCCGGCAACGAAACCATCATCGGTGGCGTCGGCAACGATATCCTGAACGGTGGAGACGGCGCCGACATCCTGATCGGCGGTGCTGGCCACGACGAAATGGACGGAGGATACGGTAACGACGTCTATCGCTTCTCGGCCGGATTCGGCTCGGACACGGTTTACGTCACGCCGTACTATGCGGACGACACCGACGTCATCGAGTTCGACGCGACGATTGCGGCTGCGGATGTCCGTCTCACTTTCGAAGGAGATGGTTACCCGCCGAGCATGCTGCTGACGATCGACGGCAGCACCGACCAGATCATGCTGAACGGGCTGCATGCGTCCACGGAGATCCATTTCGCCGACGGCACGATCTGGACATATGACGACATGGCCGCGCTCGCCGCGCCGTGGCTGGGCGTCAACCTGCAGGGCGACCAGGGCACCGACGTTTTCGGAACCAGCGGCTCGGACAAGCTCGAGCCCAATTACGGCGTCGCGTCCACCCTCAAGGGCTTTGCCGGCGACGACATCCTCAACGGCTCCACCGGTGACGATATCCTGGACGGCGGCACCGGCGACGACCAGATGCAGGGCAACCAGGGAGCCGACACCTACCGCTTCTCGGCCGGTTTCGGCCAGGACCAGATCTACGAGTGGGGCGCCGAGGTCAACCACATCGTCTTCGACTCCTCTATCTCGTCCAGCGACATCATCATCGAGCACGAGTCCGGTTATAACGGCGACATTACCTATGCCGACGTGATCTTGCGCGTTGCGGGGACTGAAAACCGTATTACGTGGGGTGGCGGCTTCGGCTCCGGTGATTTCGACGTCCGGTTTGCCGACGGCACCGTCTGGAATTCCAACGATATCAGGGCGCGCTGGAGTCAGATCGAGCATCCGTATCAAGGCGGCACGCCGTTGGTCGGAGGCGCGACCAACGACAGCATGTACGGCTCGGTCGGCGCTGACATCATCGAAGGGCGCGGCGGCAACGACTATCTGGACGGCAATTCCGGTGGCGACATCCTGGTCGGAGGGACCGGGTCCGATCAGCTGTATGGCGGCGTCGGCAGCGATGTCTACCGCTTCTCTGCCGGCTTTGGCGAGGACTGGATCCACGACTCCGTGTACGGCGCGGACGTCAATGTCATCGAGTTCGACGCGACGATCGACCCGGCGCAGGTGAGCGTCCTGTCGGACGCCCCCGATCTCATGAGCAACTACTATCTGTCCATTGCCGGTACCGAGGATCGCGTCTGGGTCTCGCGCTACGCCCATGACGCCGTGATCTCGCAGGTCCGTTTTGCCAACGGCACGGTGTGGAGCGCCGCCGACATCGAGGCGCGGTTGACTTATTCGAACCGGCCGACGCTCGTGAGTTCGGCCGGTGGCGCGCAGATGGTCGGTACCGCCGGCAGCGACAACCTGACCGGCACGGCTGGCGCCGACGACATCAACGGCGGCGGATCGGTCCAATGGCAGCCGGTGGGCGCCAACCTGATCGTCAACGGCAGCTTCGAGCAGCTTGCCGCGGATGCCAGCCCGCAAAGCTGGGGCTATTCGGCAACGAATTTGCCGGGCTGGACCCGGATCAACAGCACGCAGCCGGGGACGACGCCGGGCATCGAGCAGATGACATCCGGCTACAATGGCGTCACTGCAACCAATGGCAGTTATTGGCTTGATCTCGACGGGACAGGCACTGGCGGCGGCAACAGTAACGTGCAGATCGCACAGGACGTGACGGGTCTCACCGAGGGCGAGACGCTCCTGGTGCAGTTCGACCACGCCAACCGCACCTGGGACTGGAACGGCTCGTTCGACGTGCTGTGGAACGGCACGGTGGTCGCCAGCTTCAACAATACCGGCACGGCGATGGTGCGCTCCAGCGTGCTGGTGACGGCAGCCGCCGGCACCAACCAACTCAGCTTCCGCGGCACCGGCAATCAGGACGGCGTCGGCGCCTCGCTCGACAATGTGAGCCTCACGCGTACGCAAGCCGTTCCGAGCTCGGCGATCGGCAACGACGTCCTGTCCGGCCTCGATGGCGACGATCTCGTCCGGGGCGGTGCCGGAGACGATGTGATCTCCGGAGGCAACGGCAACGACACACTCAACGGCAATGGCGGCAACGACACCATCAACGGCGATGCCGGCAATGACATCCTGATCGGCGGCAAGGGTATCGACAATCTGGTCGACGGCCAGGGCAACGACGTCTACCGCTTCGCAGCCGGCGACGGTCAGGACACCATCACCGACGCAAACGGAACCGACCGGATCGAATTCGGCGCCGGCATCAACCCGGCCGACGTCAAGGTCGCGCTGGTCGGCAATTCCTCGACGCTCGTCGTCACATTCCGCAACAGCGACGACCGCATCACCATCAACAACGGCTCGGCCAGCGACGGCAGGGCCATCGAGGCATTCACCTTTGCCGACGGCACCGTGTGGACCTTCGCCGACATCGCGGCGCGCTGGAAGACGCCGACTGCGGGTGCGGACCTTATTCTCGGCACCGCGAACGGCGAGACCCTCGCGGGCGGGGCGGGCAACGACAGCCTGATCGCCTTCGGCGCAGCCACGCTGCTCGGCGAAGCCGGCGACGACACCCTGACCGGAGCGAACGGCGCCGATATCCTGGTCGGCGGCACCGGCAACGACACGCTGAATGGCGGACAAGGCGACGACGTCTACCGTTGGGGCCGCGGCGACGGCAGCGACACGCTCACCGATACCGGCGGGACCGACCGCGTCGAGATCGGCGCCGGCGTCGCGCCTGGCGACATCAAGGTCACCTCGCCGGACGGACGCAGCTTCGTCCTGCGGATTCGCGACACCGGCGAGGAGCTCAAGCTCACCGATGTGATCGCGAATACGGGCAACGTCATCGAGAGCATTGCCTTCGCCGACGGCACCGTCTGGACGATGAACGATCTGAGGGATCAGTCGTACATCGGCGAGGACGCCGCCGACACCATGACCGGAACCAGCGACGCGAACCGCCTCGACGGGCGCGGCGGCAACGACAATCTCTCCGGCCTCGGCGGCAACGACGTGCTGCTCGGCGGCGCCGGCGACGACACGCTCAATGGCGGGACGGGAGACGATCGTCTGGTCGGCGGTCTCGGCAACGATGCGCTGTCGGGCGGCGCCGGTGCCGATACCTACGTGTTCGCCGCTGGTGACGGCAACGACACGATCACCGACGGCGGCGATGCAACGAGCGATACGTTGCGGATCGAAGGCTATAGCCTGTCGCAGATCCGCTTCGGCGCGGTCGGTCAGGATCTGATCATCCGCTTCGCCGGAAGCGCCGATCGCATCATCGTCCGCAACGGCCTCGGCAGCAGCGTCAGCGATCTCGTCGACGCCTTCGAGATTGCGGCCGACGGTGTCACGCTGTCGCTTGCCGACGTGCGCGGCCGTCTGGTCGAGGACGTCGCCGTCAGCGGCGAGTTCCTGGTCGGCGGTGCCGGCGATGACGTGCTCACCGGCGGCACCGGCGACGACTATCTCAAGGGCGGCGAGGGGGCCGACATCCTGTCGGGCGGTGCCGGCAACGATCAGTTCGGCGACATTTCCGCCGACAGCTCCGTCGACACGCTGACCGGCGGCGCCGGGCGCGACACCTATTACTACCTGCCGGTCCGGCAGGGTGCGGCGGCCATCGTCGCCGACGTCATCACCGATTTCCAGGCAGGCGCCGGCGGCGACGTCATCCGCCTGATGACCAGCAATCCCAATCCGTTCGAGGGCGGCAACATCTTCCTGACGCAATCGGGCAGCGATGCAGTCGTCATGATGCGGGCGACGTCGGGGCCCGACCAGGAGCTGGTACGCCTGCTCGGCGTCGACGCCACGACGCTGACCTCGGCCAATTTCGACGGCGTTCCGATCGCGATCGACAATTCGATCAGCATCAATGATGACGATGCCGGCCACGTCCTCAACGGCAGCGCCCTCGATGACCGCATTTTCGGCAATGGCGGCAACGACGTCATCAGCGGCTTCGGCGGCAATGACCGGCTGGCCGGTGGCGCGGACAACGATTTGATCGATGGCGGCCTCGGCAACGACCTGATCGCGGGCCAGGAAGGCAACGACCAGATCGTCGGCGGCGGCGGCAGCGACATCATGTCGGGCGGCTCCGGCGATGACGTCATCACCGGTTATGGCGACGGCAGCTTCGCGACCGACACGGATGTGTTCGAGGGCGGCCAAGGCGATGATCAGCTGGCCGGCGGCACCGGCACGGACGTCTACCGCTTCGCGCGCGGCGACGGCCGCGACACCATCTCCGACCTCGGCGGCACCGATCGTCTGGAATTCGCCGCTGGAATCGCGGCGGCCGACGTCAGCGTCGTGCAGATCGGACGCGACGTAGAATTGCGCATCAACAACGAGGGTGGTCGGATTCGCGTGACCGGCGCGCTCGACGGCGCCAGCGCCATCGAGACGATCGCCTTTGCCGACGGCACCAATTGGACCTGGAACGACGTGCTGACGCGATCCCTGCAGGGATCGAGCGGTGACGACGTGCTTGCGGTTCCCGCGAGCTTCCAGGGTAATCTCGTCACCCTCGACGGCAAGGCGGGGAACGACACCCTGCAAGGCAGCGCGGGAGCCGACACGCTGATCGGCGGCACCGGCAATGATGTGCTGCAGGGCGCGGGCGGCGACGACACCTATGTGTTCGCCCGCGGCGATGGTCAGGACGTCATTCTCGACGCATCCGGCACCAACACGCTGAGCTTCGCGGCAGGTATCCTGTCGAGCGATATCCGCGTCGTGCGCGGCGCGGCCAATCTGGTGCTGGAAATCATCGGTACCGGTGATCGCGTCGATCTCGGCTCTCCGGCGACGGCGGACATGGGCGTCTCCCGCGTCACCTTCGCCGACGGCACGGTCTGGACCGCATCGACCCTAATCGCGCTCGCCCGCACGGCGACGGGCGGCAACGACGTCATTCGCGGCGACGATCTCGACAATACGCTCGCCGGGGGCGCCGGCGATGATCTGCTGATCGGCAATGGCGGGGCTGACGACCTCGACGGCGGCACCGGAAACGATCGCCTCGAAGGCGGTGCCGGCGACGACACCTACCGGTTCGCGGCCCATGGCGGCCACGACCGCATCGCCGATACGGCCGGCAACGACACGCTGCTGCTGGCGGCAGATATCGTCCCTGACGACATCACGGTGTCGCAGAGCGAGGACGGCGCTGATTTCACGCTGATCGTCAAGTCGACCGGCGCGCGCATCACCATCGAAGGCGCGCTCGGCGCAGGCGGCATCGAATCGATCCGCTTTGCCGACGGCACGGTGTGGGGAGCCAGCGACCTGATCGCACGCGCGCCGAGCTTTGCCGACGATTTTCTGACCGGCGATGCCGGCAACAACGTCATGGTCGGTGGTCTCGGCAACGATCATTTGTCCGGCGGTGCCGGCAACGACACCTACCGCTTCGCCCGCGGCGACGGCAGCGACGTCATCAACGACAAGGCGTCGTCCGCGGCCGACCGGCTCGAGATCAGCGGCTACTCCGCCGCCGAGATCAGCTTCCACCGCATCGCCGCCGACAGCGACGATGTCGCGATCCGCTTTGCCGGAACGACCGACCAGATCGTTATCGTCGATGCGCTCGCCGCCAACTCCGCCGGGGTCGAGACGATCGCACTCGCCGACGGCACGCAGTACACCGTCGCCGATATGAAGCTGGCGATCCTCGCCAGCCTCACCACCGACGGCAACGACATCATCATCGGCACCGACGGCGCCGACACGTTGATGGGCGGCAAGGGCAACGACCTCATCGACGGCGGTTACGGCAACGACACCTATCTCTATCGCCGCGGCGACGGCGACGACCGCATCAACGCGGTCGGCAAGGGCACCGACGTCCTGAGCCTGACCGACTACAACGTCGCGGACGTCGTCTCCGCGGTCCGCGCCGGTCCCGACAGCAACGATCTCGTGCTCTCCTTCGCAGGCGCGGGCGATCGCGTGGTGCTGATCGACGCCCTCAGTCCGTCCAACAATCCGGCGTTCGGCCTGTCGGTCCGTTTCGCCGACGGCACGGTCTGGAATCGCGACGCGATGCGGGCCCGCGCGCTGTCGGATATCGACGGCAGCGGCAATGACAATGTCTACGGCTTCGACGGCAACGACACCTTCGCCGCGCGGGCGGGCAACGATCTGCTCTCGGGCGCAGCCGGCGACGATCTCTATCAGTTCAGGCGCGGGGCTGGTAACGACACGGTCGTCGATTCCGGAACGGGTGGCACCGACCGGATCCAGATTGCGGACTTCACCTCGGCCGAAGCCCATGTCGAGCAGCTCTATCGCGGCTCGGATGCCGTCGTCATCCGCTTCACCGGCAACAGCGCCGACAGCGTGACCGTGTTCGATGCGCTCTCGGCCGATGCCAAGGGCATCGAGAGCTACGTCTTCGCCGACGGCGTGGTCTGGACCAAGGAGACCCTGCGGGAGCTGCTGGGCAACCGTGCTCCGACGGCCCTCGGCGACGGCTTCTTCTCGGTCACCACCGGCGTCGAGCTCGTCATCAAGGCGACCGATCTGCTCCGCAACGATTTCGACGCGGACGGCGATGCGCTGACGATCGTCGGGGTCGATGCCGGCACTTCCGGCGTTGCCACCATCGATGGCCAGGGCAACATCCACTACACCGCGACCAACGGATACTACGGCTCCGCCTCGATCAGCTACACGATTTCCGACGGCCACAACGGCTTTGCCACGGCTTCGGTCGATCTCAAGGTGCGCCCGGTCGCAACGGCCTATCCGGATACGGGCTTCACCGTCGCCGAGGACGGCTCGCTGGTGATCCGCGTCGAGCGGCTCTTGGCCAACGACCTCGACGGCGACCGCATGATCGTCGGCCAGGTCTATCAAGCCGTCAACGGGACGGTGGCGCTGGCCAGCGACGGCAACATCACCTTCACGCCGAACGCCGATTTCAACGGCACCGCCGAGTTCAGCTACGTCGCGAACACGCCCGAAGGCGGCCGGGCCGAAGCCAAGGTGACGATCCAGGTCACCGCAGTGAACGATGCGCCGGTGGCGCATGACGATGTTGTCGATGCGACGCCCGAAAGCACGGGCTTCACGCTCGATCCGAGCACGCTGAGCGCCAACGACAGCGACATCGATCACGACGGGCTCTCGGTGCAGTCGGTGATCTCCAATGCGGACGTCACCGTGACGATCGGCGACGATGGCCTGATCCATGTGACCCCGCGCGCCTATTTCTGGGGCAACGCTCACTTCGACTACGTCGTCGCCGATCCCAGCGGGGCGACCTCGACGGGCCGGGTTAGCTTCACCGTGACGCCCGTCAACGATCCGCCGGAGCTGCACGACGACCGGTTCGAGACCACCGACAACGGCGACCCGATCCGCGAGGACAACCCGATCGTGATCGGCGCCGACCGGCTGCTCGCCAACGACATCGAGCACGACGGCGAGACCATGACGCTCACCGCCGTCCGCAACAGCCATGGCGGCAACGCCGTGCTGCTCGAGAACAACACCGTCCTGTTCACGCCGACGCCCAATTTCAACGGCGATGCCTGGTTCGAATATCAGGTCGACGACGGTCACGGTGGAACCGCCTGGGCCCGCGCGACGCTGGCCTATCAGCCGGTCAACGACCTGCCGGATGCCCGCAACGACAGCTATACCGACCAGAGCCTGCCGATCCTGCGCGGCACGGAAGACCATTCGATCGAGATCCCGATCATCGACCTGCTCAAGAACGACAGCGACATCGAAGGCTTCGCGGTGCAGTT
Organism: Bradyrhizobium sp. TM239; assembly: GCF_036247985.1. Taxonomy (NCBI): domain Bacteria; kingdom Pseudomonadati; phylum Pseudomonadota; class Alphaproteobacteria; order Hyphomicrobiales; family Nitrobacteraceae; genus Bradyrhizobium; species Bradyrhizobium sp. TM239. The sequence goes on along the minus strand of NZ_BTIR01000026.1, from coordinate 81,592 downwards.
CGAGAGTGCCGGCAACGCGGTGCATGGCGACATCGAGGTCACCGACCACGGCACGATCATCTTCACGCCGGATGCCGATTTCTGGGGCGAGGCGTCGTTCAGCTATCTCGTCCGCGACAACGAAGGCGCGGTCGACGGCGCTACCGTCACGATGTGGTTCGAGAACGTCGGCGACGCGCCGCCGGTCGCGCATCGCGATGTCATCTATGTCAACGAGGATATCCCGACCGTCATTCCGATTTCGGCACTGCTTGCCAACGACACGGACGTGGACCGCGATCCGCTCCGCTTCCTGGGCTGGCGGCTGTCGACGACGCTGGATGCGCTGGTGTTCGGCGGCGATGCCGGCCAGAAGCTGAACGGTACCATCGAGTTCGATGCCGACGGCAACCTGGTGTTCACGCCGAACCGGGACGCGAGCCAGAGCTCCGGTTTCGTCTACGGGGTGACCGACGACGCCGACGGCTCGGCGGAAGGCTATGTCGACATCATCATCGTCCCGACCAACGACGATCCGACCGTCGGCCAGGACGAAGGCTTCGTCACGCCGCTCGATGCGCCGCTGGTGCTGCGCGTCACCGATCTCTTGAAGAACGACTACGACATCGAGCAGGCCGATCATGACGGCGACGGCGTGATCGACGACGACCTCGACAACCCGAACCGGGCCCGCCCGACCTTCGTCGGCGTCGACGGCGTCTACGATGCCGATGCGCTCGCGCTCGGCCAGCGCGTGCCGCGCGGCACGGCCGAGGTGGTCGACTGGAACGGCGAGAAGTTCATCGTCGTGCACTTCGCGGCCGGCTTCACCGGCCAGGTCGCGGTCGAGTACCGCATCGCCGACACCGACGGCGCGACCGACACCGGCTTTGCGATGGCGTCGGTGGCCGACAGCTATAACGGCCTGCTGCGTGGGACGGCGAAGGCCGACTACCTCGTCGGCACCGAGGGCGCGGATCTGATCCAGGCGCTCGGCGGCAACGACTTCGTGCTGGGCGGCGGCGGCAACGACCGGATCGAGGCCGGCACCGGCGACGATCAGATCGATGCAGGGGCCGGCGACGACTGGATCGACGCGGGCGACGGCGCCGACCGCATCACGGGCGGCGACGGCTACGACACCGTCAGCTTCGAGAATTCCGATTTCCTCGTGCGCGCCGACCTCGAGTCGCGTGTCGGCCAGGGCGGCTATGCGCAAGGCGACACCTATATCGGCGTCGAGGCGCTGATCGGTTCGCAATATGCCGATCAGCTCGGCGGCGATGCCGCCGACAACCGGCTCGAAGGACGTGACGGCAACGACATCCTGGAGGGCCGCGGCGGCAACGACACCCTGCTCGGCGGCGCGGGCGACGACGTCCTGACCGGCGGGGCGGGGGCCGATGTGCTCGACGGTGGCCTCGGCAACAACACGGCCGATTACAGTTTCGGTGCGACCGGCGTGTCGATCTCGCTGGCGTCAGGCACCGCCCATGGCGGCGACGCCGAGGGCGACGTCCTGACCAATATCCAGAACCTGGCCGGGACCGACGCCGACGACACGCTGGAAGGCGATTTGCTCGCCAACATCCTGTCGGGCGGTCGCGGCGACGATATTCTGATCGGCAATGCCGGCGACGACACCCTGATCGGCGGCCGCGGTGCGGACCAGCTGATCGGCGGCGACGGCATCGATACGGCGGACTACACGCTGTCGACGGAAGGGGTCACCGTCGACATGGCCAATGGTGCCGCCGGCGGTGGCGATGCGCTCGGCGATACCTTCTCCGGGATCGAGATCGTCCAGGGCTCGTATCAGGACGATACGATCAGAGGTGACGCCGGCGACAACCGCATCCGCGGCGGCCGCGGCGCCGATATCATCGACGGACGCGGCGGCTTCGACATCGCCGATTACAGCCGTGCCGACGAGGGCGTCGCGGTCAATCTGGCGACCGGCCTCGGCACCGCCGGCGAGGCGGCCGGCGATCAGCTCACCTCGATCGAGATGCTGGTCGGATCGCTTTGGAACGACCAGCTCACCGGCAGCGCCGGCGACGACTGGTTCCAGGGTCTTCGCGGCAACGATGCGATCGCCGGCGGGGCCGGCTCGGATACCTATGTGTTCGGCTTCGACGACGGCCAGGACGTCATCACCGAGCAGGGTGCGGAGACCGACACCGACCGCCTGGTGCTGTCGTCGGCGATCGCGCCGAAGGACGTCTCCGTCATCCGCGAGGGCAACGACCTCCTGCTCGAATTCGAGCGGCAGGATGGCTTCCTGATCGACACCGTGCGCGTCACGGACCACTTCCTCGGCGCGCAGAGCGGCATCGAGGAGATCGTGTTCTCTAACGGAACGGTCTGGGATCGCGACCGCATCGATCAGCTCCAGCAGCTCGGCCGCTTCAATGCCGCCGACGACATCGTGCATCTCGGCGTCGAGGATGAACCGGTCGTGATCGATCCGGCGACCCTGTTCGCCAACGACGCTGACAGCGCGGTCAACCTGACGCTCGCCGGCGTCGGCAATGCCGTGAACGGCACCGTGCATGTGCGCGAGGACGGGAAGATCGAGTTCTTGGGCGCGCCGAACTACAACGGCGATGCCTTCTTCAACTACACCGTCCGCGACCAGTTCGGCCGCGAGTCCACGGCCCGGGTCGAGGTCGATCTCGCACCGGTCAACGACGCGCCGACGGCGGTGGATGATGCGCTGGTCTATGGCGTCGAGGACCAGATCCTGCGGATCCGGATCGACACGCTGCTCGCCAACGATTTCGACGTCGATGGCGACGCCGGTCTGGAAGGGCTTCACATCGTTTCGATCGCGCCGCTGACCAACACGTCCGGACAGGCGATCGACAGCTACAAGGATCCCGACTACAGGTTCGAGGGCAGCAACGTGACCGCCCGGCTGGATGGCGACTACATCCAGTTCAAGCTGCGTCCGGACTATTTCGGCGCGGCAGGGTTCGTCTACACGCTGGCCGACGCCAGCGGCGCGACCTCGACCGCCAAGGTCGAAATCTCGATCTCGCCCGTCAACGACGCGCCGCGCGATCGCGACACCTATCGCTGGATCCGTCTCGGACAGGATACCACCGTCACGGTCGCTGACCTCTTGGCCAACACCTACGACATCGAGGGCGACGGCTTCACCTTCGTCGGCCTGCATGGCGGTCTCGACAACAACCCCGCCAACAATGGCAGCCTGGTGTTCGACCAGGCAACCGGCACCATCACCTTCACGCCGGCCTCGCTCGGGCAGGCGAGCATCGAATATGACGTGATCGACGCGCGCGGCGCGGCGGCGACCTTGACCTATGACTTCAAGGTCAAGCCGCTCAACGATCCGCCGAAGGCCTACAACGACTATGGCTACCGGACGCTCGAGGACCAGATCCTCGTGATCGACCCGGCGACGATCCTGGCCAACGACACCGACGAGAACGGCGACACGCTGGTGCTCGACAGCATCGCCCGGTTCGCCGATGGCGGTAAGGTGCGCCTGCGCGACGACGGCATGATCGAATTCCGGCCGACGCCGGACTACAACGGCACCGCCGGCTTCCAGTACACGATCAGCGACGGCCATGGCGGCACCTCGTCCGCCTATGTCGCGATCACGGTCTTGCCGCGCAACGAAGCTCCGATCCTGCGCAACGACTATGTCAGCGGCCTGGAAGACGGTCCGCTGTTCGTGATCCCCGGCGAGGCGTTCGGCAACGACATCGACGCGGACGGCGACGTGCTGTTCTTCAAGCGCTCCACCGTGCTCGGCGTGGTCGACCACCGCTATCTGTCGGTCGGCTACAACGTCAGCGCGGCCCTGGCCGACGGCTCGGCCCTGCCGTCCTGGCTGCAGTTCGATCCCGCCACCATGCGGTTCACGGGATCGCCGCCGGCCGGAATGGACCCGCTCTCCGTCGACGTCTGGGTGAGCGACCCCTCGAATGGGCGGATCTTCAATACGCGGTTCGAGCTGACGGCCGGCGAGATCTCGGGCGGCTTCGACGCCAGAACCGATGTCCTGAGGGGTTACGAGATCCGCTCCGCCTTCGCGGTCGACTACGAATTCGATGCGTCCGATCTTGGCGCGGACACGACCGTTACCGCCAAGCTCGCCGATGGCTCCGTGCTGCCGTCCTGGCTCAGCTTCAACGCCCAGACGCTGCAGTTCTCGGGAACGCCGCCCGAGGGGACGACGGATCCGATCAACGTCCAGCTGACCTTCACGCATTCGGCCGCAGGCGGCGGCAGTCCAAAGACCTTCACCGACAGCATGACGCTGGATCCGGCCACGCTGCCGGCCGGCGTCACCTATGACAGCCAGATCGCGCTGCTCGACACCAAGAGCGGGACAGTTTCGGCCTCGATCATCGGCGGCCGCCCGTTGCCGGATTGGCTGTCCTTCGACGCGGCGACGCGCACGGTCAGCCCGAGCGGCTTCGCGCCGGACGCGGATGCGCAGCTGGCGCGCCTGCAGGTCGTGTTCACGCCGGCGCCGCGCGTGCTTCCCGACGGGACCTATGCGTCGAGCAACCGGGGCTTCACGCTGGAATTCGTCGTCGATCCGCACGGCGATCTCGCGGGCCAGATGACGGCGATCAACCAGGCGCTGGAAGGCGATGCCTATTTCGCGGGCCAGGGCCTGTTCGCGCTCGACCTGAAGGGCGCCGGTGCGATCACCGCGACCCGCGAGAGCGGCGCGCCGCTGCCGGACTGGCTGAGCTTCGACCCCGCCACCTTCACCTTCTCCGGCATGCCGCCGGCGAACTGGGTCGGCGCCGTACCTGTCCGCCTCGATATCGCTGCCGGCAACGGCCATCCGGCGATGTCGATCATCACCGAAGCCGTGGTCGACGACACCTTCAAGATTGCGCCGTTCCCGGCCTCCACGGTCGTCTCGCCCGGGCAGATCAACGTCGCGGTTCCCACCGACTTCAACGGCACGGTGGTGCTGAGCTATGACGCCACCGACGAGAAGGGCGGCGTCTCCGGCAATCCCGCGCTGATCTTCTACGACGTGAAGCCGACGCGCGAGCGGCCGGACACAGCGGTCGACAATCTGACGGGGCGCGAGGGCCAGTCCACGCGCTTCGCGGTGACCGACCTGCTGCGCAACGACTTCGATCGCGACCGCGATGCGTTGCGGATTCTGTCGCTGGGGCAGCCGGCCAACGGCTCGCTGGTCATTGAGCTCGCCCATGCCAATATCGCGCCGCCCGCCAGCCTCGGCCAGCTCGACGGTGCGGTCTGGAGCGCGACGCTCGCGGACGGCTCCGCACTGCCGGGCTGGCTCACGATCGACAGCGCGACCGGCGCGCTCTCAGGCGACGTCCCGCTCGCGTTCGCCTCGAGCCTAGACATCCGTTTCACCCGGACGCTGGGCGGCGATAGTCAGAGCGCGACCTTGAGCCAGCGCTTCGACGGCAATTTCGGGGCCTTCGCGGTGTATACGCCGGCGGATGCCTTCTCCGGCGATGACGGCTTCAGCTATGTCGTGACCGACGACCGCGAAGGTCCTTCGACCGGCTCGGCCATCGTGCACGTCGCCGCCGTCAACGATCCGCCGACCACGGTCGAGGATAATGTTGCGGCGATCGAGGATACGCCGCTTCTGATCGACCCGGCGACGCTGCTCGCCAACGACTACGACGTCGACAACAACCCGATCCGCTTCGTGGACGTCGCCAATGCCACGCATGGCACCGTCAGCTTCGACGGCACCCATATCGTGTTCACGCCCGACCACAATTTCGAGGGCGTCGCGACGTTCGAGTACGTCGTGACCGACGACACCAACGGATCGAGCACCGGCAAGGTCAAGGTCAACGTCGCCTCGACCAACCACGCGCCGGTCGCCGCGACCGACGTGTTCGCGACCGAGGAGGACACGCCGTTCGAGTTCACGACGGCCGACCTGCTCGGCAACGACAGCGATGCCGACGGCGACACCATCACGTTCCAGTCGCTGTCGCGCAGCGCCGGCAATGGCCGTATCGTCGAGCTGCCCGACGGACGCTGGCAGTTCGTGCCGAACGAGAACATCAGCGGCGCGGTCAATTTCAGCTACACGATCTCCGACGGGCGCAAGACCTCGACCGGGACCGTCACGTTCAACGTCGCTGCCGTGAACGATGCGCCGATCGCCAATCCGGACGGAGCAGGGACGGCCAACGATCCCCTGGGTCTGTTCAGGACGACCCAGGACCAGGCCATCACGATCGACTTCGCCGCGCTGATCGCCAACGACCGCGACGTCGAAGGCGACAGCTTCGAAATCGTCGAGATCTTCGATGGCGACCAGGGCACGGTGGTTCGCGTCGGTTCGACCGCGGTCTTCACGCCGAACGCCGGCTATATCGGCGATGCCGGCTTCCACTATCGCGTCACCGACAGTCATGGCGCCTCCAGCGTCGGCTTTGCGACGCTGCTGGTCGCGCCCAACGTGCCGCTGCCGATTCCGGTGTCGGATGCCGGCTTCGAGGTGCTCGAAGACGGTTTCATCGACATCGATCCCCTCGCGCTGATGGCGAACGACTTTGCGCCTGAAGGATCGACCTTGACCTTCGTCGGGCTCGAAGGCGCCGAGTTGCTCGCGAACGGAAAGTATCGTGTGACGCCGGCCGCCAACTTCAACGGCGAGCTGGTTCTGCACTATTCCATCAAGAACGAGCAGGATTTCGCGGTCTCGACCACCGTCACGATCAACGTGCTGCCGGTGGCCGACGCCCCGGTCGCGCGTCCTGACACGCTCGAGATGCGCGAGGATTCCCCACTGACGCTGTTTGCGAGCCAGCTGCTGGCCAACGACAGCGATGCCGACCAGCAGGCGTTCGTGCTGACCCGGATCGTCGCGACCTCGGGCGTGACGGTCACCGATCTCGGCTTCGGCCAGCTCCAGATCACGCCGAACACCGATTTCAACGGATCGGCCTGGTTCGACTACGAGATCGAGGATTCGACTGGCCTCGCCGCGACGACACGGGTCAATATCAACGTAGCGGCGGTCAACGACGCACCCGTCATCTCCGCGGTTCCCGTGCTCAAGGGGATCGAGGATCAGCGCTTCAGCGTGACCTTGCCGGCCGGCTTCGTCAGCGACGTCGACGGTGACGCGCTGCTGGTCGAAATCCGGGGCAAGGGCGGCACGGCGCTGCCGGCCTGGCTGCAATACGACCCGCAGACGCGCCTGCTGAGCGGCGATCCGCCCGCCAATTTCAACGGGGCGATCCAGCTCGAGATCGCGGCGTCCGACGGCACCGCGCAGACCGTGCGGGAGCTGCTGGTTTCGATCGCCCCGGCCAACGACGCGCCGGTGCTGTCCGTGCCGCTGGCCGATGTGACCTCGTCCGAGGATGCGCCGCTGTCGATCGCGATCCCGGCCGGCAGCTTCACCGATCCCAATGGCGATCCACTGACCTATTCGGCGACGTTGGCCGACGGCAGCGTGCTGCCGTCATGGCTCGGCTTCGACGGCACGAATTTCACCGGCACGCCCCCGGCGAACTTCAACGGCGGTTTCGATATCCTGGTCACGGCCAGCGACGGCGCGCGCGCGGCGAGCGACGTCTTCCGCGTGACCATCACGCCGGTCAACGATGCGCCGGTCGTGGCGCAGTCGCTGGCCGACGTGTCGTCGCCGGAGGATTCTCCGGTCTCGATCGCGATCCCGGCCGGCAGCTTTGCGGATGTCGACGGCGATACGCTGACCTATGCCGCGACGCTGGCCGACGGCAGCGCGCTGCCGTCCTGGCTCAGCTTCGACGGCACGACCTTCACCGGCACCCCGCCGTCGAACTACAACGGCGCGATCGACATCAAGGTCGTCGCCAGCGACGGCTCGCTCACCGCGAGCGACGTGTTCCGCCTGACCATCACGCCGGTGAACGATGCGCCGGTGCTGGTGCAGCCGCTGGCCGATATCGTCTCACCGAAGAACGTCCGTGTCACGATCCCGGTCCCGGCCGGCAGCTTCGTCGATCTCGACGGCGACACGCTGACCCTGACGGCGACGCTGGCCGACGGCAGCGCGCTGCCCTCGTGGCTGGCCTTCGACGGCGCGACCTTCAACGGCACGCCGCCCACCAATTACACCGGCGCGATCGACATCAAGGTCACGGCGAGCGACGGGTCGCTCACGGCGAGCGACGTGTTCCGCCTGACGATCGCGTCGGTGAACAACGCGCCCGTGGTCGCGATCCCGTTGCCCGACGTCTCCTCGCCGGAAGACACCGCTGTCTCGGTCGCGATTCCGGCCGGCAGCTTCACCGACGTCAACGGCAACCGGCTCACCTACACAGCGCTCCTCTCCAGCGGGGCTGCACTGCCGACCTGGCTTTCCTTCGATGGCACCACCTTTACCGGCACGCCGCCGGCCAATTTCAACGGCACGGTCAGCCTCAAGGTCACGGCCAGCGACGGCGCGTTGTCGGCCAGCGACATCTTCGTGCTGACGATTACACCGGTGAACGACGCGCCGGTGCTGTCGGTGCCGCTGTCCGACATCAGCTCGGCTGAAGATGCCGCGGTGTCGTACACGATCCCCACCGGGCGCTTCACCGACGTCGACGGCAATCCGTTGACCTATTCGGCGACCTTGGCAGACGGCAGCCCGCTGCCGTCCTGGCTGACGCTGACCGGCGCCAAGTTCGCCGGCACGCCGCCGCTGAACTTCAACGGTGCCATCGACATCCGGGTCACCGCGAGCGACGGGTCGCTCTCGGCCAGCGACGTCTTCACGCTGACGATCACACCGAAGAACGACGCGCCGGTGCTGTCCGTGCCGCTGCCCGACGTGACATCGCCGGAAGACACGCCGCTGTCGATCGCGCTTCCACCCGGCAGCTTCACCGATGTCGACGGCGATACGCTGACCTACACGGCGACGCTCTCCACCGGCGCTGCGCTGCCGGCCTGGCTGAGCTTCGACGGCACGAATTTCACCGGCACGCCGCCGGCGAACTACAACGGCACGCTCAACATCAAGGTCACGGCGCGTGACGGTGCACTGTCCGTCAGCGACACCTTTGCGCTGACCATCACGCCTGTGAACGACGCGCCGGTGGTTTCGGTGCCGCTGTCCGACGTCAATTCGCCGGAAGATACCGCGATCTCCTACACGATCCCGGCCAGCCGCTTCACCGATGTCGACGGCAACGCGTTGACCTATTCGGCGACCTTGGCGGACGGCGGTCCGCTGCCGTCCTGGCTGACGCTGACCGGCACCAAGTTCGCCGGCACGCCGCCGCTCAACTTCAACGGCGCCATCGACATCAAGGTCACTGCCAGCGACGGCTCGCTCTCGGCGAGCGACGTCTTTACCCTCAACATCACGCCGAAGAACGATGCGCCGGTGCTGGCCGCGGCGCTGCCCGACGTGACGTCGCCGGAAGATACGCCGCTGGCGATTACGATCCCGCCCGGCAGCTTCACCGATGTCGACGGCGATACGCTGACCTATACGGCGACGCTTTCCACCGGCGCTGCGCTGCCGGCCTGGCTGAGCTTCGACGGCACCACCTTCACCGGCACGCCGCCGGCGAACTACAACGGCGCGCTCAGCATCAAGGTCACCGCCCGCGACAGCGCGCTGTCGGCGAGCGATATCTTTACGCTGACCATCACGCCGGTGAACGACGCCCCGGTGGTCTCGGTGCCGCTATCCGACGTCAACTCGGCCGAGGACGCCGCGGTCTCGTTCACGATCCCGACCGGCCGCTTCACCGATCCTGACGGCAATACGCTCACCTATACCGCCACGCTGGCGGATGGGAGCCCGCTGCCGTCCTGGCTGACGCTGACCGGCACCAGGTTCGCCGGCACCCCGCCGCTCAACTTCAATGGCGCGATCGACATCCTGGTCACCGCCAGCGATGGCTCGCTCACGGCCAGCGACGTGTTCACCCTGACGATCACGCCCGTCAACGACAAGCCGGTCGCGGCCAATGACGGTCCGTTCTCGGTCACCCATGGCGATACGCTCGCCATCGCGCGCGCAAGCCTGCTCGCCAACGACGTCGATATCGACGGCGACAATCTGACCATCGTCTCGGTCGGCGCGCCGCCCAAGGGCACCGTCGTGATCGACGGGCAGGGCGTCAGCTATACGCCCGATTTCGGCTACGAGGGGACGGACAGCTTCACCTATACGATCAGCGATGGCGTCGCGACGGCGACGGCCACGGTCAGCCTCACCATCTCGAACGCCTTCGAGGGCTGGGTGGTGGGGACTGCCAGCGCCGAGACGCTGGTCGGCGACGCGGTCGCTCCGAACAGCATCTATGGCGCCGGTGGAAACGACGTCATCACTGGAGGCGCTGCCGCGGACCGTCTGGCCGGCGGCATCGGCAACGACACGCTCAACGGCAATGACGGCGATGACTCGTTCTGGGGCATGGCCGGCAATGACACGATCAATGGCGGCAACGGCACCGACACCGCCTACTATAACGGTGTGATGTCGACCTATTCGATCGTCACGTCGGCGGGGTCGGTTCAGGTCACCGACAATTCCACGGCCAATGGCAGCGACGGCGTCGATACGCTCACCAGCATCGAAAGGCTCATCTTCCGCAACGGCGAGACGGTCACGCTGGCAGCGCCGATCATCCTCGATCTCGACGGCCTGGGCGTGGAAACCACGACGGCCAGCCAGTCCTCGGCGAGATTCGACATCGATGGCAACGGAACGGCTGACGACACCAGCTGGATCGGGACCATGGAAGCTTTCCTTTTCCTCGACCGCGATCGCAACGGAATCGTGAGCGGCATCTCGGAGCTGAGCTTCGCCGACGATGTGGCGGGCGCCCGCTCCGATCTCGAAGGGTTGCGTGCCTTCGACAGCAACCGCGACGGAATGCTGTCGGCCGACGACATTCGCTTCTCCGACTTCAATCTCTGGCAGGACCGCAATGGTGACGGGAGGGCCCAGGACGGCGAGATCCTGTCGCTGGCGACCGCGGGCGTGCGCTCGATCAATCTGACGGCATCGGCGACGGAAGGGTCCTGGGAGTTCGGCAGCACCGTGGTCGTCAATCGCGGCAGTTACACCCGGACCGATGGGCACACGATGGACTATGTCGATGCCGCATTGACGCAGGCGACGGCGCCGCAACAGCTCGCCGCCGCCGACGCGAACGCCGCAAGCTCGGCCCAAACGCTGGCCTCGGCGCTCGGGATCCTGTCCGCAAATCCCGCGCCCTCGATCGGCGAGCAGTTCTGGCGCGCGATGGATGCGATGACGGGGCCGGCGTTCCCGGATAAGTCGGACGCGGCTGGCCCGTCGCGCCCTGGAGCCAACGAGGACAGTTGGGTCGGGCGTGTGGCGAGAGGCGAGGGGGCGACGGATCAATCGCCCGCGCTGCTGGCGCTGATGCGGCAGGAGATGTCCGCGTTCGGCACCAATGCGGGCGCCGCCGACCTTGCCTGGCGCAAGGACGCGGCCACGCATCCGATGGATTTCTTCGCCTGACGACGCTGTCGACCGTCGGGCGAAACTGCAATCGGAGGGAAGGTCAGCTGAACTGGCTGCGCTTGCCTTGCCGGATCGTGGGAGCAGGTAAGGCTTCAAGAGCGGACTGCCAGCGCCTGTCTGTCTCGAGTTTTCCGGTCGCTTAGGTCCTGGTGCGGCCAACGAGGGAATTCCCTCATACTCGGTTGCCGGGATGAGTATAATCTCGCCTGAGATGCCGCCTTATCGTCACCATGCTTTTGAATCTCGTCGTATGATTTTGTCTGATTTTGTCGAGCAGCCCTATTGGAGCTCTGTTCAATGTAAGCCGGCTGCTCACCATCTGTTGATGTGTTGGATGAACTGTGCTGCGGCGGGATGAAGCTTCTTCCAGTTGCGGCAGTTGTGATCGGTATTGCTCTCTCTTGAGGGCGCGATCCTCAAGCAGATTGCTCGAAAGTGCGATCTTGAGGATGATGTCAGGAATCGCTAGGAGGTGCAGGTAATACCTTCAAACGGCACGTCATCTCGAATAGGTAAGTCATTAAAATATCGAGACTATCGCTTTTCCGTGGCACCCATGATGGATCGGACCGAGAAGTCAAGTTTTTCAATTGGTTAGACGGCTGCGTGTGCGCGGCGTGTGCACCGAGAGGATCCATAAAAATCCACTCATGATCATTTGTGTGAGCGTACGTTTTGAAGAGCACGGCCGCGGTTGTCGCAGCTCATTCCGTGGGGTGAATGCGAGTGGCAACAGTTAGCTCAATCACCGTAAGCCTTCCGCGCAATCGTGACCTGCTGTGCGCAACCGCCGCGCGTGTGCGAGACCGCACTTTCGGTCGAGCCGGTGTTGTGAGGCGCCGGACCCGGTTACGGGGCCGCTGTGAGCTGCACATCAAAAAAGTATCAGTTGCACATTGAAATCGTGGTGGCGGGCCCGGGTACCGGTCGCTACGATCCCTAACGAGAGGAAGCGCTGAGCAAATTCAGCCGACAAGGGAACAGGGGCGGATCATCAAAAACCGCACCGGCCCGAAGGGAGCGGATATGGAACCGGACCTGGAAGTTGTCCAGATACGGCGCGGCGAGTCGTTCAAGGCGTGGTCGCACGGCTACCCATTCCACACGGTCCGCTGGCATTTCCATCCAGAATACGAGCTGCACCAGGTCGTGGCGACCAGCGGTCGGTATTTCGTCGGCGACTTCATCGGCGAATTCGAACCGGGCAATCTCGTTCTTACCGGCCCCAACCTGCCGCACAATTGGGTGAGCGATCTGCCGGCGGAGACCACCATTCCGCTGCGGGGACGCGTCCTCCAGTTCAGCGAAGAATTCATCGGCGACCTGATAAAGGTCATGCCTGAGCTTTCGGGCCTTGCCTCGCTGCTGGAATTCTCCCGCCGCGGCGCGCTTTTCACCCGCAGCACAAGCGAAGCGGTCGCCCCACTCATGGAGGAGATCGCGACGGCGAACGGTGTGCGCCGGATCGAGCTGTTCCTGATGATCCTGGGAACGCTCTCCCGCGCTCGAAGCGCGCGTCCGCTCTCGAGCCCGAACTATTTGCCTGACCCCTCGGGATACATGTCCGCGGGGATGAACAAGGCGCTCGCCTTCATCCGGCAGAACCTGACGCAGCCTTTCGGTGAAGCCGAGCTTGCGGCCATCGCCGGCCAATCGCAGAGCGCGTTTTCGCGCTCCTTCCGCCGGCACACGGGCATGTCGCTGGTGCAATACGTCAAGCGGCTGCGCATCAATCTCGCCTGCCAGATCTTGATGAGCGACGAGCAGGCGTCGATCACCGACATCTGCTTCGAGGTCGGCTTCAACAATCTCTCCAATTTCAACCGGCAGTTTTTGGCCGAGAAAGGCATGCCGCCTTCGCGCTTCAGGCGATTGCTCGCGCAGAACATCAATACGGCACGCGCGGCCTAGCCGGCGAAAAAGCAAAGGAGGAGACCACTACGGGAAGAATGACGCGGGCATGCCGATGGCAGCCCGCGACAGGAATCGCTTGTCCAGGAATTCCGCGCGGCTTCGGAGCACCGGCACTCATCGCCGCCGGGGACGGGAGCCGCGAAGGCCCGTCTTCAAGGATCAACCACAGCACTCTAGTTCTGGAAAGGAAAGTCCGAATGAAAAGGTTCTCCCCGAAACATACGGGCACACTCGCCCTGGCCCTGTCGCTGCTTGGCACAACGGCCATGTTCTCGCAGGCCGCAGAGGTGAAGGACGCGACCGTTGCCTTCCTTATGCCGGATCAGGCGTCCACCCGCTACGAACAACATGACTATCCGGGCTTCGCTGCGGAGATGAAGAAGCTCTGCGCAAGTTGCAAGGTGATCTATCAGAACGCCAGTGCTGATGCCACACGGCAGCAACAGCAGTTCAACTCGGTCATCTCGCAGGGCGCCAAGGTGATTGTGCTCGACCCCGTCGACTCGACCGCCGCCGCCTCCCTGGTCAAGATGGCACAGTCGCAGGGCATCAAGGTCATTGCCTATGACCGGCCGGTCCCGGACGCCAAGGTCGATTTCTACGTCTCCTTCGATAACGAAGCCATCGGCAAGGCCATCTCCGAATCGCTCATCAAGCATCTGAAGGCCGCCAACGTCGCGGCGAAGGAAGGTGAGGGCGTGCTTGAGATCAATGGATCGCCGACCGATGCCGCCGCGGGGCTCATCAAGAAGGGCATTCACGCCGGTCTCGACAAGAGCGGCTATCCAATTCTCGCCGAATACGACACGCCGGACTGGGCGCCGCCGAAGGCGCAGCAATGGGCGAGCGGCCAGGTCACCCGCTTTGGCAAGAAGATTCTCGGCGTCGTGGCGGCCAATGACGGCACCGGCGGCGGCGCAATTGCCGCCTTCAAGGCCGCTGGCGTCGATCCAGTGCCGCCGGTGACGGGCAACGATGCGACGATCGCCGCGCTTCAGCTCGTCATCGCCGGCGATCAGTACAACACGATCTCAAAGCCCAGTGAGATCGTGGCCGCCGCGGCGGCCCAGGCCGCGGTGAAGTTCCTCTCCGGCGAGACACCCAAGGCGGAAACCACGCTCTTCAATGCGCCATCGAAGCTGTTCGTGCCGGCGGTCGTCACTCAGGAGAACCTGAAGGCGGAGATCATCGACAAGAAGATCCAGACGGCCGATCAACTCTGCACGGGCCGCTATGCCGCCGGCTGTAAGAAGCTCGGCATCACGCAGTAACTGCGTCCGTCCCGGCCGCTCGCGGCGGCCGGGACGAACGACGAGAGGACGGACTGGCACATGACCCCGATCTCGGATGTCGATCACGCGCAGGGTGGACCGCGCAAGCCGGTCTTGAGTCTTCGCGGAATTTCCAAGCATTTCGGCGCCGTGTCCGCCCTGACCAGCGTCGATCTCGACGTGCATGCCGGCGAGGTCGTGGCGCTCGTGGGCGACAACGGTGCTGGAAAATCCACGCTGGTGAAGATCCTTGCCGGCGTGCACCAGCCCAGCTCTGGAACGATCGCCTTCGGCGGCGAGCATGTCATCCTATCCGATCCCGCCGCGGCGCTCGGTCTTGGTATCGCCACCGTGTTCCAGGACCTTGCGCTCTGCGAGAATCTTGATGTGGTCGCAAATATCTTCCTCGGCCGCGAGCTCAATCCGATGCGGCTCGACGAGGTCTCGATGGAGCTCCGCGCCTGGACGCTGCTCAACGAATTGTCGGCGCGGATCCCGAGCGTGCGTGAGCCGGTTGCTTCGCTCTCCGGCGGACAGCGCCAGACCGTGGCGATCGCGCGTTCACTGCTGACCGAGCCGAAGCTCATCCTGCTCGACGAGCCCACCGCCGCGCTCGGCGTCGCCCAAACCGCCGAGGTGCTCGACCTCGTCGAGCGCGTCCGCGCCCGCGGCCTCGGCGTCATCATGATCAGCCACAACATGGAGGACGTCCGCGCGGTCGCGGACCGGATCGTGGTGCTGCGCCTCGGCCGCAACAACGGCGAGTTCGAGCCCGACGCTTCCAACCAGGATCTCGTCACCGCGATCACCGGTGCGGACGAAAACTCGGTCTCGCGCCGCGCCAGCCGGCGCCGGGCCCATCAGTCGCCGGAGCTTGGGCGATGACCGACGACACGCAACAGGTTTCGACCGCGTGCCTGCACGACCGCAGCGACGAGCGGGTCAGGCACGCGGACACGCTCGGCAATACGATCAGCGCCTTTGTGGACCGCGTGCGGTCGGGCGACCTCGGTTCGCTGCCGGTGGTCGTCGGGCTCATCGTCATCTGCACGGCGTTCGAGAGTCTCAATCCTGTTTTTCTGGCGCCTAACAATCTGGTCAATTTGCTGTTCGATTGTTCGACGGTGGGGGTGATCTCGCTGGGCATCGTCTGTATCCTGATGGTCGGCGAGATCGACCTCTCGGTCGGTTCGGTGAGCGGGTTCGCTTCAGCGCTCGTCGGCGTGCTTTGGGTCGGTCAGGATTGGCCCGTCGCTGTGGCGATCGTCACGGCGTTGGTGCTGGGCGCTGCCATCGGCGCGCTCTACGCATTTCTGTTCAATCGCCTGGGGATGCCGAGCTTCGTCTCGACCCTGGCCGGCCTGCTGGGTTGGCTCGGCCTGCAGCTGTATCTGCTCGGCTCCTCGGGCTCGATCAACCTTCCGTACGGATCTCCACTGGTCAATTTCGGGCAGATGCTCGTCATGCCGCCAATCGTGTCCTACGTGCTGGCGGCGGTTGCGAGCCTTGTGATGTTCGTGACCAGCTATCGCACAGCGATGCGCCGGCGGCAGGCGGGGCTATCGGCCAGTTCGCTCGGCCGCATGGTGCTGAAGGCGCTGTTGGTCACCGTCATGCTCGAATTCGTCGTCTATTATCTCAATCTCGGCCGCGGCATTCCGTGGATGTTCGGTCTGTTTGTCGGCCTGTGCGTGGTCATGAACTACGCGTTGACGCGGACCAAATGGGGCCGCTCGATGTCTGCCGTCGGCGGCAATCGCGAGGCGGCCCGCCGGGCCGGCATCAACGTTCGCCGGGTCTATCTGACCGCGTTCGTGCTTTGCTCCACGCTGGCGGCGGCCGGCGGCATTCTTGCCGCGGCGCGGCTGGCATCTTCCAGCCAGCAGGCCGGGACCGGGGATGTGAACCTCAACGCGATCGCCGCCGCGGTCATCGGTGGCACGAGCCTGTTCGGCGGTCGAGGGACCGCCTATTCCGCTCTGCTCGGCGTGATCGTCATCCAATCCATCGCGAGCGGCCTGACGCTGCTCGATCTCTCCTCGTCGCTACGGTACATGATTACGGGCGCGGTCCTTGCCATTGCGGTCATTGTCGATTCGCTGGCACGGCGCTCGCGTCTCTCCCATGGCCGAGCTTGAATAACTCGAACAAGAAAAGGACAAGCCTTGGCCCAGGAACTTGCAGGAAAAGTTGCCGCGATCACCGGAGCCGCATCGGGCATCGGTCTCGAATGCGCCAGAGCTTTGATCGGCGCGGGCGCGCGGGTGGTGCTGATCGATCGGGCGGAGGAGGCGCTGAGCAAAGCCTGCGTGGAGCTGGGCGATCAGGCGATTCCGTTACGCATCGACCTCACCGATCCCGAGAGCGTGCGAGCCGTGATGCCGCAGGTGCTGGAGAAGGCGGGCCAGCTGGACATCTTCCATGCGAATGCAGGTGCCTATGTCGGCGGTGAGGTGCTTGGCGGCGATCCCGACGCCTGGGACCGCATGCTCAATTTGAACATCAATGCGCTGTTCCGGTCGATCCATGCGGTGCTGCCGCATATGGTCGAACGCAAAAGCGGCGACATCATCGTCACCAGTTCGATCGCAGGTCTCGTCCCCGTCGTCTGGGAGCCGATCTATACCGCCTCCAAGCACGCAGTGCAGGCTTTCGTGCATACGCTGCGCCGCCAGGTCGCCAAACACGGTTTGCGCGTCGGCGCCGTTGCACCCGGTCCGGTCGTGACCGCGCTCATCAAAGACTGGCCCAAAGAGAAGATCGAGGAAGAAATGGCGGCAGGCGGCTTGATGCAGCCGGTGGAGGTCGCAGAGGCGGTGCTTTTCATGTTGACGCGTCCGAGGAACGTCACCATCCGCGACCTCGTCATTCTGCCGCAGAGCAACGATCTGTAGCATTCTCCGATTGGCGATCCAGATGACCAAACAATCCGATGACCGCCATTTTCTTGGCATCGATGTCGGCACCGGCAGCGCGCGGGCCGGCGTGTTCGATCGCTCGGGCAAGCTCCTTGCGAGTGACAACGCTCCCATCGCACTTTGGCGGGAGGCAGGCGACATCGTCGAGCACTCGAGCGAGGACATCTGGCGTGCCGTATGCCGCAGCGTGCGCGGCGCGGTGGCGCAGGCCGGCATCGCGCCGAACTGCATCGCCGGCATCGGCTTCGACGCGACCTGCTCGCTGGTGGTGCTGGGCGAAGGGGGCGCGCCGCTGCCCGTCGGGCCGTCCGGCGATCCTGCTCGCAATGTCATCGTATGGATGGATCACCGCGCCGCCGATCAGGCTCGCCGGATCAACCAGACAAGCGAGACGGTTCTCGACTATATCGGCGGAACGATCTCCCCCGAGATGGAGACGCCGAAACTGTTGTGGCTCGCCGAAAACATGCCCGATACGTTTTCCCGTGCGTGGCAATTCATGGACTTGACCGATTTTCTCACCTGGCGTGCGACGGGGAGCCTGTCTCGCTCCATCTGTACCGTGACGTGCAAGTGGACCTATCTGGGCCACGAAAACCGCTGGGACGATCAATTCTTCCGCAGGGTCGGCCTCGGCGTGCTAGCGGACGAGCAGTTCCGCAGGATCGGCACCGAGATCGTGCCCGGCGGAACGAGGCTTGCGGCGGGCCTGACGGCGGAGGCTGCGGCCGATCTCGGACTCGCGACGGGTACGCCGGTCGCTGCCGGCCTCATCGATGCACATGCCGGCGGTGTTGGTACGGTGGGCGCGCGCGGCACGGCGGGCACGGTGCTGACGCGCATGGCCTATGTGTTCGGAACGTCCGCCTGTACCATGACGACCACGCCGGATCCGTCCTTCGTCCCCGGCGTGTGGGGACCCTATTTCTCCGCCATGGTGCCCGGGCTTTGGCTCAATGAAGGCGGGCAGTCGGCCGCCGGCGCTGCCATCGAGCATCTGTTGCAGATGCATCCGCATTCCGCGCAAGCGACGCAGGCGGCACGCCAGAAGCAGCAGACGCTTGCCGATTGGCTCGCTTCGGAAACCGAATCGCGCGGCGGTGACGGAATGATTCCGCAATTGGTCGGCGAGGTTCATGTCGTCCCCGAGTTCCTCGGTAATCGCGCGCCGTTCGCGGACCCCGAAGCGCGTGCGCTGATTGCCGGGCTCGATATGCGCTCGGATCTGGAGAGCCTGCTGGCGCTTTATCTTGCCGGCCTGTGCGGTCTCGGTTGCGGGGCCAGGCAGATCGTTCGCGCCCAGCAGGACAAGGGCATCGCGGTCGATACGATCGTGGTCAGCGGGGGCGCCGCAAAGAGCCGCCTTGTGCGGCAGGTCCTCGCCGATATGACGGGTTTGACGGTGGCTGCGTCGGCATCCCCGGAGGCCGTCCTGCTCGGCTCCGCGATGCTTGGATCAGTTGCATCGGGCAACCATGCCAATCTCGGCGAGGCGATGGAGGCGATGTCGGTTCTGGGAGACATCTCTCGACCCCAGGCCGCTCTCGCAGACTGGGCCGATCGGCGCTTTCGAGCCTTCGAAGCGCTGCAGAAGGTCGGCCGGGCAATTCGAAGCGCTTCATAGCCCCTTTGCCACCGGATCCCGCGTCCCCAGGCACGGGTCGCCTTCTACGCCGGCACTGCCCGAAGGAGAGGGGGCTCGACCCTCTTTCATGATCTCGACACATATGTCATGATAGAAATACAAATGTATAAGACGGGCAGTTTTGCCCGGCGAGGGAGGGCTGCCCATGGGTAGGAAAGTCGCATTCATTGCGGCCTTGTTCGGCGCGTTGGCATTGGTTGGTCCGGCGCAGGCGCGGGTCGAGGTCCAGTGGTGGCACGCCATGAGTGGCGTCCTCGGCGATCGGCTCAATGAGCTGGTCGAGAAGTTCAACAAGTCGCAGGACAAGTATACGGTCGTCGCGGTCGCCAAGGGGAACTATGACGAGGTGACCAACGGGGTGATCGCCGCCTATCGCGCCAAGCGGCCGCCGGAGATGGTGCAGATCGCCGAGCGCGGTTACATGACGATGCTGCTTTCAGGGGCCATTGTCCCCGTGCAGGATTTGGTGGAGCAGAAAGGTTACAAGATCGACTTCTCGGACTTCATCAAACCCGTCGCAAGCTTCTGGAGCTACAAGGGCCGGATGTCGGCGATGCCCTTCAACTCGTCGACGCCGATCTTCTGGTACAACAAGGATCACTTCCAGAAGGCCGGCTTCGACAAGCCGGCCGACACCTGGCAGGAGCTGGAGAAGCAGCTCTACACCATCAAGTCCAAGGGGATCAGCGAGTGCGGCACGGTCCTGCCAGGCGATTTCTACTGGAGCCTGCTCGAGAACTACAGCGCCATCAACAATCAGCCCTACGGTACGCTAGCGAACGGCTTCGACGGGCTCGGCACCGAGTTCGTCTACAACAAGACGAAGGTGGTGTCGCAAGTCGCGCGGCTCAAGAAATGGCTCGATGACGGCGTGATGCAGATCGCGGGTCAGGGCTTCAGTCCGGAACAATTGTTCACGTCGGGGCGGTGCTCGACCTTCGTCAATTCGACCGCGTCGCACGGCAACATCGAGCGCAATGCGACCATCAATTGGAGCGCCACCTTCCTGCCGCACGAGAGCGACATCAATCCGCCTCTCAACAGCACGATCGGGGGTGGGGCCATCTGGGTCATGAAGGGCCACACGCCGGAGCGATACGAGGCCGTCGCGGCTTTCCTGGACTTCGTCGCGCAACCGGAGACTCAGGTCTGGTGGCACGGCGCCACCGGCTATGTTCCCGCCACCAATCGGGCCTATGAGCTCGCGCGCGAGCGGGGCTATTACAAGGATCATCCGACCCGGGAGATCGCGGTGCTGCAGCTTTCGCGCGGCACGCCGAACGAGAACTCGCGCGGCTTCCGCTTCGGCAATTTCGTGCAGACCATGCTGGCTCAGCGCCAGGAGGTCGAGGCGGTGTTCGCCGGTCAGAAGCAGCCGCAGCAGGCGATGGATGACGCAGTCAAGCGGGGTAACGAGATCTTGCGGCAGTTCGAGAAGCTCAATGCCGGCAAGACTCCGGAAACCGAGCGTCCATGACGCTGCGCCTGTCGATCCCCTGGCGTGATGCGCGCGCGCCCGTGCTTCAGCGAAAGCACGGGAGCGGTGGGTCCAAGGCCGTCGCCGCCGGATCCGCCGGCGGCGCGCGCGCCTCAGGCAAGGCGCGGCGGCGCGAGCAGGAAGCGGGACTGAAGCGCGCCAATTTCGGCGAGGGTCCCGGCCTGCCGACGCTGCTGTTGCTGCCGCAATTGCTGATCCTGCTGTTCTTCTTCTTCATCCCCTCGCTGCGGGCGCTGACGCAATCCGTTCTGCTCAGTGATCCCTTCGGCAACAACGTCCAGTTCGTGTGGTTCGACAATTTCAAGTCGCTGCTCGCGAGCAGCGACTATCGGCAGTCGATCGCAGTGACGTTCTGGTTCACGGTGATGCAGAACGTGCTCACATTGGGAAGCGCGCTCGTGCTCGCCTTCGCGACCGACAGGATCGTGCGGGGGCGTTCGGCCTATCGCACCATCATCCTGTTGCCGTATGCCATCGCGCCCGCGATCGCCGGCATCCTGTGGGCCTTCCTGTTCAATCCGGCGGTCGGCCCGCTCGCGCAGGTGCTGCACGGCTTCGGCATTGCGTGGGACCCCAACCTCAACCCGACCGATGCGCTGATCCTGGTGACGCTCGCCGCGTCATGGAAGCACATCTGCTACGACTACATCTTCCTCGTCGTGGGCTTGCTCGCGGTGCCGGTGTCGCTGATGGAGGCTGCCGCCGTGGACGGGGCGGGGCCGATCCGCCGCTTCGTCTCGATCGCGCTGCCGATGCTCGGGCCCACCATCTTCTTCCTCACGGTGATGAATTTCATCTATGGCTTCTTCGAAACCTTCGCCATCATCGATGCCGTAACCAAAGGCGGCCCGGCCGGTGCAACCAACATTCTGGTCTACAAGGTCTTCGTCGACGGCTTCGTCAATCTCGATCTCGGCTCTTCGGCTGCACAGTCGGTTCTCTTGATGAGCTTTGCGCTGATCTGCACGCTGCTGCAATTCCGCTACTTCGACCGCAAGGTCAATTACGGGGTCTAGCCGCATGGTGGAACGCTCACCGGTCCTTAACATGCTCTGCCACGCGATCCTGATCGCGGGCGCACTGACGGTCTGCATACCCCTGTATTTCGCGTTCGTGGCCGGCTCGCTCACGGTGGCCGAGGTGCAGAAGGTGCCGTTGCCATGGCTGCCGGGAGGCCAGTTCTTCGACAATCTGCAACTGGCCTGGAGCAAGGGCAATTTCAGCCGCACCTTCTTCAATTCAGTCGTCGTGGCGCTCGGCATCACGGCTGGCAAGATCGCGGTCTCGCTGCTCTCGGCGTTCGCGATCACCTACTTTCGGTTCCGCTATCGGATGCTCGCGTTCTGGCTCATCTTCATGTCGCTGATGCTGCCGATCGAGGTTCGGATCGTGCCGACCTTCGAGGCCGTGGCCAATGCAGCGCTGCCGCTGCAATGGCTCTTGGATACGCTGCGTGTCGCCGATCTCTGGCACTGGATCAGCGGGCACGAGGTCGCGATCGCGCTCGAATGGAACATGGTCAACACCTATCCGGGGCTGATCCTTCCGCTGATCGCCTCGGCCACCGCCACGTTCCTTTTTCGCCAATTCTTCCTGACGATCCCGGAGGAGCTGTGCGAGGCGGCGAGGCTGGATGGCGCCTCGCCGCTGCACTTCTTCTGGAGCATCCTGCTGCCGCTGTCAGTTCCGAACATGGTGGCGCTCGCCATCATCCTGTTCCTGTTCGGCTGGAATCAATATCTCTGGCCTTTGCTGTTCACGACCGATAAGGACATGGCAACGGCGGTCATTGCGTTGAAGGGCCTGATTCCCCGCTCCGACAGCGAGCCAGCCTGGAACATCGCCATGAGTGGTGCGCTCCTCACGATGTTGCCGCCGGTGTTGGTCGTCCTGCTGTTGCAACGCTGGTTCATCAAGGGTCTTGTCGACAGCAGCAAATAGGGACTGATCATGGTTTTCATCGCCGGGCATCGCGGCGGACGCAATCTTTGGCCAGAGAACAGCCTGACGGGCTTCCGCAATGTGTGCAGGGAAGGGGTCGACGCAGTCGAGTTCGACGTCCATCAGAGCACGGACGGCGGTGTCGTCGTGATCCATGATCCGCTGCTCGACCGCACCACATTCGAGAGCGGACCGGTGGGCGAGCGCAGCCTGCAGCGCTTGACGGCGATGCGTCTTCGTGATGCGGGCGATGAGTGCATTCCGACCTTGGACGAGGTGCTCGACGTGTTCAGCGACACCACGCTTGAGCTCCACATCGAGATCAAGACGGATGCGCTTGGCAATTCCTATTCGGGCCTCGAAGCGAGGCTGATCGACCAGATCAAGCGCCGGGGCCTGGAACGGCGTGCAATCATCACCTGCTTCGTGCCCGGCGTGATCGAGACCGTGCTCCGGCTGTGGCCGGAGGCGCGGGTGCTCGTTTCGCTCGACCGTCGTTCGGCGGAGATGATGGGCGGAATTGAGCCTGCGCTGACGCGATTGGCCGCCATTCCCGGCTGCATTGTCGCGGTCGAAAAATCACTCCTGGGGCTCGCGTTGCCGCTCGCCCTCAAGGTGCTCGGATCCGAGCGCCTTGGCGCATGGGTGACTAACGAGCCGGAGGATATCGCCTATTGGCTCTCGCAACCGGTGCGGCAGATCACGACCGATCGGCCGGATATCGCCGTGAGCATTCGCCGCAGGCTCGAAACGATGCCGGCGCGCCCATGATTCCCCGCCGCCGCTTTCTCGTGGGATCGCTGGCGAGCGCCGCCTTGGCTGCACCCGCCGGGTTCGTGCGGGGAGCGCCGGTTTCGTTCAGCGCGGATCCGTTCACGCTCGGTGTTGCGTCCGGATGCCCGCGGGAGGATCGCGTCATCCTGTGGACCCGCCTTGCGCCGCAGCCGCTCGACGGCGGCGGCATGCGGGACGCCACTGTGGACGTCGAATGGCAGGTTGCTGACGACGAGGCCTTCTCGCACATCGCCTCCCGCGGCGTCGTGCGGACGACCGCGGAGCTTGCGCATTCCGTGCATGCCGAGGCGACGGGGCTGCGGCCAGACCGCGTCTACTGGTATCGCTTCCGTGCCGGCCCGGCGCTCAGCCCGGTCGGACGCACCCGAACCGCGCCCGCCAGGGCGGCGCGGCCTCTACGTTTTGCTTTCGCATCCTGCCAGCAATACGAGCAGGGCTACTTTACCGCCTACCGCGACATCGCCGCGCGTGATCTCGACCTGGTCGTGCATCTCGGCGACTATATCTACGAGAAATCCTGGGGATCGCGCCACGTCCGCCAGCACGGCGTCGGAATTCCGACGACGCTCGAGGAATTCCGCAACCGCTACGCGCTCTACAAGAGCGATCCCGACCTGCGAGCGGCGCACGCTGCCTTTCCCTGGCTTTCGGTCTGGGACGACCACGAGGTAATGGACGATTATGCCAATGATCGCTCCTATACGGCGCGCGATGCCGCTCAGTTCCTCAAAATCCGTACGGCAGCCTATCAGGCCTATTACGAGCACATGCCGCTGCCACCCTCGGCGCGCCCCCGCGGCGCGGATGCCACGATCTATGAACACTATCGCTTCGGCGAGACGCTCGACGTGCTGCTGCTCGACGACCGGCAATATCGCTCGGCATCGGCCTGCGTCGGTAGCGGGCGTCCGACCTGGGCGGCTGACTGTGTGAGCAGGACGGATGAAGCGCGGACGATGCTCGGCGAACAACAGGAACAGTGGCTCGATGCCCGCCTGCGCGACTGTCGCGGCCGTTGGACGATCGTCGCGCAGCAGACATTGATGGCGCAGGACAAGCGGGAAGGGGACGATGGTGCTCACTTCTGGATGGACGGCTGGGACGGCTATCCCAACGCCCGCCGCCGTCTCCTCGATTCGCTCGTGGCGCAACGCCGACGCAATCCGATCGTGATCGGCGGCGACCGTCACGCCTTCTTTGCCGCTGATCTGAAGCATGATTTCGCCCGGCCGGATCGACCGACCGTTGCGACCGAGTTCGTCGGCACGTCGATCACCTCAGACGGTCCGAGCGAAGCCAGCGTGCGCAAGGCGCTGGCGGAGAATCCGCATCTGGTCTACGCGCGTGGCGACAAGCGCGGCTATGCGACCGTGGAGCTCGACGCCCGGCATTGCACCGTGGGATTCGAGGCGCTCGACGACGTCAAGGATGCCGCGAGCGCGGTGCGCCGGCTGACGAGCTTTGTGGTCGAGGATGGCGTGCCGGGCGCGAAGGCCGCATGACGAAATCCGCATCGCAGAGATTTGACGACCAACGAAAGATCGCCTCAAATGCTCCGACGTCTGACTGTGCCTTGGGGCCGCTGCGGGGGGCTGCGCCGTGACTGATCAAACCATCCTGCGGGTCGCTTGGCTCTACTACATGGAGAACCTGACCCAGGCCGAGATCGGCGAGCGGCTCGGGCTGACCCGCGCCCGCGTCAATCGCATGCTGTCGGATGCCCGGCAGACCGGTATCGTCAGCATCCGCCTCAACTCCGCCTTTGCGAGCTGCACGGAGCTGGAGCACCGCCTGCGCCGGGAATGCGGTCTGGAGGACGCGGTCGTCATCCCGAGCCCGGAGAATCCCGAGCAGGTCGGCAGCCTGATCGGGATGGCGGCGGGCGCGTATTTATCGAAATTCCTCGAACAGAAGCGGCCGCGCATCATCGGTATCGGATGGGGCGCGACCTTGCGTGAGACCATCCGTTACGTCACGCCGGCGGACTATCCCGAGCTCTCCATCGTCTCCATGATGGGGGGCCTGTCGCGTGGACTCGAGCTCAACACCTTCGAGATTGCGGGTGAGCTCGCGCACCGGCTGCACGCCCAGTGCAGCTATCTGGCCGCCCCGATCTTTGTCAGCAGCCGGCGCTCGCGCGACACCTTCCTGGCCCAGGAGGTCTATCAGGAGGTGCTGAACAGCGTTGAGAAGATCGATCTAGCGCTGTTGAGCATGGGAGATCTGACGCCGCGCTCGCTGCTGATGCGGCATGGGCTGCCGCCGGACGTTCGTGCCGAGCACCTGCGGGCGGCAGGCGCCGTCGGCGACGTCCTGGCGCAATTTCTCGACAAGACCGGCCGGCCCATAGATCACGGCATCAACAGCCGCGCCATTGCGCTGCCGCTCGAGAAGCTGGCGCGCGTGCCGACGTCGATGCTGATCGCCGGGGGGCTCAACAAGGCGCCGATCATCGCCGCGGTGCTGCGCGGGCGGATCGGCAAGGTGCTGGTGACGGACGAGAACACCGCCGTCGCCGCGCTGAAACTGATCGACAAGCAGAAATAGCCGTTTTCTCACAACGAAGAGGGATCCACGCCTTCGACACCGAGGGCGCGAGGCCCCGTGCGCGCCGAACGGCGCGCAAAAGCATTTGTCACTTAAGGATTACATATGTAATATGAGGGAGACAACTGCTCAGAAGGATGGCGTCGACATGCGCGCTGCGGTGCTCCAGGACATTCGTGACATCCGCGTCCTCGATATCCCCGAGCCGAAGCCGCTCGCGGAGGACGAACTCATCATCCGCGTCAAGGCTGTCGGCGTTTGCGGCAGCGATTTGCATTCCTATCTCGAGGGCGGAACAACTGGCCCGACCCAAGTCAGGCCGTTCGTCCTGGGCCATGAGTTCTCGGGTGTCCTCACGCCGGACTCGGCGCGAAAAGCGGGGTTCTCGGCCGACGCGTTGGTGGCGGTCGATCCTTCCATTCCCTGCGGCCGTTGCGAATGGTGTCACCGCGGTCACACCAATCTCTGCCCCAACGTGAAATTCCTTGGCTACGCGCCTCACAATGGCGCCATGGCCGAATTCGTCTGTGTGCCCCGATCCGCCGTGCATCTGGTGCCTGACAGCATCGACCCGGCCGGCGCGGCGATCCTGGAGACGCTTGGCGTCGCGATCCATGCGATGGATCTGGCGCGCCCGCGGCTTCTGGAAAGCGTGGCGGTGCTCGGCTGCGGGCCGGTGGGATTGCTGCTCGTGCAACTGGCGCGGCTTGCAGGTAGCGGAAAGATCATCGCGATCGACCCCGTCGAGCAGCGTACTGCACTGGCCTGTGATCTCGGGGCGGACGTGGCGTGCCGCAGCTACGCCGAGGTCGGGGACGCCACCGAAGGCCGCGGCGTCGATCTGGTGATCGAGGCAACCGACTCATCGCACGGCTTCGAGCATGCGGCGCGTTGCGCCCGCATCGGTGGCCGGGTCGTCCTCGTCGGCATCCCGGAGAATAATCAGTACGTCCTCAGCGGCGCGGAGTCGCGTCGAAAGGGCCTGTCGATCAAGTTTTCACGGCGCATGCCGGAAGTTTATCCGCGCGCCATCGCGCTTGCGCAAGGCGGGCAGGTCAAGCTGGCGCCGCTGGCCACGCATCGTTTCTCGCTCGACCAGACGCCTGCCGCGTTCGAGCAGCAGGTCGCGCGGCGCGACGGCATCATCAAGGCGATCATCTGCCCGTAGATTGAGCGCTCTCTCGCAGGTGCTCGGCAGGACTGGTGCCAATGGCGAAATCGTCGAAGCTGGTCGTCGCAAGAAAGGGACGCGTCCTGATGGTCAGGCGCAGGCGCGACGGGCTCTGGATGTTTCCCGGCGGCCGAAGGCGAGCAGGCGAGAGCGACAGGAGATGCCTTCGTCGCGAGATCAAGGAGGAGCTTCCCAAGCTGAAGCTCGGGCCGTTGAAACTATGGAAGGAAGTGAAGGCGAGAAAGAGCCGAACCGGCCGGCGGATGAGTGATGCGATCTTCCTGGCCAAGAAGGTGTCGGGGCGCCTGAAGGTCGGCGACAAGAAGGAGATCGATCGAGCGGTTTGGCGCAAGCCGCGCGGCGCCAGACTGACCCCGACGTCGCGCTACATCCGCGATAAGCTGTTTCCGAGATAAAACTCCGTCATCGCAGCGCCTGGCGCAGGAGAGTCAGCAGTTCCTCATGGATCAATCCGTTGGAGGCGATCTTGTCGAGATCGTCGTTGCTGCACGGACGCCCCGTCAGTGTCGTGACCTTCCCGCCGCCGGCCCACACCATCGGCAACGCGGCAGCGTGCGAAACGATGTCGGCTTTCAATGAGACAAAGCCGTCCAGGCGACCCGAGGCCACCATCGTCGTCTCGAAGGCGCCCGAGACGACGATACGCACGCCGCGCGCCACTTTGCCGAGCAGTTCGATTACACGCGTCGTCCGCTGGACTTCGTCGGGCGAGAAATGCGAGGTCAGAATCACCGAGACGACCGCATCTGACAGCGAACGCGTCGTGGAGACGCGGGCGGGCACGCCATCGATCGTTGCGCCTTCCCCCGCGAGATAGCGCGCAGTCAGTCCGATCTTGGGAGCGTTGATCAGGCCAAGTTTCGTCTCACCGTCGACCTCGTAGGCGACCGTCACGGAAAACCACGGCAGTCCCTGCGCGTAGTTGATCGTGCCGTCGAGCGGATCGATGATCCAGCGCGCCGCATTGTCCCCTTGGCTCGCGCCGCTCTCCTCGGCCAGGATGCCGGCATCCGGCGTCAGCGCCTTCAAGCCCGCGACGACGATCGCCTCGGAGGCAAGATCCGCCTCGGTGACGATATCGAGCCCGTCCTTGCGCTCTGTGCGTAGCGGCGTGGATTGCATCGCGACCAGCCTGGCTGCAGCCTCAGCAACGACGGCCTCTGCGCGCCATAGCAGCGTCGGAAGGCTCTTGCGCTCCTCGGTTCCCGGATCGTCCCGATCGGGCGCGATGTCGAACGGACGACCAAAGTCTCCGATCGGGACGAGATGGCTGCTGATGCCCATGTCCGGCCGCCAACAGTGCAAGGCAAATCCCGGCGGCTCCTTGATGAAGCGGTTACCACGACCTGGCCGCAGGTCGAGCGCGACCTGGTGCGCCGTGCTCGGCGCCACATAGCCCACGGTCCCTGCGTAGCGCACCGTGATCGAGCGGTGATAGTGACCGCACAGCACACGTTCGGTGTCCGGATGGTCCTTGATGATTGCGTTGAGCGCTGTAGCGTCACTGATACCCAGCTCGTCCATTCCGTCGGCTCCGACGAGGAACGGCGGATGATGAATGATAATGACCGTCGGCTTGCTGGGGCCTTCCGCGAGCACTTCGCGCAGCCATTGTTGCCGCGCCGCGCAGAAGGTCCCGTGGATCTGCCCGACCTCGACGCTGTCGAGGAAAATCAGCCGGACAGGGAACTCATCCACGACAAAGTTGATGAAGCCGTCGGACGGAAGATAGCGGTGGCGTGGTCGCAGCGACCGTATGAACTGCTCGCGCCGGTCGTGGTTGCCGGGGATGACGAATACCGGCATCGGCAGCCTTGCCAGGCCGGCGGCGACAATCTCGTATTCCTCCTCGAGCCCGCAGTCGGTCAGATCGCCGCTGACCACGACGCAGTCGGGTTGCGGACCGAGGTTCAGCACGGCGTCGATCGCGTCGTGAAACATCGCGTTGGTATCGATGTCTCCGTAAGCTCTCCTGCCATGCGGACGCACATGGAAATCGCTCAGCTGGGCAATGATGAACACGGGAGTCCTGTTCCGGGGAGAAGGGCCTTTAACAGCGCTTGGTCACCTGCTGTGGCCGGCTGTCCGTTGCTTACGAACTCTTCATCAAGGCGTTGCTTTCCTTGACCATGCGATCGAGCCCGGCCTCGGCGGTCGTCTCGCCGCGCATGACGGCATGGATGATCTCGCGCTGCGTGCGCCAGATCTTCACGGACTGTCCGCCCGGATAGCCCTGCCATGGCTTCGCGCGCTCGATCTGCTGCGACACGGTGCGGAAGTTCGGGTTCTTGTCGTAAAACGGAGCCAGGAAGTCGGGCCCCGAGGCGCGCAAATTGGTCGGCATGTAGCCCGTAGTCTCCACCACGATTTTCTGCGCTTCAGGTCCGCTCACGAATTTCAGGAACTCCCAGGCGGCCCGCTGCTTCGCCGGATCTTTCGCCGTGATGATTGCCGCGTTGCCGCCGGTGGGCAGCCCACCTTTCTGCTTGTCGTCGATCGGGAAGGTGCAGGTGCGCAAGGTGAACTTGTCGCCGATCAGATCCGTGACCTGGCGCAACCGGGCCGGCGTGTCGGCGAAGATGCCGATTTTCCCGGCGATGAACTGCTGGCGCGAGGAGTCCCAATCGATCAGCGGCATCTTGGCATCGGCCACGAACCGCCGGCAGTGGACCAGAGCCTTCAGCCCGGCATCCTTGCCGAAACCGGCAGTGGTTTCCGACGCGTCGAGCATCTGCCCGCCACCTTGCAGGATCAGGGAACGGAACAGCCAGTCGTCGGGCCAGTCATGGATGTTATAGGCTATGCCGGCGACATCGGATCCCTTGCTCTTGATGTTGACGGCGAGCGCGATCATGTCCGTCCAGTTGTCGGGCATCCTGTCCGGATCGCCGCCCGCCTCCTTCACGAGCTGCGTGTTGAAATAGATGACCGGCAGCGACACATTGAATGCGAGGCCGTAGATCTTGCCGTCGACCGCCCCGAGGGCCAGGATTCCGTCGGAATAGTTGGCCTTGCGCCAGGCGGCGTCCTCCTTCTGCAGCAGCGAGGCGACCTCGGTGATCTGGTTGCGTTTCACCAGCGTGCGCACGAGCTCGGCGAGGAGGTGATAACCCGAATAGTAGACGTCGGGCAGCTGGTTGGTGACGGCCTGCCGCAGCATAGTCTGATGACCTTCGTCATAGCTCGCCGCCGGCGCCCGGAACTGGATCTTGATGCCCGACTGCCGCTTCATGAACTCCTGGGCGATCGGCTCATGGAATTTCGCGAAGGCAGGAAAGGCATAAAGGACATCCAGCGTAACGTCCTGCGCGTGGGCAGATCGCGTCAGGAGCGGGCTTGAAAGCGCGGTCGTCCCAACGGCCGCGGCGCTTTTCAGGAGGTCTCGGCGATGCAGCATGACGGTGTCTCCCTAGCGGTTGTTGAAGTCATTTGATTCCGGTCATCGTGATGCCGGCAAGGAAATGCCGCCGCGCGATCAGGAACGCGAAGACCAGCGGCGCCGTGATGATGGTGGCGCCGGCGGCGAGCGCCCCGTAATTCGAGCCCAACTCGGAATCGGCGAAATACATCATGCCGAGCGGCGGCGTCGCGAGCTTGGTGTCGGAGACGACGATGAGCGGCCAATACAGGTCGTTCCAGTGCGCCACGACAGAGAAGATCGAAAACGCCGCGATCGCCGGCCATGCGCTCGGCACGACGATGCGCCACACGATTTCGAACTCACCGACGCCGTCGAGCCGCGCGGCCTGGATGATCTCATCCGGATAGGACTTGAAGAACTGGCGGAACAGGAAAATCGCGAACACCGACAGGAAGAAGGGCATCATCATCGAGAGGTAGGTGTTGAGGATGCCGAGTTCGGCGAACGCGATGTAGAGCGGGAGCGAGGGCGCCTGGACCGGAATGCAGAGTCCGAGCAGGACCAGCGAAAACAGGATCGGCCGTCCCGGAAACTTCAGCTTGGCGAGCGCATAGGCGCAGGGAATCGCGACCAGCAGCTGGACGACGAGGATTCCGCCGCAGACGATGAGTCCGTTGAGCAGAAAACGCAGCAGTGGCGCGGTGCTCAGGGCAGATTCGAAATTCTGCCATCCGTAGAACTGGCGCGGCCAGAGCCGGAACGTCGCCTCGAAGATCTCGCCCGGCGGCTTGATCGCGCTCGTCAGCATGAAAACGAACGGCAGCAGCATGAAGACGGCGCCGCCGATCAGCACCGCATGGACGAGCGCAAGCGACACGAGGCGCCGCATCCGGATCGCCACCGGCGTCGGCGGGCGAGTGATCGTGGCCGATGTGCGCTTCAATAGTGCACCCGTTGGTCGAGGATGAAGGTCTGCAGCACCGAGAACACGAGGGTGAACGCCAGGAAGACCAGCGTGAGCGTCGCCGCATAGCTCATGTGGAAGTACTGAAACCCCTCCAGATAGATGGCATACAGCAGCACCTCGGATGCGCCTCCGGGGCCTCCACGCGTCATCACCGCAACCGTGTCGAAGATCTTGAAGGCGGTGATGAAGGTCGTCACGGTCACGAACATCGTCGTCGGACCGAGCATCGGCCACGTCACTTTCAGGAAGCGGTCAATGGGGTGGCTCGCGCCATCGATATCGACGGCTTCGTAGAGATCGCGGGGAATAGCCGAGAGGCCGGCGAGAAACAGCACCATGTTGAAGCCGACGAGCTGCCAGATGCCGATCGCGGCGAGCGTCGGGATGACGAGGCGCGGCTCGCTCAGGAAAGCTGTCTCCGCGAACCCCAGTCCCTTGAGCGCCTGATTGATGAGCCCCAGGGTCTGGTGCAGCAGGAACTGCCACATCGTGGCCATTGCGATGAGCGTCGAGGTGACGGGGAGAAAATAGATAACCTCATAGAGGCTGCGCGTGCGCTTGCGCTGGTGGATCAGGAGTGCGACCAGCAGCGAGATCAGGACGCCGCCGGGCACGACAATCGCCACGTAGAGCAGGGTATTGGTCACCGAGCGACGAATCACGGGATCCTGCAGCGCCGCGCCGAAGTTTTTGAAGCCGACGAACGAGAAGTCGAGCGCACCCAGCTCGTAGTTGGTGAAACTCAGGAAGGCGAGAGCAGCCAGCGGCGCCAGATTCGTCAGGACCAGCAGGATGAAGGCCGGCGCGGCAAAGCCCAAGCCCGCGAACCGCTCGACCCATCGCTGGCGGCCGGCTGGCGGCGCCGCGTCGAGCGGAGTGATTTGAACCGCGACCGTGGTCATCGGACCTCGCTCGCGCGGCGCAGGTCTCGACCGGCTGCATTGCGGCTTTCCACCTCGATGCGTTGACCGTTGTGGTCGAACACGTGACAATCCCTTGGCTCGAAGGCTAGCGGGACTTCGCCCTCGGGGATCGGGATGCTGTTGTCGACCCGGCAGAGCACCGCCACTTCCGGGGAGCCCGCGAGATCGAAGTGAAGGATGCTTTCCGAGCCCAGATTCTCGCGGCGACGGAGCCTGCACGTGACGGCGCACGGTCCGCCTCCGATCCGCATCGCTTCCGGACGCACGCCGACCGTCAGTTCCGGCGCCGGCGCGTTGCGAACATCGATCGGCAGCGTCCGGCCGAGCAGCTCGACCTGACCGCTGGGCCCCACATGGGCCTGAAATAGATTGATCGCCGGACTGCCAATGAACTGCGCGACCGCGGTCGTGGCGGGCCGTTCATAGACATCGGCGGGGGTGCCAAGCTGGAGTATGTCGCCGTGATCCATCACGGCAAGGCGATCAGACATCGTCATCGCCTCGATCTGGTCGTGTGTCACGTAGATCATCGTGACGCCGAGACGCGCGTGCAGCTCGGTCAGCTCGCCGCGCATGTGCACGCGCAGCTTGGCGTCGAGGTTCGACAAGGGCTCGTCCATCAGGAAGGCCTGCGGATGACGCACCATTGCGCGGCCGAGCGCGACGCGCTGCCGTTGACCGCCCGAAAGCTGTCCGGGGCGGCGGTGAAAGAAGGTGTCGATTCGAAGCTGCTCCGCGACGGCCCGCACCTCGCGCGCGATCTCGTCCATGACGCGCCTGCGGCGGAGCGACAAATGACGCATCAAGGGCAGGCGCTCGAACAGGTTGAGGCGCGTCATGGTGAGCGGCAGCGCTATGTTGTCGAACACCGACATGTGGGGATAGAGCGCGTAATTCTGGAACACCATGGCGATTCTGCGCTCGTGAGGCCGCATATGGTCGACCGAAGTCCCGCCGATCGACACCGAACCGCGGTCCTGCGATTCGAGGCCGGCGATGATGCGCAGGAGCGTCGACTTGCCACAGCCGGAGGGGCCAACCAGCGTCAGAAATTCGCCGTCCGCAATATCGAGGTCGATGTCGTTGAGGACGGATGTGTCGCCGAAAGCCTTATGGATGCCGCGCAATGTGAGGCCGGCCATCGCAGATCACGCCTCAGCATCGCGCGGTGGATAGACTTCGTGCACGACGTCGTCGATCCAGTAATCGGTGAGGCCGGGCACCGGACGAATGCTCACGTCGATATTTTCGCCGTCGATGTCGTAGACCACCGCCCCAAGCCGTGCAGCGCCGCCCATCGGCGGCGCCAGTTTCTCACCGACCAGAAAGCCGGCCGCCGGCCCCCAAATGTAGTGCGTGCCGTTCAGCCGGATTTCGTGCCAGCGATGCAGATGTCCACTGGCCACGATCTCCACCTGGTAGCGTTGTAGCAGATCGAGAAGGGCGCGGCGCGGCTCCGGCTTGACCGACCAGTAACCGGTGTCGGCCTCGGTCGGTGACTCGATGAACAGCGGCCGGTGGGTGAACCAGGCAAGGCGACGCCCCGCTGCATCGGCCATCGCGGCCTCGAGCCATTCGGTCTGCCGCGCCTCTTCGTGGCCGCCGCCGAAGATCATTGAATTGAGGCCGATCAGGCGCCAACCGTCCACATCGCGTAGCCAGCGGTCGTCGCCGAAGTGGCGGCGAAAGCGATCGAGCCGCTCGCCATTTACCGGCTGATGCGGATTGCCGACCTCGCCGACGTCATGATTTCCCGGAACCGCCACGACAGGGACGCCGAGCGAGGCCAGTTGGGTCGCGCAATATGCTGCGTCGGTTTCCTGATCGGCTGCATCGACCGTCACGTCGCCGGTATGTATGACGAGATCTGGCTTATGCTGCGCGATCCAACGGGCAAGTGGCGCCCAGTTCGCGTCGAAGTGCTGCTTGCTCGGGCTGAGATGCGTATCGGAAATCTGAATAACTCGGACCATGGCGCCTCTGCTTTGGGTCGCGTGTCATGCCGTGCGTTGGGCGCGCAGCGGTCTGTCGCTCGAATCGAATGCGCTGCCCCGCGCCGCGCGGAGTGGTCATTGTAGTCGTGAGATCTGAAGCTTCCGGCGCCCTCCCTAGCTGACGATGCCGCTTAAGCCGCTTGTGTCATCTCAATCAACTATACATATGATCTGTCATTGTGACAAATGTAATTCACACAAGACAAGCGGATCATGCGCGGATGTGAGCAATCGGGTGCGTCGTCTGACCAGGGGACGGAAACTTCGGTCTGCGCGGTCGCGATTGAATGGCGCAGCGTCTGCGCAACCTGGATTCACCTGACCGACCGACATGATCGAAGCCGATATCTCCAAGCTGAGTGCTCGAGGGCCTTTGATGCGTGTCCTATGAGTGGCGTGTGCCCTCTCGCTGAGCGTTTGCGTGACGCGTTCACCGGGACTCCGAAGACGCGATTTCCACTTCCAATTCGTGCATATGTGGTTCTAGAACAGCCAGGTTGCGGAAGCTTCGTCACACCAGATTTCTTAATCGTTCCAATCACATCAAGGGTCGGGCAGAGGCGGAATATCTCAGTAAAATTAACGGGTTAGATCGGAAGTTTTCCATGGCCCCGATGATGATTGGAGCGAGAGTTCTAGTTTTTCAATCGGTTAGGAAGCGGCGTGCGCACTACGTGTGCACCGGGAGATCAAAGAAAATCTCGAGAGCGCCAACGGACTCCATCCGTTTGAGAGCACGACGAGCGTATATTGCCTGCCAATCCGCTCAGCCTGAGCTACGGCTGTGAATCTGAGCGTCGGTTTGCGCTAGGTGTTGGTTTGTGGAGAAGCGCGATCGAGCCGCATAGATAGCTAAATGCTTCGGCGCTCGCGCAGCTTGCGGAAGTCGTCACCGGCGTGGTGTGAGGATCGCGTCAGTGGCGTGGCCGAGACCATGAGAAATCCCTTGGCATAGGCGGTCTTCCGATAGGCCTCGAATTCATCAGGGGGCACGAAGCGCATCACGGCATGGTGCTTGCGCGTCGGCTGGAGATACTGGCCGATGGTCAGGAAATCGACGTCGGCGGAACGCAGATCGTCCATCAACTGCAGCACCTCGCTGCGGTCCTCGCCGAGGCCGACCATGATTCCCGATTTGGTGAAGATGCGCGGGTCGAGCTCCTTCACGCGTTGCAGGAGTCGGACCGAATGGAAATAGCGCGCACCTGGGCGCACCGCGAGATATTTTGACGGCACCGTTTCCAGATTGTGATTGAGCACGTCTGGCCTTGCGGCAACGACCGTCTCGAGTGCGCCGTGCTTGCGCAGGAAATCAGGCGTGAGGATTTCAATTGAGGTCGCCGGGCTCATTGCGCGGATCGCCGCAATTGTGGCTGCGAAATGGGCGGCCCCGCCGTCGGCGAGGTCGTCGCGATCGACCGAGGTCACGACCACATGCTCGAGCCCAAGCTTGGCGACGGCGTCGGCGACCTTGCCGGGCTCGTCGGCATCGAGTGGGTCGGGCAGGCCGGTGCGCACGTTGCAGAACGCGCAGGCGCGCGTGCAGGTGTCACCCATAATCATGAAGGTCGCGTGCTTCTTCGCCCAGCACTCGCCGATGTTGGGACAGCCGGCTTCCTCGCAGACGGTCACGAGCTTGTTTTCGCGCACGATACGTCGCGTCTCGGTCCATTGGGCGGAGCCGGGGGCTTTCACGCGGATCCATGCGGGCTTTTTTTGTAGCGGCGTGTCCGGGCGGTTGACCTTTTCGGGATGGCGCGGCCGATCGGTCCGCAGCTTCGTTCGCGGATCGTCGTTGAGGAAATCAAGTAGCACCGTCATGCGCCCACCCCTTGCGATGTGCGAGAGCCGAACATGGCGGCGGCTCCGCTCAGATTGGGCGACACGTTCCGTCTTGCGCGAGCCGTGGCGCGACAACAACGCCGTCCCGTGCGCGGTCGCCGACATTCATCTATCACGGTGAAGCACGTCAACATGATTTGTAGTCCCGCGTTGATTCACGCGGTGACCGGGCGCGCTGCCTTGCGCGGGCACTTTCGATCCCGACGTGCAAGGCCGGCTACCGGCATTGCGCGCGGCATTCGGAACCCTCCATCTGCTGATCCGAAATTTCGGGCGATGCTCTAGCCGGTTTTCCGGAGCTTCAGACGGATCGAGCCCGGATGCATAGGCGGGGGCTTCGACCCGCCCGGTAAAACCGAGCAAGTTGAACGACATCGAGGCGAATGCCGTTCTTTTCGCTGTCTGGCATGAATGCTGCTTAAGCATCTGCCAAAAGAAGCGACA
This sequence comes from Bradyrhizobium sp. TM239, assembly GCF_036247985.1. NCBI lineage: Bacteria > Pseudomonadati > Pseudomonadota > Alphaproteobacteria > Hyphomicrobiales > Nitrobacteraceae > Bradyrhizobium > Bradyrhizobium sp. TM239. The sequence continues at coordinate 44,879 of NZ_BTIR01000026.1, read as the reverse complement.
GCTTCAGAACATGCAGCGCGAGGGGACGTTCAGATGCCAGCCAACGCACAACCCATCACCTGAAACGACCGGGACATCACCCGATCGGCATTGCGCGTGTCCGCATGAATGCGGACCGCAATGAACGTTGGCACGCGACTGCGGCTTGGCATGCAATGGAGAAGGTAATGACGATCGCGGACGCTCACGATCAGGACCCGCAGGAAACCCGGGAATGGCTCGATGCCCTGTCGGCGGTCCGGGGGCACCGCGGCAACGAACGCGCGGAGTTCGTCGTCAATACGATGCTCGACGCCGCGCGACGCGGTGGCCTTCAGATCGAGCAGTCGCTGACGACACCCTATTGCAACACGATCCCGCTGGAGCAGCAGCCGGCGCTGCCGGGCGACCGCGCGATCGAGCACAAGCTTCGCTCCATCATTCGCTGGAATGCGCTGGCGATAATTCTGCGCGCCAACAAGGAGAGCTCGGAGCTCGGTGGCCACATCGCCAGCTTCCAGTCTGCCGCCACGCTCTACGACATCGGTTTCGGCCATTTCTGGCACGCACCGACCGAGACCCATGGCGGCGACCTGATCTTCGTGCAGGGGCACTGTTCCCCCGGCATCTATGCGCGCGCCTTCCTTGAGGGGCGACTGAGCGAGGAGCAGCTCCTCAGCTTCAGGCAGGAGACCAGCGGCAAGGGTTTGTCGAGCTATCCGCATCCCTGGCTGATGCCGGACTTCTGGCAGTTCCCGACGGTGTCGATGGGGCTGGGGCCGTTGATGGCGATTTATCAGGCGCGGTTCTTGAAATATCTCGAGAACCGCAAGCTGGCCGAGACGTCCAACCGGAAGGTCTGGGCGTTCATGGGCGACGGCGAAACCGACGAGCCGGAATCGCTCGGCGCGATCTCGCTCGCCGGCCGCGAGAACCTCGACAATTTGATCTTCGTCATCAACTGCAATCTCCAGCGGCTAGACGGGCCCGTCCGCGGCAACGGCAAGATCGTGCAAGAGCTCGAAAGTGTTTTCCGCGGTGCGGGCTGGAACGTCATCAAGGTGCTATGGGGCTCGGGTTGGGACCGCCTGCTGGAGAAGGACAAGAGTGGGCTGCTGCTAAGGCTCATGGAAGAATGCGTCGACGGCGAATACCAGGACTTCAAGAGCAAGAGCGGCGCCTACATTCGCGAACACTTCTTTGGCAAGTACGAGGAAACCAAGCAACTCGTCTCTGACATGAGCGACGACGAGATCTGGCAGCTTGCGCGCGGCGGCCACGATCCCGAGAAGGTTTTTGCCGCCTACACCGCGGCCGTGAACCACAAGGGCCAGCCCACGGTCATTCTGCCGAAGACCGTCAAGGGCTACGGCATGGGCGAGTCCGGCGAGGGCCAGATGATCGCCCATCAGGCGAAGAAGATGACGCAAGACGCGCTGCGCGGCTTTCGTGACCGTTTCCAGGTGCCGGTCGCCGACGCGGACCTGGCCAAGGTGCCCTTCCTCCGGCTGCCGGAAGATGGTCCGGAGATGAAGTATTTCCGGGCGCAGCGCGAAAAGCTCGGCGGCTACCTACCGCAACGCCGGCGGAAATCCGCGTTCTTGCAAATTCCGCCGCTCTCGACGTTCCAGCGGCTGCTCGAAAACACCGGCGAGCGCGAGATCTCGACGACGATGGCCTTCGTGCAGTTGCTCGGTGCGCTCGTGCGCGACAAGGTGATCGGCAAGCACATCGTGCCGATCGTACCGGACGAATCCCGCACCTTCGGCATGGAGGGCATGTTCCGGCAACTCGGCATCTACTCGTCGGTCGGCCAGCTTTACAGGCCGCAGGACGCCGATCAGCTGATGTACTACCGCGAAGACAAGAGCGGACAGGTCTTCCAGGAGGGAATCAACGAGGGCGGCGCGATGTCGAGCTGGATCGTTGCGGCGACGTCCTACTCGACGAACAACGTGCCGATGATCCCGTTCTACATCTACTACTCGATGTTCGGCTTGCAGCGCGTCGGCGATCTCGCCTGGCTTGCGGGCGACATGCGGGCCCGCGGCTTCCTGCTCGGCGGCACCGCCGGCCGGACTACGCTGAACGGCGAGGGATTGCAGCACGAGGACGGCCACAGCCACGTGCTCGCCGCGACCATCCCGAACTGCATCTCCTACGATCCGACCTTCGCCTATGAGGTCGTGACGATCGTCCGCGAAGGCATGCGCCGGATGTACGAGGCGCAGGAGGACGTCTACTACTACCTCACCCTGATGAACGAGAACTATCCGCATCCCGCGCTTGCCGATGCAGGCGAAGGGGCGGAGGAGGGGATTCTCAAGGGGCTCTATCTCCTGAAGAACGGAGGCGAGACCGCGAAGAAGGGCCTCCGCGTCCAGCTTGTCGGGTCGGGCACGATCCTGCGCGAGGTGATCGCGGCCGCCGATTTGCTCAAGGCAGACTTCGGCGTGACCGCTGACGTCTGGAGCGCAACCAGCTTCAACGAGCTACGCCGCGATGGCATGGCGGCGGAGCGCTGGAACCTGCTGCATCCGACCGAGCCGCGTTGCGAGAGCTGGGTGGAATCGCAGCTCAAGGGACATCCAGGGCCGGTCGTGGCCTCCACCGACTACATGCGCAACTACCCCGACCAGATCCGGGAATATGTCCAGGCGGCCGGGCGTCGCTACGTCGTGCTCGGCACCGACGGGTTCGGCCGCAGCGACTACCGCGTGAAGCTTAGAAAGTTCTTCGAGGTCGACCGGCACTACGTCGCGGTCGCGGCGCTCAAGGCGCTCGCCGATGAGGGGACGATCAAGCCCGCAATCGTGGCCGAGGCCATCGCCAAATATCAAATCGATGCCGGGCGCGCTGCGCCTTGGACTGTTTGAGCCAGGGAGCCGAGGGCAGAGCGATGAGTGGTCTGATCGACATCAAAGTTCCGGATATCGGCGAGTTCAAGGACGTCCCGGTGATCGAAGTATTCGTCAAGCCGGGCGACAAGGTGAAGGCGGAGGACCCGCTGGTTGCGCTGGAATCCGACAAGGCAACCATGGAAGTGCCGTCGCCGCGCGATGGCGTGGTGAAGGCCGTGGTCGTCAAGGTTGGCGACGAGGTCAGCGAAGGCGTGGTGATCGTGCAGTTCGAGGGCGCGGGCGCCGAGCAGGTCGAGACTCGCCCCGTCGTCAGCGCACCGCCGTCGCCGGTTAGCGCGCCGGCCGGTGTCGCCGAGGTGCGCGTTCCGGATATCGGCGACTTCAAGGACGTTCCGGTCATTGAAATCTTCGTCAAGCCCGGCGACAGCGTCAAGGCTGAGGATCCGCTGATCGCGCTTGAATCCGACAAGGCGACGATGGAAGTGCCGGCGCCCCTCTCGGGGACCGTGCGCGAGATCAAGGTCAAGACCGGCGACAAGGTCAGCGAGGGCGCGATCATTCTCGTGCTCGCGACCAGCGATGCGTCCACGACGGCCGCCTCTGCGGCGCCTGCGCCTGCAGCAGTGTCGTCGGCGCCCGCAGCGGCTCCCGTGGCGCAAGTCGGCGGGGTCGACGAAAGGGCCTTCGCGCTCGCCTATGCCGGACCGGCGGTGCGCAAGCTGGCACGCGAGATGGGTGTCGATCTCGGCAAGGTCAAAGGCTCCGGTAATCACGGCCGTATCGTTCGCGAAGACGTCGAGGCCGTTGCCAAGGGCGGGGCGTCCGCCGCCAAGCCGCAGGCTGCGCCCGCAAGCGGGGGCGGTGTCGGCGGCATCGATCTGCTGCCCTGGCCCAAGATCGATTTCGCAAAATTTGGCCCGGTCGAGCGCAAGGAGCTCGGTCGCATCAAGAAGATTTCGGCAGCCAATCTGCATCGCAACTGGGTCGTCATCCCGCATGTCACGACCCATGACGAGGCCGACATCACCGAGCTCGAGCAGTTCCGGGTCAAGATGAACAAGGAGCTGGAGAAGAGCGGCGTGAAGCTCTCGCTGCTGCCGTTCATGGTGAAGGCAGCCGTCGCGGCGCTGAAGAAGTTTCCGGAATTCAATGCCAGCCTCGACGGCGACACGTTGGTCTACAAGAACTACTGGCACGTCGGCTTTGCCGCCGACACGCCGAACGGCCTGATGGTGCCCGTCATCCGCGATGCCGACAAGAAATCGGTGCCTGACATCGCCAATGAGATGAACGCGCTCGCCAAGCTTGCGCGCGAAGGCAAGATCAAGCCAGACCAGATGCAGGGCGGCACCTTCTCGATCTCCTCGCTCGGCGGCATCGGCGGCATCTACTTCACGCCGATCATCAACGCGCCGGAAGTCGCGATCATGGGCGTGTGCAAGGGATACTGGAAGCAGCATTCGCCTGACGGCAAGACCTGGACGTCACGCCTGACCTTGCCGCTGTCGCTGTCGTGGGACCACCGCGTCATCGACGGTGCGGCGGCCGCACGTTTCAACGTCTATTTCGCCAGCGTGCTCGCCGATTTGCGGCGCGTGCTGTTCTGAGATCGGGAGTAGGGCAGCATGGCTCAGCAGGTCGAAGTGAAGGTGCCTGATATCGGCGACTTCAAGGACGTCGCGGTGATAGAAGTCATGGTCAAGCCCGGTGAGACCGTCGCGGTCGACACCAGCCTGATCATGGTCGAGTCCGACAAGGCGTCGATGGAGATTCCGTCCTCGCATGCCGGCGTTGTCAGGGAGGTCAGGGTCAAGGTCGGCGACAAGGTCAGCGAAGGGGCCGTCATCCTCATGCTGGAAGCCGCGGGCGCTGCGGCCACGCCGCCGCCTGCCCCCGCCGCCGCGGCACCGGCAGCGACTCCTGTCGCGGCATTCCATTCCGGCAAGGCGGATATGGAATGCGACATGCTGGTGCTCGGCGCCGGTCCCGGCGGCTACTCCGCCGCCTTCCGAGCCGCCGATCTCGGCATGAAGACCGTGTTGGTCGAGCGTTACGACACGCTCGGCGGCGTCTGCCTCAATGTTGGGTGCATTCCGAGCAAGGCGCTGCTGCATACGGCGTCCGTCATCGACGAGGTCAAACACCTCCCGGACCACGGAATCTCCTTTGGCGCGCCGCAGATCGATCTCGGCAAGCTGCGTGCGTTCAAGGACGGCGTGATCAAGAAGCTGACCGGCGGCCTTGCCGGAATGGCAAAGGCCCGCAAGGTCGAGGTCGTGACCGGCGTCGGCGCCTTCCTCGACCCGCACCATCTCGAGGTTACCTCGGCAGGCGGCAAGAAGACGATCAAGTTCGCCAAGGCCATCATCGCCGCCGGCAGCCAGGCCGTGAAGCTGCCGTTCCTGCCCGAGGATCCGCGCATCGTCGACTCGACCGGCGCCCTGCTGCTGACATCGATCCCGAAGCGCATGCTGGTGATCGGCGGCGGCATCATCGGGCTGGAGATGGCGACGGTCTATTCGACACTCGGCGCACGCATCGACGTGGTCGAGATGCTCGACGGCCTGATGCAGGGCGCTGACCGCGACCTGGTCAAGGTCTGGGACAAGATGAACGCGCGTCGCTTCGACAAGGTGATGCTGAAGACCAGGACGGTCGGTGGGAAGGCCACCGAGGCCGGGATTGAGGTCTCCTTCGAGGGCGAGCAGGCGCCGTCGGCGCCCCAACTCTATGACCTGGTTCTGGTCGCGGTCGGCCGCAGCCCGAACGGCAAGAAGATCGGCGCCGAGAAGGCGGGTGTCGCGGTGACCGATCGCGGATTCATCGACGTCGACAGGCAGATGCGGACCAACGTGGCGCATATTCTCGCGATCGGCGACATCGTCGGGCAGCCGATGCTGGCCCATAAAGCCGTGCATGAAGGTCATGTGGCCGCGGAAGTCGCCCATGGCGAAAAATCCTATTTCGACGCGCGGCAGATTCCGTCCGTGGCCTACACTGATCCCGAAGTCGCCTGGGCCGGCAAGACGGAGGATCAGTGCAAGGCCGAAGGCATCAAGTTCGGCAAGGCGGTTTTCCACTGGGCAGCCTCCGGCCGCGCCATCGCCAACGGTCGCGACGAGGGTTTCACAAAGCTTCTGTTCGACACGGCGACGCAACGCGTTATCGGCGGCGGCATCGTCGGCACACATGCGGGCGATCTGATCAGCGAGGTCTGTCTCGCGATCGAGATGGGCTGCGAGCCCGCGGATATCGGCAAGACCATTCATCCGCATCCGACGCTCGGCGAGTCCATCGGCATGGCGGCGGAGGTCTTTGAGGGCCACTGCACCGATCTGCCGCCGCAGAAGAAAAAGTAGGACTGCCCGCGCGGAACGCAGCGAAATGAGGGAGGAGACATAATGTCTGGAGCGACCAGTGCGACGGTCGATAAGAAGGCCGTGACGCAGAAGAAGCCATTTTACCGGGTGCTCTACGTTCAGGTGCTCGCAGCTATCGTGCTCGGCATTATCGTCGGTTGGGTCTCGCCCGAACTCGGCAAGAACGAGTGGATCAAGGCGATGGGCGACGGCTTCGTCAAGCTCATCAAGATGGTGATTGCGCCCATCATCTTCTGTACCGTCGTCTCCGGCATCGCCCATATCTCCGAAGTCAAGAAGGTCGGTCGGGTCGCGATCAAGGCGCTGATCTATTTCGAGATCGTGTCGACGCTTGCACTGGCACTCGGCTTGATCGTCGGCAATGTGGTGCAGCCTGGAGCAGGCTTTCAGGGTCAATCCAACGCCGCTGCTGTCGCGGGTTACGCCAAGCAGGCGAGCGAAATGAGGTCGATCGATTTCGTCCTGCACGTCATCCCGGACACGGTCGTGGGAGCGTTTGCGCAGGGAGAAATCCTGCAGGTCCTGCTGTTTGCAATCCTGTTCGGCTTTGCGCTGATGGGGCTCGGCGAGCGCGCCCATACCGTGCGGGCGTTCATCGATGACGTGGCTCACGCGATGTTCGGCGTCATCTCGATCATTGTTAAGGCGGCCCCGATCGGTGCGTTCGGTGCGATGGCCTATACGATCGGGCGGTATGGTCCGCAGGCATTGGGCAATCTCGCTGGGCTTATCGCAACCTTCTATGTCACTGCGCTCCTGTTCGTCTTTGTGGTCCTTGGTCTGATCGCCCGCTTCGCCGGATTCTCGATCTTCAAGTTCCTCCGATATCTGAAGGATGAATTGCTGATCGTGCTTGGCACGTCGTCCTCGGAGAGCGCGCTTCCGCAGATGATGGAGAAGCTCGAGCGCCTCGGCTGCTCCAAGCCGGTCGTTGGCCTCGTCGTGCCGACCGGCTACTCCTTCAATCTGGACGGCACCAACATCTACATGACGCTGGCGACGCTGTTCATCGCCCAGGCGATGAACGTGCAGCTCAGTTTCGGCGAGCAGTTGACGATTCTCGTCGTTGCCATGCTCACCTCGAAGGGCGCATCGGGGATCACGGGTGCCGGCTTCATTACGCTGGCCGGCACGCTCGCCGCCGTCAGGCCGGAGCTGCTTCCCGGCATGGCGATCGTGCTCGGTATCGACAAGTTCATGAGCGAATGCCGCGCTCTGACCAATCTCTGCGGCAACGGTGTTGCCTGCGTGGTGGTGGCCTGGTGGGAGGGCGAGCTCGATCGCGAGAAGCTGCGTGTCGGTCTCGAGCGCGACATCGATCCGACAGACTTCGAGACCGCCGTGGCAGAGGGCAGGGGCATCTAGCGATTGGATTGCGAGAGATTTAACAGACAGACAAGAGGAAATGGTCATGACTGATGTGGTGATTGTGTCCGCCGCGCGAACGCCGGTCGGCTCCTTCAACGGTGCACTTGGATCGCTGACCGCGCACGAGCTCGGAGCCGTCGCGATCAAGGGTGCCCTCGAACGCGCGAAGGTCTCGCCTGAAGATGTCGACGAGGTCATCCTGGGCCAGGTGCTGTCCGGCGGTGAGGGGCAGAATCCGGCGCGGCAGGCCGCTATGGCGGCCGGCATTCCGCAGGAGAAGACAGCGTGGGGCATGAACCAGCTCTGCGGCTCGGGTCTGCGGTCGGTGGCGCTTGGGCTGCAGCAGATCGCCAATGGCGACGCAAAGGTCATCGTTGCCGGCGGCATGGAGTCGATGTCGATGGCGCCGCATCTGTCGCATATGCGTGGCGGCACCAAGATGGGTGACGTCAAATTCGTCGATTCCATGCTGAAGGACGGCCTGATGGACGCCTTCCACGGCTACCACATGGGCGTCACGGCGGAGAACATCGCCGCCAAATGGCAGATCACCCGCGAGGAGCAGGACGCTTTCGCCACCCGCTCGCAGAACAAGGCCGAGGACGCGCAAAAGGGCGGCCGGTTCAAGGACGAGATCGTTCCCGTCACCGTCAAGACCAGGAAGGGCGACGTTGTCGTCGACCAGGACGAGTATATCCGTGCCGGCACGACGCAGGATGCTCTCGCCAAACTTAAGCCCGCCTTCAACAAGGAAGGCTCGGTGACTGCGGGCAACGCCTCGGGCCTCAACGACGGCGCGGCCGCGCTGGTGTTGATGAGCGCGGAGGAAGCCAGCAAGCGCGGCCTGACGCCGCTCGCAAAAATCGTCTCTTGGGCGACCGCCGGCGTCGACCCGGCGGTAATGGGTTCGGGGCCAATCCCGGCCTCGCGCAAGGCACTGGAAAAGGCCGGCTGGAAGGTCGGGGATCTCGATCTCGTCGAAGCCAACGAGGCCTTCGCGGCCCAGGCCATCGCCGTCAACAAGGACATGGGTTGGGATCCCTCGATCGTGAACGTGAACGGCGGTGCCATCGCCATCGGTCATCCGATCGGTGCGTCTGGCGCCCGCGTGCTGACGACGCTGCTGTTCGAGATGCAGAAGCGGGGTGCGAAGAAGGGGCTTGCAACGTTGTGCATCGGGGGTGGCATGGGCGTCGCCCTGACGGTCGAACGGTAGCAGAGAACACCGGCCATAAGCGCCGGAGCAGAATGAACGCGGACGGCACCACACCATCCGCGAACGACAGCGGCTGGCCGTGCGCCGGCAGAAGAATAACCGATCAGGATCAGGAGGAAATCATGTCCAGAGTTGCGGTGGTGACCGGCGGAACGCGCGGCATCGGCGAGGCGATCTCGGTCGCACTCAAGGCGGCCGGCTACAAGGTGGCGGCGAGTTATGCCGGTAACGACGAGGCAGCTGCGAAGTTCAAGAGTCAGACCGGCATCAACGTCTACAAATGGGACGTCTCGAACTACGAGGCCTGCGTCGCCGGCTTGAAACAGGTCGAGGCCGACCTGGGGCCGGTCGATGTGCTGGTCAACAACGCCGGCATCACCAAGGACGGCATGTTCCACAAGATGACGCCGGAGCAATGGTACGCGGTCATCAACACCAATCTGAACTCGCTGTTCAACATGACGCGGCCGGTGTGGGAAGGCATGCGCGAGCGCAAGTTCGGTCGCGTGATCTGCATCTCCTCGATTAACGGCCAGAAGGGCCAGATGGGCCAGGTCAACTACTCCGCTGCCAAGGCCGGCGACATCGGCTTCGTGAAGGCGTTGGCCCAGGAGGGCGCCCGCGCCGGCATCACCGTCAACACGATCTGCCCCGGCTATATCGCCACCGAGATGGTCAAGGCGATCAGTCCGGAGATCGTGGCCAAGAACATTCTGCCCCAGATTCCGGTCGGCCGTCTGGGTGAACCGCAGGAGATCGCGCGCGCGGTGGTGTTTCTCGCCTCCGACGATGCCGGCTTCATCACGGGATCGACGATATCGGCGAATGGCGGCCAGCACATGATCTGAGGCCGCATGCCGGCCTCCCGAACCGAAGAATCAAGTCGAGGAACACGATGGACCAGGATCTCAGGGAAGCCGCACTCGAATATCATCGCCTGCCGACGCCGGGGAAGATCTCCGTGGTGCCGACCAAGGCGATGGCCACCCAGCGCGATCTGGCGCTGGCGTATTCACCTGGTGTGGCCGAGCCCTGCCTGGTCATCGCCGAGGATCCGTTGCAAGCGGACGTGTTGACGGCCCGCAGCAACCTCGTCGCCGTCGTCACCAACGGCACCGCCGTGCTCGGACTCGGCAATATCGGCGCGCTGGCCGGAAAACCGGTCATGGAGGGCAAGGCGTGTCTGTTCAAGAAGTTCGCAGGCATCGACGTGTTCGACATCGAACTCGCCGAGGAGAATCCCGATGCGCTGATCGAGACGATCGCGCGGATGGAGCCGACCTTCGGCGGCATCAACCTCGAGGACATCAAGGCGCCGGAATGCTTCTACATCGAGAAGAAGCTCCGCGAACGGATGAAGATACCCGTCTTCCACGATGATCAGCACGGCACCGCGATCATCGCTGCAGCCGCGATCCTCAACGGGCTGAAGCTGGTCAACAAGGACATCGCCGAGGTCAAGCTGGTCTGCTCCGGCGCGGGTGCTGCGGCGCTCGCCTGCCTCGATCTCATCGTGAGCCTTGGATTGCGCCGCGATCGCATCATCGTGACCGACGCCAAGGGTGTCGTGTATGCCGGCCGTACCGAAAGCATGGACGACAACAAGGCGCGCTATGCCGTGAAGACGGATGCGCGGAAGCTGGACGATATCATCCAGGATGCGGACATCTTCCTCGGACTGTCGGCCGGCAAGGTGCTGACATCAGACCTGGTCAAGAAGATGGCCCGCGATCCCCTGATCTTCGCGATGGCCAATCCGGTTCCGGAGATCATGCCGGAAGACGCGCTGGCGGTTCGTCCCGATGCGATCATCGGCACGGGGCGTTCGGACTATCCCAACCAGATCAACAACGTCCTGTGCTTCCCGTTCATCTTCCGTGGCGCGCTCGATTGCGGTGCGACCACCATCAACGAGGAGATGAAGCTTGCGACGGTCCGCGCACTCGCAGACCTCGCCATGGCCGAGGTTCCTGAGGTGGTCGCAACCGCCTACAAGGGCGAGGACCTTCGCTTCGGGCGCAACTATCTCATTCCAAAGCCGTTCGATCCACGTCTCATCGAGATGATTGCGCCGGCGGTGGCAAAGGCGGCCGCCGATACCGGTGTTGCAAGGCGTCCGATCGCCGATATGGACGCTTATCGGCAGAGGCTGAGCCGTTTTGTCTACCAGTCCGGCAATGCGATGCAGCCGGTGTTTTCGGTGGCGAAGGGGAGCGGAAAATCCCTCGTTCTGGCCGAAGGCGAGGATGAGCGCGTGCTGCGGGCAGCACAGGTGATCGCTGACGAGCGGATCGCGAAGCCGTTGTTGCTCGGCCGGCCAGCCACCATCGAACAGCAGATCAAGGCTTTCGGTCTCCGGCTCAGGCCCGGCCAGGACTGCGAGATCATCGATCCGCACGATGCGCAGGTCTATTCCAAATGCGCTGACGTGTATCATGCGCGCAGGAGGCGCGATGGCGTATCGGCGGCCCTCGCGCTGTCGGAGACGCGGAGCAATGCGACGGTGCTGGCGTCGATCCTGCTCGAGCGCGGGATCGGCGATGCGATGCTTTGCGGAGTGATCGGGCGAACCGCCGATCACCTGGCGGCGATCAAGAACGTGATCGGAACGCGGGACGACGTGCGGACGCTCGCCGTAATGCAAATGCTCATTCTCCCGCAGCATCAGCTGTTCATCTGCGACACGCATTGCAATCTCAATCCGACTGCCGAGCAGGTTGCCGACATCGCGCTGCTGGCGGCCGCCGAAGTCAGGCGATTTGGCATCACGCCTCGAGTGGCGCTGTTGTCGCATTCAAGCTTCGGCAGCTCGGCGGTGCCGGAGGCGCACAAGATGCGGGAGGCGCGCGCGATCATCCGCGCGCGCTCGCCCGATCTGACCGTGGAAGGCGAGATGCGCGGCGACGCGGCGCTGTCGCAGTCGGTGCGTGACCACGAGTTTCCCGATTCCGGTTTCGTCGGTCCGGCGAACGTGCTGGTGATGCCCAATCTGGACGCGGCCAACATCTCGTACAATCTTTTGCGGATGGCTGCGGGGCAGGGGCTGACGGTCGGCGGCATTTTGCTCGGCGCGGCCAAGCCCGCCCACATTCTCACGCCATCCTCGACCGTCCGCCGCATCGTGAACATGGCTGCCGTCGCAGCCGCGGATGCGGTGTCCGAGAGAGCCTGATCGGAAGGACACGATTGGGCGGACTATGAACGCGATCGGGCGAGGCCATCATGAGTGAGGCGCAATCGGGAAAGCTCCGGATCGTGATCGTCGGAGGCGGGGCGGGAGGATTGGAACTCGCGACCCGCCTCGGCGACAAATATGGCCGCAAGGGCAAGCTCGACGTCACGCTGATCGAGCGCAACCGCACGCATGTCTGGAAGCCGAAGCTGCACGAGATCGCGGCCGGCAGCATGGATATCGGTGCCCACGAGGTCGACTATCTCGCGCAATCCTACTGGCACGGGTTTCGTTACCGGATCGGCGAGATGATCGGGATCGACCGGGAGCGGCGTCAAGTGCTGGTGGCGCCCTATCTCGATGGCGAAGGGCGCGAGGTGACGCCGAAGCGGAGCTTCGACTACGATATCCTCGTCATGGCTATTGGCAGCCAGAACAACGATTTTGGCACGCCGGGCGTCGTGGACCACGCGATCAAGCTCGAATCGCAGGTCGATGCCAAGCGGTTCCACGAACGCATGGTCAATGCCTGCATCCGCGCCCATGCCCAATCGTCAGCGCTCGGTGAACATCAGTTGAAGGTCGCGATCATCGGCGCCGGTGCGACCGGTGTCGAGCTTGCGGCGGAATTGCACCGGACGACGCGCGAAGTGGTGGCATACGGCCTCGATCAGGTCGATCCGCAGAAGGACATCAGGATCACGCTGATTGAAGCGGCGGATCGGGTGCTTCCCGCATTGCCGGAACGCGTCTCGAAGGAGACGGAGAAACTGCTGCTCAGGCTGGGTGTCAATCTGCTGGTCGGCGCCAAGGTGTCCGTAGTCGGGTCCGACCGCGTCAGCCTGACGGACGGGCGAACCATTCCCGCCGAACTGATCGTCTGGGCCGCGGGCGTCAAGGCGCCCGATTTCCTGAAGGACATTGCCGGGCTCGAAACCAACCGCATCAACCAGCTGGTGGTGCGGCCCACGTTGCAGACCACGCGCGACGACAACATTTTTGCCATCGGCGACTGCTCGGCCTGCTCATGGGGCGAGCGGGGCAATGTGCCGCCGCGCGCACAGGCGGCCCATCAGCAGGCCTCGCATCTCTCTTCCCAGATCCCGCGGCATCTGCGAGGCGAAGCGCTGAAGGACTACCGCTACAGGGACTTCGGATCCCTGGTCTCGCTCGGCGAGTTCAGCACGGTCGGCTCGATGATGGGGGCGCTGGTGGGCGGCAGCCTGGTCTTCGAGGGGCTGTTCGCGCGGATGATGTACCTGTCGCTCTACAAGATGCACGAATACGCCCTGCATGGTCCGGCCAAGGTGGCGCTCGACACGCTGGCTCGCCTGATCACCCGGCGGACCGAGCCGCACGTCAAGCTTCATTGATTGCGGTCGCGAAGGAGATGGATGTCGTGTCGGCCGTTGCGCACCCGGCGCCGGCTCGAGCCCGGAGGGGATGCTGATGGACGCTGTGCTCCTTGCGCGTATCCAGTTCGCCGCGAACATCACGTTTCATATTCTATTTCCATCGATCTCGATCGCCCTGGGCTGGGTGCTGCTGCTCTTCCGCGTGAAGCATATGCGCGCAACCGACCCACAGCAGAAGCTGGACTGGCTTCGCGCCTATCGGCTGTGGACCAAGGTATTCGCCCTGACATTTGCGCTCGGGGTCGTCAGTGGCGTCACCATGAGCTTCCAGTTCGGCACCAACTGGCCGGGCTATATGGAGCGGGTCGGCAATATCGCAGGCCCGTTGCTGAGCTATGAGGTGCTGACCGCTTTTTTTCTCGAGGCGGGCTTTCTTGGCGTGATGCTGTTCGGCCACCGCCGCGTCGGCGAAGCAATTCACCTTGGGGCGACCTTTCTGGTGGCGCTGGGCACTCTGATGAGTGCGTTCTGGATCCTCGCCCTCAATTCCTGGATGCAGACACCGGCGGGATACGAAATTGTCGACGGCCAGTTCCATGCACGGAATTGGCTGGAGATCGTTTTCAATCCCTCCTTTCCCTATCGTTTCGTCCACATGGTGCTTGCGTCGTCACTGACGTGCGCGTTCCTGCTGATCGGGATCAGCGCCTGGCAGCTCCTCAAGGGCGTCGCGACGGCGAGCGCCTCGCGGGTGCTGCGAACCGGGCTCGTGTTCGCGGCCCTGGCCGCGCCGGCGCAGATGGTGGCGGGCGATTTTCACGGGCTCAATACGCTCAAGTATCAGCCGCAGAAGATCGCGGCGGTTGAAGGCATCTGGGAAACCACGCGCGGCGCGCCGCTGCTTCTGTTCGCGATTCCCGACGATGCGACCCGGTCGAACTATTTCGAACTGGCCGTGCCGAAACTCGCGAGCCTTATCCTCCGTCACGATCCTGACGGGGAGCTCAAGGGGTTGAACGAGTTTCCATCGGCCCATCCGCCGGTGCTGCCGCTGTTCTGGTCGTTCCGGATCATGGTGGGAACGGGCATCCTGATGTTACTCGTCAGCTGGGTCGGCCTCTGGAGGCATTGGCGCGACGGTTGGGAGTTTTCCCTGATGCCGCGGCCATTGCTCAAGTTGTTCGCGGGAATGACCTTTGCCGGATGGGTGGCAACCATCGCCGGATGGTACGTCACGGAGATTGGACGGCAACCGTTCATCGTGTCAGGCCTGATCCGAACGAGCGAGGTCGCCTCGCGCGTTCCATCGGCGAGCATCGCGCTGACCCTGGTCATCTACGTGACCCTCTATGTGGGCTTGCTGGTGGCCTATGTCGGCGTGCTGAAATATATGTCGGAGAAGCCGGAAAAGCGTCCGGCGGCGGTCACGTCGGAGGACCTTGCACAGGATCCGCTTCGCTATCAGAGCCGCGGAGAGTTCGCATGATGTCGATGTCCTTCGACGAGCTTCTGCCACTGATCTTCATCGGACTGATGGGCGTATCGCTGCTCGTCTATGTCGTGAGCGACGGCTACGATCTCGGGGTCGGCATGCTGATGCATCGGGCGACGCCGGACGAGCGGGATACCATGGTCGCCTCGATCGGCCCGTTCTGGGATGCGAATGAGACCTGGCTCGTCCTCGGCGTCGGCCTTCTCCTCGTCGCCTTCCCAAAGGCGCATGGACTGGTCCTGTCGGAATTGTACCTGCCGACCGCGCTCATGCTGGTCGGCCTGATCCTGCGCGGTGCAGCTTTCGATTTCCGGGTCAAGGCCAAGGCCGACCGGAAGGCGATGTGGGATCGCATGTTCATCGCCGGGTCGATGCTGGCGTCGGTATGCCAGGGCTGGATGCTCGGCCGCTACATCAGCGGGTTCGGCGAAGGCTGGAATTATCCGATCTTCGCCGGCGCAATCGCAATTGCGTTGCCGATGGCCTATGCACTGCTCGGCGCGACGTGGCTTGTGATGAAGACGCATGGCGAACTGCAGGAGAAGGCGATCGAGTGGAGCAAGATCGCCTTCGCACCCATGGTTCTCGGTCTGATCCTGATCTCGATGGCAACGCCGTGGATCAGCGAGACGGTCCGCATCAGGTGGTTCACCCTGCCGGCGATGATCGCGGTGGCCTCGATCCCGATCACGTCCAGCGTCGCGCTGCTGACGGTCCGCCTTCTGCTGGGTGCACCGGCCGTGCGCGGCGCGCTTTGCTGGCTGCCTTTCGCGCTATTGGTGCTCGTGTTCCTCCTGAGCTTCCTTGGTCTCAGCTATAGCATCTACCCCTATGTCGTGATCGACCGGCTCACGGTCTGGCAGGCCGCCAGCAGTCCGGAGTCGCTCCGAGTCATACTGATCGGGGTCTGCGTGACGCCGCCGGTCATCATCGCCTACACCGGATTTTCCTATCGCGTATTCCGGGGCAAGACCATAGAGTTAGACTATGCGTGAGTGGCCTGCCGCAATTGCCGGCGCTCCCGGGTTTGTGCTGGTTCACAAGATGGCGGAGCTCTCATCCCTGGTGAACGTCAAGGAGCCTGCCAAGGTTGGTTCGGTGGCGCCTGCTTCCACGCGTTGGTTCATTCGCGGTGCATTTGCCCTTGCGTTGGTCGCCGCCGCGGCGTGGCTCGGATATGCGGTCATGTTCCGCCGGGGACTGGACCATCTGCACACCGCGGCCCAGCAGCGGCTGGCCGTCGAGGCTGCCAGACTCGACGGCCATCTTTCGAGATTTGAGTATCTCCCGTCTCTCCTGGAGACGTCCCCCGGCGTGTTCCGGCTGCTGGAGGCGCCCGGCGATCCCGCGTTGCAGCAAGCCGTCAGCCTCTATCTGAAATCGATCAACCTGCTGGCGGGGGCCGACAACCTCTACGTCCTCGGTGTCACCGGCGCGACCCTGGCCGCGGCCGATTTCGACCAGCCCGGAACACCCTTCGGCGAAAACCTGTCGTATCGTCCCTATGTGAGCGAAGCGCTTGCGAACGGTCGCGGTGCATTCTTCGGTGTCGGTATCACCACCGCGCGCGCCGGTTATTATCTGTCCTATGCCCTGAAGGACAGCGGGACGACCAAGGGGATCGCGACCGTCAAGGTCAATCTGGATTCGTTCGAGAGGGCGTGGCGCAACATCGACAACGACATTCTACTGGTCGACGAGCGCAAGGTCACGATACTCGCCTCTCGCGACGAGTGGCGCTATCGCCCGATGGAGCCGCTGTCGGTTCAAACGCGCGATGACATCGCGCGATCCAAGCCCTACGGAAACCACGATCTTGCGCCGCTCGGATGGACCTTCGTCGCCCAGTCCGAGAACGGCACAGCACGGATCACCGCGGAGAACGGCACCGCCTATACCGTCAGCGAGCTTCCGATCAACCGCGGGCTTTGGAAACTCGTGCTTCTCGACGACGAGGCGCCCATACGGCAGACTGCGCTCGTCATCGGGGTCATATCGGGATTAGCCGCCCTCGTCGCGCTGCTGGCGCTTGGACTTGTGGAGCAACGCCGCAGAGAGATCAAGCAGCGGTTGGCGAGCCAGGCCGCATTGCAGGCGGCGAACGACATGCTCGAAACCAGGGTGCAGGAGCGCACAGCCGAATTGCGCGCTACGCAGGATGAACTCGTTCATGCCGGCAAGCTGGCCGCGCTCGGCCAGATGTCGGCGGGCATCGTTCATGAACTGAACCAGCCGTTGGCGGCCTTGCAGACCGCCGCCGACAATGCAGTCTTGCTGGTCGACCGCGGATCAATCGGAGATGCCCGTGGAAATCTCACCCGCATTGGCGAGCTGGTGCGGCGGCTCGGACGCCTGACCGGCCAGTTGCGGGTGTTCGCATATAAGTCGAGCAGCCCGCTTGGCGCGGTTTCCGTTGAGCAGGCCGTGGCTGAATCGCTCAAAATATTGTCCGGGCGAGTCAAGGAGGGCGGGGTTGCCGTCGCGACGGACATTGACGCAAAACTCTGCGTCATCGCCGATCAGACGCGGCTCGAGCAGCTGTTGTGCAACATCGTGGCGAATGCGCTGGATGCGGTGGAGAATGTCGAGCCGAAGTCGATCCTGGTCCGGGCGGGCAGGGAGGAGGCGCAGAGCGCGCGCTGCCGCATTGCGATCAGCAACAGCGGGCCCGCGATCGCCCCCGACGTCCTGCAGCGCATGTTCGAGCCGTTCGTGACGACCAAGCCCGCGGGCAAGGGGCTTGGGCTGGGCCTGATGCTGTCCAACCACATTGCACGCTCGTTCGGTGGCGAACTGCATGCGCGAAACCTGACGCCGAGCGGCGCCGAATTTGTTGTGACCCTTCCATTGGCTGAGATTACAGAGGCGGCTCCGCATGGGCGATGACCAATCGATCGGCGTGATCTATGTCGAGGATGATGACGACGTCCGGATCGGCGGGGTCCAGGCGCTCGAACTTGCGGGATTTTCCGTTTCGGGCTTTGCCTCGGTCGAGACCGCCCACAGCTCCGTGCGCGCCGACATGCCCTTTGTCGTGGTCTGCGACGTGCGCCTGCGCGGGCGCAGCGGCCTCGATTGGCTGTCTGATCTGCGTCGGCTGGATCAGGATCTGCCGGTGATCCTGATCACTGGTCACGGCGATATTTCTATGGCCGTGCAGGCAATGCGGACCGGCGCCTATGACTTCATCGAGAAACCCTGCTCCTCGGAGCAGCTGATCTCGGTGGTGCGCCGGGCGGCGGAGAAGCGGCGGCTGACGCTCGAGGTGCGATCGTTGCGATCCGCCTTGGCGGACCGCCAGGGAATCGAGGCCAGCCTGCTCGGTCGGTCGCCGCAGATCCAGGAGGTGCGCCGGTTGGTCTCCACCTTGGCTGCGACCAATGTCGACGTCACGATCTATGGTGAGACCGGGACGGGCAAGGATGTGGTGGCGCGCTGCCTGCACAATCATAGCGGCCGCCGCGGCGGCAACTACGTTGCGGTGAACTGCGGCGGCCTGCCGGAATCGCTGGTCGAGAGCGAGCTGTTCGGCCACGAGGTCGGCGCGTTCACCGGCGCCACGCGTCAGCGGATCGGAAAGATCGAATACGCCAGCGGCGGAACGCTGTTCCTCGACGAGATCGAAAGCATGCCGCTCAGCGTGCAGGTCAAGTTGCTGAGGTCGCTGCAGGATCGCTCGATCGAGCGCGTCGGCACCAACAAGCCGATCGCTGTAGATTGCCGTGTCGTGGCCGCGAGCAAGGTGAATCTGCTAGAGCTCAGCGAAAAGCGGCTGTTTCGTGCCGATCTTTACTATCGCCTCGGCGTCGCTTTCATCGAGCTGCCGCCGCTGCGCGAACGGCGGGAGGACATCCCGCTGCTGTTCGAGCACTTCACTCTGGATGCCGCCAGGCGTTTCGAGCGCGACGCCCCGATCCTGGACGACCCGACCATGTCTCACCTCCTGGCCTATTCGTGGCCGGGCAACGTGCGCGAGCTCCGTAACGTCGCCGACCGTTTCGTGCTCGGTGTCCTCGACGGCAAGTCGATCAACAAGTCGGGCTTCGGCGCGTCCGATATGTCATTGCCGCGGCAACTGGAGAACATCGAGCGATCGATCATCGAGGATGCGCTGCGGCGCAGGCAAGGCGACGTCCAGGCAACGGCTGCCCTTCTGAGCATTCCGAAGCAGACACTGTACGACAAGATCAAGCGCCTCTGCGTCAATGTCGACGGAATCAGGGAGGGCGCGACCGTCCGCTCCGGATCCTGAGGCCGCGGCGGATGAGACGGCAAGCTCTCGGTGCATGCGGGGGCAAAGGGCGCCAGACAGAAGCGGCCCAAAAACCGGACGTCAACGAACCGATCAATCTTGCCAAGCGAGGAACGCCATGAATCGGCCATTCAACATGCCTGACGAATTTGTCGAGGGCTTCATGAAGGCGGGTGAAAGCCTGTGGCGCTCGCTCGGATGGGCGCCGAAGGGCGATCGTAACGGGGCCGATCCCGGCCCGGCTCTGAATTCGTCAGGCCTCGCTCAATTGCAGGCGGACCACATGATGCGGCTGTACAAGCTCACCGAGCATGTCCTCAAATCGGCCGCCGGCGTCCAGAGCGAAGCAGGAATCGAGCCCGCGCGCGGCGATCGCAGGTTCAACGCGACGGAATGGCGGGACAATGCCACCTATAGCCTGCTCAAGCAATGCTATCTACTCAATGCGCGCTATTGCGTCGACTTCGTCGAAGCACTCGATCTCGACGAGAAGGAAAAGCATCGGCTGCGCTTCTTCACGCGCCAGCTGGTCGAGGCGATGAGCCCGACTAATTTTCTCGCCACCAATCCTGACGTCATAAAGCTTGCGACGGACAGCGAGGGGCAGAGCCTCAAGGCGGGCTTGGACAATCTCATGGCCGATCTCGGCCGAGGCAGCCTGACGATCACGGACGAGGAGGCGTTCGAGGTCGGAAAAGACGTCGCCGCATCCAGGGGCGCGGTCGTGTTCGAGAACGAGCTGTTTCAGCTCATTCAGTATGAACCCGCGACCGAGCAGGTGACGGCCCGGCCGCTGCTGATCGTGCCGCCATGCATCAACAAGTTTTACATCCTCGACCTGCAACCGGCCAACTCCTTCGTCCGCTTTGCGGTCGAGCACGGCTTGACCGTCTTTATGGTCTCCTGGCGCAATCCGGATGCCTCGTGCGGGCACTTTGGCTGGGACGATTACGTCGGGCAGGGCGCCATGCGCGCCATCGAGGTGACCCGCTCGATCTCGGGTGCCGACAAGGTCAACGTGGTCGGCTGGTGCGTCGGAGGAACCATTCTGTCATCTGCGCTGGCGATCCTGCGGACGCGCGGCGACGAGTCGGTCGCCAGTGTGACGTTGCTGACCACGATGCTCGACTTCCGCGAACCGGGGGACCTCGGCGTGTTCGTAGACGAGGAGGGTGTGCGGCAGCGCGAGCAGACCATCGGCAACGGCGGCATTTACCGCGGCTCGGAGCTCGGGTTCGTCTTCCAAACCCTGCGTTCCAAGGAGCTGATTTGGCCGAACGTGATCAACAACTATCTGAAGGGAAAATCGCCTGAGCGTTTCGATCTTCTGTTCTGGAACGCCGACGTGACCAACCTGCCGGGGCCGATGTATTGCTGGTACATCAGGAACATGTATCTGGAGAACAGACTTCGGGAGCCGAACCGGTTGACGATGTGCGGCACGTCCGTCGATCTGGGGCGAGTCGACCTGCCTGCCTATGTCTTGGCGACCGTTGAAGATCACATCGTGCCGTGGCGATCGGCCTATCGCACCACAGGCCTGTTCAGTGGCAACACCCGCTTCGTGCTCGGAGCGAGTGGGCACATTGCCGGCGTGATCAACCCTGCGTCGAAGAACAAGCGAAGCTATTGGCTGTCGGACAAGCGATGCGAAGACCCGGCGGCGTGGCTTGCGAGCGCTGACGAAAAGCCAGGCAGTTGGTGGAACGATTGGATCGCGTGGCTCAAGCCGTGGGCTGAAGATCAGGTGCCCGCCCGGACGCAACTCGGCAGCAACCTCTATCCTCCGGGGGAAGTGGCACCAGGCCGATATGTGAAAGCGAAGGCAAACTGACTTCGCTGAACGGTCATGGAGCGATTGGAAGATCTCGGAAGAGCTGGCAGTTCGAGCAATCGCTGAGCGAGGCGACCTCATCATTAGATGATGGATTGCTCTTCGTACCGTTTGGCGACATCGATAAGCTGTTGAGGGTTGCCCCAGAAAAGTGCGAGCGAAGCGCTTTGACTGCACATGCACACCTCGGCCTCCGTCTGACGTGTGCATTGAGAATCCGAAGAAGCGATTTCTGCTTCCAATTCATGCAAATATCGTCCTCCGAGCCTTGCCATCACCAGCGCGCCGGTGCCGAGCAACACCGGGGGTGCAGACCGTTTCCGGCACCGTTGCGACGGGCGGTGCGGCGGCGGTGGTCGGACAGATCGTGACCTTGACCGACAATGGCAACGCCATTGGAACGGCGGTCGTGCAGTCCAACGGCGCCTTCTCGACCTCGGTGAAGCTGCCGGGTCAGGCCAACAATGCAATCCTTGCGAGCGTGACCGACAGCTACGGCAATACCAACAACACCTATCTCGCGACCACGGGCAGCGGTCAGATCACGATCGCGGCCCAGGCCGGCAAGACCAACGATCTCGATTTCGCCGGAGGCATTACCGACCACAACCTGTGGTTCCTGCAGTCGGGCAACGACCTGAAAATCGACATCCTGGGAACCAACACCAGCGTGACCGCCACGGGCTGGTTCTCGGGCAGCGCCAACCAATTCCAGGAGATCTCGGCTGGAGGCCTCAACCTTGACAGCCAGGTCTCGCAACTGGTGCAGGCGATGGCGATCTATTCGGCAAGCAACCCGGGCTTTGATCCGACCTCACCGGGTAATACCGTCGCTCCAAACGACGCTGGCCTGCAAAACGCAATCGGGGCGGCTTGGCATGCTTGAGAAGCGGGATGACGATCATCCGATGTCGCAATTCCAGACATTGGAGGTCTCGAGCCTTCGCGTGCTGAAATCTGGCGACCGCCCGGAATCCTTCAGAATGCCATTCCCGGCGGTCTCGCTCTCGCCCTGGTCACGGTTGGCCATAGGATGCCGGGTAAGCCTCCGGTGAAGGCCGTCTTCCCCGATGGTGTTTGAGGGTGAGATGATTTGCTCATTAATTGGCAAGCAAATGAGCAAGGCCCGCCCGCGCAGATCGATGGCCATGCCGACCGAACGGCTGCATCTTCCGATCACGCGGAGTTCGAAACTGCGTATGATCGCCGATGCCTTGATGGACAATCCGGCCGACCGTAGGACCGTGGCGGAGTGGGCGCAAGCCGTCGCGCTCGGCGAGCGGACGCTGATGCGCATTGTGCTCGCCGAGACCGGCATGACCTTCAGTCGCTGGCGTCAGCAGCTTCAGATCATCGTCGCCATCCAGAAGTTGTCTGCTGGCAACACGGTTCAGTCCGTGTCCGAGGCGCTCGGCTACGAGTCGGTGAGCGCGTTCATCACCATGTTCAAGAAGGCGCTTGGCAAATCGCCGGCGCGCTACTTCTCCGAGCGCGAGGCCGGCCAGACTGGCCCGGGGGAGACCTGCCGCGAGACGAACTGCAAGCTTCGCCGGATGCCTGAGGTGCGGGACGCGCTCAATGGACTTTCGAAACGCCGATGGCTGGAGTTAGAGCGCTTCGTTTCGGACGATCTCGATGCCGAAGCCTGACAGTCCCTTGAAGTGATGCGTCGACGAGGTGAGGTGACGGATGGAGCTGATCTTGAGATCCCGCAGGATCTGGGCGCCGACGCCGATCTCGCGCCATTGCCGATTACGGTCGTCTTCGCGCGAACTGATCGGGCCTAGCGGCGCAGGCGGAACGCCCGCCGCGCCGTCGCGCAGATAGACGAGCACGCCGCTGCCATTATCCTTGAAGCGTTGCAGAATGACGTTCATCTTGGCCTGTTCCTGACCCGAGAACAAATCGCGCAGGATGTTGGGTTTGTAGAAGCGCGTGAGGACGTTGGTGCCGTCGCCCAGTTCTCCGTAGATATAGGCGACGTGATGAATGGGGTCGAACGGCGAGCGATACGAATAGCCCTGGAGCGGGCCGATCGAGCTCTCCGCCGTGACGCTCGAGACGCGCTCGATCAGCGTCTCGCGGGCCTGCCGGAAGCTGATGAGGTCTGCGATGGTGACCTGTTTCAGCTTGTGCTTGTCGGCGAACGCCGCGACTTGCGGACCCTTCATCACCGAGCCATCGTCGTTCATCAGTTCGCTGATGACACCGACCGGCTCGAGACCTGCCAGTCTGCACAGGTCGACGGCGGCCTCGGTGTGACCCGAGCGCATGAGTACGCCCCCTTCTTTTGCGATCAGCGGGAAAACGTGTCCCGGCCGGCAAAAATCGCCGGCGCCGGCGTTGGGGTTGGCGAGTGCACGGCAGCACGAGGCCCGCTCTTCGGCCGAGATGCCCGTACCGTTATCCGGCCGGTAGTCCACTGACACGGTGAAAGCCGTGGTGTGAGCCGAGTCGTTGTTGACAACCATCGGGTCAAGCCGCAGGCGTCTCGCGTCTTCGAGGGTAATCGGAGCGCAGACGATTCCCGATGTATGGCGAATGATGAAGGCCATCTTCTCAGCCGTACACCGCGAGGCGGCAACGACGAGGTCCCCTTCGCCCTCGCGATCGTCGTCGTCGGTGACCACGACGATTTCGCCGTCGGCGAGCGCCTGCAGGGCCGCTTCGATCGATCCCGTCATCTCGGTCGCTCTGCTCGCTGGAACCGACGGGTGCTCGCGTTGGGTCGTGTGCGGATTGTCAGGCTCGCAGCGCCGATCGAGCACTCTGCCGATCTTAACTTCACCATTATTGCCAACTGGCCGGAGCCCATGGCGGGGCGCCTCATAGCCTTTCCACGCTGTAGCTGGGACGATTGGTGTCGAGCCCGATCGGCGCATCGGACAGCAAAGGACCGGTTGGGTCGTATCGGGGTCTTGGTGAGCGCTCCAGAGGGCGCGAGGGGGTGGCGCAAGCCTTGACGGTGACCGGCCGATTGGCGTCGATCGGCAGCACGGTCTTGTGCGAAATGCGCTTGAGGGCCAGATTTGATCGAATGCTGCTGACGCCGGGAATGCGGGATAGTTTGTTGACAATCAGGTCTTCGAGATCTTCGATGTCGGCCGCCATGACGCGGAGCATGTAGTCGCTCTCACCGGTCATGAGATAGCATTCCATTACCTGGGCCAGCCGGTCGATGGATCGGGTGAAATTCTCGAGGGACGTCTGGACCTGCTTTTCCAGCTTGATCTGGATGAAAGCCGTTACACCAATGCCGAGCACGGCGGGATCGAGAAGGGCGATCCGTCGATCGATCACGCCGAGTTTTTCGAGTGTTCTGACGCGTGCCAGACACGGCGACGGCGAGAGATTGACGCGTGATGCGAGCTCGACATTGGTCAAGCTCGCATTCTGCTGGAGCTCGTTGAGAATCTTGATATCTATTCTGTCGAGAGAGGTTGTCGACATCGCGTATCTCCCAAGTATGGCAGTCTTCTGCGGCGCGTATCACCGTCGTTTGCGCGGTGATGACAATCGCGTGGTAAAAGCTAACCGCAATTGCGCTTGTGGGATTTCGACAAATCGTCGATTTGTATCGAAAAACCGTCAACCTTCGCATTGTGCATTGCGATCAGGAGGTTAGTTGCCTACTTCCGAAACATTTTTTGCCTATGCGATATGCAGGCCGACGTTGATCCACGGATTCGGTCAAGATGTAATGCCCGCCGCTCCATCGATTGGCTCCCCATGTCACTTGACGGGACGTGCAGCAGAGATCGATGTCGAGAGCTGCCCTGTTTCGTACAACCGCCTGTCGTCGCGTGTGGCCCCGGTCCCACGTCGCTGACCACGCCGCGGGCGTTGCGCGAGACAAAAGGTTCGGCAGCAACGACGCCCACCCTCGTCAACCAGAAAATGGCAAAGATCGGCCGGATGCAGAGTTGGATCTAGCGACTCGACAAGTCGTTACAGCATAAAATGCTGATGAAGCTTCTGTGACAGGCGTTGTTCAAGCAGTAATGCTGAGAGGCTCGGGCGACTATCCACCCACGATCGCACTTGGGTAGCGACGGTTTGGATGTCGAGCGTGAAACTGAAGCAAGTCTATTTGACAGCGAACGATCCTGGACGCCTGGCCGAGTTCTACGAAGGCCTGGGTCTGAAGGTGCGCTTCGCTGATCCCGGCAAGTGGATCCAGTTCGTGAGCGATGCGGCTGCGTTCTGCGTCGCCGGACCGACGGAGTCGGTCTCGGACCAGCTGCAAGATGCCGTTCTTGTCTTCGATGTCGATGACCTCGATGCCGCCATGGAGCGTGCCGCAGCCATGGGGGCGCAAGTCGGCGCGGTCCGGGACATGGAAAGTCACGGCCGTGCGGTGAAGGTGCGGGATCCGGGCGGCAACGTCATCCAGTTCTATCAGGCAGCCGGATAGCTCAGACGTTCACCGGGGCAGCGCTGCATGCCCGGACTCACAACCAGACAAAGAGGGCGCATCCATCCCATGAATCCAAGGGTCGTAGCCATGCCGTCCGCAACACCGCCGCTGTCCGAAACGAGCCCACTCGATGCCGCAGCATTCCGCGCTGCGATGCGCAACGTGCCGGGCACCGTGTCGATCGTCACGACAGGCCGGGCGCCGAACCGTCATGGTCTGACACTGACGGCGGGCTGCTCGCTGTCGGCGGCTCCGCCCAGCGTGCTGGTTTGCGTCAATCGATCTGCCGGTGCGCACGACACCATTCTCAGCAGTGGGTCGTTCTGCTGGAATATTCTGGGGGCCGAGCATCGCGATCTGGCGCTCAAGTTTTCCGGGCAGGACGGCAGCAAGGGCGATATCCGCTTCGGCGACGGTTTGTGGTGCGATCTCAAAACCGGAGCACCAAGTCTGGTCGGCGCGGTCTGCAGCTTCGATTGCCGCGTGTTGAATGCTTACAGCGACAGTAGTCACACCATCTTCACCGGAGAGGTGGTGGCTCAGACGACGAGAGCCGGCTGTGAGTCGCTCGTCTACATCGACGGATGTTTCGCCGCGCCAAAGGCGGTCTGAAACACAGGACGACGTCCGACGCCGCTAAGTTTCCGTTACAGCCAAGATGGATCCGATCAGCATGCAAGGAAGACGAAGACTTTCCATCGCGCATCCATCAGCGGTCGGTCGCTGATGCTGTCGCTCTGGCTCAATGTAATCGCCGGCGGGGTGCTCATCGGGCTGGTTTACGGGCTCGTCGCGCTCGGTCTCACGATCATCTTCGGCGTCATGCGCGTGGTCAATTTCGCTCATGGCGAGATGGTCGTGTTCGGGATCTACATCGGATACTGGACTGTTCGAATCTGGGACGTCCCGATCGTTGTAGCCGCCGCGATCGCCGCGGTCGTCATGTTCGTGTTCGGCTATCTGCTGGAGACGCTCGTCGTGAAGCGGTTCGTCAATCGGCCGCATCACTATCAGTTCATCGTCTTCATCGGCCTCTCACTGCTTTTCAGCGGCGTATTGCTGATGTCGTTCGGTCCGGATCCGCGGCCGACGGCGTCTCAGCTGTCCTTCCAGACCGTGAGCGTGGGACCGCTCACCTTGGATTGGGCCCGCATCCAGGCGGCCGCTACGGCCGGACTGCTGATCGCCGCACTGGGAGCCTATCTGAAGTATTCCGCATTCGGCCGATCGCTGCGGGGCGCCGCCAATAATCGACTGGGCGGACTGGTGGTCGGGCTGAATATCCCTCGGGTCTATGCGGTGACCTTCGGCATCGGAGCCGCCTGCGCTGGCGTCGCCGGCGCATTGATCTCGCCGCTGTTCGATGCGCAGCCCTATCTCGCCGTCGACTTCACGCTGCTGGCCTTCGTGACGGTGATCGTCGGCGGTCTCGGCAGCTTCGGCGGCGCTCTTCTGGGCGGCCTGACGATCGGGGTCGCCGAAGCGATCGCGGCCTTGATGTTCACGCCGTCGATGAAAACAGCACTCCCTTACGCGCTCCTGATCATCATCCTGATTTTCCGTCCGAGGGGGTTTTTCGGTGCAAAGGACATCTGATCAAGCCAGCGACACCAAGCGTTGGGGTGCCGGCGCTCTGGTCTTCGCCGCCCTGGCCGTGGTGGGTGGCATGTCCAACGCCTACGTCATCTCACTTCTGACGATCGTCCTGTTGTTCACCTTCATGGGACAATCGTGGAACCTGATGCTCGGGATCGGCGGGCAGCTATCCATCGGTCACGCGCTGTTCGTTGGAATCGGTGCGTATGCGGTGGCGATCCTGAACATCAAATACGGCGTCACCCCGTGGATCGGTCTGCTGCTGGGCGCGGTGATTGCGGGCTTCGTCGGCGCGGTGCTGGCGTGGCTGAGCTTCCGCTTCGAGGTCCGTGGCATCTATTTCGCGCTGCTCACGATCGCAGCCGCCGAATTCGCCCGGATCATGTTCGGCGGGTGGGACTATGTCGGCGGCATGCAGGGCCTGTTCTATCAGGCGCCGAGCGGCACGATGGACCTCGGGATGCTGCGCGGTGACGCGCGGTTCTACTACTTCGTCGCGCTCGCGCTTGCGGCCATCGGCGTCGCGGGAACGGAGCTGATCTCGCGGTCCTATTGGGGCTATGTCTGGCGGGCGATGCGGGACGACGAGGAGGCCGCCCGCGCACTGGGGGTGCGGACGTTTCGCCACAAGGTGCTGGTGGTCTCGATATCGGCCGCGACGGCCGCGGTCGGCGG
The DNA here is from genome assembly GCF_036247985.1 of Bradyrhizobium sp. TM239. Classification (NCBI taxonomy): domain Bacteria; kingdom Pseudomonadati; phylum Pseudomonadota; class Alphaproteobacteria; order Hyphomicrobiales; family Nitrobacteraceae; genus Bradyrhizobium; species Bradyrhizobium sp. TM239. The sequence continues at coordinate 17,282 of NZ_BTIR01000026.1, read as the reverse complement.
CGGCGTGCTGGGCTTGGTGCAGGGTGCGATCTTTCCGGATTCGATCATGGGCATGGCGATCTCGGTCGACGTACTGATCGGCCCTGTGGTCGGCGGATTGGGCACTGCGTTCGGCCCGCTGGTCGGCTCGATGGCCGCGATCCCGCTGCATCACGCCATGGGGGCGCTCGGCGACAGCCTGGGGCTCCCCGGACTGAACAGCGTCGCCTACGGGGCGGTGCTGATCCTGGTCGTGTGGTTTCTGCCCGACGGCATCTGGCCGGCGATCGTCCGGCTCTACGAGGCGATCCAGCTGCCGGCGCGCGGCCGGATCTCACAATTGCGGAAGGTCGAGGAATGACCGCGCTGCTCGAAGTGAAGAACCTGACCAAAGCGTTCGTTGGATTGGTCGCGGTCAATGACGTCAGCTTCTCACTGCAGGCAGGCCGCATCACCGCCCTTATCGGGCCGAACGGCGCCGGCAAGACCACCTGCTTCAATCTCGTCGCCGGGGCGCTGAGACCGACCGCCGGGCGGGTGCTATTCGAGAGGCGTTCGCTCGAGCGCGAGCCGCCCGAAGCGGTGTGCCGCATGGGCATTGCGCGCACCTTCCAGATCGTCCGACCGATGAAAGATATGTCGGTGCTCGAGAATGCCATGGTGGGCGCCTTCAGCTGGACGACGAACGTCAAGGAGGCGCGGGACAAGGCGTATGAGTCGCTCGAAAATGTCGGGCTCGCCGGCAAGGCGAATGCCCGGACGGATCAGTTGACGTTGCCCGATCGCAAGATGCTCGAGATGGCGAAGGCGCTCTCGACTCGCCCCAAGTTGCTGCTGCTCGACGAAGTGATGGCGGGGCTGCGTCCGACCGAAGCGGCAGGCGTCGTCGGCGTGCTGCACCGGCTCGCCGAGGGTGGACTGACGATCCTACTGGTCGAGCACGTGATGCGGATCGTGATGGAAGTGGCGTCGACCGTGGTGGTGCTACACCACGGCGCCAAGATCGCCGAGGGCAAGCCGTCAGAGGTGGTAGCGGATCCTGCGGTGCTGGAAGGTTATCTGGGAGCCGGTTTCCATGCCTGACGACGCGCTTCTCGAAGTCGACGACCTGTGCGTGGCCTATGACGGCTCCAATGCGCTGAACGGCGTGTCGCTCCGCATCGGCAAGGGTGAACTGATCTGCGTGGTCGGCGCCAACGGCGCCGGCAAGACCTCTCTGATCCGATCAATCGCGGGGATCGTGCCGTCGTCGCGCGGTTCCGTCAGGATCAACGGAGTCGAAATCTCGCGGCTACCGCCGTGGGACATCTGCGAAATGGGCATCGCTCAGGTCGCCGAGGGCCGCCAGATTTTCAGTGCGCTCTCCGTCGAGGACAATCTGCTGATCGGCGGCTCGCTGAAGCGGGCCAGGCACGACCTGGCAAATACGCTTGATTCCGTCTATCAGCTGTTCGGGCGACTTCGCGAGCGCCGCGACCAACTCGCCGGCACGCTGTCCGGCGGCGAGCAACAGATGCTGGCGATCGGTCGGGCGATCATGTCGAAGCCAGAAATCGTGATGTTCGACGAGCCGTCGATCGGACTGTCGCCGGCGCTGACCGATGTGATGTTCGGCGTCGTCAAATCCCTCAACGAGCAGGGCATCACGGTCCTTCTCGTCGAGCAGAATGTCGCCAAGTCGCTCGCTCTGAGCAGCCGCGGCTATGTGCTCGAGAACGGCTCCGTGGTGTTGCATGGATCTAGCCGCGATCTGCTCGAGAACCCCGATGTCCAGCGCGCCTATCTGGGATTGTGAGGCGCGCCGTCTCGGCGAGGCGTCGGGCGTTGCGGCTCTCGTCTCGCCGCCGTTCGGTCCACCGCTCCCCGGCTGTTGCAGCCGCCTCTCGCTTGGGTCTCATTGATGAATACTGCCACTTCTCTCCTGATCGAGCGTGATCAAGACCTGGTCACGATCACGATGAACCGGCCGCCGGCCAATGCGCTGAATGCGCAACTCATCGTCGAGTTGCTGGAGGCGATCCGGCGCCTTGCCGACGACGAGAATCCGCCCGGCATCGTGCTCACCGGAAGCGGCGACCGCTTCTTCAGCGCAGGCGGCGACATCAAGGAAGTCGTCGGGATCGACGTCGCGAGGCCGCGCATCCGGTTCTTCCACGAACTCCTCGTGGCGATGGAGAACTATCCGGGCCCGATCGTCTGCGCCGTCCGCGGCTATGCGGTCGGAGGCGCCCTGGAGTTTCTGCTGCATGCGGACTATGTTGTGGCCGATGCGGCGTGCAAGATTGGATTTCCGGAAATCAACCATGGCCTGCTGCCGGTGACCAAAGGCATGCGCCGGGCCGTCGAGAAGCTCGGCGTGCGGGCGGCGCAAGAGCTGCTGTACTGGGGCGAGCTCGTCGGCGCGGAGCGCGCCGTGGCGATCGGCGCCGTGAACGAGATCGTCCCGACCGAGGAGGTCGCATCCCGTGCGCGAGACGTGTGCGGCGTGTTGCGGCAGAAAGACCGCAAGCTGTTCCATGCCATCAAGCGATCGCTCAACCTCACCGCGCAAATGAGCGATCAGGCGCTCGAAAAAATGACCGTGGCCGACCTCGACGCCTATGTCACAGCCGAGAGCTCAACCAAAGCGCGTGCGAGATTTTTGTCAAAGAACAGTAAGGGTTGAGCCGATGACGCGCGGATATCCCGATCAGATCTATCTGGAGCAGATGAGCCACGAGGAAGTCGCCGCGGCGCTGGCCGATGGGTGCACGACGGTCGTGATCCCGCTGGGGGCCGTCGAGCAGCATGGGCCGCATTTGTCTTTGGGCATGGATGCGGATCATGCCGATGCTCTGGCCGAGCGGATCGCGCGCAGCCGCGGCAACACGCTGGTGGCGCCGACCATCACGGTCGGCTGCTCGTCTCACCATCTGCCATTCGCGGGTACGATCTCGCTACGGCCGGAGACGCTGGAAGCGATTTGTGTCGATTATTGCACAAGCCTGGCGCGGCACGGCTTCAAGCGTATCCTGATTCACTCGGGTCACATCGGCAATTTTCCGGTCCTGAAGGACATGCTCGGTCGCTTGCGCGAGGCCGTCCCCTCGGATGTCGAGATCCTGGCGTTCTTCGACTCGACGAAATGGATCGACACGTGGCGCGATGCGGTGCGCGAAGCCGGAGGAGACGTGTCGGCCGTCGGCGGCCACGCCGACATCGCCGAGACGTCGCTGATGATGGTCATTAGGCCCGACAGCGTCAGACCGGACCGCTTCGAGGTGGGCCATCTTGGCGGCTTGTCGGAGGCTGATCTCGAACTGATGTGGAAGAACGGCATCCGATCGGTTTCGCAGAACGGCGTGATCGGAAGTCCGATCGGCTCGAGCTACGCCATCGGCGAAGCGTGCCTCGCGGCGGTCGCCGAGTTGCTGATCAAGACCTTCGATAGCGAGGCCGGAGCCGCCAGCGCCCGCCGTTGACGGTCAGCCAGTCCGCTGCGTGGCGAAGCTTCCCGGGGCGTCTGCCATGTTGCGAATGCTGACAGCATAAAATTCGGAAAGCGTTACTACGCAACGCGGCTTTCGGGCGAAAATATCGCCACGCCTATGAAACCCTGTGCCATCTCGCAAGCTAAAAGGATTGAGACATGGCACTTACGTTTGGGTTCTGGTCTGAACAGGAAACCCAGGTCGGCCACAGTTACTCGCGCAGGCTTCACGAACTGGTCGACGAAGTCCGTCTGGCCGAGAAGGTCGGCTTCGACTGCGTCGCGCTCTCCGAGCAGCACGTGGCACTGGGCGGGATCTCGAGCTCGGCGCCCGAAGTGGTGTTCGGCTATCTGGCCGCGGTGACGTCGCGCGTCAAGCTGCGCGCGGCGGTGACGCTGATGCCGCAGCGCATCAACCACGCCTTGCGTTCGGCCGAGCGGCTTGCCGTGACCGACATCCTGTCCAACGGCCGCATGGAATTCTACGGCGGCCGCGCCAACACCACCATCGCGATGCGGGCGTTCAACGTCGATCCGAACGAAACGCTGGCGCAGATGGAAGAAGGGCTGGCGCTGCTGAAAACGGCGATGCGCCAGGACATTTTCACGTTTGACGGCAAGTACTACCAGATCCCTCCGCGCCAGCTGGTTCCGAAGCCGCTGCAGAAGCCGCATCCGGTGATCGGGATCGCGGCGACCAGCGAGCGCAGTCATCTCTGGGCGGCCTCGCAGGGCTTCGCCGTGATGAGCAGCAACATCTATCAGGGCTGGGAAGCTCAGCAGAAGCTGATCGACTCCTATCAAAAAAACTGGAAGTGCGACGCGGAGGGACCGCTGCAGCGTCCGCGTATCGGCATTCCGCTGTTCATCGGCATCGGGAAAACGGACGAGCAGGCCAAGGCGGATTATGCCGGCCCGCTAATGCACTATGCCAAGATCTCGACCGATGCCTATCCGCGTCTCGCGGCGATTGCCGACGACTACAAATACATGGGGGAGAGCGTGCCGTCGATGGAGCGCGCCGCCAACGACTGGGACTATCTGGTCAACGAGTCGGCCACGACGGTGTGCGGCAGCCCCGATACGGTCATTCGTCAGATCGAGAAGTTCGAGGCCATGGGTATCGACGAGGTGCTGCTGCACATGGACTCCGTCCCGCACGAAAAGATCATGGAGGCGATCGACATGGTCGGTCGCTACGTCATCCCGCATTTCAACGACGGAAACAACGTCGTGCGGCCGACCGAGGAGATTCTCGGGCAGATCCGGCTGATGCGGACCCAGAAGCAGTAATCGAACGGTGAAATCAATGTCGCAATACGGCTACAAGTACCTGATCGTCGAGCAGCGCGCCACTGGCGTCGCGATCGTCACGATGAACCGCCCGGAGATCCTCAACGCGATCAACTGGGAGATGCACGAGGAGCTCGAAGACGTCTTCGTCAAGCTGGATCACGACAGTTCTGTCAACGCGATCGTTGTCACCGGTGCGGGCCGCGGATTTTGCTCTGGTGGCGATCAGAAGTCGCTGGATAAGGGAACGCTGCCGTCCCCGACGCGCAGCGGTCGCCACCTCATCCGCAACATGCTGGAAGTCGAAGTGCCGATCGTCGCGGCCGTCAACGGTGTCGCGGTCGGCCTGGGTGCCACGCTCGCGCTGTTCTGCGACGTGATCTATGCGAGCTCGACAGCCCGTTTCGCCGACACGCATGTCAATGCCGGCGTCGTCGCGGGCGATGGCGGCGCGGTGATCTGGCCGCTGCTGATGGGGCCGGTACGCGCGAAGCACTATCTGATGACCGGCGAATTCATCTCCGCCGAGAAAGCGGCTGCTATCGGTATGATCAACGAGGTGGTCGCAGACGGCAACGTTCTCGATGCCGCGATCGAATACGCCGAACTGCTGGCAAGCGGGCCGAAGGAATCGATCGTGTGGACCAAGTACAGCGTCAACAAGATCATCAAGCAGTACGCCCACCTGCTGCTCGACACCTCTGCGGCGCTGGAGATGTTGACGTTCAAGTCGCCCGAGCGGGCCGAGGCGGTTGCCGCATTCGCGGCCAAGCGCAAGCGTTTCGCGGAGCGCTGAGATGAACGTCGCTGAGATGACATCCGGCGCCCAGTTGGCGGATACGACCGTCGTGCAGCTTTTGGCCGCGCGACTCGCGGAGCGGCCCGACAAGATCGCCTTGCAACAAAAGCGTCACGGCGCCTGGACCGCCATGACGTGGGGCGCCTATGCGCAGCGTGTCGTGAACCTGGCCAGCGCGCTGCGGCGTGCTGGTCTCGAGCGCGGCGATCGGGTCGCGATCATGGGCGATTCGTCCGAGGAATGGCTGATCGCCGACATGGCCACGATGTGCGCCGGCGGCGTCATGGTGGGCGTTTACTTCACCTCGTCACCCGAAGAAGTGGCTTACTGCTTCACGGATTCAGGCGCGAAGTTTGCGTTGGTCGGCGGGGAGCCGCAGCTTCGCATCGTGCTCGCCTCCGGTCGGGCCGAGCAGCTCCGCGGCATCATCGTGCTCGACCCGGATTGGACCGGCGAGGCCTCGGCGTCGATCAAGTCGCTGGCCGACTTTGTTGGAGCACACGATGTCGATGCGCATGACTATCTGCAGAAGGAGAGCGCGACAGCAAAGGCGTCCGATGTCGTCAGCATCGGCTATACGTCCGGGACGACCGGAAACCCCAAAGGCGCCATGCTGACGCACCTTTCCATTCTCGCCGGCGTTCATTGCATCACCCTGTTCGGCCCCAGCATGCGCGAAGAGGAACACCGGGTGGTCGTGCATTTGCCGATGTCGCACACTGTGGCGCGCGGGCAGGCGACCACGTTGCCGCTGATCGCTGACGCAGTTCCATATTTCGGCGAGACGACCGCGGACTTCGCCCAGACGATCAAAGAGGTGAAGCCGACCTACTATATGGCGCCGCCGCGGTTCTACCAGCGCTTTGCGACACAGATCCTCAGCAAGGTGCATCCCGCCGGGGAAGCGGGAGATCAGAACTACACGCTTGCCGTGACGATCGCGCGCAGGGCGCTCGAAGACCGTCAGCGCGGCCACGAGGATGCCTTCGTCTCGAAACTGTTCGCGGCCTGCCGCGAGCAAGTGTTCCTGCCGCTGCTCGCGGAGGTCGGTTTCGACGAACTGAAGGTCGCGTTCACCTCGTCGGCGGCGATGCCGTCCGAGCTGATGTCGCTGTGGCAGTTGTGGGGCTTGCAGCTCAAGGAGTGCTACGGCCAGACCGAACTGGTCGGTGCCAATCTGGTGCAGATGGCGGAGTGGCCGAAGGCCGGCAACGTCGGGGTCCCGCTGCCGGATCCGGCCTGGGAAACCGCCGTGCTCCAGGACGGCGAGATGATCGTCCGTGGACCGGGATTGTTCGCGGGCTATTGGAACAAGCCGGACGAGACGAAAGCGGCGCTTCGCGACGGCTGGCTCTACACCGGCGACATCGTCGAAGTGTCGCCGGAAGGAACCTTCAAGCTTGTCGACCGGAAGAAGGAGATCATCAACACGTCGAACGGCAAATCGATCAGCCCGACTCAGATCGAAAACGAGCTGAGGCACAGCCCGTTCATCTCCGAGGCGGCTGTGATCGGCGAGGGGCGAAAATATCTCACCGCCCTGATCGAAGTGGATGCCACCGCCACAATGGACTGGGCGAAGTCGCGCGACGACAAGATCGCGAGTTACGCGGACCTGGCAGGCTCCGAGATCGTCAACCGGCTGATCGAGGCGGAGATCGGCAAGGCCAACGGAAGGCTGGCGCGAGCCGAGCAGATCAAGGCGTTCCGCATTCTGCCGGAGGAGCTGTCGCTCGAGAACGGCGTGATGACGCCGACGCGGAAGAAGCGTCGCAAGCAGATCAACGAGCGCTATCAGTCGCTGATCGCGTCGCTCTACGACGAAGCCGAGGAAGAATTGATCAAGGCCGAGATGGGCCTTTGAGGTCGGCGGTCGGTCCCAAAACGTACGAAGCTACCAGTCGAGATAAGATTTCACTCCTTCAGCAACAGGACATCGAGATGACCAAGCGAAGCGGAATCACGCGGCGGACGATTGTCGGAAGCGGATTGGGAATTGCGGCAGGCCTGGTATCAAGGCCATCGTTTGCGGCGAACACGAAAGTGAAAGTCGGAGCGATCATGCCCAGCAGCGGCGTGCTGGCGTTTCCCGGTCAGGCCTGCGTGCGCGGCATCGATCTCGGCGCCAAATTCGCGCGTGAGAAGTTCGGCCTCGACATCGAGATCGTTCACGCCGATACGCAAAGCCGTCCGGAGAACGGCCGGATTGCCGCCGAGAGCCTGATCCGGCAGGGCTGCACCGTGCTGATCGGCGCGTGGGATTCCGGTGCCACCATTTCGGCGCTGCAGGCCTGCGAGGCCGCCAAGGTGCCGATGGTGGTCCACATCGCGAGCGCCACCCAGGTAACTTCACAGGGCTTCACCCAGGTGTTCCGCTATTACCCCACGTCGCTGACCATCGTGCGGCAATCGTTGACCGAGCTGAAGTCCGTGCTCGGCACGCTGAAGGATCCGCCGAGCAGCGCCGTCGTTCTCCATCTCAACAACACGATGGGGCAGTCGACGGCGGCCAGCATCGATCAGGCGTGGAAGGAAGTGGATGTTCCGCTCAAGATCGCGCAGTACGTTGCCTATGACGAGAAGGCCAAGGATCTGTCGGTGGAAGTTGCCAAGGCGAAAGCGTCGGGTGCCGATGCTTTGATCTCGGTCACGCGCGTCAACGACGCGATCATGATCGCGCGCGAATGCATCAAGCAGGGCTGGGATCCGAAGATGGTGTTTTCGCCCAACTCCAACGGCGTGTCCGACAAGGCGTATCACGACGCGCTCGGAAAGTATGGTGACGGTCCGGTTCTGTCGGCGTTGTGGCTCAATCCCAAGGGCGCCGAGACCGACAAGATCATGAAGATGTTCGCGGCCGACTACCCGAACGACTGGTTCGATGCCAATGCGGGCTGCGCGTTCGAGGCGGTGCAGATCGTCGCAGACGCCGTGACGCGGGCGGCTTCGCCGGAGTCGGCGGCGATTCACGGCGCGCTCAAGAAGACCGACATGAAGCCGATCCTGATGTACGGCGACAACACCAAGTTCGACGAGACCGGCCAGAACATCCACTGTTCGATGGTGATGCTGCAGGGTTTGAAAGGCAGGCCTCGGGTGGTGGCTCCAAAGGCCATTGCGGAAGCGTCGCTCGAGTATCCGCTTGCGCCTTACAGCAAACGCTGACGTCGTTACGGGCGGCCCCGCGAAAGCGTCGCGGGGTCGCGGTCGTCAAGTGCCCAGGCAGGGACGTGCGAGCTAGGGCAAACTGTCCGAATTAATCAGGCGCGACCGCTCGGCAAGGAAGCGGCGGGGGCTCTTTCCCATCGTCTTCTTGAACATCGTGATGAACGCGCTGGGGGTTTCGTACCCCAGTTCCAGCGACACCGCCTGGACCGAAGTGCCCGCCGTGAGGCGTTGCATGGCGATCAGAATGTGGAGACGCTGGCGCCAGCGCCCGAAGGTCATCCCCGTTTCCTTGGCTATGAAGCGTGCGAAGGTACTCTCGCTCATCGCGTAGCGCGAGGCGACTTCGTCCATCGTGCTGCGGTCGCCCGGATTATTCAACAAGGAGGTCGCGAGGTGTTGAAGACGGGCGTCGGGGGAGATCGGCAAATACATTTCATCCGTCGTCGACATCTGCACGAGTTCGTCGAGCAAAACCCGGCCGAGACGGCTGGTCGGTCCTTCCAGCGGATAGAGCGGTGGGAACACCGAGAGGCGGTGGATCAATTCCCGCACCAGCGACGTGATCATCAGCGTGCAGCAGGTCCGCGGCAGCATGCTGACCTGCGGATCGATGAACACTGTGTAGAGTTTGCCGAAATCGGCCACGCAATTGCTGTGCTGCACGCCGGCCGGGATCCATACCGCGCCTTGCGGAGGCACGATCCACAAGCCGCCAGGCGCCCGGCACATCACCGAGCCATGAGATGCGACGACCAATTGGCCTTTGCGATGTGAGTGCAGCGGCAGGTCGTCGTTGTCTTTGCTGGTTTCGAGACAGAATGAAGTGACGGGACGATCGAACTGATCCGGATCGACGGGATCATAGTTGATCCGAAGATCGGGCAGATCCATTCGCGCAAAATCGCGATCGAACTCGGTCTCGGGCGGCATTTCAATCCTGCCAATTCGTCAAGTCAGTCAAGCCTTGATGCAGATCCTGCTGCTAGCCGAGGTTAGCTGTTTTGAAAGGTCAGGTCACTAGTCGCGGCGAGCCGTCGAGTTCGCTGATCTGCGACAAGATGCCCGCTACTGCGGCGTGAGCGCTGAGCGATGCGGCATGCTGCGCCGTGACCAAGCGGGAGCACCTGTCAGGCGGCCGACGGCTCGACCACTCGCCCGATTAAACCAACAGCAGAGAATGCTGCGATACGAGCCTCCGCGTCCCGCCGGAGCCGGGCAATCCGTCGGAACGCGGCCGAATTCAGCAGCACGTGCCATAGCACCCGATGCTACCAAGTGCGGGCTTTCTCGGAGCCCGACGCATGACTGCACACATCGATCCGCCACGCAAGGTCGTCAACGCCGATCAGGATGCGGTCGAAACCGCCGATTGGCTCGCCTCGCTTGGATCGCTCCACCACAGCGCCGGTGCCGAGCGCGTGCGTTACATCCTGGCTGCGCTCGATCGGCGCGCGAAGGAGCTCGGCGTTCTGCCGGACTCTCCGCCGTTTTCGCCCTATCGCAATTCTATTCCGCTCGAGCAGCAGAAGCCCTACCCCGGCGACATCGCGATCGAGACCCGCCTGACGGCGATCATTCGCTGGAACGCGCTCGCGATGGTGGTCCGTGCCAACAAGGCCTATGGGGAACTCGGCGGGCACGTCGCCAGCTACGCCTCGGCCGCGGAGATTTTCGAAGTCGGTTTCAATCATTTCTTTCGCGCGTCAAGCTCCGAGTCGGAGGGCGACTTGGTGTATTTCCAGCCGCATTCGTCCCCCGGAGTCTATGCACGAGCGTATCTCGAAGGCCGACTGTCGGACGAAAATCTGAAGCTGTATCGCCAGGAACTGAGCGGCCCCGGTCTGTCGTCCTATCCGCATCCCTGGCTGATGCCGGAGTTCTGGCAGGTGCCGTCGGCGTCGATGGGCCTTGGGCCGATCAGCGCGATCTACCAGGCGCGGTTCATGAAGTATCTGCGGCATCGCGGCCTGGTGCAGACGGCTGGTCGCCACGTCTGGGGTGTGTTCGGCGACGGCGAGATGGACGAGCCGGAATCGATCGCCGGGCTCGCCCTGGCGGCGCGGGAAAATCTCGACAACCTCACCTTCGTCGTCAATTGCAACCTGCAGCGCCTGGATGGGCCGGTCCGCGGCAACGGGCAGGTGATTCAGGAACTCGAATCACTTTTCCAGGGCGCCGGCTGGAACGTCATCAAGGTGCTGTGGGGATCGGACTGGGACGATATCTTCGCGCGCGATAGCACGCATGCGCTGCTGCGCAAATTCGCCGACACCGTCGATGGCAAATATCAGACGCTCGGCGCCAAGGATGGGGCCTACAACCTCGCCCACTTCTTCAGCGAGGATCCCGAGGTCCGGGCGCTAGTTGCGCACATGTCGGACGCGGATATCGACGGCCTGAAGCGCGGTGGCCACGACTTCAAGAAGCTGTTCGCGGCCTTTGCCGCCGCGAAAGACATTAAGGGGCGGCCGACCGTCATTCTGGCGAAGACCAAGAAGGGCTACGGCATGGGCGGCGCAGGCGAGTCGCGCATGACGTCGCACCAGGCCAAGAAGCTCGATGTCGACGCGCTGTATGCGTTCCGCGACCGGTTCGCCCTGCCGCTCAGCAACGAGCAAGTCGAGGAGCTGGAATTCTTCAGGCCTGCGGAAGACAGCGCGGAAATTCAGTACCTGCGCGCCCGTCGCGCGGCACTCGGTGGCTACATGCCGGCGCGGCGACGCGCTTCGGCGGCGCTGCCGGTGCCGCCGCTGCAATCCTACGCGGAGTTCGCGCTGCGCGGCGACGGCAAGGAGACGTCGACCACGATGGCGGTCGTGCGGCTATTCACCAATTTGCTCAAGGACAAGACGCTCGGACCGCGTATCGTTCCGATCGTCGCCGACGAAGCCCGCACCTTCGGAATGGCGAACCTGTTCAGGCAGGTCGGCATCTACTCGCCGGCGGGGCAGCTCTACGAGCCGGAAGATGCCGGCTCGATGCTGTACTACAGGGAGGCGATCGACGGTCAATTGCTGGAGGAAGGGATCACCGAGGCGGGAGCGATTTCGTCCTGGACCGCGGCGGCGACCTCCTACAGCATCCATAACTTCCCGTTGCTGCCGTTCTATATCTACTATTCGATGTTCGGCTTTCAGCGGGTCGGCGATCTGATCTGGGCGGCGGCGGACCAGCGCGCGCGTGGCTTTCTGATCGGGGCGACGGCCGGCCGGACGACGCTCGGCGGCGAAGGCTTGCAGCATCAGGACGGGTCCAGCCATCTGATGGCGGCGACCGTTCCGAACTGCCGGGCCTACGATCCGGCATTCTCCTACGAGATGGCCGTCATCGTCGATCACGGCATGCGGTCGATGCTCGAGCAGGGCAACGACGAGTTCTACTATCTTACCGCGATGAACGAGAACTATGCGCAGCCCTCGATACCCGACGATGCGCGCGACGGCATCATCAAGGGTCTCTATCGAGTTCTGCCGAGCGCTGACGGGCCGGCGCAGATCAGGCTGGTCGGCTCGGGCGCTATTCTTCCGGAGGCGCTCGCCGCCGCGGCGATGCTGAAGAGCGAATGGAAAGTGCCCAGTGAAGTCTGGTCGGCAACGAGCTTTTCCGAGCTGGCGCGGGAGGCGCGCGATGTGGAGCGAACTAATCGGCTCTCGCCACTGTCGACCCCGGTCGAGAGCCACGTCGTACAATGCCTCGGCGGCAAGGTGCCGATCGTCGCGGCATCGGATTATGTCCGGGCGTATCCGCAACTGATCGGTTCTTACATCGAGGCGCCCTATACGGTGCTGGGCACCGACGGCTTCGGGCGCAGCGATACACGCGCCGCGCTGAGATCGTTCTTCGAGGTCGATCGCAAGCAGATCGTCGTTGCGGCGCTGTCGGCGCTGGCAAAATTGGGTCAAGTGGCGCGTGAGCAGGTCGCCGAAGCCATCGCCAGCTACGAGTTGCCGACCGGCGTTACATCGCCTTGGTCTCGCTGACAGAGGGCGGAGCGCGCATGTCTCATTCAATTGAAGTCGTTCTGCCGGATATCGGGGACTACAAGGATGTTCCGGTAGTCGAAATCAATGTGTCGGTCGGCGACGAGGTCACGATCGACTTGCCGTTGCTATTGATCGAGTCCGACAAGGCGACGATGGAGGTGCCGTCCCCGGCCGCAGGCACGGTGGCCAAACTGATGATCGACGTCGGGACGCGGGTTTCTCAAGGTTCGGTCCTGATGATCCTCGAAGGGCGCGGTGAATCCATCGCGCCTGCGTCGGTGCCGCGGGTGGAGCAACAGTTCCCGCAGCAGGAGGTGCTGTCACAGCCGGCGCCCGCCGCTCCAGTCGATGGTTCGCGGGCACGTGCACAGCAGCCGCAGCCCAGCGGGGCTGCGCATGCGTCGCCGTCGGTCCGCGCTTTGGCGCGTGAGCTCGGCGTGGCGCTGGACTCTGTCGTGCCCACTGGCCCCAAGGGCCGGATTCTGCGCGAGGATGTGGCGGCCTTCGTCAACGGACTGGTGCGATCGGGACCGGCGATGGCGCCTGCGCCCGGCGCGCCGGTCGATTGGCCCAAGGTGGATTTCGAGAGGTACGGCGCGGTCGAGCGCCTGCCGATGACGCGGATCCAGAAGCTGACCGGCGTGAACCTCTCGCGCAACTGGAACGTCATACCCCATGTGACGAATTTCGACAGAGCGGATGTGACCGACGCCGAAGCCTTTCGTCAGCTCGCCAATGCCGAGGCTGCGAAGGGCACGGCGAAGCTCACCATGGTGTCGCTGCTGATCAAGGCCGCGGCCTTGGCGCTGCAGAAATACCCGCGCTTCAATTCCTCGCTCGATGGTGATGAGCTGATCTTCAAGCACTACGTCCACATCGGATTCGCCGTCGACACACCGAAAGGTCTGGTCGTGCCGGTGATCCGGGACTGCGATAAGAAGGGCCTTCGGCAGATCGCCGCGGAGATGCGCTCGCTCGCCGACAAGGCGCTCGCAGGGCAGCTCGCGTCGGGCGACATGCAGGGGGGCTGTTTCTCGGTGTCGTCTCTGGGAGGCGTCGGCGGTCAGGGATTTACGCCCATCATCAACGCGCCCGAGGTTGCAATCCTCGGAGCCGGGCGTGCCGCCACCGAGGCAGTCTGGAATGGGCGCGAATTCGAACCGCGGCTCGTCCTTTTCCTGAGTCTGTCGTGGGATCACCGGGTCGTCGACGGCGTGGCCGGGGCCCGGTTCCTGGGCTTCGTCGCGTCGGTGCTCTCCGATCTGCGGCGCTTCGCATTGTGAGGACGCAGATGCGGACAGAGGAAATCCGGGTCCCCGACATCGGGGATTTCCGAGACGTCGAGGTCGTCGAGGTCCACGTCAGGGCGGGCGACGTCGTCGTGCGAGAGCAGGCGTTGATCACAGTGGAATCCGACAAGGCCACGCTGGAGATTCCGTCGCGGATCGCAGGGGTGATCACGAGCATGTCGCTGCGTGTTGGAGACAAGGTGTCTCAAGGCTCCATGATTGGCACGGCGTCGGCGTCGGACGAAGCGGGCGCGCAAGGCGAGACGATCTCAGCGGATCAGGATGTTGGCCAGCGCGCAACAGATTATACGCGCTACGATCTTGTCGTGATCGGAGGCGGGCCGGGCGGCTATTCAGCAGCGTTTCGGGCCGCAGACCTTGGACTGAACACCGCGATCGTCGAACGCTACGGCACCTTGGGCGGAGTTTGCCTGAACGTTGGATGTATCCCGTCGAAGGCGCTGCTTCATGTTGCGGCCGTCAAGGAGGAAGCCGAACGGATCGCGGACAAGGGCATTCGTTTCGCCGCGCCGCAGATCGATCTGCAGGAGCTGCGCGCCTTCAAGCACGGCACTGTCAAGAAGCTGACGGATGGGCTGAGCCAGATGGCAGCAGCGCGCCGCGTCACGGTGATCCGCGGCATCGCGAAATTCGCCTCCGCCACGCGGCTCGAGATTGTCGGTGAGGGGGCAGGCTCGCAGCAAATTGAATTTGGTCAATGCATCATCGCCACGGGCTCGCGCGCGGTGCAGCTAGCGGTGCTTCCCAAGGATGAGCGGGTCGTGACCTCGACCGGCGCGCTCGCGCTGCGAAGCATTCCGGGCCGCATGCTCGTGATCGGAGCGGGGATCATCGGGCTGGAGATGGCGACCGTCTACAACTCGCTCGGCACCAAGATCGGTCTTGTCGAAAGGCTTCCCGATATCCTGGCGGGCGTGGATGCCGACGCGGTGAAGATCTGGCGTTCGCGCAACGCGCATCGCTTCGAGCATATCGACGTCGCAAGCAGCGTATCAACCGCCGAAATCACGCCGGACGGCGTGAGGGTCGGTACCACAGGCGCATCGGTACGGACACGATCGTACGATTTGGTGTTGCAATCGGCCGGCCGTGTTCCCAACAGTAGCGAGCTCGGCCTCGAACGGATCGACGTTGCCATCGATTCGAACGGCTTCATTCAGGTCGACGAGCAGATGAGAACGACGGCGCGCAACGTCTTCGCCATCGGCGACGTCGTCGGCGGTTCGATGCTGGCGCACAAGGCCGTTCACGAGGGGCACGTCGCCGCGGAAGTAGCTGCCGGGAAGCCGGCGGCCTTTACCGCGAAGATCGTCCCCAATGTCGCCTACACCGATCCTGAGATCGCCTGGGTCGGCAAGTCCGAGCGTGATGTCGCCGAATCCGGACGGAAGATCCGTTCGGCAAAATTCCCATGGGCCGCGTCCGGCCGGGCCATCGCGTCGGGCGCATCCTATGGCATGACGAAGCTGCTGTTCGACGCCGAAACCGGTCGCATCGTCGGGGGCGTGATCGTCGGACCGCATGCCGGCGATATGATCGGGGAAATCTGTCTCGCTATCGAAATGGGGGCTGACGCGATCGATATCGGAAAGACCATTCACCCGCATCCGACCCTCGGCGAGACGATCGGCATGGCTGCCGAAGTCCATGAGGGCATTTGCACCGACCTGCCTCCAATCGCCAGAAAGCGGTAGATCAGTTGGCCCAATCGATGTCCGTTATCGAAGCCCTTGAACAACGTCGCGCCGGTGCCAAACTCGGCGGCGGCGAGAAGCGCATCGACGCGCAGCATGCGCGCGGCCGCCTCACCGCGCGGGAGCGGATCGACCTGCTGCTCGACAAGCATTCGTTCGAGGAGATGGACATGTTCGTCCAGCACCGCTCCACCGAGTTCGGCATGGAGAAGAACAAGGTGCCGGGCGACGGCGTCGTCACCGGCTGGGGCACCGTCAACGGCCGCAAGACCTTCGTCTTTGCCAAGGATTTCACCGTGTTCGGTGGCTCGCTGTCCGAGACCCACGCGCTGAAGATCACCAAGCTGCAGGACTTGGCGATGAAGGCGCGGGCGCCCATCATCGGCCTCTATGATGCCGGCGGCGCGCGCATCCAGGAGGGCGTCGCGGCGCTGGCCGGCTATTCCTACGTGTTCCGCCGCAACGTGCTCGCCTCGGGCGTGATCCCGCAGATCTCGGTCATCATGGGCCCCTGCGCCGGTGGCGACGTCTACTCGCCGGCCATGACCGACTTCATCTTCATGGTGAAGAACACCAGCTACATGTTCGTCACCGGCCCCGACGTCGTGAAGACGGTCACCAACGAGGTCGTCACCGCCGAAGAGCTCGGCGGCGCCTCGGTGCACGCCACGCGCTCCTCGATTGCGGACGGCGCCTTCGAGAACGATGTCGAGACGATTTTGCAGATGCGCCGTCTCATCGACTTCCTGCCGGCGAACAACACCGACGGCGTGCCGGAATGGCCGAGCTTCGATTCCATCGAGCGGGTCGACATGTCGCTGGACACGCTGATCCCCGATAATCCGAACAAGCCCTACGACATGAAGGAACTGATCCTGAAAGTCGTGGACGAGGGCGACTTCTTCGAGATCGCCGAGGGTTTTGCCAAGAACATCGTCACCGGCTTCGGCCGTATCGCGGGCCGTACTGTCGGTTTCGTCGCCAACCAGCCGATGGTGCTGGCGGGCGTGCTCGACAGCGACGCCTCGCGCAAGGCCGCGCGCTTCGTCCGCTTCTGCGACGCCTTCAACATCCCGATCGTCACCTTTGTGGACGTTCCCGGCTTCCTGCCCGGCACCGCGCAGGAATATGGCGGCCTGATCAAGCACGGCGCGAAGCTCCTGTTCGCGTACTCGCAGTGCACCGTGCCGCTGGTGACCATCATCACCCGAAAAGCCTATGGCGGCGCCTTCGACGTCATGGCGTCCAAGGAGATCGGCGCCGACATGAACTATGCGTGGCCGACCGCGCAGATCGCGGTGATGGGCGCCAAGGGGGCGGTCGAGATCATCTTCCGCAGCGACATCGGCGACCCCGACAAGATCGCCGCGCGCACCAAGGAGTACGAAGACCGCTTCCTGTCGCCCTTCATCGCCGCCGAGCGTGGCTACATCGACGACGTCATCATGCCGCACTCGACCCGCAAGCGCATCGCGCGGGCGCTGGCCATGCTGGGTGACAAGAAGATGGAAATTCCGGCCAAGAAGCACGACAACTTGCCGTTGTAGGAAGAGCTGTGTTCAAGAAGATTCTGATCGCCAATCGCGG
>NZ_BTIR01000025.1:0-96419 GCF_036247985.1 Bradyrhizobium sp. TM239 | reverse complement strand
GTCGTTGCTACGGTCAAGTCTTGCGAAGGTGCGAGCGAGCCCAACCGGGCAGACTGCATCATCCAATTCGCGGGGCGAGGGAGGCCAGAAGGAATGGTCGGCTCCCGGGAGATCACGGCATAAGCCGTCCAGCCACTGCGCAGGGAAGGCCGAGTGATCGGCACCACCTGTATGCTGCTGTGCGGTTCTTTCTGCGTGTGCATTTCGCGCAGCGGACCGCGGGTGCGAGCCAGCACCCGGCCTTCCCTGCGCCCTCTTGGATTTAGAGGGGCGAAAGATCAAGCAAAGCTCGGGCGAAATCCGCCGCGAGGACGCGAAGGCATGTCTGCGAGCTGAGCTGCGTGCCACAAACTCGATCTCGTAGGGTGGGCAAAGCGGAAGCGTGCCCACGCCTTGTTGCTTATGGACAGAGATCGTGGGCACGGCGCTGTGCGCCTTTGCCCACCCGACGGCACTGCTGCTGGGATGCGCACTGGCGCATTGTAATGACGTTGGAGAGCGCGCGCGCCACTCACCGCTCTCGTGCCCCGGACGCGGCGCAGCACGAAGTGGTGCGCTGCAGAGCCGGGGCCCATCCATCCGCATCGTGCCGTGCCGCCTCTCTGCGCCGCAACGCTCGCGCGTTGCAGCTTGTCCGGGACACGAGAGGGAGTGCAACGATGCTTGCCTCGGCCGCTTGCGCTAAAGCGTCGGCGCCCCATGCCGTACGGCTTGGCTCTGTCCGAGCTGCGGGCCCATCATGCGCAGTGCATTCTCTGCGCACAGCACATGATGGTGCAGATTGGCGATCCACTGCCGGCCCGAGACGGTCAGGTTCAAATATTTCATGCCGTCGCCGATGTGCATCGAGACCGTGTTCCAGAAGAACTCCGGATATTTGTCGACGAGATCGGCCGGAGACGAATAGCCAAGTTGCCGGTTGCGACCATTCTCCTCGAATTCGTAGAACAGCGCATTCACCTTGCGCGGATACATGGGATCGCCGAGCTGGCCGATGAAGTCTGCCGCCTGGACGAGCCGCGGCACGAAATCGGAGGTGCCGCACCTCTCGGCCGGGGAAGGCGGAAACCGGGTGAATTCGATCGCTTCGGTGATGCGGTTGGCATCGATCTCGGGAGTGTCGGCCAGTCGTTCGCGGACGAACATCTTGGAGCGGTTGACGTGACAGGCCATCAGCGCGGCGTCGGAGGCCCCGCGCGCAAGCTTGATCCTGCGGCCATCCTCATGCGCGACGAACTCCTCGACCGTATCGCCGCTGAGGATCCCACGGACATAGCCGATGTCGTGGAACAGACACGCCAGGATCAAATGCATATAGTCGGAAGGTTCGATCCGCCGCGACATCATCAGGCCATGCAGGATGTCGCGTCCGACCATCGTCACCAGCCAGGTGTGCTCGTAATTGTGATAGAGCGCATCGCTTCGGGCGATGCATTCGATCGTCATGCGTGCGAGCGAGCCGAGCTGATCCGCCAGCGCGCTGCCGGCCGGCCCGAAGATCGAGCGAAAGTCCCGGGCGAGGAACTTTCCGAGGCTGCTGGCCGCATCGGCCGTGATGGTCCTCATATGCCTTCTCCGCGCAATGATTCGTTCGGCAATTCGTTCGTTTCCGGCAAACGCCGGCAGCCTTCCCGCCGCTACGCGTCAAGGCCGGAAGATCAGGATAGTCTCGTCATGGCCCTGGCTCGGCGCTGGGGCCGCCAAACGCGGCGCCTTGGGATGGCCGAGCTCTGCGGCATAGTCCACCGCCATATGCGCGACGTCGCCGATGGTCTCGACCAGACGGGTCATCGCGTCCGGCAGGCAAGGCGCAATTGCCTCGATCCTGACGGCCGGCGGCGAGGATCGGTTGTCGATGCGACAACACGCGCGCCGGTAGGGCAAAAATCGCAGGTTGGATTTGAGCAGGCGGGCGATCTCCTCGTCCATCGCGAGTGGATCGTCGGAGAGCGCGCCGACGGGACCCGAGATCACGACGTGGCGTTCGTCATGGCTCAGTGCCAGCGTAATGGAGATGCCGTCGACGCTGAGCGAGGCCTCGTCGCCGGATCGCAAACGGGGCGGCGACAGGCCGAGCGAATGCCAGAGCGTCTCGATCAGGCGACGGAATTCGTCGTTCATCGCGGGCCGTCTCGATGGCCGTTCCGCAGCCGCCGCGTGGCGGTGCGGTACGGTGGTGCAGTCATGAAGGATGTCGCCATCTTGCCTCTAGGCGTCATGCCGGTCCGGTGCCGCCGGATCAAACCAGCGCGCGAAGCTGGTTGGCCTTCTCGGCCCGCATCTCCGACATGGCCTGGAACAGCTGCTGGAACTGCTGGCGCAGCCGTTCGGTCAGATCGTTGGCGTCGGCCTTGTGGGTGTTGGCCAGCTCGGCGTCGGCCGCGGCGATTTGGCCTTCCGCTTCGCGATACTTGGCATTGGCCTGGGTTTCGGATCCAATTTTGGCTGAACCGGCTGCAAGTGCGTCCGATAGGCCTTTGCCAAATGCTCGTTGGCCGCTTTCCGAGCTCCAATAGGCGCTTACCATGGTGGTGGCGCTGCCAACTAGCGACGTCGCAAGTTGCCACGTCGAATTGCTCTCGATCTCTTTGGCCGCCGTCTTGTTGGTCGCGGCTTGGGCCAACTGCTGCGAGCGCGCAGCCTCCATGGCCTCCTTGCGCTTCTGGAGAGCGTCGTCCTGCTGGTGATCGTTCGATTGCAGGACGGCCTTGAACAGCGCGCGTGCGGCATCCAGCGGCGACAGCGCCAATCCGGCGTCGCCGTCCGGGACGACCGCCGGATTCAGCGCACTCGCTGCGGCGGAGAAGCGGCTCGCGGCGGCGTCGACTGCGCCGTCATACTCGGCTGCCGGGACCGCCGAGGTCGGCGCGAATGTCGACGCGACGTTTCGGGGAGCGGAGGCTGTGGAAGGCGGAACGGTGCTTTGCAGGCTGGAGATTCCCGACGCGGTGGCCTTGCCGCCCTTCGCGACGGGCTGGGCGCTGTCCTGCAGCGGCTGGTCGAGCTGGGCGCCGGAATTTCGAATGCTCTCGATCATGGTGTGGTGTCTCCTTGCGTGAATGGATCGTCAGGCGAAGCGGACGCGCGAGGTTGCGTTTGCCTTGTTGCGCAGGGTGTCGGCGGTCTCCTCGAGGACGCGGCCCCAGCTCTCGCTCGTCGTCGTCAGGCGCTTGATGGCCTGCTGCACGTATTCGTCGATCTGCTCGAGGGTGGCCTGGGCAATCTGCTGATCGGCATGTGCCCGCTTGCTTGCCGCCTGGTGGCCGGCGTTCTGGTAATCGATATAGGCGGCCGTCGCCTCGGCCGCCGATGCCGTCAGCTGGGCGGACAGCCGGAGGATGCCAGCTTGAAGCTCGGACGGGTTACCGCAGAAGATGGTCGCCACGCCGAGCGCAATCTGCGCCGCGGCGAGCGCGATGCCAAATATCGTGTCGGCGTCGTTGGCGCCATCCTTGTCGCCGGGACGGAACGCGAGATAGAGGTTGCCGGCCAGTCCGTGCCCGGTGGTCATGTTCAGCGTGCTGTCGGTGGCCGATATGAGACCACAGACGCCCGCAGCGATCAGCAAGGCGCCGAGCGGGCCACCGACGCCACTCGCACTCGCGACCACCCCCGCAATGATGCTGACGACGGAAACGATCACTTCGCACACCGTCTTGACGACATCCAGCCACGAGCTGTCCGACTGCTTGGCGAGCTCGTCGATCGCCTTTTGCGCGGCCTCCAGTCGCCGCGCAACCACCTCCTGGCGGCGCTGGTCGTCGACCTTGATCTCGTCGCGGTTGGCCTTGCCCAGGATATCCGCGATCTTGGCGGCCGCGACCGCACAGGTCAGCTCCGGGCTCTCGTGGTTCGGCATGAAGCCGGCGAGACTGGCAAAGGCTGCGCCGAGGTCGTCGGCAACGCCGCTGGGCGGTGGCAGGTTGCCGCTGCCGACGGCGGCCGCACCGGCCACCCCGGCGCCGACTTTCGGATCGACCGGCACGATCTGCGGCGCGACCTGTCCGGTCGAGATCGGCGAAACTGGTTTGGTTACGGCATCCATGGTGAGCTGCTCTTGCTGGTGATGGCTGATCGCTATCTCGCGGCTTCGAGGGCGTGCCGATGCGCGGAGCGCCGCTCGATGGCGTGGGCATGCATCCGCACGGCGTACGCCGCCGCGGCGGCACTGGTGCTGCGGCTCAGCCGTTCGGCCACCGCGAAATGCGCAATCGCGCCGTCATATTCGCGTGCCGACAGCAGACATTCGCCGAGCCGCAGATGTCCTTCCGGATTGGCGGCATCGAGGGCGATGAAATGCACATAGAGCTTGGCGGCGAGCGCGATGTTGCCCTCGCCCTGATAGGTGAGGGCGATCGCGTAGATCACGCGGGCATCGAGCGGCTCGAGCTGGTGCAGCACCATCATCCAGTCGCGTCCCTTCCTGATGTCGCCGGCCTGGATCATCCAGCAGCCGCGGATGAACATGGCGTCGCGCTCCTCGCTGGTCAGGCCGCAGATGTCGGCCAGCGCCATGCCTTCCGACATCAGCTTGATGATGCTCTGCGCCTTCGGCGACAACTCGAGGCTGTCGATCAGCCGCTGCGCGGTCGGGGTGGCGATGTCGATCATGCGGCGCCATTCGGCTTCGCTCTTCGGCAGTCCATCGAGTATCGACATCGCGGTGAGGTCCTCGAACCCAGTGTCGGCATGATAGCGCCGGGTCGGCAGCGGCCGTGTCGCAGGGGTTACAGGGCCATTGTGTTTTGCAGCGTGCGCATTTCGGACGAGCTGGACGCAGCGCACCGAAGCAAGTCTCGTCTAATCGTGAGGAAGCGGCGGCGGTTTGACGCCCAGGAGGTGATAGACTCTCAACTGGAGTGTCTGAGCCTCGTCGGCATGGCGTTGCGCCTCTTGATAGGCGCCCTGGGTCAGCTGTCTTCGCATCCCCGTCCTGTCCAGTTCCGCGTAGACGGAGCGGAAATACGCATCCGCTTCAGTCGTTCCCATGGCGACGGTGTGCCTGGCGAGCGCGAGCTTCTGTACAGCGCGGTTGCCGGCCTCATCGGCCTCGCGCCTCGCGTCCCGTGCCTGCCGCAGGAATCGTTGCTGCCATTCGACATTGGCGTCGGCGAGATTCCGCGCTGCGGTGGCGTGACGTTCGAGCGTGGGTCGGAGCTGGGCCAGCTTCTGCAGCTTTGCGTCGGGCGTCAGGTTCGATTGCTCGATCGCCCGCTTCGTCCCGATGTCGGTCTCGTAGAGGGTGAGCGCCTCTGTCGTGGACCTGTTGAGGGCTTCGACGATCTCGCGATTGATGTTGAAGGGCTCCGGCGCGGCAGGGGGAGGCGGCGACGTTTGCGCGGCGATCCCGCCGGAGATCGGCTTGCCCGGCGAGGGTGCTTCCGCAACCTGGATCGGGGACCTCAGGTGCACCGGTTGTTGGGACGGAGGGCCGCCGACTTCACCGCTCATTTGAACGTCTCCTGGACCCTAGCGATAGGGATGAATGTCCTTGGCCAGCGGATGGGGAATTCGCTCGTGATCGAGCCCGAGGTCGAAGACCCCAAAGATGATCTCCTCACTCGGTCCGTAACCCACGCCCTGGGCGAGAGCTGCGCCGGCCCATTGCGTCCTGATCTCGGAGGATCTATCGCGGCCGTCCTCACCCTGTCCCAGCTCGAACAGCACGCGTTCGGAGAGCTGCTTGAGCTGGGCAGCGCTGAGGCCATTGATCCAGGTGAGGAGCTGATCGGGCGTGATCTGCCGGTATTCCGCATATCGAGCGAGGAATGCGACTTGGGAGCCACCGGGGAGAGTGGTGAAATAGCCGCTCTGCTTGCTCAATTCGCTCGAAGCCTGCGGGCTGAAACCTGCTGCGCGCAGCATGATCCGCATCGGCTCTTCGTATTGATGGGCCGCTTTGTGCCCATCGTACACTGCCTTGCCGATCACCGATACTGTCGCAACGGCAATTCCCGCCGGTCCGGTCCAGGACGCCGCGCCGAACGCGGGGGCCACCGCGAGGCCGAATCCGACGGCCGAGCCGGCGGAAGCCAGTGCCGCCGCGGTGTCCTGGGGAACGCCGAGTCCGAAACCCGAGCGTACGCTGTTCACGG
This sequence comes from Bradyrhizobium sp. TM239, assembly GCF_036247985.1. Taxonomy (NCBI): domain Bacteria; kingdom Pseudomonadati; phylum Pseudomonadota; class Alphaproteobacteria; order Hyphomicrobiales; family Nitrobacteraceae; genus Bradyrhizobium; species Bradyrhizobium sp. TM239. The sequence continues at coordinate 90,324 of NZ_BTIR01000025.1, read as the reverse complement.
CTTCGATCACCGCGAACGCGGCAATCAGGACTTCGCCAGCGGCAACGTTCGCCACTTTCGCGCCGGCCAGCCGTCCGAATCCCTTGGTGGCGTCGGCTTTGCCGATACTGACCAGAAATTCACTGAGTCTCTGCGCCCCGAGGGTGCTGAGCGTCCCGGTCTTGGCCACGGTATTCAGGTCGAGATGCCCGAAGCGCACGGTATTGTAGAGGTTGAGGGCAACGACCGCGAGCGCAAGGCCGCGCATCACCTGGCCGGCCGAGGTGTCCCGCGCGAAGGCGCCTGCCGTGCGCCCGGCCGCTTTCAGCTCCGCCTCGAGCCCCGCAAGCGCCGCGGCATCATCGGTCGACACTTGCGAAACCTTCGTCACGGCGGCGACCGCCTTGTCGAGCTCGGGCTTCGAAATTCCCAGCAGTCTCGCAAGCCGCGTGTCCGCCATCCCCTTGATCGCTTCGACCGCTTTTTCGATCCGCTTCGGGTCGGTCACGTCGAGGCCGGCGAGCTTGCCGGATACCATACGTCGCACGAGTGCGGTGGCGGCTACGTTGGTGAGCCGCAAGCCGAGAAAGGCGAGCTTGCCCTTGGTGGCCAGCGAGAAAGCAGAGCCGTCATGGCTCTTGAGAGACGAGAGCATGTCGACGATGTCGTTCAGTGCATCGTCCTTTTGCAGAGTCGGGTCGGCCTGAATCGCCATCTCGATCGCAAGGCGCGCAGCGTCGTCGTTCGCAATGGCCATCCACTGGCCCAGCAATTCGGGACCGGCGTTCAGTTTACGGGCTAGCTTTCCCATCGCGATCATGTGCCGGACCAGCCTGCTGCCGTCGTCGACGATGGCCCGATTCAAGCGGTCGTGTTCCGCGCGCCATTCCGGGCCCTTATGCGCGAGATAGGCGTCCATCGCCGCTTGCGATCGCTCCGCGGAGAGAGCCGGCCCCAGGGTGGTGGACAGCCACGCCAGTTCGCCGTCATGCTTGGCGAGCGCCTCGACGTCGGCCTTGGTCTCGTGTTGGATCGCGGCCTGCGATCCAGGCGTCGTGGCCGCAAGCGTCTGGAACACTTCGGATGCGCTGCCGCCTTGCATCTGCGCCTGATGTGCGTGGGCGAGCGCGTAGGCCATGCCGCCGCCGTGCTGCATGGCGCTGAGCACTGGCGCCGCATCCCACGCGGTGAGGGACGCTAAGTCCGCAACCACGCGGTCGCCTCTGGCTGTGCCGGAGATCTGATCGCAGAGGGCAACGACGTCGGCCAGGCCGTCCGGCCCCAGCGGTGCGAGTGTCGGAAAGGTCCGATGGTCCCCGGCAGGCTGGTGATAGTCCACCGCGGCCCATTCCGCGAGCATGCCGGCGAATTCGCGATCGACGAGGGCGGCAGCTGTTGCAAGATTGCGGATGGCCTGGTCCGCCCGCTGCCGCGGCAACAGAGTGGTATCGGCCAGGGGCGCGTTGATCTGCTTGGCGGCGTCGTTGACGAAGTAGGAGGTCGCGGGATCCTGCAGGACCAGTCGTCGCACCTCGTCTGGTTGCTGCTGACAGCCGATGCTCAGGAGCTGCAGCGTCTTGATAGCATCGCCGTGCGCGTCCTTGAGTGCGGTGGCAACGATATCGGACGCGGCTTGAAGGCCTTGCGGGCTGACCACCGACGCGGCCGACGTTTGCGTCGTCGGCAGCAGGGCCAGAGGCGCAGCGGGGGCCTGCGATGGCCCGAGGAGCCCGGCCGAGGGACGGGATGGCTGAGCTTTGGTGTCCGTCTGGTCGTCGCTGGCAGGAATTGTCGGGGGAAGCACCGGCCGGGGAGCCGCTTCGGTACGTGGGGACATCCGATTTATCCTTGTATCCACGGAGGGCCATTTCGGGCGGCGTCGCCGCAGGACGACAGACTCGCCGAAATGTCTTGTTGCATGAGAGGTTGAGGCCGGCTGTCTCAGGGATGACACGTCGGCGCATGCGTGCCGCGACGAACGAAGCCGTTCGTTCGCGGCTAGTTGCTTGGAAAGAACAGCTCCGTCAGTTGATCGACCGTGACGTCGGCGGCCTGGTCGAGCAGGCCGTCTGCGCTGTGGGGCGGAGCCTCGCCGATCGCGTTTCGCAGGTCGGCGTGTTGGGCGCGATACTCGTTGATCAGGATCGCGAGCGCAGCCGTGTCTTGCTGGATCGCGGGGTCGGCCGGTGTGCGCCCTCGCGCCGCTGCCATCGTCGCTCTGTAGAGTTCGTCGATCCGTTGCCGCGCGGCCCCAAGCTGGGCCAGGACGGATGCATTTCCGGGGGGCGCTGCGGCGAGACGTTTCAGAATTTCGAGATCCATCATCGCGCGCGCAGCTGCATCCGCCATCAGCTTGCGCGGGCTGTTTCCGCCGCTCAATGCCAGCGGGCCTCTTGGGCTGATCTGGCCCCGACGTTGAACCAGTCGGGACACGTAGTCCATGAATGCGTCCCGCGGCGCGCTCTTCCAATCTCGCGAGGTCTGGTGCGCGAGCGCGGCCAGATCCTCCCAGGATTTGATGGTCCTGGGATCTGCATCGATTGCCCTGAGGTTCTGCGCCTGCGCGTTGGCGAGTGCTTCAAGCTCCCGAAGCGGGGTGCCGGACTCGAGCTCCGAACGGAGCTCGGCGATCGCGTGCATGCGTTTGGCAACATCCTCGAGGGACGCGAAAGCTCCGTCGCCCCGTACCCGCCAAGCTCCAAAGAGATTGTTGACGGCCCGATTGAGCCTGGTCAGCGCTTCGACATATTCTGCCGGACGTTCTCCGGATCGTCGAAAGAGTTCGCGGGCGCGGTTGAAGCCGGCGAGGGCGCTGTCCACCTCGGCGCTGAGGGCCGCAAGGCTCATCGACAGCGATTGCGGCAGCTCCACGCCTTCGACGAATTTGTGCCAGTTGATGTCAGCCTCGGCATAGGCGCCGCGAGCGGCCTTGGCTCTCGCCTCGACGTCAGGGGAGGCGCGGCCGTTCCTCTGCCTGTCTGCTTTCTCGTCGGCCTCGGCCGCGTTCAGCTGTTTCTTCGCCGCCGTCATTTCGGCCTCGGCCAATTTGCGCAGCTCGGTGCGCTGGGCCGGCGTGAGGTTCCTGATCCCGCTGCTCGCATTGGCGCTCTCATATTGTCTCAGAAGCTTTGAGAGCGATTGCGCAGCCGGCCGGGCGTCACCTGCCGTCGCCGTGTCCGAATTGCGCTCGGGAGTCGCCGGAGCATGTTCCGGCGCCGCGTGCTGGTTGGTCGTCGGATCCGATCCCGACACGATCTTGCCGTATGCGGTGGCCAACTGCTCCAGCCGTTTCACCGCAGTATCGCGCTCAGCGACCAGCGCTTCGTGACGCGCTCGGGCCTGCGGTGTGACGTTGCCGGCCCGCAGGTCGCTCTCCGAGGCCTGAACCGCTTGGCCGAGACGGGCGACCTGCAATGCTGCCTGGCGATACGCGGTTGTCACCTGCGCGGGATCGTGAGGTACGCTCTCGACAGGCGCCGGCGTCACCAGTGCCCCGCGTGCGGCACCCTGCGGCCGGACGGCCGGGGCCTGCGCGCCGGCTGAGCCAGCGGGGTTGAGATCGAGCGATCCGACCGGCAGGCGATCGTTCCTGTTGAGCGGGCCGAGCGCCTCCTTGAACGCGTCGGCGATTGCATCGGCTTGCGGCTCCAGCTCCGGAACGGATCTGGCCGCCCGACGGATCGCCGCAAGGAAACTGTCTCGCGAGACGGTCGTCCGCTGCTGCCGTTGCATCCAGTCCGACCACGCCCGCTCGAAGGCATCGCGCACGGCGCCGGGCGGAATCAGCTTGGTGAATTTGTCGCCCTTGCGGTATTCGGAGACGGCGTTGTCGGCCTCTCGCCATCGAGAGCCCTCGCGTCCGAGGCCGGTCCGTCGTCGCTCCGCCGTCATGATGGCCAGCAGTTCCGCATCATAAGCTCTGATCTTGTGTTCGTTCGCAGGCCCTTCCGCCGGCGAAAGATTGGGGGTGTTGCGTTCGTCCCTGAGGCGGCGGACGGCTCGGCCGAGCCGGGAGATGACATCGTCGCGCTCGCTGAGCAGCGCGGATCGCTCTTGCAACGGAATGGTGGGATCACCGAGCCTTCGTTCGATCGCCTCGTAACGCTTGCGCGTCTCCCCGGGCTCGGGGGACGCCGGCTCCGGGCCTTCGGCCGCATGGTCCGCGCGGACGGGCGAGACGGCACGAGATCCCTTCTCCTGAAGTTCCGTCTCGAGGCGCGAGAGCTCGACACTGGCGTTGGCGTGTTCCTCGGTGCCCGGAGCGAGGTCCGTCAGTCTGGCTTTCAGCCGCTCGATCCTCGCCATCATGGTCGCGAGCTCCAGGTGCACGTCGAGCGGCAGAGGAGCTTCGGCGTCTGGACCCGTCGTCTGGCTGCCTGGTGCATCGTGGCTGGCGCCGGCCGGCTCGCTGGTCTCTCGCGGCGGGCGTCGATAGTAGCCATCTGCGCCCCGGACGAATCCCGCTTCAAGCAGTTCGTTCTTGATCTTCCTGGCGAGCGCGCTGGTATTCGCGAGATCGGGGAGGTTTTGATATCGACCGAGCAACTCGACGAGCAGGCGATGCTGCGGAGATGTCCCGCCGGGGTCGCTCGCGTCAATGGCCCGTTCGAGCGCGCCAAGCGCTGCCTCGAGCGAATCGAGCACATCGCCGCGGATGACCCCGTTGCCGGTCTCAGCTTCGCGCGTCGCGCGCGCCATGGCTGTGCTTGCTGCCTGGCCGAGACGATCTAGCTGGTCGAGCTCTGCCGGCGAAGGAGTCCGTACCGGGCCATTGGCAGCAGGCCGTGTTGCCGCCGACGGATGTCCTTCATTCACCCGCGGCCCGCGTTCTCGCCTCCGCCTTCCGCTATCGATATCGATCACGTCTCCACCGCGTGAAGGCGGCTTGCCGTCACTGGCGTGGCTGCCGTCGGCCGTGGATTTTCCGTCGCCGCCGCTACCAGGCGGGTGATTGCCGCCGGAGCCGGAGCCGTCTCCGGTTGGCCGATCCCCCGCAGCCGCGGACGGACGCGTTGTGGCGTGAGCAGCTTCGATCGGGTGGCTTTGCGCCGATCGTGTCAACTCCGATTCGATCGCAGCCCGCAGCTCCGCGAGCCGTGCGGCTGATTGAGCCGCGGTGCGGGCCTTCTGCGCGGCGACACGGGACACCACCGCCGAGAAGACGAGCTGAAGGCTCTCGCTGGCCAATTGATCCGCCGTCATTGCGCCGGCGTTGCGCGTCAGCTCGATCGCACCGTTGATGATCGCCGCATCGTTGGCGATCTCGGCGGTCTTGTTCAGGGCGGCGACGACAGATCCGCTGCGAGCGGCCGCGCCGGCTCCGGCGGCGAGGCGCCCGGCCAGCTTGCCGCCAAACGCGCCGATGCCGCTGGCATTGGCGGCGAAGTTGAACCAGAGCGCCCGGGCGGCGGGATCGGCGAGCGAGATCGTCTGGCCGTGTGCGTGACGGTCGAGCAATTCGCCGCCGGCCCGATACGTGCCCCACACGCCGCTGGCCACGCCGATGACCGCCGCTGCGGCACCGCCGGTGCCGACGATCAGCAGGCCGCCGGCCACGATGCCGCCTGCGAAGGCGGCCTTGTCGACGATCTTCGCTCCGATGCTGGATTCGGGCGTCGGGCGGTGGCCGAGCCGCAGTGAATCCGCCAAACCCGTCTTCAGATGGCTGTTCGCGACCTGCAAATGTCCGCCTTCGGGGTAGACCATCATGCCCGGCGGCAGCTTGTTGCGCTTCAGCCAGTCGTCGAAATCGTCGTAGCTGCGGCCCATGTGGTCGACGAATTGGCTGCCGTGCGAGGTCTCGACGCGAAACAGCGGGAATTGCACCGGCCCGAATTCCTCGCTCGAGACGGTCACTGGCAGGAACGTCACCATCGGATCAGAGCCGCCGACGTCGCGAATCTTTGCAGCGACGAGCCGAACGCCTTCATCATGCTTGAACAGGTCGAGCTTGCCGGCGAGCATCGCGTGCGATTGCTCCGGGCCGATCGGATGCGCCGCCGCGGCCCTGTCGGGATAGCGGGGCGTGTGGCCCATCGCGGCGCCCACGATGTTCTCCAGATCGACGCCCGATAGCTGCGTGGGCTCGTCGTTGCGGATATGGGCCGCTCTCACCTGCATGATGCGGCTGATCAACTCCGGATGAGCCCATGGATCGCGGCGGACCCTGCTCACCAGGCCCGAATTGATCCGGAGGTCGTCGAGGTCGGCGGCCGTCATCGACGGGTCTGAAAGGAATGCCAGCAGGGCCTCGCGCCGGGCAGCTGGCGGGATGGCATCTTCGTCGGAGCCGCCGAGGACCAGCGCCTGACCGTTCTCCGTCTTAAGAAGGTCGGCCAGGCGCGCTTGCGCGGCCTCGAAATCGGCGTCGCCGTAGGCTGCGTCCCGCAGCAGGCGATGCGCCGCCATCTGGGTCGCTGCGGGAATTCGCAGCGGGCTGTCGCCCTGCGCGAGGACGCCCGACATGATGGGATATTCCGCGACCAGCGCGAGCCCGAGCTGGCGTCGGAACGGCGAGCCGCCATACAGCAGCTCGATGCCGCCTTGTGAGTGCGTCAGGACGTCCTTGAGGCGCATTGCAGCGGCATCCCTGTCACCGGTCGGACTCCACTCGCGCGAAATGGCGATCGCCAGATTCGAGCCGAGCTTGCGCGCGAGACCGAAGTCGCCCGGCCTGGTGGATGCGTGGATCGTGGTGACGATCTCATGCGTCGCCTCCGTATGGGGGCCGATGTTCAGCGCAGCCAGGATCTGATTTCGGGCCTCGGGCAACAGGCCGGTGGGGCGTCGTTCCTTGCCGCAGACGGCATCGGCGAAGAGCCGGGCTTCGTCCGGCTTCAGGCGGGACAGAAGCGCGCCGAGCTCGTCATCATGGTCTTGCAAAGCGCGCATGATCGGCAGCACGAACTCGGTCGCCTGCTGGTGAGGATGGAAGTCGGGGGTCTCTGTCCGGCCCTGCAGCTTGACGATGCGGCCGATCAGCACGTCCGCGACGACTTTGCGCTGCGTCGGATCGCGGTGAAACAGGTCAACGATTCTTTCGATGTCGGAAAAGTCGCGGTCGAGCGCGCGGTCGATCAAATGTCGCTGCTCCGCCGGCGTCAATCGTCCGAGCTCCGTGCGGCCAAGGAGTGCATCGCCGAGGTCCGTGGCGAGGCGATCTGCGCGGAGCCAGCTGTCGATCGTGCGCAGCCGCGCATCCGTTGCGCTGGCCTCGCGCAGCGCGGCGGCCGTGACGACCGGTTGTGTGCTGCGGGGCGCGACGAGTTTCGACGCGTCCTGACGGGGAGGCGGTGCATCGCCGGACGAGGAGATGCCGGGCTTGGTCTTCTCCGGAGGCGGCGGGGCCGAGGTCGCCGGGCTTTCCAGCGATGGCGGAGGCTCATTGCCGACAATCGCATGGCGGGGGGCGGCAGGGGGCAGCGGCGACATCGGAACTCTCCCGGAGTTCGAAGCGATCCGGAGATGGCCCGGAACTACATCGTCGGTATCGCGTCCGCATGCCTGGCGCTGTATCAGGTGTGACAGCCGGTTTGCGCTGAGCGTGACGATCGGAGAACGCACGCGCGGACGTCGCGCCGCGACCCCGGCGCGCAGCAGGCTCGTCCGCTATCCCGCCTGGTCCGCCGTTTCGGTGCCGTGGCGCAGATAGCTTTCCACCACGTCGCGCGCGCGGGGCAGGTCGTCGAGCTGGTAGAAGCACCGCGCTTTGAGATAGCGCCGCAGCCGCTGCGCGTCGGTCATCGTATAGGTGCCGAAGCGTTCGATCGGATCGATGCGGTCGAGCTCGTCGAGGCAGGCGAGCGCTGCGCCCCAGTCCTGCGCGAAGAATCCGAGCACGGCACGCGCCAGCGTGACCTCGGCGGAATTGTCGCCCAGCACGTGCAGCGCCTGCGCGAGGGTGGAGGCGCGTTCGGTGAAGCCGTTCTGCGCCAGGACGTAGATGTTCAGGAGCAGGAAGTCGCGTTGCTTGACCGACAGCGGCCCTGTGGCGCGCGGCGGCTGGACGGTGGTCGCCCGCGTCGTGCGCGAAGTGTCCTTGACGCTTGGAAGGTTCGTCGGGCTCATGGCTATCCGCGCAGCAGTGCGGCGAGGGAGCGGCGCACCTCTTCGTCGAGGCTGTTCTCGTCCTCGAGGCAAGTGGCCGCCCGGTCGAGCAGCTCTTTGCGAGCGCCGGTCTCCCGCTTCGCGCTAGCCGCGATCAATTCCTGCGCCTGGAGGCGGATATCGGCCAGCGTCGCGGGTTCGAGCAGGTCGGGATCGAGAAATCTCGGCTGGAGCAGAGCCGGCAGGCGTTCATCGAGCGATGGTCGCTTCAAGACGTCGTCGAGCGGCTGGCTGACCGGCAGAAAGACCGGCCGCAGCCCCTTCTCCTTGGGCAGGTGGACGTCGTCTGCCACCTGGTAGCGGGAGATGGTCTCCAGGCCGACTTCGAGGCTCCTGATACGCATGGTTGGCTCCGCCTGGCTGCAACATGAAGGAGGGGGCGCCGACGGGAGCTCTCGCGCCCGGCGCTCCTCCGCGATGCGCTAACTGATGTTCCTGCCGATGCTCGCGAGAATGTCGCCCGCCTTCGACAACGCGTTGGTGGCCGATTGGAAATGCGTGGTGCGCTCCTTCTCCAGCGTGTTGATGTCGTTGAACTTGAGCTGGTTCTCCTGGCTGATCTGCTGCACCGTGTTGCTCAGCGTCGCCGACCATTGGTCCCAGGTCGACTTCTGGAAATAGTTCAGCGTCTTGCCCTCATTGTCGTAGAAATCGAAGCCGGTGGGCCGCTTGACGCCGAGCAGATCCTCGATCGGGCTGGCGATGCCGTTGAGGTCCTTTTCGAACATGCTGATGGCCTTGAGCTGCGCATCGCTCAGGGCCGGCGGAGTGAACTTGTTGTCCTCCTTGGGGTCGACCACGACTGGATTCTGCAACGTGTCGATCGCCGTTTGCGTAATGATCTCGTTACCCTTATCGTCCGTTTCGCCCGGCTCTTTGCCCGAATTGTTGCCGACTCCGCCGCTTGCGTCGTAGCCGAGCAGTCCGCGCTTCTCGTCGTTCTTCGATGCATCGAACGTCGCGATGGTCTGGTTGATGAGCTCCTGGATCACGTTGTAGGTCTTCAGAAGCTGGTTGATCTGGTTGATCTCCTCGGTGTCGCCTGCGTTGATGGCCTGGTCCTTGAGGTTGGCGCTGAGCTGGAACGCGGCCAGCAGGTTCGGCGCGTCCAGATGTTTCGTGAGCCCGACCAGCGTGCCGGTATTGGCGATCTGCATCGCGGCATTGTCCGCCGCCAGGATCTGCTTTTCGGCGTTCATGAAGGCCGTGAGGCCGTTCTGGATATCGACGTTGTTGTTGTCTGCATCGAGATTGAGCCCGGTGACGTTCCTGAACTGATTGGGATCGTTGGGATCGGGTAGGAGCGGGCCGGCGGCTTTCGCTTTTGCGAACACGGCGACGCGATGGAAGCGGTCATTGATGGCGCTGATTGCGCTATTGATGTCGGTGAGGGAATAGACCTTGGTAGCGTCAATGCGCTTCTGGACGTTGGTGATCTCGTCCTTGAACACCTGCTTGTCTTCGTTGGACACGGACGTGTCCTTGTCGATCGCGTCGAGCAACTTGTTGATTGCATCGGTTGCCTGACCAACATCCTCGGTCATCCCGAGCCGCGCCAGCGTCTTGGCGGCGGCCCCGGTCTTGGCCAGATCATCGTTCGCGACCGACGAGATGAGCGTCTGGTCGGAAATTGCCATGGTAGCGAAATCCGCCTTCTGCAGGGACTCCAGGATGTAGACCTTGGTCTGGTCGCCCGAGAGCATGACGTGGATCGCATCGTTCCCGGATCCGATGGTCAGGATGCCGGAGGAGGCCTCGCCCTTGTGGAGGTTGATGTACTCCGCCTGATACGCGCTATGCCAGCTCGCGAAGATATTGGCAGTGAGCGCGGAGGGCGGATCGTCGAAATGGGCAGGCTTGCCGGCCTTTGCGATCAGGCTGTCCGGCGAATTCGGATCGGCGCTGAGAACCGGAAACACGGCCTGGGCGCCGGCATTGTTGATCGAGGGATCGAGCCCGGCGGCGCCGCCCAGCAGATTGTCATAGGGCGTGTTCTGCGGCGGCGGCAGCTGGTCGCCGCGGGTTGGTTGGATGACCGGCGAGTTGCCGAACGCGCCGCTCCAGAAATCGCTCATGCCATGTTCCTCGGAATCAAAGATGGATGCGGGCGCGCGGGACGAAGCCCGCGTGGTCCTGTTCGCCTAGGCCGTGCGGCCGACTATTCCTGCGCAGGGCTGCGCGGCCGTGCTCGCGCGCCTTGTGGACGAGGCGGGTGAGTTGTGATGGGTCGCCGGTCGCCGCCGACAGCAATTCGCCGACCCGGATCAGAAGCTGGTCCATCAGCGCGTCGACCTCGGTCATGTCGCCGCAATGGGGCATCGCCATGATGATCCGCCTGGCCTCGCCGTCGGATGCGATCAGTGGCGCGGCGCAGATGCGCTCGAGCTGCGCGCGAAGCTCACCGAGCACGCGCTCCCATTCCCGCGTTTCGCGAGAGGGCGGTTGGCCAATGACGAATTTCTCGATATCCAAAACGGCATCCGTCGATTTGCGCGTGCCGACGCCGGCGTCTGCTCCCTCATCGCGAGAGGTCGCATTGAGGGGTTGAAGATCAGCATCGTCAGCCCGGAGCTAGCGGGTAGCATGCCGCTCTGCGCCCGAGTGTCATATAGATGACAACCCGGATTGAATGATGATGGCTTGTCTGTCGGGCGCGCCCGCAGGGCGGGATGGGAAGCATCGCGGGAATGTCTTTCGCAAATCGGTCGGCGTAGCCAAGTCGGGGCCGCGCCGAAGGATCGTGGAGCTGTCGTTGGAAAACCGGGATATCGAGATCGTGCTGGATCTTCTCGCGCCGCGCGCAGCCGGCGCGGGCTTCGCAGCGCCCGCGACCGCCGGAGCGATCGACCTGACACGGCCGGATATCGTCCTGCGTCGGGCGCGAGGTGCGTTTGAGGCACGTCGGTGGAGCGGCGATCCGGTCGCCTCGGCGGTGCTGGCCCTGATCCGGGGTGATTGGAGCGATGACGCCATCGCGGCCTTGCACGAGACGATCGTCGCGCGTCAGGCAGACATCGGATGCGGCGAGCCGTCGTTGCTGCTGCACGATTGCGCGGCCGAAGCCTTTGCCGCCGAAGAGATCGGCCGTGCTGCGGTGCTGCTCGCGACGCTTCTTCATCTTGAGGTCGAAGAGGCGGAGACGCTCTCGGCGCTGGCGCTGTGTGCCGCTCGCCTCGGCCACTTCGACGAAGCGCTGCTGCTGGCCAATGAATGCTTGAAACTGCCGCAAAAGCATCCGCGCGCCTACTGTATTGCGGGCTTTTGCGAGCTCGAGCGCGGCAATCGCAAGGCCGCGCAGTCGCTGCTGGCGGTCGGCGCCCGGATCGCACGCGGCCGCCCGGACTTTGCCGAGATGCTGCGTGCCGCCCAGCGTGTGCTCCTGATTTTGCACTTCGCCTGAGACCGGTGGCGCCAGCCCCAAAATTCAACGGTCTACTTCACGATCAACGGTGCCGGACGAGGTTGCGTCGGAATGAGCGGAACCGGCGGACGGACGCGGAAATCCCGATAGGTCACCGGCTCGAGCGGCAACGGGCATCCGAGCTGGCGCATCTGGTCGATGATCCGCAGGCGAACGGCGTCGGCGCCGCCGAGATGGGAGCGCGGGCCGCCTACGTAGAAATGCGCAACCTGATGCGCACGGCGGTCGAAATTCGCGAGATCGTTGTGCAGCGTGTAACAGATGAGCACGAGCTGCGCATTGGCCGGCGCCGCCGCGAGGACAGATCCAGCGACGAGAATGGCCAATGCGAAGAGGCGTTGCGAGGACATGATCGATCCTTGTCGCGGAGGGCGGCGATCCGCAATCGGCGTCGCGAGTGCATTCGGGCCAGCCACGAATACACTCGCTTGAACGCCCGGATCGGCGATCCCGCCGATTACTCGATGTTGCGGGCGCAGCTCCGCAGCACGTCGGAGACCGCCTTGAGCGTGTTGGTGCGCAGGTTCGCGATGGTCGACCACGTGTTCATGGCCATCTGCATCGAGAACGCCTTCTCGGTGTCGGACAGGTTGGCGTTCTGCTGGATGTTGCGGATGTCGTCTTCGATCTTGCTCATCTGGGTCTGCAGATGCTGTTGGTTCCAGACCAGATCGAAGCCATCCCGGTTGAGATAGCTGTACTTGAAGCCGCCCTGGGTGATGGTCGAGTTGTGATCCGAGCCTGTGTCGAGCGTCGGCGCAAAGTCCGATGATCCCGCGTTGGTTGAGCCGGCCATAGTCAGTTCTCCTGTGTTGCTCGCCGGGGTGCTCCCGGCGAGGTTGCCTGCAGCATTGCTCGCGAGCGAGGCTCATCGAGCGGGGTGAGCTCCCGTGACGACGTCGCGCGCTGCGGCAACGGCGTTGCCGATTGTCGTGGCGCGCGCGTAATCGACGGGAGAAGGGCCTGAACGTTGAAATGCCGCGATCCGGGCGGCGATTTGGTCGAGCCGTGCGAGCGTCGCATCGATGACGGCGATGCGGTCGCTACCGTACAGCCGCTCTTCGAGCTCGGTCATTGCGAGGCCGGAGATCCCGTTTGGTCCGATGTCAGCCATCACAGTCCTGCTCCATGGCGACGGTCTCCAGCGCCCTGCGATCGACGATCAAAATCGCGCGATCCTTCGAGACGACCCATCCCGCGCGTTCCCACGCCTTCAAGGTCCGGTTGACGCTCCCGCGTGCACCTCGCGCCATCAGGCCGATGTCGGCCTGGGTGACCATCGGTCCGATGCGCGGCACCGCGTGGCCGTCGTGATCCTCCTTGGAGCCGAGGCCGTCGGCCAGCCTGAGCAGCGCCTGGGCAACGCGCCCGTGCAGCGTCTTCAAGCTCATGAGCCGGGTGAGATCGACGTAGGACCGATAACGACGCGCGATCAGATGCGCGATGCAATCCTGGAGCGGAGGAAAGCGTCTGCAAAGCTCGTTGAATTTCACGGTGGAGAGGCTGCCTACGATGGTCGCCCCGATTCCGGTCGCCATGTCGCAATGCACGCCGCCGTCGAACACGCCCAGCTCGCCGAAACTCGCGCCGACCGGCAGGATCGCGTAAAGGATCGCGGAGCCGTCATCGAGCACGTATGAGAGGCGAACGTGTCCCGATATCACGAAATAGAGGTGCTGCGCCGGCTCTTCCTGAAGATAGATGACCTCGTTGTTGCCGTAGAGCCGGCGCGTCGACGCCGAGATCAGCGCATCCCAGGCGTCGTTGCCGACGGGTGCGAAGTCGGAGGAGGACTTGAGCGCACGAAACCCCACGGCGCCGGTCACGCCGGTGGTGCGCGTGACCGCGGCGGCGACATCTGTCTCGAAAGTCGAAACGGCGCGATGATGCGCGCTCGTCGATTCCGAGTTCAAGACGGCTCGATCATGTAAGGACACGCCAGTTTCCCGCACGATGAATATCCGAAATCGTTCTGGTGCTGACAGATCCGGTGTCCGGCAGCATCGCAATCATGGGATCCGTCGAAGCGTCGCACGGAGGTGATCTGTCGTTAGTGAACAGCATCACGTATCGACGCGATCGACGGTCAAATTCGGCTTGCAGCAGAGGCCGGCCTCACGAAGTTGATGGTGAGTGCGCTCCTGTCGAAGTGGCGGTCGCAATTGTCCAAGCAAACAGGGAGCGCGTTTCATACTAAGAGAAATATCGGCAAACGCGCGCCGATCAATCCTTCGATCGGAGGATGTGGCGGGATCGCCGTGGAGCAAAACGGACGATCCGGAATCGTAGCGGCTTACAAGCGGATCGGATTGCTGGCGATGGATGAATCGAAATTGTTCGACCGTGTCATCCTGAAGATCCTCAACGGGGTCCAGGTCGGCGCCGAGGTTTCACTCGTTCCCGGGGAATATTCGATAGGTTCCGGAAACGACGATGACATTCAATTGATCGACGTCAGCCTGCAGGGCGGGCAGGCGAGGCTGCGCATCACGCCGGGCAAGATCGAGATTGCGGGCGGCTCGGGCGGCGTGACGGTCGGCGGAACAACCGATATCGCCGCGGGCTCGGAGTGGCACGACGTCGAGCCGCTGGACATCATCACCGTCGGCATGATGCGCCTCGTTCTGGCGCCGCCAAATGCCAACTGGACCACCCTGATTGAGCAGAACGAACCGAAGAGCGAGGTCCGGAAGAGGGGACTGTCGGCGTTCGCGATGGCACTGCCATCCGCATTGAAGCTGAACGGCCGAACCGCACGATTGGCGATGCCGATTGCGGCGCTGCTCGGAATCATCGGGGTCGGCGTCAGCTATTTCGCCGTCGGCGGCAGGGAGCACCCGGTGCCCAGGGTCGAGCAAGGTGACACCGAGCGGGTGGCGCGTGCAGCGCTGGATCAGTTCCCTTTCGGCAGGCCGGTCGCGTTGAAACGAGAGGTCGATGGCACCGTGTTCGCGACCGGCTTCGTCAAGGACGGCTTCGAACGCCGCGCTCTGGTGGCCGCGGTCGAGAAGACCGGCGCGCAGGTCTATTTCCGCCTTGGCGTGCTGGAGGCGCTGAGGAGCGAGATCGAGGGGCTGATCAAGTCCGAAAAGATGCAGGTTAGCTACACGCTGTCCCCAAACGGCGAACTCGCGCTGGACGGCGTGGTCCTCAACGAGGAGGCCGCGCGGCAGTTCGTGGAGAAGTTGAGGGCGTCGATCGCGGGCTTGAGCACCGTCGAATCCAGGATCCGGACCGGCCGGACGCTGCTCGATGAAGTTCAGAAGATCGCGCGCACGGCGCAGATCGAGCAGTTCGTGCTGCTGCGGCTCGATGGCGAACTGATCGAGGCGAGCGGCATTCTCCCGATCGAGAAGATCGATTCCTGGGTCGGGTTTCTGACGTCCTATTCGCGCCGGTTGAGCAAGGAGATTCCGCTGCGGTCGTTCGTCCAGCTGCAGAAGCCGGACGGAACCTTGGTGGGAGCGGCGACGCTGCCGGTCACGCTCGGGGCGCAGGCGAACGGTGACCGCGCGCTCGACCGCGACAAGCTGCTGCAGGGGCAATACCGGATCGACGATTTGTTCGCCGGCTCCTCGCCGCAGCTGGCCGCGACGGATACCAAACCGACGGGATCGGTGAAAGCGGCGGCGGGCGGCCTCATGGCTCCCCGCGTCAGCGCCGATCCATTGCGGCTCGCCGAGCGTGCCAACGAGTTGCTGGCGGGCTGGCGAAAAGGCGGCGACGATGCGCTGGCGAAGGACTTCGAGTTCCTGCTGCAGCAGCGGCTGGCAATCGCACGGCGGGGCAACGGCGACGAGCAGACCGACCGCGACAAGGCCGTGGAGAGATACATGCCGTTGCTCGTGACGGCCAATCTTCAGGGGATCGCCAACGCCTGCCGCGTCGGCTCGCGGCTCACGACCGAGAACCTGCCGACCGCCATCTTCTGGCTCGATCTGCTCAGCATCTCGAACTCCTACTCGCTGACGGAGTTTGCGCAGGAGGACCAGGCGTTCATCCTGGAGGCTGCACTTGACCCGAGGCTGGCGACCGAATGCCTTGCGCGCATTCCGGGCGACACTGCGGTGATCTCGCTCTATTTGAACGAGGCGCCGCGCAATCCGGACTTCATTCGGTTTCTGCTGCGGGATTATCGGCCCTATGCGCTGGACGTTTCCGGCGCGAGCGTGGTTGGAGGCCGTTACGTGCAGACCCGCAGCGGTGAGCGGATGCGCGAGGGCGGAGCGCCCGACGGCGCCAGCCGTCTCGCGCTCGTGGGCGAGCTCGGCTCCGTGATCCAACAGAAGGGTGGCTACGCGACCGTCATCTATGCCCAGCAGTTGAACTGGCTGAACCAGAAATAGGCTGTCATCTACCGCACTCCACCCGGCGCCACGATGCGTTAGCCAGATCTGACCGGAGGTGCCGCTGCGGCGACCTCGATCGCGGCGCCAGCATGGACGCCGCGGATATCTGGAGAGCGTCTCATGACCGTGTCAGCAAGCGCAGGCCAGCCCCTGGCGTCCGTTCCCCAATCGCCGGCGGAGATTGGCCGCGTGGACGACACGGTTCGCAAAGAGAGCGTCGCGCCTGGAAACCTGAACCAGGAGGTGACGCAGAGCGTCCTTCTCGGCCAGCACGGAGCCTACGCGGCGCCTGTGCAGGATGGCGCGCCGGTTCATCCGGGGGCGACCATTCCGGCCTGGCGTCTCGGCGAAGGCGACGCACCGGGCGTGCTGCATGATCCCCCGGCGGGCGCGGCGGAGATCCCCGCAGCCTGGACGGCGCGCGTGCCTCACGCGGATCAGCGGGCTGGTCACGTGACCACGGAGGAGTTGCCGCTTCTGGGAAAAACCGGTGTGATCGACGCGCACGACGCGTCCGAGTTCGTCCGTGAGCAGATCGTGGGCTATGGCGGGATCCAGATTGCCGACAGACTTGCGGACCGGCGGCTGGACTATCAGCATGTCGATGACATGTTCCGCGGCATGACGAAGCTGATACCTGTCCTGGTGAAGGCAGAGGTGAAAGTGCTGTGGACCGATGCTCTGTCGTCGGACCAGCCGCTATTGAGCCGGATCGTGGCACGGGAGGGCGGTCCCAGCGAACAGGACTTGAATATGTTGCTGAAGAAGGTCGCGAGCGATCACAAGAACGTGCCAGACTTGTCGACCAGGCTGAAATCCGAAGTTCGATTCCTGCGGGCCGCTCACCAGGAAGGGATCGAGATACGGGTGCTGAAGAAGGGCGAGCAACCGGTCCGTGCGCCGGAGGACGAAGGGACGTTTGTGGTTCTCGGTGGTAACACGAACCGCGACAGACCTTTTCTCGACGTCGATGTCACCGGCACGCAGCATTTGGCGCCGGGACAGATCAGGGCATTCGACGACAAGACGAGCGTCATTGACGTTGGGCCGCGTCGGCCGCCTCAGGCACCGGCGCCGCGGACGTCCCCAGCGCCGGCTGCACCGAAGCCCTGGGATGACATCTGACGCAAACTTGCGCAGGTGAACCTCGGCCGATGCGCTGAAGCGTCCCGCCGTGACCTTCGGCACATCACTCGGGGGCTGCACGCGCTATCGGTCAACACGATGCAATGCCCGGGCGTTCCGATGCCGCCCCTAGCGGCCATGCGTTTGATGGAAACAAGTGACGGGACTGGAGCAGATCCGATGATCGAAACAACCCAACCTCCGCATGCCGATGCTGGCAATTCGATACAGAGCGTCCCGGATCATGCAGCGCCGGCCGGGCCGCAAGGCCGCATCTCGTCGGGCATTTCGGCGCACCAACCCGCGACGCCTGCGACCATCGTTGCGGACCTGCATGTTGGCGCGATCGGCTCGCCTGCCGCTCATCCGAAGGGGCCGCTCGTGCCCGCCTCGGCTTTCGTCAGCCCAGACGGCGTCGCGAGCGGAGCAGGAGCGCCGGCCACGAAGCGGCCATCCACGCTCCTGAAGGCGCTCGAGGACTTCGATCACGCGTTCAAGAGCCCTGCCGATGCGAAGGACCGCGCGGCGAAGCTCACCAGCCTGCTTTACTTCGCCGCTCATCGCGATACCGAAGCCGACAAGGTTGCAACCCGGCAGATCATCGCTAGGGAGATGTTGAGTATCGATCAACGCGGCAAAACCGGTCCACTGCTCGAAGCGATCGAAGCGCTCGATATCGAGCAGGCCAAAGCTGCGGCTTTGCCGCTCGCGCAGGTGATCGGCACCATGCCCGACGGGACCGAGAGAAAGGTTTATGCAGAAGCGCTGACCATAACGCTCAATCGGCTGCTTGCCGACCCGAGGAGCGATCAGGCGATCATCGGAAGAGCCGTTTCGGATCTCGCGCCATATGCGGGTCAGGAGGCGCAGCTGAAAGACGAGATCGCGAACCTGACCAGCGAGAAGCTCGGCGCCGTCCAGCGAGCGTCGGTGCTCAAATTCATCGTGCGCGAGGGAACGCCGCGCACGATGCAATCGGCGATGAACCAACTGCAAAATCACCTGGATCGCGTTCCCGGGATGATCGCGCACTTGGGTAAGCCCGACGAAGCTCTGTTCGTCCTCAGACGAGTTGCAACCGCGATCGATCAAAATCACGGACCGCATCGCGCGGAGCTTGCGAGGGCAGTTCGCGTTGGCTGCATCAAATATGCGGTCACGTTGGACCCCAGTCTTCAGGCTCCCTTCAAGAGACTTGGCGAAAGGCTGGAGAGCGGTTCGAAGTGATGCTCTGTGCTCCACGAGGGCCGTGATCGCCAGTTGTCGCGGGGACAAGTACGGCACCCCCGAATTGCGCCGATCGGCTACGGCTTGGGGCGGTGATCGCCGGCGTCCATGTCGATGACGCCGCGCGCGAGCGGGCCCTTGTAGAGCAGGTGCCGGTTGGACTGAACCCAGACCAGCACCTCGGCGACGGCGTCGAACAGCTCGTCGGGCACGATATCCTCGAGGTCGGTCCTGGCGTACAGCGAGCGTGCCAGCGTGACGTTGCGGAAGACCGGCACGCCCGCAGACTCGGCCTCGGTGCGGATCACGTGAGCCTGGCTGCCGAGCCCTTTTGCCGTCACGACCGGAAGCTTCAGCTTGTCGCCGTCGTAGTGCAGCGCGATCGCCACATGCGTGGGATTGACGACGACGGCGGTCGCGCGGCGGGCCTTCTGGCCGGCGTCGCCCATCACCAGCTCCTGCGCCAATCTGCGACGATGACCCTTGATGTGAGGATCGCCCTCGCTTTCCTTGTATTCGCGCTTGCGTTCCTCCTTCGACATCATGAGGCCCTTGGTGTAGCTGTATTTCTGGTACATGAAGTCGAAACCGGCCACGACGACGAACGCCAGGGCGGAATACAGCAGCAGATCGCGCAGCATCGCGATCGTGATCGAGGTCTGGCAGGTCAACCCGCACGACAGCGAGACGATGTAGGGGCCGATCGCGCTCTTGATGACCAGGTAGAGCAGGGTGGAGAGGCAGCTGATCTTCACCAGCGACTTCAGCACCTCGACCAGTTGCTTCATGGAGAAGATGCGCTTCAGGCCCGAGGCCGGACTGACCTTCTCCAGCTTCGGCATCAGGCTTTCGAGTGCGAAGATCGAGCCGATCTGCAAATAGTTGGCGAAGATGCCGGCGATGAGTGCGGCGCCGAGGATCGGGAGCAGGATCGCCACCGTCTCGTGCGATGTGATCGCGATCGCCGCTGCCGCGGTGTCGCTGAAGCTGCCGGATTGCAGGTACGCGATCTGGTCGAGCAGCCCGACCAGGCGTGCCATCATGTTCGGCCAGTTGAACCAGATCGTGGCGAACACGGCGGCGAGCGAGGCGGTGGTCACGACCTCCTGGCTCTTGGCCACCTGGCCCTTGGCGCGCGCGTCGCGAATTTTCTTTGGGGAAGGCGGCTCGGTCTTTTCACCGGTCGACTGGCTCATTTGCGGCCTCCCGGCGCGGGCTCGGTGGCGGGCCGGCCGATCCGGTCGCCGAGCTTCAGCAGCTCGTACATCTGCCCCACGTTGCGGTCGAAGGAGGCGAACTGGCGCTCGACGAACGGCATCAAGATTGGCGCGTAGAAGACGAGCACCAGAATCGCGAGCACGCTCTTGATCGGCATCGCCAGCACGAAGACTTGCACCTGGGGCGAAAAGCGGCTGACGATCGCGAGGGCGAATTCGGCGAGAAACATCACGGCGAGCACGGGCGCGGCGGTCACGAAGGCCATCCGCATGGCGATGTCGAGCAGGCCGAGCATCATTCCGGGAAACAGATCCGATACGATCGGGATGGCCCTGGTCGCCGGCCATATCGCGTAGGATTTGTAGACGACGCCCAGCACCAGCAGGAATGCGCCGGTGGACAGCACGTAAGTCAAAAAGGCCTGGGACAGGAGAGTCCCAAGCAGTGAGGTTTCTTCCCCTTGCAGCGGGTCGATCGCGGACGCCACGGCCGCGCCGCGCTGGCTGTCGATCAGCCCGCCGGCAGCCTGTATGGCCCAGAACATCCATCCGACGACGTAGCCGGCCAGGAAGCCGACGGCATATTCCTTGGCGAAATAGAGCGCGAGCGCAGCGGCGGAGCGGTCGAAGCTCATGGCATAGTCGAGATTGATGGGAACCGCGATCAGGGCCAGGGACAGGATCGTCGCGGTCCGGGGCATCATGGGAACGGCGGCCGAGTTCAACAGCTGCGAGGCGCTGAGAAAAGCGTAGAGCCGTGGCAGGGACAGCAGCAGCGCCAGGAAATAGTCGGTGTAAACCCGAAGAACCTCGACCACGGCCTGCATCGGGAGCCTCAGGTCATCGCCGGGAAGTTGTTGAAGAGGTTCATGGTGTAGGTGAAGATCTCGCTGCCCAGGAAGCCGGCCATGGCGGCAATGGTGACGGCGACCGCGATCAGCTTGACGGCGAACGAGATCGTCTGTTCCTGCACCTGGGTCAGCGCCTGCAGCAGACCGACGAGGATGCCGACTACGGAGGCGACGAGGATCGGCGGCAACGACAGAACCATTACCAGCATCATCGCCTCGTTCAGTTGGTGCACGGCTTCATTGGGGGACATGGCGATCTCTCCTGGGAGCGGCCGAACAGAGCGGTCAGTGGGAGTAGGTCTTCACCAATCCAAGGATCAGGCGAGACCATCCATCCACCGTAATGAACAGGAACAGCTTGAACGGCAGTGAAATCGTCAGCGGGCTGACCATCATCATGCCGAGCGCCAGCAGGATGTTGGTGACGATCAGATCGATGGCGAGGAAGGGAAGGTAGAGCAGGAATCCGACCTCGAAGGCTTCGCGGAGCTGGCTGACGGTGAAGGCCGGCAGGACGATCACGATGTTGTCCGCCGTCAATCCGTCGGAGAGGTTCTTGGGCCAGAGCTCCCGCGCCGATTCCAGGAAGAAGGCTTTCTCGCGCCCAGAAGCGTGCTTGCCGAGGAAGCGCTCCAGCGGCCCGCGGCCGGTCTCGAAGGCGGTCTTCAGGCCGTCGGCGGTTCCGTAGTTCGGCTTTGCCGCGCTGACGAGGTCGTACGTCTCCATGACGACAGGCGCCATGATGTAGGCCGAGAGGATCATCGCGAGCGCGTTGAGCGCGATGTTCGGCGGCACCTGCTGGACGCCGAGCGCGTTGCGGACCAGAGACAGCACCACCGAAAGCTTGATGAAGCTCGTGGTCACGACGGCGATGAACGGCAGGAGCGCGGCGACCCCGAGGATCAGGATGAGATTGAAGGGATCGGTCATGGTCGCGTGCCGCCGGTGCTTTAGGTCGAAGACGACATGACGCGGGTGATGCGCACGCCGATGCGCTCGTCGATGCGAATCAGATCGCCGATGCCGATCAGCTGGCCGTTCGCGCGGATCGCGACCTCGATGCCGTTATCGAGCGCGGGACGATCGAGCGAGACGACGGCGCCGGGTTGCCACGCCTGCACCTGGGCGAGCGGGATGCTCATGCGGCCGATGTCGAAATCGACGATGACGCCGAGTTCGGCCATCGCCGCAACGGGCGTCTCGGTCGTGGCGACATCCGGTTGCGGATCATCGCCGATCCGGGGCAGGGGATTGTGGTCTTCAGACATGCTGTTCACCCTCTCGAGCAGGGATCGTCGGTAGCGCTCGGTGACTTCGTGGCCGAGGCAAACCCAGGTTTCGCCGGTAAGGCGGAAGGCATGCGCGCGGCCTTGCGCCCGCAGCACGATGAGGTTCGGCGGCAATTGCGGAAGCGCAACCACGTCTCCCGGCCGGAGTGCCGCGAGATCGCGGTACGATAGCCGCAGGCTTCCGAGGGTGTGGCAGGCTTCGGTCGCCAGGCTTTCCGTCAATCCCCTGTTGACTGCCGCAGGCGCAAACGCTCCCGCCGCGACCACGGAGGTGAACGAGGACATCGCCGCGCCGATCGACAGCCTGACGGGCTCGTCTGCGATGCGATCGATGCTGACCGACAACCATTGCAGGCTTTCGCCGATCCGCCGGGATACGTCCTCCAATGCGCCGCGCGCGACGATCTTCGGCCGGCCCATGTGGTTTTCGGGAATCGCATCCCAGATGGTTCCGACCACGCCTTCCTCGATGCAGCTGCGCAGCGCAGGCGGCAGGTCGTGAACGTCACGCATCTCGAGGTCGGCGCCGAACAGCGCCGTGAATGGGAAGGAATCGATGATGGCCGCGAAGAGCGGGCCGCCGTCCGGCTGCAGCAGCAGTGCCGGCGTTACCGGATCGGGCGGATCGATCGCCGAAAATCGAAACGCTGCGGCGGAGGCGCCCTGCGACAGCGGCAGGTCGCGATGCGACAGGATCGCGTTCCACAGCTCGTGGTCCTTGAAGGCGCTCGAAAGCGCAGGCGGCTGCCAGTGAACGATGGTCATGGGCGCAAGGCGGCGATCATTGCGATGGGGGGGCCATCAGAGAAACAGGCTGAGCGGCGGCGGCGGAGCCTCGGGCTCCCGATCTGCCGTCTCAGGACGCTTTTCGATATCGAGAATACGGACGATCTTCTTGGACTGGCGCGTCAACAGCCGTGCCGCGAGAGCTTCGGCGGCACGGATCAGCGCTTCCGAGAGCTCCGGGCCGACGCGTTCGAAGGTGACGTCCAGAGTGGTTGGCGTGAGCGTGATGTACAGGCCCGTCAGACCGAGGCCTTCCTGCGGAAAAGCCAGAGCCAGTTTCAGCGGAACGCCATCCCGGGGCGCCATCTCGGCACGAATCGAGCGGTCGATCGCTTCCGTCACGGCGTTCACGATTGCCTCGGTCGACGATGCGGCGGCGGCGAGGGCGGGGACTGCGTCGGCCGGTGTCGGCAATCCGGTCCAGCGCGGCTGCTCGGCGACGGCCACCACGCGCGGCTCCGGCGTCTGCTGCTCCTGGCCGTTCTGGCCCTCTGAATCGCGCTTCGCCTCGCGGACGGCGGCGCGAAAGCTGCGGAGAAAGCCGGCCTCGCGATCCGTCATTGCGTATGAGCCCGAGGGGTCTTCGTCGAAATCAAGGGATCCACCGTCCGTCAGGTCGGCCTGAGGACCGGTGCGGGCGTCGACGCTGACTTCGTTCGGCGTCAGGAGGCCGTTCCCGGGCAACGCGCCGTTGCCGGATCTGCCGATATTGATCATCATGGCCGCCTGCGTCTCGAGCTGAACATGTCTTCGATCTCGATCTCGTCCCGGTACGTCGCCTCGCTGCGGGCCTGGTCGCGGACGGTGTCGGTGAGCATCGAGTATTTATCGCGCTCCTTCATCGACTGGCGGTGTGCGGCAACGGCGTCCTTGAGTTGCCGCTCGAGGCGGGCGTGGACGTGCACGGCGCGCTCGGAGGCATCCACCAGCTTGGCGTGCTGGTTCTCCAGCTGCCATAGCCGACCCTTGGTCTCTTCGATCTCGTCATGGCCGATGACGCGCCCGATGATGGGTTCGTAAATGGCATCTTCGCGCTCCGGTAACGTCCTCTCGCTGTCGCTGACATGGCTTTGCGCGCGACCGAGCTCGGTGAGCGCGGCGGACACCTCGATGCGCTTGGTGTTCACGGCGCGCAATGCACGGTCTTGCTTCAGCTCCTTGAGCCGCAGCAACAATTTCAGCTGCTCGATCACGACGTGAGCTCCGCGAGCTTGGCGAGGGTCGTCTCCATGTCGTCGAATTCGTCGGTCGCCTGCTGCAGGTACTGGTTGATCGGTTCGTGCTTGTCGATCGCGAGGTCCGACTGCGGGTCCGAGCCCTTCTTGTATTCACCGACCTTCACCAAGAGCTCGATGTCCGCATAGGCGGCGAGCCAGGCATTCACCTTCCGCGCCATGACCGTCTGCCGCTTCGGGACGATGGCATCCATGACGCGGCTCTTGGAGTTGAGGATATCGATCGCCGGATAGTGGCTTGCCGCCGCCAGCTTTCGCGACAGGATGATATGGCCGTCGAGGATCGACCGGGTCTCGTCGGCGACGGGTTCGTTCATGTCATCGCCCTCGACCAGGACGGTGTAGAGCGCGGTGATCGAGCCGGTGTCGTTCATGCCGACGCGCTCCATCAGCTTCGGCAGTGTGGCGAACACCGAAGGCGGAAAGCCGCGCCGGGTCGGCGGCTCACCGGCGGCGAGGCCAATCTCGCGCTGGGCGCGCGCGAAGCGGGTCACGGAGTCCATCAGGAACAGCACGCGCTGGCCCTGATCGCGGAAATATTCGGCGATCGCGGTGGCGACATAGGCGGCCTTGGCGCGCTCCATCGGGCTCTTGTCGGAGGTTGCGACCACGAGCACCGCCTTGGCCATGCCGTCGGGACCGAGGTCGTGCTCGATGAATTCGCGAACCTCGCGTCCGCGCTCGCCGATCAGCGCCAGCACCGTGACGTCGACATGGGCGCCCTTGACCATCATGGAGAGCAGGGTGGATTTGCCGCCACCGGCTGCTGCGAAGATGCCCATCCGCTGGCCCTCGCCGAGCGTCAGCAGGGAATCGATGGCGCGCAGGCCGGTGGTTAGCGGCCGGTCGATCACCCGCCGCTTCATCGGGTCTGGCGAGCCCTTGTGGACGGGATACCAGGCCTCGGGCTCGAAACGCTCGGCTCGGCCGTCGATGAAGTTGCCGAGCCCGTCCAGCACCCGGCCCTTGAGTCCCGGGCCGACGGCGACCGACTGCACGCGGCCGGTGCGACGCACCTCGGTCCGCGGCGAAACGCCATGGGTTTCGCCGATGGGCGACAACAGCGCTTCCTCCTGCAGGAAGCCGACGCATTCGGCGAGCAGGCTGCTGCCGGTCGATCGCGTGTAGAGCTCGACGATCTCTCCGATTTGAACGTCCGGAACCGCGGCGTGGATGATGGTGCCGACGACTTTGCGCACGCGGCCGGTGAGATGAAACGGCTCGAAGCTGACAATCCGCGATTGCAGATCGGTGACGAAGCCGGCCAGCCTGGAGCCTATCCGCGCCGATCGCGCAGCGCGGATCGAGGCGACGTCGAAGGCGGCGGTATCGGTCGAGCCTGCATATTTGTTCACGGCCGGATCTCGTTCGAAGCGTCGCTGTGGTTGCTGAGAGCGTCGAGCACGTCGGCGGCCGCCTTCGCGTGCGCGCTGCGGATGACCGCTTCGAGCTCGGCGAACCGTTCCGCAATGTTGCCGTCGATGCGTCCGACACCGGTTTCGAGGATGATGCGCGATCCCTGCAGCGTCGGGTCCTCGACGAGGTCGACGAGCTGGACTTCCGGGAATTCGTGCAGAATGGCCGCGATACGTTCGCGAAAATGCGCATGGAGATGCGGCGAGACCCGAAGCTCGGCGCTTTTCTCGCGGCGCATCTGCCGCAGCGCAGCCTTCACCAGCGCCTCGGCCCGTGCGAAATCGTCGAACCCGTCGACGAGCTTGCGGACGCACTCGACGACCAGGCGGGACAGATCGCGCTCGATCGCGACCAGTCCCACGTCGAGCGTGCGGCTCTCCTCTATGAGCTGGCCGACCGACCGAATTCGCGCCTCGACGAGACCGTCCTCGTAGCCGCGGCGTGTTTCGCTCTGATACGACAGTTCTGCGCGATAACGCAGTTCCGCTGCCGCGGCTTCCGCATCCGCGATCAGCCGATTGGCCTGCTCGATGGCTGCGAATTCCGAACGCGGCAGGATATGGGCGCCGGCCGCGAGCGCGTAGTCGAATTCCTTCAATCGATAATAGCCGACCACGACTGCTGTCTCCGGCGCACGATCTTCACGATCTGATCACAATGGATTGTCTCGAAACGTCCAACGGCGCTGGTGCGCCCGGCATAGTTGGTTGCCGGCGGCAGGCGGAGCGTAAACGGGCCGGCGAGCGATGGCTCGGTGCTGTCGAGAAACCCGCCGAGCGCGGCCATCCCGAGCTGTTCGATCTGCCCGACGGTACCATGCTCGCCGGTCGGCTGTAGCAACTCGTTGCGCGAGGTCAGGTCGAGCTCGCGTAAGGCCGGATAGAGCACCGGGACTTCCTGGATCGCGAATTCGAAGACGCCGTCGCCGAGTGCATCGCGGATCCGCTCGCGATCGGCTTTCATGACCGTGCCGCGGATCCGCCGCGACAGGATGGCGGCTGCGACCAGCCGAGCCACGTGCGCGACCTCGTCCATCGGCGCCGTCAGGATGACGACCGCAAGGCGGGAGGATGGAGCGCGGAGCAAGCGGCCGAGCATAGCATCGTCGATCGGGACAGCGTCGAAACCGATCTGGCCGGCGATGGCGCGGTTGATCGGCGCGCGAAACGCCGGATGATCGGCCATGGCGCCGATCACCCCGGGATCAAGAGGAGTCAGCGTGCGTTGGTGCGGGTCGATGTAGTCGATCGGACGTCGTAGCAGCGATGCCAGACGCACGGCCAATTCCAGCATTCTGCTGTCCGCGCGCGGATCCGACGTCGGGGGGATGTCGGTGAGCGGAGGCCGCGCCGGGTCGGGGAGCTCCTCGGCTCGCGCTGCCAAGTCCGCTGCCAAGGCCGCTGTCACGACGGCTCCACCATGGCCATGGCCGTTGCGGGCGATCGGCCGCCGCGTTCCTGCCGGCGGCTGCGCCACCACGACAGCAGTGAGATCAAGCTATGGGCGAGCAGGACGACGAGCAGCGCACCGGTTCCCGAGGCAATCTGCCAGAAACGGGCCTGGCTGCCCTCGACGAGGCTCAGGCCGGGAAGCACCTCGATGGTCCTGGGCCGGTCGGTGGTTGGCGCGGTGCTCAGTTTGGTTGGTGCAGCGTCCATCAGCACGACGGTCACGGCCGAGTAATCCAGCCCCTCCACCGCACTCGAAACCAAGCGGCGGATCTGGGGCTGGAAGAAATCGAGATCGACGCCGGGCTGGTGCTTGATGAAGACCGCCGCGGAAGACGGCTTGACCGGCTGGCCGAGGGTCGGGGAATCCGGAAGCACGATATGAACCCGCGCCGAGACCACACCGTCGATCTGGCTCAAGGTCTGCGACACTTCGGCGCCGAGCGCATTGATGTAGCGGACCCGCTCCTCGAACGGCGTCGACATGATGCCGGTCTTTTCGAACGCCTTCGCGAGCGACACATAGGTGCTCTTGGGATAACCGGCATCCTTGAGCAGCGCGATGGCGCGCAACATGTCGCGCTGGTCGACCGAGATGGCGAAGCCGTCCTTGGCTCCCTTGGCGGCCTTGTCCACCGCGATGCCGTTGGCGGTGAGGACGGCGAGCATCTGGTTGGCATCGGCCTCGGACAGATTGGAGTAGACCTCCTGCTGGCATCCCGCGAGCACGAGCGTAGCGAGAACGATCAAAGCCCTGATACGCAGGCCCATGCGGGCAGCTCCGCTTGCTGTTGAGTCCTGGAAGCGACTGTCGTCGGAGGTCACTGGCCCTTGAGCAGGGACTCGAGCGCCTGTGTCGACTTTCCGGTCAGCTTCGAGGTGACGTCGACGAGCACGGAGAACTTTGCGACCTCCATCTGCATGGACAGCAACGTGTTGGTGTCGGCCGCGCGCGCCGAAGCGAGATTGTTGATGCGTGCCTCCTGCTTGTCGAACACGCCACGCAGATTCTGTAGCCCGTGCAGGATCGTGTCGCCGTGGGGCGTCGCCGCCGCTTTCGGCGGATTGAGGTCCAGCGCGCGGCGCGCGCGATCCTGCGCGTCGGCGGCGGTTCCGCTGTTCGCAGCGACCGTCGTTTCAGGGGGACGTGTCGAGGTTGCGGCCTCGGGGGGCGGTGAGGCAGCGGATCGGTTCGTCGCGGTTCTTTCCATTGCAGCGGAGAAGCGCTGGCCCGCCGCTTCGCTCGGCTCAAGCCGTCCAACCTTTGGGGTGCCCGCCTGTTGCGAAAAATCCGTCAAGCCTATGGTTGCCACCGGCCATTCTCCCGAAACAAAAAATCAAAAGTATGGGCGATCCAAATGAATGCCCCTGCTGCAAGCGGATCTATCACCAAACCTCATGCCCAACATCCCTCGATCGAATGACGCCTGGTGGAAACGTCGATCAGGTTTTCGCGATGACGAGGTGCGTCACGATAGTTCCACTTGGCGGACACTGGGCCTGTAATCTACGGCACACGCCGTGCGCGATCGGCTTGATATCGTCGGAAGGAAAACGGTTTGCCGAGGGAGAGCGCGGTGGCAGTATCGGTCGAGACGGTTCGGCAGTCGATCGCCACCGAGAACGCCAGCTCGCCAGTCGGAACCGGACTGATGGCCGAGCGGCAGGGCAGCTATCGCAGCGAGGCCGTGCGGCCGACGCTCGAGAACGCGGTGATCACCAAGGCCGCGGCCCAAGGTGCCGGCATGGTGACGACGGTCCGAACCAACGTCCAGGACCTGGCGCGCCGTATCCAGCAGGAGCCGGCGGTGACGACGGCGTCTCTCTATGAGACGCTCGCCGAATTGCCCGAGATCGACAAGACGGCGCTGCCGCGCATGTTCGAATTCCTTGATGGCCTTGCGGACCTGGCCGGCGGCCATACCGCGCACGAAGACCCAGTCGAGGAAAGCGAGCCGCTTGAAGGTGGTGATGCACTTGCCGAGCAGGAGGCGGGGCAAGCCGACAGCGAGCGCGTTCGCACCATCGGGGACCGCGACGGCAGCCGTGGTGGCGGTGACGGCGAAGGCCAGACCGGGGACGAGGACGATCTGGAGAACAAGCTCGCGCAGGCGCTCGGCAAGTTCGGCAGCGTCACAGACAAGGCCACGGCCGTGGCGTTGGCGCGCGGCTATTTCGAGTCCAGGGGCGCGAATCCTGCCTTCCTCAACATGTTGAGCCTGCTGTCGGCCAGACTGGACGGAATCGTGCCACAGGCCACGTTGGCGCAAGTGATAGCGGCACAGGAGGCCCTGCTTGCTGCGGAATCGCTCGAAACGAGCCCCGCCGCGGTGCGCAGGCGCTACCGCAAGAGGCTTCGCGAGAGGAGGAATCTCGGCGAGCTGTTCGAGGAACTCGTCGAGATCGGGTTGGAGAGCAGCCTGCCGGCGCTGCTCGCCGAGATCGGCAGCGATCTGGCGGGCGTGACACGGCAGAGCGATCGCGCTTTTCTGCGCTCGTTGACCGCCGAATTGAAGAAGCTCTGGCAGCTGAGGAGCGCGTATGAAGACACGCGCGAATTGTTGCGTCTGACGGAGCCGCATCTGCCGCGCTTCGAATTGCGGCCCGAGCCGATCAAGCTGACGTCGGTGCTGCTGTTGTTCTGTGCGAAGCCCGTGGTCGGCCCCTCCGATTCTCGCGCTCTGCTTGGTCCGGTTGCCAATGCGGCGCTCGCGAGCCAGGTGGTGTTTGCCAACGGTCTCTTGGACCTGCACAGCAGACTGCCCGACGGGATCTGGTCCAACGCCAAGGAGCGCATGCTGCAGCATCTGGCACTCGGCGCGTTGTGCCAACGACTCACCGATGAAGAGGAACGCTTCTATGAAGAGACCAGCGGCGCGTCGGCCGCATAGGGTGAGATGGCGCAGCTTTCCGTGATGGCGCGGCGGGTCATCGAGACCTTTGCCGGGAACGCCGGAATTGTCGCCCGCCCGGCTCCAGACTTCAGCTACGGATTCGAATTCGCCGAGCGCGGAACTTTGTCGATCTTGGCGGCGGAAGACGGCTTGCGGATCATCGTCTGCCTGTCGCGTCTGCCGCGTCGAACGGGTTCGTCCGTGCTGAAGGATCTGCTTGTCGTTGCCGGCTACGATCCCTTCAGCGGAGCCATGGTGCACGCCGGATTGGCGGTCGATGGCGCACTCGCGCTCGCGATCGACATGGATGAGCCGCGATTCGATCTGCAATCGCTCGACGAGGCGCTGTCGCGGCTCGACGAGCTGCATCGTTCGATTTCCTGATCGTGCAAGTGGACGCAATGGCGCGCGATGTTGGCTTTCCTGCAACAGCTCTCGCTGACCGTTGGCGGAGTGGTGTAGAAAACGCGTCGCATCGTTCGAACGTAGGACGCCCGGATTTCATTGCTCTGGCAAGGAGTAGGTCGGGGGGGCGCCCGTCGTGTTTGCGCCGGCGGCGATATTGGGCCGCGGGACCTGGAGATTTGAGCTTGAAGTATGTTTCTGGCGAGAGTTATTCGAGGCTGTCACCGGTTCGCCGAGCCGTCGCTATCGGCAGGAGCCACATGCGCCAAGCCGGACTTGTTCGCGGCCGGAAGGATCGCGTGATGCTCTCGTGCGTCCCGCTGCCGCACGAAAGAAGGGCCGCCCTCTGATGACACGTGCAGGGCGCCCTGCCGTTGCGACAGTCGCGGCGCTGATCGCGGCTGCACTTCTGATGTCCGGCTGCGCATTCCTGAACGCCGATAGCTGCGCGGACCGGGCCAACCTTCCGCCCGATCAGCTCGAATTCAGGGGCTGCAACGGCGGTGTGCTGTCTGCCGAGACGACGCGGGAGACAGTCTATCGCGGTGATGACAGTTCCCGGCTTTGGACGGGGCCGGAGGTGCGCCGTGGCGCCAACGTCGACCCGAGCAGGGTCAATCAACCCCCGGCAGCGCGCTCGCCGATTTCGGCCTGGTCCGGCTCGCTGAAGGTCGAGGTTCCCGCTGACGAAGAGGCGACCAGCAAGGACGTTGCGGAGATTCGATCGGCCGGAGGCAACAAGTTCGATCCGGACGAGAAGGTCACGGTCAAGTTCGAGAAGACGTCGCTCGACTTCTTCCTGAAGCAGATGCTCGGCGGTGCGCTCGGCGTCAACTACGTTGCGCCGGACGATATGAGCGGGTCGGTCACGTTCCGCACCGAGCAGCCGATATCGAAGAATCAGGTGTTGCAGGTCGTACGCGACGTGCTCGGCCGCAATGGCCTTGAGATGCGCTACATGAACGGTGTGTATCAGATCGCCACTTCCGAGGTGATGGCGGGACTGCAACAGACGGTAGCGCCCGGGCGGACCACCGACCAGGTGACCCGCGTGCTGCGGCTGCGCAAGGGCACCGCCAATGAGGTGATCGCCTTCGTGCGGCAGTTGGTGCCCGAGGAGATCACGATGGTTGCCGCAAGCGGCGGCAGCTCGATCGTTGTGAAGGCGCCGGCGACCGAGCTCGACAAGATCGCGGAGCTCGTGAGTATCTCGGACAGCAGCCTCGGCGATGACCGCGTCGCGATCGTTCCCTTGAGCCAGAGCTCGCCGGAGAAGATCGCCCAGCAGCTTGGGGAATTCTACCGCTCGCAGGCGCAGGCCGCGACCATCGTTCCGCTCGATAACCAGCAGGCGCTGTTGATCGGCACCAAGGATCGCCGTGCGCTGCAGGGTTTGAAGGAGCTGATCCGGCGCCTCGATCGCGACACCGGCGGCGACATATCGCTGCGTATCATTCCGTTGATCCATCTCGGCGCCGACGAGATCGTGCCGCAACTGACGGCGATCTACGCCGCAAGCGGCAGCGTCTCGGCGGCCGCGGCCGCGCCTGCGGCGGCGCCCGTGGCCGCGAGCGCGCAGCCCGGCCAGGCCGCGGCTTCTGCTCCGTCGGCGGCCCCGGTGCCTCCGATCCAGGTGCCTCGCGGCGTCGCGCCTGAAGAGGGCGGCTTCAGCAGCCCCGGTTTTGCGCTGGGCGGCGGCGCATCGCCGCCGGCAGGCGGTGCGCCACCATCCGGCAATGGCAACACCGCTGCCGCCATTGCCTCGAGCCTCGCTGGCCCGACGCCGGTGGCCGTCGCGGTGGCGAGCGCTCCGCCGGTGAAGTTCGTCGCCGACACGCGCAACAACACGGTGATGGTCTACTCGTCCTATTCGCTCTTCAAGCTGATCAGAGACCGGTTGAAGGTGCTCGACGTGCCGCAAGCGCAGGTGGTGATCGAGGCGACGGTGGCAGAGGTGAAATTGACCGACAAGCTGTCCCGCGGCGTCGAGGCGTTTCTCTCCTCGCATGGTGTGACCGTCAGCTCGTCGCCGAACGGCGCGGCCACTGCGAATCTCGGCGGTGGTTACGTGCACGCCACGTTCGGGGTTCAGGGGGCGACGGCCGAGGTGGTGTTGCGGGCCCTTCAGAACGTCACCAATGTGAAGGTGATCTCCACGCCATATCTGACTGTCGTTGACGGCAAGACCGCGCGGCTCGTCATCGGCGACCAGATTCCGTTCTCGACGTCGACGGCGACTGCGCAGCTCAACACCGGCACTACCGTGACGCAGCAGATCACGGTCAAGGACACAGGTATCGTTCTCGAGGTCACGCCGAAGATTCGCGCCGACAATTCGGCGCTATTGACGATCGACCAGCAGGTCAGCGATGCCGTACCGAATGCCACGACCAGCGGATTGACCCCGACCATCGCCACCCGCCAGGTGAAGTCGGACATCATGGTGCAATCGGGTGCGACGGTCATGCTCGGCGGCTTGATGCAAGAAGGCGTCAATCGAACCGAGACCGGCGTTCCCGTGGTCCGCAGCATTCCGGTGCTGGGCGAACTGTTCAAGCAGGTGGGTGATGATACGAATCGGCGCGAGCTGATCGTTCTGATCACGCCGCGGGTGATCAGGGCGTCGAACCAGATCGAGAACATCACGCGCCAGCTGCGCGGCGCGATGCGCATCCGTGAGTGATCTCGCGGAGGTCGGCTGGCGGATACGGGTAGGCTACGTCTAGAATTGGAACGAATAGACGCTCTCCTCGCGCAAATGCGCGAGGGTGCTGAACAGCAGCGCATGGTCCTCCGTTCGCATTTCATGAGTTCGCCTGGCGTGACTTTCGAGATAGCTCTCGAATTTGTGCGCGGCCTCGATCTGCTTCTTCGCCTCCAGCGGCGAGCTGAGCGGCAGTGGATCCCGGCCGCCCGCCTCGGTCTGAAAGCGCGGCAGTGGCGGGGCGGTGCGTTGGATCGGATCGCTGTCGAAGGACATGGCTCTCTCCGTTTCTCGCTACGCCGTATCGGTCGACAATGATCGGCGTCGGCGGAATTCCACCCATATGATGAAGATCAGCCCACCCAGGACAACGGTCGCGTTGAGGGCCGTCCGTGACCAGCGCGCGATCCGTTCGCCGGCGCTGCTTGGCTGTGGTTGGCCGCCTGAGGCCGGGAATGTTCGTGCGGATGCCTCGCCGCTGCCCGACTGGAGCAGGCGGGCAAGCCCACGACGGAACTGCACGCGATCTGAAGGGGTCGAGATCAACCCCATGAAATCGTCGGACCAGCCCTGGTCGCTCGCAGCCAGACTGCTCCTGAACGCCTGCGGCACCGACATTTCGCGCCACGTCGCGCCCGATGCCTCCAGGGCGGCAAGCACGTCGCGGTAGAAGCGCGGGCTGAACACGTAGAGTCCGATCGGGACATTGCGGGAGGCGACCAGACGTGCGAGGTGCTGCGCCAAATGGTCGGCGAGGCCGAGGCGTTCGGTCTGGCCATGCGATGTCACGACGACCCCCTGGACGAGCAGGTCGATGCGGATCGAGTCCGACTCCAGGCGGCGCTCGAACAGAAGGTCGAAGAGATCCTCGCTGCCGAGCGGGGTGTGGACGACACTGACGAGGTCATTTTCCACGTCGACCGGAGAAGGCGTGCTCGTGGCTGAGGTGGGTGATCCGGACCGGACGCCGAGCAGCAGGATGAGAGCGAGCAGCATCAACGCGAACAGGTTCGCGGCGATGTCGGTCAGGGCGGATATGCCGACCGGCGGAGATCTCATCGGATTTGTTCCGAACGGGGAGGCTGCCGCATGCAGTGGGCCACGATGGCGCGTTCGCAACCGGCCTCCAGCCGCACCTGGCGCATTCGCCGAATGCCATGCCGGCTCGCGATCACCTCGAACTGAAATGCGGCTTCGTTGCCGTCCGGCGCTATAAACAGTACCAGCCGCGCGTTGGCGCGCTGCACCCCCTGCAATGCCGCGGTCAGGCTCTGGTCGAGGAACATCCGGTCCAGCGGAATCAGATTGGCCGGGGAGCCGTCGATCGCAAGTCCGGCTCTGGTTGCCAGCCAAGGCGTGACGCGGCGCCCCTCCAGCTGAAAGTCGACATCAGCCGGAAGCGCTCCGATGGCGTCTGCCGTCGATGCATTTCGTTGTGGCAGGCTGGGCAGGACGGCAAGGACCGCCAGCACGATGACCGCCGCGACGCTGAGCAGGAGATCTGCCAGCGGATCGCTCGCCAGCACGGGATCGAGCTCGTCGCGCTCGGGCATGACGGCCTCGAAGCCGTTGGGCGGGTTGATCATCGGGCTTCCCGCGCGTTGTCCACGATCAGCATGCACATGGCGGCCAGCTCGGTTTCCCGCTTCTCGAGCAGACCAAGGGCGAGCGAGCAGACGATGCTCGCAATCAATCCGAGCAACGTGGTCTCGAACTTGACGGCGAGCCCGGCGAGGCTTGCGGAAATGTCGATGTTGTGCCCCGACGACGCGTTCAGGTCGTGCGGAAGGTCCGATATTGCGCTTGCCAGGCCGATCACCGTGCCGAGAAAGCCGAGCAACGGCAGCAGCGGCAACAGCGACCGGACGAACTGGCGTGACGCCGACTGGAAGCGGTCGAACGACAGGGCCGCCAGGCGCGACGGAGCGGCTACCTCCGGTCCTGCGCCGTCAATCGCGGCGTTCAGCAGCCGGACCGCACGGGTGTGGGCGGCTGGTGCGAGCTGCCGTGTCAGGATGGCGGAAAGATCGGGGTGACGACCCTTGTCGCGCTCGGTTTCGATCATGCGGCTGAAGCCGGCGATGACCCGGCTGTCCGCAACATGCAAATGCGCGGCTTCGAAGATCGAGGCCATCACGACGAAGAACAGGAAGATGATGGCGCTATGCACGACGGTCCGTCCGAGCACGGCCGACACGACGGCGGATTGCACCGGTCCGGGGCCGGGTGCCATGACGTGAGGGATCACCAGGTAGAACAGCAGAATAAGGAAGCAGGCGAGGGCGACCGGCGCCGCGGTCGACTGCATCTCGACCGGCCCGGTCCGGTCGAGCGGCCTTAGCCAGAAGCGGGCGAAGGCAAGATGATTTTCGCTCGCCAATGCACGGCTTGCGATGAGCGTGACGAGAAGCTGGGGCCAGACAGAAGAGCGGGCGACGAGGGCGACGATCGGCTCGCCGGCCGACAGGGCCTGCACGATCAACGGAAACAGCAGCGCGTGAATCGTTCCGGCGATGATGCCACCTCGCAGCCATCGGTGGTGGATCTTCCATGCGCCGAACGACGTCATGAGAAGCACGGCAGCGGCGATGGCGGGCCAGTGTTCGAGGCCTCCCGAGCCGAGATAGAGCAGGTAGGAAACGATGAATCCGACACTGTAGATGCGCACCCGCCAATATTCGACGCGAAGCCGGGACTCGATCTGGCCGGGCAGCTCTGGGCGTTCTGCGAAGGCGGTCAAGGTCACGCGGCGGAGAGCTGGTTGACGAGCTTGATTCTCTCGAGCGGCTGCACGTTCGAGCTCGGCTCGAGTTCCTGATAGGACAGCACGGCGAGGTCGGGGAAGTCGCGCTCGATCACCTTGCGCATGAAACGCCTTATGTCCATCGGCGCCAGCAGCACGGGCGACAGGCTATGCTGGCCGGAGCTGCGGATCACGTTCTTCATCGAGGCGATGAGCTGGCGATGGATGTCGGGAGCGAGCGCAAGGTAGGAGGCGCCGCTGGTCTGCCGGACGGCGCCGCGCACCGCGTCCTCGATCTCCTTGGACAGCAGATAGGCGGGGATGATGTTCTGGCCGCCCGAGAATTTGTGGGTGATGTAGCGGGACATCGCGCCGCGCATGTGCTCGACGAGGATGATGGGATCCTTTTCCCGCTGCCCCCATTCGACCAGCCCTTCGAGGATGGTTCGCATGTCGCGGATCGAGATCTGCTCCATGACCAGCCGTTGCAGGACGTCGGTGATGGTGATGACTGGAAGAACGCGCGTGGCCTCGCGCACGAGCTCCGCGAAATTGTCCTCCATCTGGTTCATCAGGTACATGGTCTCCTGAATGCCGATGAATTCCGACGCGTGGCTCTTCAGCACGTGAGCGAGGTGATAGGTCAGCATGCTGGAGGGCGTCATGATCTGCATGCCGGCGCGCTCGACCAGCGGCAGATGCTTCATCTGAACCCAATAGCTCGGCGTGTTCGGCAGAAAGTCCTCGCCGCGTTCGAACGGGATCTCGAACATGTTGAGGTTGTCCTCGGTCTCGCGCACGATGAACCAGTTCGGCTGGAGCATTCCCGCGGCCACCGGAATCTCGTTCACCAGGATGCGGTATTGGCCCTCGCGAAGATTGTCGTTCAGGCGAAGGTGAACGCCCGGGAACGGAACACCGAGATCGAAATAGAGCGCCCGGCGCACGCGCGCCACCTCGCGGTCGAGCTTGTTCGGGCGGATCGTGTTGCGGACTGCGGAGGAGAGGTCGACGATCAGGGGAACGACGAGGGTGAACTTGACGTTCTCGATCGGCTCGTTGTCCTCGGCATCTTCCTTCGGGAAGGAGGGCACGTCGCCTCCGGACAGCGCGGCGGCGAGCGCGGGCATCTCTTGCGTGCGCTGGTCGGACAGATTGCGCTTGCGGGCGCGGGCGGTCAGAATGCCGGCGGCGGCGCAGGCCATCGACAAAGCGATGAAGACGATCGGAGGGAAACCGGGAACGATGGCGAAAATGCCGAGGATCCCGGCCGTGATCATCAAGGCCTTCGGCTCGTTCATGAGCTGGGAGGCGATGTCGGTGCCGAGGTCCTTGTTCTCCTCGGAGGAGACGCGGGTGACGATGAAGCCGGCGGTGATCGAGATGAACAGCGCGGGGATCTGCGAGACCAGGCCGTCGCCGATGGTGAGCAGCGAATAGCGCTCCAGCGCCTCGGCGGCCGTCATGCCGTGCTGCAAGGTCCCGATGGCGATGCCGCCAATGAGGTTGATGGCGATGATGATGAGGCCCGCGATGGCATCGCCCTTGACGAATTTCATGGCGCCGTCCATGGCGCCATAGAGTTGGCTTTCCTTCTCGAGCTTGTTGCGGCGGCGTTTCGCCTCGCTGAGCTCGATCTGGCCGCCGCGCATGTCGGAATCGATCGACATCTGCTTGCCAGGCATCGAATCCAGCGAGAACCGCGCCGACACCTCCGCAACGCGTTCGGATCCCTTGGTGATGACCATGAAATTGACGATGGTCAGGATCAGGAACACCACGAGGCCGACGACGAGATTGCCGGCGACCACGAACTGGCCGAACGTCTCGACGATGTGACCGGCGTCGGCCTGGATCAGGATAAGGCGGGTCGTGGAGATCGCCAGCGCAAGTCGAAACAGCGTGGTGAGCAGCAGGATCGAGGGAAAGGAGGACAGCTCGACCACGTTCTGAAGATAGACCGACGCCATCAGCAGGATGGCCGCGAGCGTCAGGTTGATGCCGATCAGAAGGTCGATCACCTGCGTCGGCAGTGGCAGGATCATCATGAAGACGATGCAGACCAGCATGAAGGCCAGCATCAGGTCGTTTCGCTTGGAGATCGTTCGCAGGAAGCCGGTCAGCATTTTCAATTCCTCTTATCGTCTTGCGGCGGTCGCGGCTGTAGTCCCCGCGTCTCGGCTCGCGCGGACGGAGCTAGATTGGAATCCGCAACCGGCCCGAGCCGTCCTGCAGGTTCGCGGGCGTGAGCCCGTGTCCCGAAGGGTCGGTTGGGGCCGTTGGCGGATTGAGGAGGTGGTTCAGCGTCGCCACAAGCCGGTCGGCGCGGTCGACCAACTGATTGACCGCGTTTTGATCGAACGCATCGCGGCGCTGAGATCGGTCCGCGATCTCGCGCGCGTCCGCGGTCCTGTCGGTGGACGCAGCGGCATCGGTGTTCGCGGCAAGCCCGTGCTGCAAGACCGCTGCCGCGTCGTGGGCGGCGTTGGAAGAGTCGCCGTCGCGCACGTCGATCGGGAGAGTGGAGTTCCGCGATCCGTCAGGAGCAGGCGCGATCCCGCGGTCATGGCGGCGGTCGGCCCGCACCGGATCGTCCTCGCGCACATCTGCGATGTCGTCCGTCGAGGGGAGCCTGGCCAGCGCGGCGATGATCGCCGCCGCCTCAGTCCGTCGGGTGTCGTTGGACAGTGCAGACGGATCATTGGACGATGCAAGTCGCGGGGGCAGCTCGCTCGCAAGTGCTGGATCGGGGCGGGCCGTCTCCTGCGATTGCCGGCCGGCTCGCGCGACGGTGTCTTCCTTTGCGTCTCGAGTCGTCGTTTCCCGGTCCTCGGCCTGATTGTCGTCAGCGATTGCACTTCTCAGTGTTGCCGCCGTGTCGGCGTTCTGCCGCGACGCGACAGCGGCCTGCTGTGTCGTGATCTCCTTCTCATCGGCGGTCCGGTCCTGCAGCAGCTGTTGCTCCTTGATCGCTTGAGCTTCGTTGAGGAATTGCTGCACGTCGGCATAGATGCTCTCGATCAGGCTGATCGAGCTGTCGTTGTCCGCGCCAACGGCGCGCTGCTCGCTGGCGAGGTTGCGGCTGATTGCGGCTGCGATCGACGCAAAACCGGCGAGGAAGCCCGATTGCAGGCTGGCGATCCTCGCGGCGTTTGCGTCCGATTGGGTCTGGAGAGTTCCGATCGCCTGCGTCAGCGCGGCGATCGAGGCCTGGATGGCCGCGATCGCATCCAGGTCGGCCTTGACCAGATCGGGATCGGGAGAGTCGAGTTGCTGGTCGTGCTGCAGCTTGTCCTGGGCGGCGACGAGATCGGACGTGGCGCTGCTCTTCTGCTGCTGCAGGCCAGCGATCTCGGCCGCATTGGCGGCATTCTGATCGAGCAGTCGTTGTCGCTGGATGGCATTGGCGCCGATCGCGCCAATCACGCCGGCAAAGCCCGTCAGGAGGGCGCGAATCCGGTTCGCCGCGGCCTTGTCGCCGTCGCTCCGCAGGATCGAGAGCACGAGCTGCAGGCTGGCGTCGTCGCTCGAAGGTCCGATGGGCGGCAGGCCGGTGGCAAAGGCTCCCGATGTTCCGTCCGGTCGCGGGGCGTCGGCCGGCACGTCCGGCAATTCGAGCCAGAGGGAGGAGGCATAGGGCGAGACGCCTGAGACGGAGGACATTGCATTTTTCCTTCGCTTGATGGACGGCGCGAGCCTAGTCAGGCCGCGCGGCGCCCGTTGTGCAGAAGATCACTCGATGTAGAGCCGATGCCGAGCACCGGTCCGCCCGTGAGCGTTCGCGGCCGCCCGATCTTGCGCGAGGGCCGTTTCGTCCCCGGAAAGCAGGGCGAGCTCACTGGCGATCGCGTCGACGACCGTCTCGATCGCGGTCAGCATGGCCGCCAGGCAGATGAGCAGTCGCTTGCCGGCGGGCGGCCGCGACTTCCGCAGCTTCTCGACCAGTTCGCCTTGTGCGCCCACATTGGCGAGATAGGCGAGAAGCTCTTCCTCGCTGATCCCTGGGGCGCCGGCCACGAACTGCGTCTGGTAAGGCCATCCCGGAATCATCGCGGCGTTCAATGCGAACGAAGCGATGATGCCCCGCATCTCGCTCATGGGCGAGTTGGCCGCAATCAGGTTCCCGGGACCGTGCGCCTTGTCCGCAGCACGCGGCTGCTGATCGGGCGAAGCGACGGAGTCTGCGGTCGTGAGGGACGCTGGAGGTTGCGTCCCGGCATCGATCCCTTCGCCGCGTTGCGGCTGCGCGTTCGATCCGGACGTCGCCCCTTCCCACAAGTCGGTCCGGGAACCGCTCGCGACGACCTGCTGATGCAGGGGCATCGCGAGGCGAGGGACCGATGACGGCGTGGCGAGCAACTGAGCGGCATCTTCCTTGGCAAAACCCTGCTGCTCCGCGGCGCTCTCGGGCAGCGCGGCCAGGGCCTGCCGGATTGCGGCCGATAGCGCAACTGAGGGCGCCTCGGATGCACCCGGGTTGCCGGCTCCAGTGAGGCTCATCAACAGCGCGCGGACGATCTCGGCCTCGAGCCGGTCGGAAAATGCTGCGGGAGACCGCAGGCCCGCAAAGCCGGGCGCGGTGGCCTGCGGGGAGTTTGCGCTGGCGGCGTAGCTGTTCGCCGCGGGCATCTCGGTCGATGTCCCATCATCGGAGCCAGGCGCGAGCGCCTTGGCAATTTCCACCGCCATGCTGGTGCGCATCAGATCGTCGAGCGTGTGAAGGAGACCTTCGATCGGTGTCACGGACTGGGTTCTCCCGCGATGTGCGCGCCCGGCTGTTCGGACAGGTGCAGCTCGATTGCAGCGCGGTAACGGTCGGCCTCCGCAGTCAGGGCGAGCGGTGTCTGTGTTGTCGTCTTCTGTTCGAAGGCGGCAAGCTCAGCCGCCGCCCTGGTCCAGTCGCGACGGCGGGCGCTGAGTTCGAGCAGGTGCAAGTGCGGGATGTCCCAGTGTGGCCGCAACCCCGTTGCGCGCTCGAAGGCGGCCACCGCTTCAGGCCAGAGCGAACGCGCCCTCAGGCAGATGCCGAGGCCGACCCAGTGATCTGCGCAGCCTGCTTCGATGATGCAGAGCGCCCGGAACAGCCTCTCGGCCCTCGCGTGCTCGCCGATCGTCCCCCAGCGATGGGCCCGGGCGTACAAAAATTCGACCGGCTCGCGCTTGAGTCCGAGCGCCTGACCGAGCAGGACGCCATCTTTCAGTCGCGCGATGATCTTGCGGCCCGGCAAGCCCTTTACGGTCGCGGCCGCGACGAAGAGCTCCTCCAGCAGCAGGAATTCCGTCGCGCCGGGATCGGCATCAGCACCGGCCGGTTCCAGAGCGTCTCGATGGACTGCAGGATCGGCCGACATGGCAATCATTTCTTGAGCACGGCAATCCGATCCAGCAGCTTCCTGGCTTCTTCGAGAATGGCAGGGGCGTCGCCTCGCGGCGCTCTTGCCAGCCGCATCGACTCGGTCAGATCCTCCATCGCTTCGGCGAGCTGGCCCATGGCGAGGCAGGCGCGTCCGGAAAAGAAGTAGCCGCGGGGATCCGACGGCGCGAGCGCGACGATCGCCGATGCCGCGTGCAGAGCGAGGCTGTTTTCGCCGAGCAGCAGAGCGCAATTGGCAAGTCCAGCCTGAAGCTCGGGATCGCTGGGATCGCACACGACGAGGGCGGCATAGGTGCGGAAGGCCTCTATCGGCGCGCCCTTCTGAAGCTGATTGCGCGCGACGTCGAGGCCGAGGCGAA
Organism: Bradyrhizobium sp. TM239; assembly: GCF_036247985.1. NCBI lineage: Bacteria > Pseudomonadati > Pseudomonadota > Alphaproteobacteria > Hyphomicrobiales > Nitrobacteraceae > Bradyrhizobium > Bradyrhizobium sp. TM239. Next base: position 49,396 of record NZ_BTIR01000025.1, on the reverse strand, counting down.
GATCGACCGGCTCCAGTCCGAGCGCCTTGCGAACGGCCCCCTGGGCGATGAGACGCTCCGCTTCGCCGAGCTCGGCGGCGCGTTCGCCCGTGTCGTGCATGAGAGGCCTTCGTGGAATCGCAACGGACATCTAGACGCTCGCGTTGTTTCAAGGCGTGGGTGCCGCAGGGCGGCTCCGGTTATAGCGGGGCGCTATGGGGCAATAATCCCCCGATCGTCGGAGGCGCGGCGCCGGCGGTTTGGTCAATGACGACAAAGCCTGTGCTGTAAACGAACTCTCCCTGTCATTCCTCAGATACGCAAACGAAGGTGACGGTCCGATAGACCATGAAAGAAGTGAGCGCCGTGTGCCGCATGTGACAAGGGCAATGCAATTGGCCCCGCGCGGCGGGAGTTGGCATCGCGAAGATCGGTGCGCTATATCCACGGCGGTTGATGCACCGAAGAGCAACCGCTTCTGGATGGGACCGCATGATCGAGCTCACAGCCGACGACGTACGGACACTCGCCGAGTTGGGCTTCATGGCGCTGTCGCGCGGACAGGGTACCAAGGCTGCAGCGATCTTCGCCGGCGTCCAGGCTGCGCGACCGGCGCAGGAGGCCGGCTTTATCGGCGCAGCCCTGGTCGACATGGCCGCGGGCAATTACGCCGGCGCAGTCAAGACAATGCGGGCGCTGCCGCCGACCGATACGCGGCAGGCTTTCCTGGCCATGGCCCTCTATCGCAGTGGCGATCGCATCGCAGCGCGCGAGATTCTGCTCGAGGTCATGCAGACCGCCGGCGACCGACCGGACGCTGCGCTGGCGCGTGAGTTGCTCGGCGAACTGGAGGGTACGAACGAGCCGACGCTCAGATGAGCGAGCGGTCTGGTTGAACCCGTATTCTTCGGCGTCTCCTGCACGTACTGCGTTCGCATGACGCGGAGGCTCAGAGCGGTATGCATGATGCGCGCGCCGCTCGATGGGGGCGGGTACCTCAAGTGCTGCCATGGAGAATTTGATGAGTGGCTCGACGATAGATCCGGCAATGACGCGCACGGTCCATCAGCCGTCGGCGCAGCGCACCGCGCAAGCCGAAACCACACCCGCCAAAAAGAGCGCAGGCATCTCTGGCGTGCAATCGCCTCCACCAGCGGTGAAGCCGCAGCCCGTCTCGACACCGGCAGGAGCCTCCAAGGTCGAGGAGGCGATCACTTCGTTTCTCGATCATCACTATGGTCTCGCCAAGGAATTCGCCGAGATCGACAAGCACAACGTGGCAAAGCAGGGCAAGAGCGATCCGTTCGCGCCGTTCGAGGCGGAGAAGAAGAAGCAGGCGTTGGCAAAGGACGCTGAGCTCAAGGCAAAGGCGCTGGAGTTGGCAAGCGATCAAGTCACGCTTGCAAAGGAGGAATATCAGCGACTTTACGCGGATCCCGGCGCTACTGATGCGCAGCGGACGAATGCGAACCATCGCGTCGCGCGCGCAGAAGAACTCGCCAACAAGCTGACACCGGCGGGTATCGCGGCGGATGCGGGTTTGCGGCTGACGGCGGCGATCAAGGCGGCCGCGAGAGCCGAGCAAGACCATATCGACTGGCTGAAGTCGGACCACGATCCGAAAACGCCGAACACGAATGCAGCAACCGACCGCATCCGCCGGAAAGCGGTTGAAGACGCAAACGACGTCATTCGATACGCGACACATTATCTTGACCAGCAGAAGGCGGCCGCTGCCGCCGGTGGAGCTACCGAGCCTTGATGGCGAAGAACGACTTCGCTTCGTCAACTGGCGTTTTTCAAGTGGTGCTCGCAGCGGGCGGCGCATCGAAATGCAGCGATAACAGTCATCTCGGGCACAGGCGGACGAAGGCCAGCGTGTTAGCCCAATCGCCACCCGGCATTTGCCGGAACGAGACGTGCGGCGTCGAGATCGCGGCGCCGGGGTAACTCCCGGCAATCGCGGGCCTGCGATGCGCGTCAAACAGTGAAGGATCAAAATGGGAATCGTCTCGGATATCGCCGACAAGCTGAACAGCCAGATCGTGTCGGCGCAGGACCAGAGCAAGGACGCCAAGCCGGAAGCGAGGAAAGCTCCGGTATCGTCTGGCGTCCTGGCGGACGGATTTGGTGCGGTAGCAAAGGGAAGCGAGCAGGCGGCAGCCATCGCCGTAGAGAATTTCGTGTCCTACGATCGTGCCCCTGGCAGGGATTGGGAGATCAATTCTCAATACCAGCAACACGCCGTCGCGGTCGCCAAGGCGAACTACGAGACGCAGTTGCTTGCAAAGAAAGTCGGCGAAGCCATGGGCGACCCTGCCGACCAGACGGTTCATGTCGACTACGCCAAATATCTGCTCGAACAGGCGAAAGATCCGCAGGCGCGGCTAGCTCGATCGGCCAAACAACAGGCCCAACCGATGCAGGCGGTCGAACGGAAATTCGGAGCCGCAAACAAGAAGAACGAGAGCGTAAAGGAGGACTTCGCCAACAGTCAGGCAGGTCTCCTGGACCGGGAGGTCACCGAGGCGGATCTGGGCAAGGCTGGCCGAGCGTTGCTGGCGGCGAAGAGCGATTTCAATTTGCGTGCCGAGCAGAACAAGGACCTGTGGAAGCATGCGCTGGAGGTCGCCAAGCTCGATTCGCAGCTCCGTCCATATGCAGGCGAAGTGAGGCAGGATCTGGCGGCGTGTCAGGACGGGTTCAGTGAAGCCTCGAAACGGGTCAATGAGGTCGTTGAGGCAACTTCGAACTGACCTGGGATGTCGATGACGGGCTATCTCGGCCGCGACGCCGACTGTGCGGGGCGGTTCGGCTAGGGCTCAACATGCTGAGCCCTAGCCAATTCACAGCGTCAGCGCATGGCCTCGTTCCGATCCCGTCAAGCAAGCGTTGAAGGCGAATTTCGTCAGGTCGAAACCCCGAACAGTCTGCGCACCGCCGGCAGCCACTCGCCGGTCATCGTGAACTCGAGCCCGAGGCGCGCGCCGCAGGCGATAGCCACCATCGTGACGGGCGCCGAAACCGCGAGCGTCGAAAACGCGCTCAGGCCCTGACCGATGGTGCAGCCCAACGACATGATGCCGCCGATGCCCATCAGCAGCGCGCCGATCATGTGACGCTTCAATTCGCGCGCGTCGTCGCACGCCTCCCAGCGGAAGCCGCGCGCGAGCATCGCGGCTGCAAACGAGCCTGCGACGACGCCAGCAACGGAGCCGATGCCGAGATTAAGCCGCGCGCCGGAGAAGGTGGCGATGTAGAGAATGGCGTCACCGAGCGGCGCCACGAAGGTGAGCGAGGAGACCCGCGCGGGATCGAACTCGTCGTCGGCAAGCCATCCGGTCGCAAACCAGCCGAACGCGATCGCGGCGCCGACGGCAAGACCGGACGCCAACAGCCGCGGCGACCGCATCAGCCTGCCGTCCGCAAGGGCCCAGAAGGCGAGCGCGGCGGAAATGGCCACGACGAGGATCGCGTGCATCGCGTTGCCCGCGCCGAGCAGCGACGTCAAAGTCTGGGTGCTTCCCTCGGGTAGCCGCAACGACAACGGCTCGATCAGCTTCAGGCGCAGCATGCCGGTGATGCCGCGCATGGTCGCGAGCGCCGACAGGCCGAGCACGAGAAAGACCACGATGGCGCGCAGATCGCCGCCGCCGATGCGCACCAGCGTGCCGAAGCCGCAGGTGCCGACCAGGGCCATGCCGACGCCGAACATCAGCCCGCCGATAATCGCACCGCCAAGCCCGATCGATGCCGTGAGGTAGATCGACCGCGACAGGTCGACGATGCCGAACGCGGCGAGGGCCTGGGTCGCGAGCAGGGCGACCGCCGCGGCCAGCGCGAAGGATTTCAGCCGCCGATAATCCGATCCGAAGAATGCGTCCTCGAGCATCGCCAGCGTGCAGAAACGACCCGCGCGGCCGGCAATGCCGAGCACGGCACCGGCGGCAAGCCCGCATGCAAACGCTATGGTCGAAGGGCTCAGCATTCCTCCCGCTTCTTCTTCGCTGCCTTGCGGGTAGTCTGCGCCGGTGGGGCGCGAAAAGCCAGCGCGGAGAACTACCGGCGGCGCCGGCGCACCGGCTCGCAGAACACGTCGTAAACGGCGGTGAGAATCTTGCGGACGTCTTCGCTGGCGAGACTGTAGTAGATCGTCTTGCCGTCGCGGCGGGTCGTCACCAGCCGATCGAGTCGTAGCCGCGCGAGCTGCTGCGAGACGGTCGATTGTCGCTCGCCCAGGAACTGTTCGAGCTCCGTCACGGATTTCTCGCCCTCGGCGAGGATGCAGAGCAGCAGCAATCGGGACTCGTGGGACAGCGCCTTGAGCATGTCGCTGGCCTCGCGCGCCTTCTCGATCATCTGCTCGAGTTCGGCGGAGCCCTCGATCTCCTTCAGCTTTGGCAACGGCATCGCGTCAAGTTCCTCTCAGCAAACTCCGCAAGAACGGTCACGACTTCTCGGGCTCCGATCCCGTGTTTGACAGGATTCGGTTCAAGAGGCCAAAGAAGAAGGCATCCCCCGGATAGCCGCGAATGCGCCCGATCTCACGGCCCTCTTGTACCACGACGAAGGTCGGCGTGAAGGGACCCGGATCGATTCCGGCGAGATCGGCGGGAAGGGGGCCGCTCAGGTCGACCCGGCGCAGCGGGGCGGCCCGGCTTTCCCCGGTCTTGCCGTAGATCGGGCCGATCTCGGCGTTGAAGCGCGCGCACCAGGCGCAGCCGGCGCGCTCGAACATGATGAGCTCGGCAGCGCGCGATGCGGTGGCGGGCAGCGCGAGCCCGGCCGCGAGGGCGAGCAAAACGATGATTCTGTTCATGCGGCGTAACCGGCCTTTTCGGACTTGCCTGGCGGACTTGCTTTCCAAACGTTCTCGGCGCTTTATATCATTAAATTCGTATATGTGCTAGGGATGGGGCGGAAATGACCTTGGACGTCACGCTTGGCGCGGCCTTTGTCGCGGGCCTGTTGTCGTTCCTGTCGCCCTGCATCCTGCCCCTGGTGCCGCCTTTCCTGTGCTACATGGCCGGCGTCTCGGTCACGGATCTGTCCGGCGACAGGCCGGACCTGCGGCCGCGCATCCTGCTCTCGGCGCTCTCCTTCGTGGCGGGCTTTTCGCTGGTCTTCGTCGCGCTCGGCTCGACCGCCTCGATCGCGGGACGCTTCGTCTCCGCGCACCTTTCGACTCTGGGCATCATCGCCGGCGGGCTGATCATCGTCATGGGCCTGCACTTTCTGGGGCTGCTCAGGATTCCGCTGCTCTATCGCAGCGCGACCGTGCAGGTCGACAACCGCCCGGCCGGCGTGGCGGGGGCCTTCGTCATGGGACTGGCATTTGCGTTCGGCTGGACGCCCTGTGCGGGCCCGATCCTCGCCGCCGTGCTGCTGATGGCGGGATCGGAGGACACGACCGGGCGGGGCGCGCTGCTGCTGCTCGCCTATTCGGTCGGGACCGGCATTCCCTTCCTGATCGCGGCGGCCTTCACCGGCCGCTTCATTGCCGCGCTTGGCCGCGTGCGCCGGCATCTCGGCCTGATCGAGAAGACGATGGGCGTCTTCCTGGTCGCGACCGGCCTGATGTTCCTGACCGGATTGATGCCCGCGGTCTCGGAGTGGCTGCTCGAGCACTTTCCTGGACTGACCAGCATCGGCTGAGGCTAGCCGTAACGGAAGTCGAGCAACTGGGCAAAGGACTGCAGCTCGATGAGGTAACGATGCACGAGGGGGCCGTCGCCCGCCATCGCGGCATGCGCGATCTCGCCGCTGCTGGCGAGTGCGCCATCGATCAGGCGGCGGAACTCACCTTGGGCCGCGATCTCGCTATTTGCCCATTCGTTACAGCGTGCGAGCCGATCGCGGAACGCGCCTGCGGCGGCGACGGTCTCCTCGGCGTTCGCCGGCGCCGGCTGTTCGCCGTACCTGATGGCGGCGACACGCAATGCTTCCATGGCGGGCGCGATCTCGAAGATGCAATCGCCGAGATCGTAGAGGCCTGCGCGACGCCTGAGCGCGTGAAAAGCCTGCCGAAGCGCAAGCAGCTCGCGGCCGGCGGCGACACTGTCTCCGCCGTCCAGTGCAGCCGCCGCCGTCGTCAGCCGTTCGCGACCTCGGTCGAGAAATCTCGACAACTCGGACGGTTCGTCAGCGGGCAGGGGAGCGAGCCGCTTCCACCCGGCGACCGCTTCGTCGGTCTCGATCTGCGCCAGCGCGATGTTTCCGGTGCGCGCATAGCTCGCAGCGGTGCGCAGATTGGCCATGATCGGCGCCATCGCCGAGACGACATCCGCAAGTCTATCGGCTTCCGCGCCGAGCGCGAGCGCGGTCGAAGCCAGCCACGCCAGCAGCACGATGGTGCAGCGCAAGATCGGATCTCCTTGTCACATTCGTGTATTCGAATATCATAATGAAAATGAGCAACGCGCAAGATCTTCCGACGCACAAAATCCCGACCTCGCTTCGCACGCCGACGCGACGCGGCCTACTGGCATTCGCAGCAGGCGCGGCTTTGATCGGCCGCGGCGCGGCGGCCGAGCCCGCCGTCGGAGAAGACGGGCTCTATCACGAGCCCTGGTTTCTGCAGAGTTTCCTCGATCTGCGCGAGGACCTGGAGAGCGCAGCCGCCGGCGGCAAGCGCCTCGCCATCATGTGGGAGCTGCGCGGCTGCCCCTATTGCCGCGAGACGCACCTGGTGAACTTCGCCGATGCGGGTATCGCGAGCTACATCCGCGACAATTTCGAGGTGTTGCAGCTTAATCTGATCGGCTCGCGCAAGGTGATCGACTTCGACCGCGAAGAATTGTCGGAGAAGGACCTCGCCCGGAAGTACGGCATCAGGTTCACGCCGACCTTTCAGTTTTTTCCGCCGTCCCCCGATGGTCTCGAAGCGAAGGACGCGATGGCGCGCGAAGTGGCGCGAGCACCCGGTTATCTCAAGCCGCCGCACTTCCTGACGATGTTTCGCTTCGTGCGGGAGCGCGCCTATGAGCGCGGCTCGTTCCGGGATTTCCTGGCCGCGAACGGCTGACGGGAACGCGTCCGGCGAATTTCGCTTGACGCCGCCAATCACATGAACATATCATAATAACTGAATTTGATGGATCGTGAGTCCGTCGTGATCAGAAGCGGGCGTCACCCCGCGATAAGGGTAGGGAACATGCGGCGCTCGCTTGCGGCTGCGTTTGCACTTTGTCTGTCGGCTGGCGGCGCTGTCGCCCAGGAGCCGACCAAAGAGCCGATCAGGCTCGACATCGTCAACGATTCCTTGCCGAAATCCCTGACCGGCGCACCCGGCGATGCCGCCGGCGGCAAGAAGGTGTTTCTGGCGCGCACACTCGGCAACTGCCTGGCCTGCCATCAGGTCACCAGCCTGAAGTCCGAGGAATTCCACGGCGAGTTCGGTCCATCCCTGGATGGCGTCGCCGGCCGTTACAGCGAGGCGCAATTGCGCCTCATCATCGCCGACCCCAAGCGCATCTTCACCAATACGGTCATGCCGGCGTTCTTCAGGAACGAGGGCCTGAGCCGGGTGCGACCGGAATTTGTCGGCAAGTCCATTCTGACGGCCGCGCAGGTCGAGGACGTCATCGCTTTTCTCAAGACGCTGAACTGACGGCGAGGAGGATCAGGAATGAAAGCCATCAATCGACGGCAGGCATTTGCGCTCGGGGGCGGCTTCGTCATGCTGACGCTGATGCCCATGGCGGCGGATGCCCAAGTGACGGGCGATGCGGCGAAGTGGATCGAGAAGTTCACCGGCGGCAAGCAGCCTGCCAAAGGCAAGATCGCGCTCGACTTGCCGGAGATCGCGGAGAACGGCAACACCGTGCCGCTGTCGGTGAATATCGAGAGCCCGATGACGGCGGACGCCTATGTGAAGGACGTTCTGATCATCGCCGACGGCAACCCCAATGCGGGCGTGGCGACGCTGTCGTTCACGCCGCTGTCGGGCAAGGCTGAAGCCTCGATCCGGATCCGGCTCGCGACCACGCAGAACGTGGTTGCGGTCGCGAAGATGAGTGACGGTTCGCTGTTCATGGAGCAGAAGACCGTCAAGGTCACCATCGGCGGCTGCGGCGGCTGAGGCTCAGGAGAAAACAGATGGCAGACAAACCGCGCATCAAGCTTCCCAAGGAAGCCGCCAAGGGCGAGGTGATCCAGATCAAGACCCTGGTCTCGCACGTCATGGAATCGGGCCAGCGCAAGGACGCGCAGGGCAAGACCATTCCGCGCAAGATCATCAACAAGTTCGCCTGCGAGTTCAACGGCAAGCCGGTGTTCTCCTGCGCGCTCGAGCCGGCGATCTCGGCCAATCCCTACGTCCAGTTCGACGCCAGGGTCGACGAGGCCGGAACGTTCAAGTTCGCCTGGACGGACGACGACGGCACGGTGATCACGGCCGAAGAGAAGATTGCGCTCAAGGCATGATGCGCATCGCGCATTGAGGGAGGCACGCAATGGCGCGACGATATGTTGGGTTGGCCGCTCTGGTCGTGGCCGCCGCCGCGTCGGTTGCGACGCTCGCGGTCGCAGAGGACGCCGAGCGCAAGGGCATCGCGGCGCCGCCCGGCCACGTCTTCAAGACCATCATCTCCGGCTACGAATTTCGCAGCAAGGAGACCCGCGCGTTGCAGGACGACGATCTGGAAAATCCGGGCTTCCTCGCCGTGGAGCGCGCCGCGGACGTCTGGAAAAAGGCCGAGGGCGGCGAGGGCAAGTCCTGCATGAGCTGCCATGGCGAGGCCGAGACCAGCATGAAAGGCGTCGGTGCCGCCATGCCGAAATGGGACGACAATCTGAAGAAGCCGGTCAATCTCGAGCAGCGCATCAACATCTGCCGCAGCGAGCACATGAAGGCCGAGCCCTGGAAATTCAAATCCCAGGAGCTGACCGACATGACCACCTTCGTGCGCTACCAGTCGCACGGCATGAAGGTCTCGGTGAAGACCGACGGGCCGATGTCGCCCTGGTTCGAGCGCGGCAAGCAGATCTATTATACGCGCTATGGCCAGCTCGATCTCGCCTGCGAGTCCTGCCACGAGCGCAACAACGGCAAGTTCATGCGCGCCGATTTCCTGAGCCAGGGCCAGACCAACGGCTTTCCGACCTACCGGCTGCGCGACCAGCGCCTGGTGCCGCTGCACGAGCGGTTCGAAGGCTGCATGTTCGACGTGCGCGCCGAGCCGTTCAAGCCGCTCTCGGACGAGTTCCTCGCGCTCGAGCTCTATGTCGCCTGGCGCGGCATCGGCTTGCCGGTCGAGACGCCGTCGGTGCGCAACTGAAACGATGAGCTTGCAGGAGTATTGCGCATGATCTCTCGCCGCGAGTTCATTCAGGTCGCCGCGGCCACGGCGGCGCTCTCGGCCAGCGTCGGCACTGGCCTGACCCGGGCGGTTGCCCAGCAGCGCCTGACCCAGAAAGAATTGCTGGCGTTCGAGCCGCTCGGCAACGTCACGCTGGTGCATGTCACCGATATTCACGGCCAGCTGATGCCGCTGTATTTCCGTGAGCCCTCGACCAATCTCGGCGTCGGCGAGGCCAAAGGCCTGCCGCCGCACGTCACCGGCAAGGAGTTTCTTTCCCGTTTCGGCATCGCGCCCGGCTCGTCAGCGGCCTACGCTCTGACGTCGGAGGATTTCGAGGCCCTTGCGAAGAGCTACGGCCGGATCGGCGGCCTGGATCGCGCTGCAACCGTGATCAAGGCGATCCGCGCCGAGCGCGGCGACAAGGTCGCGCTGCTCGACGGCGGGGACACCTGGCAGGGCTCGTGGTCATCGTTGAAGACGCGCGGTCAGGACATGATCGACTGCATGGCGCTGCTCAAGCCCGACGCAATGACCGGCCATTGGGAGTTCACCTACGGCGCCGATCGGGTCAAGCAGGCCATCGAAGGCCTCGGCTTCCCGTTCCTCGGTCTCAACATCCGCGACACCGAATGGAACGAGGCGGCGTTCGAGGCCTCGACCATGATCGAGCGCGGCGGCGTCAAGATCGCGGTGCTCGGCCAGGCCTTCCCCTATACGCCGGTCGCCAATCCGCGCTGGATGATTCCAAACTGGTCGTTCGGCGTGCGCGAGGAGGACGTCCAGGCGCAGGTCGACAAGGCGCGCAAGGGCGGCGCGCAGCTCGTCGTGCTGCTCTCCCACAACGGCTTCGACGTCGATCGCAAGCTTGCGAGCCGCGTCAAGGGCATCGACGTCATCCTGACCGGACATACCCACGACGCGCTGCCTGAGGCGGTGAAGGTCGGCAAGACGCTGCTGATCGCATCGGGCTCGTCCGGCAAGTTCGTGTCGCGGCTCGATCTCGATGTCCGCGACGGCGAGGTCAAGGCTTACAGGTACAAGCTCATTCCGCTGTTTTCGGATGTGATCACGGCGGACGCCGAGATGGCGGCGAAGATCGCCGAGGTCCGCAAGCCGTTCGCGACCGATCTGGCAAAAGTGCTCGGCAGGACCGACTCGCTGCTCTACCGGCGCGGCAATTTCAACGGCACGTTCGACGATCTGATCTGCCAGGCGCTGCTGCAGGAACGCGACGCCGAGATCGCGCTGTCGCCCGGCTTCCGTTGGGGCACCAGCGTGCTGCCGGGGCAGGACATCATCTTCGAGGACGTCACCAACGCAACCGCGATCACTTATCCCGCGGTCTACCGCATGGGCATGACCGGCGCGCGGCTGAAGGAGATCATCGAGGACGTCGCCGACAATCTCTTCAATGTCGATCCCTACTACCAGCAGGGCGGCGACATGGTGCGGATCGGCGGATTGTCCTACGCGATCGACGTCGCCAAGCCGCAAGGGCAGCGCATCTCGGACATGCAAATGGCCAAGACCGGCACGCCGATCGATCCCGCCCGGGAATACCAAGTCGCGGGCTGGGCCAGCGTCAACGAAGGCACCGAAGGGCCGCCGATCTGGGATGTCGTGGCCAATTACCTGACCCGACAAAAGACGGTTCGTCTCGAACCTAACAGAGCTGTCAAAGTGACCGGAGCGTAAGAAGCGATGTCGAAGATGGACAGTCCCCTGCAATCCCGACGCAGTTTCCTGGCCGCTGGCGCTGGCGTTGCGGCGTCGATGCTCGCCAAGCCCGCCGTGGCCGGCGCCGGAAATCCCGCCAACCAGCCGCCCAATGTCCCTGAATGGACCAAGTCGCTCGGCGAGGGCGTGGCGGTCCGACCCTATGGCAAGCCGTCGAAGTTCGAGAAGGACGTCGTTCGGCGCGATGTCGAATGGCTGACCGCCTCGCGCGAATCCTCGGTGAGCTTCACGCCGCTGCATGAGCTCGAAGGCATCATCACCCCGAACGGGCTCTGCTTCGAGCGGCATCACGGCGGCATTGCGGAGATCGACCCGGCCGACCATCGTCTGATGATCCATGGGCTGGTCGAGCGTCCGCTCATTCTCACGCTGGAGGAGCTGAAGCGCTATCCGCGCGTCAATCGCATCCACTTCATGGAGTGCGCTGCGAATTCGGGCATGGAATGGCGCGGAGCCCAGCTCAATGGCTGCCAGTTCACCCACGGCATGATCCATTGCGTGCAATATACCGGCGTCTCGCTGCGCACGCTGCTCGAAGAGGCCGGCGTCAAGACCAACGGCAAGTGGCTGCTGGTCGAAGGCGCCGATGCGGCCGCGATGGATCGCAGCCTGCCGATCGAGAAGGCGCTCGACGATTGCATCATCGCCTACAAGATGAACGGCGAGGCGCTCTATCCCGAGCAGGGCTACCCGATGCGGCTCGTGGTGCCGGGCTGGCAGGGTAATCTCTGGGTCAAATGGCTGCGCCGCATCAAGGTCGGCGATCAGCCCTGGCACACGCGCGAGGAGACGTCGAAATACACGGACCTCATGCCGAACGGCAAGGCGCGCCGCTTCACCTGGTCGATGGACGCCAAGTCTGTCATCACGAGTCCGAGTCCGCAGGCGCCGATCAGGCACGGCAAGGGTTTCACCATCGTCTCGGGTCTGGCATGGAGCGGCAACGGCAAGGTCAAGCGCGTCGACGTGTCGCTCGACGGCGGCCGCAATTGGTGGCCGGCGCGGCTCGACGGGCCCGTGCTCGACAAGGCGCTGACGCGCTTCTACTACGAGTTCGACTGGAACGGCGAGCCGCTGCTGCTGCAATCGCGGGTGCAGGACGAAACCGGCTATTTGCAGCCCAGCAAGGCCGAGCTGCGCAAGATCCGCGGCGTCAACTCCATCTATCACAACAATGGCATCCAGACCTGGCATGTGCAGGCCAATGGTGAGGTCGAGAATGTCGAAGTCGCTTAAGTTCATTGCAGCCGCGCTGCTCGCCAGCGCACTGGGCGCACCGGCGCTTGCGCAGCAGAAGGCGGATGCCAAGGGCGGCCCCCGCTATCACATCGGCCGCGCGCCAACTGTGGACGAGATCCGCGGCTGGGATATCGATGTGCGCCCCGACGGCCAGGGCCTGCCGGAGGGCAAGGGCACGGCCATGCAGGGCGAAAAGCTGTTCATGGACAATTGCGCGACCTGTCACGGCGAGTTCGGCGAGGGCAACGGCCGCTGGCCGGTGCTGGCCGGCGGCAAGGGCTCGCTGACCTCGGACAATCCGGTCAAGACGGTGGGCTCCTACTGGCCCTACGCGTCGACCGTGTTCGACTACGTCCGTCATGCCATGCCTTATGGCAATACGGGGTCGTTGTCCGTCGATGAGTATTATGCGCTGGTCGTCTACGTCCTCTATCTGAACGACATCGTCACCGATCAGAACTTCGAGCTGAACAAAAAGACCCTTGCCGCGATCAAGATGCCGAACGAGCAGGGCTTTGTGATGGACGACCGCGCCGCCAGCGAGAAGTTGTTCTGGCAGAAGGACCCCTGCATGAAGGATTGCATCGCCCCGGTGAAGATCACCGGGCGCGCTGCCGCCATCGACGTCACGCCTGAGGACGGCAAGGAGAAGAAGTCGAGGGGTGTGGAGTGAGAGGTGGCCGGGCGAGCCGCCGCACGCTGCTGCGCGCGGCTCTCGCGGCCGGCCTGCTCGTCGCGATCCATCCGGCCGTGACCCGGGCGGCGGAGCCGCACAGGCTCGCGCTGCAGATCAGCGACGACGACCCGGTCAAGATGCGCGCCGTCCTCGATGTCGCCGCCAACGTCTCGCGGTATTATTCCGGGCAGGGCGAGGACGTCGAAATCGTCGTCATCGCCTTCAACGGCGGCCTTGATATGCTGCTTGCGGACCGCTCGCCGGTGAAGGAGCGCCTGGCGAACTTCCTGAAATCGATGCCGAATGTGAGCTTCATCGCCTGCGGCAACACGCTGGAGACGCTGGCGGCGAAGGAGGATAAGCGGCCGCCGCTGATCGAGGGCGTCAGCGTCACGCAGGTCGGGGTTGCCGTGCTGATGGAATTGGCGGAGAAGAACTGGACGATTGTCCGGCCCTAGGGAGAGAGCCGCCGATGCGATGGTTGATGGGATTGGCTGTCTTGGTGTGGCTTGCGGCGCCTGCGAGTGCCGCCGAGCAGGAACTCGAGCTGTCGGTCCACGGCCGCACGACGCTTGCGACGCTGCGCACACCCGCGGCGATGACACCGGACACGCCGCTCGTGGTGATGACCCACGGGACGCTCGCGCACAAGGACATGGAGGTCATTCAGGGCGTTGCCAAGGCGCTGGAGCAGCGCGGCATCGCTTCGCTGGCCCATACGCTGTCGCTCGGGCTCGATCGCCGCAAGGGCATGTATGACTGCGCCGTGCGGCATGACTATGTCGTCGAGGATGCGGTTGCCGAGATCGGCGCTTGGGCCGCGCGGGCGAGGAGCATGTCCCGGCTCGTCGTCGCGTTCGGCCATTCGCGCGGCGGCAACCAGGTCGCACGGTATCTCGCAGCAAGCGAGACTCCTGCGGTGGCGGGTGGGGTGCTGCTGGCGCCGGTGACCGCAAAAGCCGAGGCCGATCTGCGTGCCTCCTACGCCAAGACCTATGGCAAGCCGCTCGAGCCGGTTCTGGAGCTGGCGACGAAAGCGGTTGTGGCGGGCCGGGGCGGGGAGTGGATGGACGTCCCGGGCTTCATCTATTGTCGCAATGCCGTGGTCACCGCGCGAGCCTTTGCGTCATTCTATGGTCGCGATACCGGCCAGGACACGGCCGCGCTCGTGGCGCGCCTGAAGCTGCCGGTGCTGGTGCTCGCCGCGACCAAGGATACCGTTGTGCCCGACGTGGCAGCCGCCTTCGCTTCGCTTGCCGGTTCGAGCGGGGGCAGGGTCCAGCTCGACAGGATCGAGGATGCCGATCATTTCTTCCGCGACCTGTTCGCGGAAGACGTCGCCGACCGCATCGCCGAGTTCATCAAGCAGACACGATAGGAGGGGGACCATGCAGCGTCGATCCATGCTTCGCGCGAGCCTTGCCGGACTATTTGGTGCGTTCGCGGTGCGCGAGGCGTCCGCGGCGACCGAAACGCCTGCGCGGCAGCGCGTCGTCTATCATCTCGCCGATGCCGACCGCGTCGTCTTCGTTCTGGGTAATCTGCAGAACCATGTCGACGGCGTCGGCGGACCCGGCAAGGCCGACATCAGGCTGGTCGTGCATGGGCCGGCGCTGCGCGCCTTCCACGCGCTCGCGGCCCAGGACCACACAATTGCGATGATGACGAAGCTCGTCGATGCCGGCGTCGGCTTCGACGCCTGCGCCAACACGATGAAGGCGCAGGGCGTCAAGCTGGACGATCTCACGCCCGGCTTCGTGGTGGCCGAGAAGGGCGGCGTGGTGCGGCTCGCCGAGCTGCAACAGCAGGGATATGCCTATTTGCGCCCCTGAGGCCGCTGTGTTCCGGCATGTAGCAGGCGCCGAGCTTTGATCTGGCTCATGGGACGTGGCGAGGAGATCGCTAGAATCGCATGCGCGCAGGAACAGCCGAGGCGGACGTGCTGACGTGCTGACGTCGATCATTGATCTCTTGGGTGAAGACCGGCTGTCATGGCTCGGCGGCCTCCTGGTCGGAGGTCTGTTCGGGTTCTTCGCGCAGCGCAGCCGCTTCTGCCTGCGTGCCGCGGCAGTCGAATTCTCCCGCGGCGAGGGCGGGCCGCGCCTTGCCGTCTGGCTGCTGACCTTTGCCGCGGCGCTGGTGGGTACGCAAGGCCTGGTCGCGCTCGGCTGGCTCGAAATATCCGAGGCGCGCCAGCTCGCGCAGCAGGGCAGCATCTCCGGCGCTCTCCTCGGCGGCGTGATGTTCGGTTGCGGGATGATTTTGGCGCGGGGCTGCGCCAGCCGGCTGTTGGTACTCTCGGCCAATGGCAATCTCCGGGCCCTGCTGTCGGGGCTGGTGTTCGCGGTGACCGCGCAGGCCTCCTATCGCGGCCTGCTGTCGCCCGCGCGCGAATGGGTGACCAATCTGTGGGTGGTCGATGGCGGCCCGTCGCGCGACATCATGGCGATGTTCGGCGCCGGCACGCCCGAGAAGCTCGCCTTCGGAAGCGTGTGGCTGATTGCGGGGCTGTCCTTCGCCTTTCGCAGCCGGCTGCCGCGCCGGCTGATCCTCGCTGCGCTTGCAACGGGGGCCGCCGTCGTCGCCGGCTGGCTCTTCACCTACCAGCTGTCGCAGGCTTCCTTCGCGCCGGTGACGCTGAAGAGCCTCACCTTCAGCGGACCGTCGGCCGAGTTGCTGATGCTGGTGCTCAACAGCGCGCAGCTCCGGCTCGGCTTCGACCTCGGCATTGTCCCCGGCGTGTTTCTAGGCTCGTTTCTGGCCGCGGCGCGTGCGCACGAACTGAGGCTCGAGGGATTCTCCGACGGGCTCGGCATGCGGCGCTATCTGCTCGGCGCGGTGCTGATGGGGTTCGGTGCGATGCTTGCCGGCGGCTGTGCGGTTGGCGCCGGCGTGACCGGTGCCTCGGTCTTCGCACTCACCGCCTGGCTCGTGCTCGGTGGCATGTGGTTTGGGGCAGGGCTCACGGATCTGCTTGTCGACCGCGCTGGCATGCCGCAGCAGACGACGAGCTTGCCGGCAGCGAGCGGCTGAAATCAACTCAGCATCAGAACACATTCGCGACTGCGCGCCGCAGGCCTCCACCTCGTCTGTCTGAGGTGCGTAGATCAGAATTTTAGTTGCGTACCTCAAAAATCGGGAGCAGGATCGCGGCAAAGAACAAGATCGGTCGGGAGGAGATGTGATGAGACTGCTCAGGAAGCTGGGACTCGCCGCTGCCGCATGCCTGCTTTTGGCCGACGCCGCCGCAGCCGATACGATCGTAAAATGGCTGCACATCGAGGCAAATCCGGCCCAGGTGAAAATCTGGGAAGAGGTCGCGCGCGCCTATGAGGCCGCCCATCCCGGCGTCAAGGTCGAGATGCAGTTCCTCGAGAACGAAGCCTACAAGGCCAAGCTGCCGACCATCCTGCAATCCAAGGACCGGCCGAACATCATCTACAGTTGGGCCGGCGGCGTCCTGAAGACCCAGATCGAGGCGGGTGTTCTCGACGACATCACCGAACAGGTGAAGGGTTACAGCGACAGTCTCACCCCGGCCGCGCTCGCCGCGTTCACCGCTAACGGCCGCGTTTATGGTCTGCCGACCGCGCTGTCGCAGGTCGGCTTCCTCTGCAACAAGGAGCTGATGGCCAAGGCGAAGGTCGATCCTGCAGGGATCAAGAGCTGGGACGATCTGCTTGCGGCTGTGAAGACGTTGAAGGCCGCCGGCGTGACCCCGATTGTGGTCGGCGGCGCCGATAAATGGCCATTGCACTTCTACTGGACCCATCTTGCGGTGCGTATCGGCGGCAAGCCGGCATTCGACGCTGCATTGCGCGGCGAGAATGGCGGCTTCGCCGGCGAGACGTTCCAGAAATCCGGCGAGCTGTTCAAGCAACTCGTCGATCTCCAGCCGTTCCAGAACGGCTTCCTCGGCTTCAAGAATCCGCAGGCCGTCGGCTATTTCGGCGACGGCAAGGCGGCGATGACGCTCGCGATCAGCACGGTCTATCATTTGCAGCGCGCTCTCGCCGCCGACAAAGTCGGATTGAGCGAAGACAAGATCTGCTGGTTCGACTTCCCGGTGGTGGCCGGCGGCAAGGGCGCGCCGACCGACACGCTCGGCGGCATCACCGGCTGGCTGGTCACCAAAGGCTCGCCGAGAGAGGCGGTCGATTTCCTGAAGTACTTCGTCTCCAAGGACGTGCAGACGCGGCTTGCGGCGGGTAACTTCATCATCCCGGTGGTGCAAGGCGCGGACGCCGGCCTCAACAATTCCTTCATGAAGTTGATCGCGACCAATCTGGCGAAGTCGAACTACCATCAGAACTTCTATGATCAGAGCCTTGGTCCGTCGGTCGGCCGGGTCGTCAACGACGTCACGGCGGAGATCGCCGGTGGCAGCATGAGCCCGCAGGATGCGGCGAAGGCGATCGAGGCGGCGTGGAAGCAGGGCAACTGACGGTGGCGCGGCGTATCGCGAACTCGCCCGCGCTTGGCGTTGCGGAGACACCGTTCGCTTCGCTCGCGGTCCGCGGCCCGGCTTGGGACGGCCGCTTCACGGTCCTGATCCTGTTCCTGCCGCCGGCGCTGCTATTGTTCACGCTTTTTGTGGTGCTGCCGATCGGCGAGGCCGCCTGGTACTCGGCCTTCAATTGGAACGGGTTCGGCAGGCCGACCAACTGGATCGGCTTCGACAATTACCGCTTCGTGCTGGAGACGCGCGCCTTCTGGCTCGCGCTGCGCAACAATGGGCTGATCATCGCGGTCTCGCTCGCGGTCCAGCTGCCGCTCGCGCTGACGCTGGCCTTGATGCTCGCCGAACGCTTTCGCGGGTCGGTGGCGCTGCGCATGCTGTTCTTCATGCCCTATATCCTGGCCGAGATCGCGACCGGGCTGATCTTCAGCTTCGTCTATGACGGCGACTACGGCCTCGTCGCCTCGATCTGGCGCAGCTTCGGCGCCGAGCCGCCGCATCTTCTGGCTTCAACCGACACCTCGATGCTGGCCGTGCTGATCGTGATCGTGTGGAAGTACTTTGGCTTCCACATGATGCTGTTCATCGCAGCGCTCCAGAGCCTCGACAAGAGCCTGATCGAGGCGGCGCGCATCGACGGGGCGACACGGTTGCAAGCCCTGCGCCATGTCGTCATTCCCTTGCTCTATCCGACGATTCGCCTCTCGGTGTTTTTCGCCATTGTCGGCTCGCTGCAGCTGTTCGACCTCGTCATGCCGCTGACACGCGGGGGACCTGCGGACTCCTCGAACACCATGGTGAGCTTTCTCTACAACAACGGCATCTCTCGCATGCGGGTCGGCTATGGCAGCGCCATCGGCGTCATCCTGTTCGCGATCTGCGTGACATTTGCCTTTACCTACAAGCGTTGGTTCATGCGCGATGAGTAGTGCGAAGATCTCCCGCACGCCGGTCGATCCCGCCGTGCTGTTCAAGGCAGTGTTCCTCGCCATCGTCGCCATCTTCGTGCTGGTGCCGCTGCTCGCGACGCTGCTCGGCGGCTTCAAATCGCTCGGCGAATTGCGCGTCAACCCGTTCGGTTTGCCGCATCACTGGGAGTGGCAGAATTATGCCGACATCCTGCTCTCCGCGCGCTACTGGCAGCTCCTGCGCAACTCGCTGATCATATCGACGCTCGCGGTGGTGTTGACCCTGATCACGGCCTCGATGGCGGCGTTCACCTTTGCCCATGTCAGGTTCTACGGCAGCTCGATGCTGCTGAGCTATCTCACGCTCGGCCTGCTGTTTCCGGCGGCGACCGCGGTGCTTCCGCTGTTCATCAAGGTGCGCGATCTCGGGCTGCTCGATACCTATTTCGGCGTTGCGCTGCCGCAGGTGGCCTTCAGCCTCGCGATGAGCGTGCTGCTGCTACGGCGCTTCTTCAAGGACATTCCCTACGAACTGCTCGAGGCTGCGCTGGTCGACGGCTGCAGCTATATCAAGTTCTTCCGTTATGTGACGTTGCCGCTGTCGCGGCCGATCCTGGCGACCGTCGGGACCATTACCTTCGTCAACAGCTGGAACGCCTATCTGCTGCCGCTGGTGATGCTCAACACGGATGCGCTCTATCCCTGGCCGCTCGGCATCATGGTCTATCAGGGCGAGTATTCATCCGAATGGCACCTGATCCTGGCCTTCATCACGTTGACCATCCTGCCGACGATCATTCTCTTCCTTCTGGCGCAGAAGCATATCGTTGCCGGCCTCACCGCAGGTGCGGTCAAGGGATGAACGGACCCTTACGGAGATCACAATGAGAAAAGTCGGAATTGGAATCATCGGCTGCGGTGTCATCAGCACCGCTTACCTCAAGGCGGCGCAACGCTTCCCGGTCATGGAGGTCAGGGCGCTCGCCGATATGCGCAGTGAAGTCGCGGAGCGGCAGGGGGCCGCTTTCGGGCTGCCGGCGATGCGGGTCGATCAATTGCTCAGGCGCGATGACGTCGAGATCGTCATCAATCTCACGGTGCCGCTGGCCCACACCGACGTCAGTCTCGCGGTGTTGAACGCCGGCAAGCATGTCCATTCCGAGAAGCCGCTCGGTATCGACGTCGCGGAAGCCCGCAAGGTGATCGATCTCGCTGCACAGAAGAACCTGCGGGTCGGCTGCGCGCCTGACACGTTCCTCGGCGGCGGGCACCAGACCGCCCGCAAGCTGATCGACGACGGTGCGATCGGCACGCCGGTGGCGGGCAGTGCCTTCTTCGGCTGCCCGGGCCATGAGCGCTGGCACCCGGCGCCGGGCTTCTATTACTTGCGCGGCGGCGGGCCGATGCTCGACATGGGGCCGTACTACATCACCGATCTCGTGCAATTGCTCGGCCCGGTCGCGAGCGTGATGGGCTCGACCGCGCGGCCGCGATCCGAGCGCGTGGTCACCAGCCAGCCGATGAACGGCACGCTGATCCCGGTCGAGGTTTCGACCCATGTCGCGGGCACGCTTGAATTCGAGAGCGGAGCGGTCGTCTCGATCGCGATGAGCTTCGATGTACCGAAGCACCGGCACGCGCCGATCGAGATCTATGGCGACAAGGGCAGCATGCAGGTGCCGGACCCGAACCGCTTCGGCGGCGAGGTGCAACTCGCCCGGACCGGCGGCGAATGGGAAGCGATGCCGTTGACGCACGGCCATGACGAGGGCGAGTTCCGCTCCATCGGGGTCGCAGACATGGCATCCGCGATCCTGAACAACCGACCGCACCGCGCCAGCGGCGCGCTTGCGTTCCACGTGCTGGAGGTGATGGAGGCGTTCCAGACCTCCGCCGACGAAGGACGCCGCGTCAAGATCGAAAGCAGCGTCGAGCGGCCGGCGATGCTGCCGGCGGGACGTGAAACGGGACAGATCGACTGAGGGAATGACCATGCGCAAGGCAATGATTGTATGGGGCGGCTGGCCGGGACACGATCCTGATCTCTGCGCCTCGATGATTCGCGGCTGGCTGAGGGCCGAAGGCTTCGAGGTGCGGATCGAGACGACGACGGCGGCATTCGCCGATCCCGCGATCCACGACATGTCGCTGATCATCCCGATCTACACGATGTCGAAGATCGAGAAGGCGGAAGCGCTCAATCTCTGCGCCGCAGTGCGGAGCGGCGTCGGGCTCGCCGGTCATCATGGCGGCATGTGCGACGCGTTCCGCGATTCCGTCGACTACCAGTTCATGTGCGGCGGGCAGTGGGTCGCCCATCCCGGCAACATCATCGACTACAAGGTCGACTTGACGAAGTCGGATGACCCCATCATGAAGGGCCTGAACAGTTTCGAACATCGTTCCGAGCAGTATTACATGCATGTCGACCCCGCCAACGAGGTGCTGGCGACGACGACCTTCACCGGCGAGCACGCGCCGTGGATCGAGGGTGTGGTGATGCCCGTGGTCTGGAAGAAGCGCTACGGCGCGGGCAGGGTGTTCTATTCCTCGCTCGGCCACCGTGCCTACGAGCTCGACGTGCCGGAGATCCGGACGCTGATGACCCGCGGCATGCTGTGGGCTGCGCGCGAATGACAGGTGGAGCGACGCAACCGGCGATTCGCGCTACGCTCGAGGATGTCGCGCGTGCGGCCGGCGTTTCGCTTGCGACCGTCGATCGCGTCGTCAACCGACGCGAGGGCGTGCGTGCCAAGACCGTCGCGCGCGTCGAGGCCGCGGTGGCAAAACTCGGCTATCGCGCCGACGTCGCGGCCGCGCGGCTCGCCCGCGGGCAAACGTTCTGCTTCGCCTTCGTGCTGCCGACCGGCAGCAACAGCTTCATGACCAACCTGAGCGAGCAGGTCCAGCGCACCGCGGACTGGCTCGCCGGCCAGCGCGGCTTTATCGATATTCTCCATGTCGACGTGTTCGATCCGGATGTGCTCGCAGGCGCCCTGGAAACCCTGTCGCCGGCCTACCAGGGCGTCGCCGTCATCGCACTCGATCATCCCAGGGTTCGGGCCGCGATCGACGAGCTCGTCGGACGCGGGGTCGCCGTGGTGACCCTCGTGTCGGACGCGCCAAGCTCGCGCCGCCTGCATTATGTCGGCATTGACAATCCGGCCGCAGGTCGTACCGCCGCAACGCTGATGGGCCGCTTCCTTGCTGGGCGCGAGGGGACGGTCGCGGTGATCGCGGGATCGCTGTCACTGCGTGACCACACCGAACGGCAGTTCGGTTTCCACCAGATCCTGTCCAGCGAGTATCCGAACCTGCCCCAGCTACCGGTCATCGAGGGCCGCGACGACAGCGATCGCACGCGGGAACTCACGGCAGCGCTGCTCGCGCGCCATGCCGATCTTCGCGGCATATACTGCTGCGGCGCCGGAAACCGCGGCATCGCCGATGCGCTCGAGGCCTCGGGCCGGGCTCGCGAAGTGGTCTGGATTACCCATGAGCTGACCCAACACACACGGCGTTTCCTGGTCCGCGGCACCCTCGATGCCGTGATCAATCAGGACCCCGGGCACGAGGCGCGCTCCGCGGCACGCATTCTGCTCGCGCATTGCTCGGGCGAGCCAATCAGCCCCGACCAGGAGCGCATCCGCATCGACATTTTTCTGCGGGACAATCTGCCGTAGCTCGAGCGCGGTACTGCCAGCGCGCTCGGCTCGAAACTCGATCCGACCACGGATGACGGCATCAGCGCCAAGATGGGTCTGGATGCAACGGCTCCGGTCAGCGCGCCCGAGCTCGCCTTCAAGCGCATCCGCGTCAAGGGCGAGGAGGGGGTCGATCTGACGACAGCCTTGCAGGCCGATCCGGGCGCTGCGGTCGCGCGCTTCTTGCGGAGGCGCGGATGTGAGCGGGTTACCGCCTGGAAGCGGCTTGCGTCCGTTTGCGCCGTTGGAATATGTAGCTGGGCCTGCTTATAGTGCCTCACCAACAAGGCAACCATTTTGCGGCGCAACGCCGGGAGGAATAAACTGATGTCGACGGCCCTGCGCATCGCTCATGGCGCTTTCGGCAGGGTCGCTCTGCTCGACATGGATCGTTCGCTGGTCCGCCACGCCCATCATCATTGCCACGTCCTGCTCAAGGTCGAGGGCTCCGACACCCAGTTCCTGGTCGGCGACCAGGTCACGCCGCTCACGGACACGGCCGCCGTTCTGGTCGACGGCTGGAAGCCGCATGCCTATGTGCATGACGTCAATCGCCCGCGCACGCTCATCATGGCGCTCTATATCGAGCCGGAGTGGCTGAAGGAGTTCCGGCGCGGATGGGCCGCGAGCGGCGCGCCGGGCTTTTTCGAGCGGCCCTCGGGCGAAGTTTCGCCGCGCATTCGCCAGCTCACGCTGCATCTTGCGGCCGAAATGATGGCGAATCCCGACGCGGTGCGAACCCACGAGCAGACCCTTTCGGACCTCATGATCGCGGTGATCGAGCGTTTCACGCCCTGGCGCAGCTTTCCGACCTCGATCCGCGGCATGGGCGCGTTGAGCTGCGACTGGCGGATCCGCCGCGCGATGGACGCGATGCGCGTGAACGATTCCTATGCCAACGTCGACCAGTTCGTGAGGGGCGCAGGGCTCTCGCGCGCGCAGTTCTTCCGCCTGTTCGAGACCTCGCTCGGCGTTTCGCCGAAGCTTTACCTCAACGTCGTCCGCATGGAGCGCGCGCTCGACGCGGTGATGCGCGAGGACACAGCGCTCGGCGAGCTCAGCGAGCGCTTTGGTTTTCCGGAGCCCGCGCATTTCACGCGCTTCTTCCGCGATCATGCCGGCGTCAGCCCGCGCGAGTTTCGCAACGTTTCGCGTCTCGCGGGCTGATTTTTGCGGGCTGATATTGCGCCGCACGCTCTCGAATGAGACGATTTGGTAAGTCGTGAGAGCGGGCGGTATGGCCCTCGCACCTCCTGTCCTGACAAACGTCGCCGTCGCGTCAAAGAGCGTGTCGGGAGGTATGCCGGGACATGGTGCAGGCTGCGGTCAAGTCCGCAAATTCGGTTGATCAGAGTGGCGACAAGCCGTGGGTCGGGCGTTCAATCGAGCGCGTCGAGGATGCCGCGCTGCTCAGCGGCCGCGGCCGTTTCATCGACGACCTCGGCGTCCAGCCCGGCACGCTGCATGCGACGATCCTGCGCTCGCCGCACGCCCACGCCGATATTGTTTCGATCGACGCCGAAGCGGCCAGGCGGCTGCCGGGCGTCGCCGCGGTCCTGACCGGCGAGCAGATCAAGGCGCTCACCACTAGTCTCGTCGTCGGCGTGAAGGCGCCGGTCGAGTGCTGGCCGATCGCAGTCGAGCGTGTGCGCTATGTCGGCGAACCGGTCGCCGTGATCGTGGCGACTGATCGTGCCCGCGCCGAAGATGCGGCCGAACTCATCAATGTCGAGTATCGCCCTCGAGCGGCTACAGTCGATCCGCTCGGAGCGATGGCACCGGGTGCGCCGGTCCTGCACGACGGCTTTCCCGGCAATCTCGCCAGCGACCGCGCGTTTCGCTACGGCGATCCTGAGAAGGCGTTTGCGGATGCGCCGCACCGCTTCTCCATCGACATCCGCTATCCCCGCAACTCCTGCACACCGATCGAGACTTATGGTGTCGTTGCCTCGCATGATGCCGGCGAGGACGCCTTTGAGGTTCTCGCGAATTTTCAGGGGCCCTTCAGCATCCACACCGTGATTGCGCGTGCACTGAAAGTGCCGGGCAATCGGCTGCGGCTGCGCACGCCGCCGGATTCCGGCGGCAGCTTTGGTGTCAAGCAGGGTGTGTTTCCGTACATCGTTCTGATCGCGGCTGCGGCGCGCGTCACGGGGCGGCCGGTGAAGTGGATCGAGGACCGGCTCGAGCATCTCATCGCGTCGGTGTCGGCGACCAACCGCGCGACGACGTTGGCCGCGGCGGTTGCGGCCGACGGCAAGATTCTCGCGCTCGACTGGGACCAGGTCGAGGATTGCGGTGCGCATCTGCGCGCGCCCGAGCCCGCCACGCTCTACCGCATGCACGGCAACATGACGGGGGCCTACGACATCAGCCACGTCAGGATCCGCAACCGCGTCGTCGTCACCAACAAGACACCGACCGGCCTCAACCGCGGCTTCGGCGGGCCGCAGGTCTATTTCGCGCTGGAACGCCTGGTGCAGCGGATCGCGATCGGGCTCGGTCTCGATCCGCTCGATGTCATCAAGCGCAATCTGATCGAGGCGGGTGCTTTTCCCTATCGTACAGCGACGGGCGCATTGCTCGATTCCGGCAACTACCAGGATGCGATCGCGCGCGCGGTCGAGCAGGGCAGGCTGGCGGAACTGAAGGCGCGGCGCGACGCGGCGCGGGCGGAGGGGCGTCTCTACGGGATCGGATTCACGGCGGTGGTGGAGCCCAGCGTCTCCAATATGGGTTACATCACAACGGTGCTGACCGCGGCCGAGCGCCGCAAGGCCGGGCCGAAGAACGGCGCGCAGGCGACAGCGACCGTCGGCCTCGATCCAGTCGGCAGCGTCACCGTTCACGTCGCCTCCGTGCCGCAGGGGCAGGGCCATCGCACCGTGCTGTCGCAGGTGGTCGCCGACGTCTTCGGCCTGGAGCCGAAGGACATCCGCGTCAACACCGAGATCGACACCGCCAAGGACGCCTGGTCGATCGCGTCGGGAAATTACGCCAGCCGCTTCGCCGCCGCGGTGGCCGGCACGGCAAAGCTGGCAGCCGAGCGCGTCGCCGGACGTCTCGCCCGCATCGCCGCCAGCCAGTTGAACGTCGAAGCCGCGGACATCGTGTTTGCAAACGGTTTCGTTGCCTCCAGGCACAATCCGGAGAACCGGATTGCGTTTTCGCGTGTCGCCGCGCTCAGCCATTGGTCGCCTGGCTCGCTGCCTGACGATGCCGGCCAGACCATCCGTGAGACCGTGTTCTGGACGCCGCCGGAGCTGACGCCGCCCGGCGAGGACGACCGCATCAACTCCTCGCTGTGCCATGGCTTCATCTTCGACTTCTGCGGCGTCGAGATCGACCGCATTACCCTGCAGACGCGGATCGACCGCTACGTCACCATGCACGATTGCGGCACCATCCTGCATCCCGGCATGGTCAATGGCCAGATCCGTGGCGGCTTCGCCCAGGCGCTCGGTGCCGCGCTCTACGAGGAATATGCCTATGCCGAGGACGGCAGTTTCCTGACGGGAACGCTCGCGGACTATCTGCTGCCGACCGCCACCGAGGTGCCCGATCCCGAGATCTTCCACATGGAGACGCCGTCGCCATTTACTCCACTCGGAGCAAAGGGCGTCGGCGAGGGCAATTGCATGTCGACGCCGGTCTGCCTCGCCAATGCGGTTGCGGATGCGCTCGGCGTTGCCGACATCACGCTGCCTCTGGTGCCCGCGCGGCTTGCCGAGCTGGTGCGCGGCGCCGAACCGCCGCCTCCCGCGGGGGGCGTGGCCGCGGCGCCTGCGCGCGAAGCAGATCGGCGGCTTCGCGGCGAAGGACAGGCCTCGGTGAAGGGGACGCCCGAGCAGGTCTGGGCCATGCTGCTCAATCCCGCCACGCTCCAATCGGTCATTCCCGGCTGCCGGCGCGTCGACAAGATCACCGACACGCATTTCCGCGCCGACGTCACGCTCGGCATTGGCCCCGTCACCGGGCGCTATCGCGCCGACGTGGAGCTGTTCGATCTCGATCCGCCGCGCGCGGTGACCCTGCGCGGCGGCGCCACCGGCGCGCTCGGCTTCGGCAGCGCGGAGGGGCGCATCACGCTCGCGCCCGACGGCAGCGGCGGGACGAAGCTGACCTACAGCTATGACGCCGCGATCGGCGGTAAGATCGCGAGCATCGGCGGCCGTCTGCTCGACGGCGCGACGCGGGTGATCATCGGCCAGTTCTTCGCAGCGCTCACCCGCAGGGCCGCCGGTGGTGTCACCTCGGGCGGCTTCTCGCTGTTCGCCCTGCTGGCGAAGGTCGCCGGCCGGTTCGGGGGGCGCCGATGAAGCCGCCCGCATTCGACTATCTCCGCGCCGAAACCGTTGGTGACGTCCTCGAAGGTCTGGCGCAGCAAGGCGGTGACGCCCGTGTGCTTGCCGGCGGACAGTCGCTGATGGCGATGCTCAATATGCGCCTCGCCAAGCCGAAGCTTCTGATCGACATCATGCGCATCCAGGAACTCCGCCGGATCGAGCGGAAGGCCGATGCCGTCGTCGTCGGCGCCGGCGTGCGTCAGGCCGATCTGCTGGCCCGGCCGGATCTGCCCGAGACATTGCCGCTGGTGGCGCTGGCGCTTCCCTGCGTCGGTCACGTGCAGACCCGCAGCCGCGGCACCATCTGCGGCTCGCTCGCGCATGCCGATCCCAGCGCCGAGATGCCGCTCGCGCTGGTCGCGCTCGGCGGCGAGGTGCTTTTACGCAACGCCAAACGCCGTCGCCGCGTCGCGGCCAAAGATTTCTTCGCCGGGATGATGCTGACCGCACGTGCGGACGACGAGCTGATCGAAGGCATTTCGCTGCCGGTCGCCAGGGGATCGCGCTTCGCGTTCCGCGAGGTCGCGCGCCGGCACGGCGATTTCGCCATCGTGGCCTGCGCCGCGATGAAGACGCCATCCGGCGTCCGCCTCGCAGTCGGCGGCGTCGCGGACGTCCCGACCGCGCGGGACTGGCCGCAGCTCGAGGGCAGTGCGCTCGACGATGCCCTCAATGCCTTTGCCTACGAGCTGGGCGCCCGCGACGACGTCCACGCCACCGCGCGCTATCGCCGCGACCTCGTGCGCATGATCGGCCGCGATCTGATCGGCGAGGTTCTGCGATGACCCGTCTCAAATCCGGCGCCCGCCATCCCATCCACATCTCGCTGAATGGCGAGCCCGTTGAGGGGGAAGCCGAGCCTCGGACGCTGCTCTCCGACTTCCTGCGCCATCAATTGGGCGCCACAGGTACCCATGTCGGCTGCGAGCACGGCGTCTGCGGCGCCTGTACCGTCGTCGTCGACGGCATGCTGACCCGTTCCTGCCTCACCCTGGCGGCGCAGGTCGACGGCTGCGAAATCAAGACCGTTGAAGGGCTTGCACCCGCGGCCGATCGCCTCGGCGTGCTGCAGCAGGCCTTCCGCCGTCACCACGCGCTCCAATGCGGCTTCTGCACCGCCGGCATCCTGATGTCGCTCGATCATTATCTCGCCAGGAATCCGACGCCGACCGAGGCGGAGCTTCGCGATCTGCTGAGCGGGCATCTGTGCCGCTGCACCGGCTACACGCCGATCATCCAGGCGGCCCTCGAAGCCGCCGTCCAACTCGCTTCATCGAAAAATGAGACGTCAGATGCTTGATCTCGCCAGCAGCTTCGTGGCCAGCGCCGCGCGCGATCCGCGCGCCATCGCGCTGGTCGACGGCGATCTCCGCCTGACCTACCGGCAATGGTACGACAAGATCTCTGCTTTGGTCGCATCCTTCGGCCGCCTGGGCCTCAAGCCCGGCGACCACGTCGTCACGCTGCTGCAAAACCGCTGGGAGGCCGCGACACTACATTGGGCCTGCCAGTTCGCAGGACTCGTGATCACCCCGATCAACTGGCGCGCCAAGGCCGACGAGCTGGACTACTGCATCGAGAACGCCGAGGCCTGCGCGGTCGTCTACCAGGATATTTCCGCCGAGGCGGTGCAGGGTTCATCGCTCGCCGGCCGGCTGCTACGCGTGTCGGTCGATCCGGGCACAGGCGAGGCGACCGGCTTTGCCGATCTGGTCAGGGGCAGCGCGCCCGACGCCGAGCCGTGCGTCGGCTCTGAAGCCTGGTCGATCATGCTCTACACCTCGGGCACAACCTCGCGGCCAAAGGGCGTGCCGCGGCGGCATCGCGCCGAGCGTGCCGCGGCGATCGCCCATGTCGCACAAAATCTCTACGGCCGCGGCGAGCGGACGCTGGGCGTGATGCCGCTCTACCACACCATGGGCGTCCGCTCGCTGCTGGCGATGTCGCTGATCGGCGGCAGCTTCATCTGCCTTCCGCGCTATGACAGCCGTCAGGCGCTGGAGCTGATTGAGCGGGAAGGGATCACCAATCTCTATCTGGTGCCGACGCTCTATCACGATCTCGTCCATCACGAGGCCTTTGCCCGGACCGACGTTGCCAGCGTGCGCAAGCTCGGCTTCGCCGGCGCCTCGATGACGGATGGCCTCCTGAAGAAGCTGAACGAGGCCTTCAGGCCCGAACTGTTCGTCAATCACTACGGCAGCTCCGAAATCTACACCTTCACGATCGACCAGAACGCCGCCGCAAAGCCCGGCTCGGCGGGCAAGGCCGGATTGAACCAGCACGTCAAGGTCGTGCGCATCGGCGCGCGTTCGGTCGCGGACCTTGCCGCGGTGGGCGAGGAGGGGGAGATCATCGCCACGCTCGCGGGCGACGAGGCCTTTGAGGGCTACTGGCGCCGACCGGAGGCCGACGCCAAGTCGCTGCGCGAGGGCTGGTACTTCACCGGTGACACCGGCTTCGTCGATCCGGACGGCGACCTGTTCGTCACGGGCCGGGTCGACGACATGATCATCACCGGCGGCGAGAACGTCTCTCCTGTCGAGATCGAGAGTTGCCTGTCGCTGCACCCTGGGGTCGACGAGGTCGCCGTGGTCGGTGTCGCAGACGAGAAGTGGGGCAAAGTCGTCGCCGCCTTCGTCAAGCGCAATCGCAACGTCTCCGAGATCGAGCTGGAGCAGTTCTGCCGCACCTCGGGCCTCGCCAACTTCAAGCGGCCGCGCCGCTATGTCTTCGTCGACGCGATTCCCAAATCGCCGGTCGGCAAGCTGCTGCGGCGCCTGCTCGTCGCCGGAGAATACGAGACCGAGCGCCGTCCGCCATCGGACGCCGCTTGATCGTCACGCATCAACAGAAGGAAGCGAAAATGCCGTCACCCTATACTTTTGCCGATCCCCGGCTTGCCAAGCTCGATGGGTTCAAGGTCGAGATCGACGAGGCGCATGAGCGCGCGGACATCATCCTGGGACGTCCGCCCTACAACGTCGTGGCGATGCCGCAGCGCGACCAGCTTCGGCTGACCTTCGAGACTCTGGACGAGGATCCGCGCGTGCGCATCATCGTGCTGCGCGGAGAGGGCGAACATTTTTCGAGCGGCGGCAATATCGGGGGCTTCATGGAAGCGAGCCCCGAGCACGTCTCCAAGCTCGCCTGGAACATCGCCGCGCCGGCGCGTTGCGCCAAGCCTGTCATCGTCGCCAATCGCGGCTATTGCTTCGGCGTCGGCTTCGAGCTGTCGCTGGCCTGCGACTTCCGTATCGCCTCGGAGACCACGCAGTACGCGCTGCCCGAGCAGAAGCTCGGCCAGATCCCGGGCTCCGGCGGGTCGGCGCGGCTGCAGAAGATGGTCGGCATCACCCGCACCAAGGACATCGTGATGCGCTCCAAGCGCATCTCGGCGAAGCAGGCGCTGGAGTGGGGCATCGCCACCGAATGCGTGCCCGATTCCGAACTGGAGAAG
The DNA here is from genome assembly GCF_036247985.1 of Bradyrhizobium sp. TM239. Lineage (NCBI taxonomy): Bacteria > Pseudomonadati > Pseudomonadota > Alphaproteobacteria > Hyphomicrobiales > Nitrobacteraceae > Bradyrhizobium > Bradyrhizobium sp. TM239. Next base: position 19,586 of record NZ_BTIR01000025.1, on the reverse strand, counting down.
GCAACCGACAAGCTCGTCGACGAGCTCCGCAGCTTCTCGCCACTGGCGCAGCGCACCGCCAAGAAGCTCCTCAACGATACCGAGGATTCGACACTCGCCATCGCCATCGAGCTCGAAGGCCATTGCTACAGCCGCCTGCGCCAGTCGGAAGATTTTAGGGAAGGCGTCGAGGCGTTCAACGCCAAGCGTCCGCCGAAATTCGTCGGCCGCTGATACGGGACGCAACGAACTGCCGCGGTTCGCAATGGCGCGGACCGCGGCCCTATTCAAACGGGGGAGGTAAAACAAAATGGCTGAGATGGATATGCCGGTCGCCGGCGCACAGGCATCGGTGGATAACAAGCAGATGGTCAACGCGATCATCGCGTCGGTGCTCGGATGGGCACTCGACCTGTTCGATTTGTTCATTCTGCTCTATGTGGCGCCGGTGGTCGGTGCGCTGTTCTTTCCGTCGAGCAATGCGGCGCTGTCGCTCGCCGCGGTCTACGGTTCGTTCGCCGTTACGCTGCTGATGCGGCCACTCGGTTCGGCGATCTTCGGGCACTACGCCGACGTGCACGGCCGCAAGCAGGCCATGCTGATCGCCATCATCGGCGTCGGCATCAGCACGGCCGCGTTCGGCCTGCTGCCTACCATCGCGCAGGTCGGCGTGATCGCGCCCATCCTGTTCCTGATCCTGCGGCTGGTGCAGGGCGTGTTCGTCGGTGGTGTCGTGGCCTCGACCCACACGATCGGCACGGAATCGGTGCCGCCGCATTGGCGCGGCGCGATGTCGGGCCTGGTCGGCGGCGGGGGCGCCGGCATTGGCGCGCTTCTGGCGTCCTTCATCTTCCTGATCACGTCCTCGGTGTTTCCCGGAGATGCCTTTGCCGTCTGGGGCTGGCGCTTCATGTTCTTCTCGGGGCTGCTGAGCTCTCTGCTCGGCTGGTTCATCTTCCGGAACCTCGAAGAGTCCCCGTACTTCCAGGAGCTCAAGCGCCAGCAGGGCAATAAGCAGGCAAAGGTCTCGAAGGCGCCGGTCAAGGATGTGCTGTCGCGTGAATATCGCGGCGTCCTGCTGATCAACCTGCTCATTACCTTCGGCGGCGGCGCCGGCTATTATCTGACCTCGGGGTACCTGCCGAGCTTCCTGAAAGTCATCAACGCGGTTCCGAACCAGACCTCCTCGCTGATCCTGATGGGCGCGAGTGTCTCGGCATTCTTCGCCGCGGTGATGGTCGGCGCGCTGAGCGATCTCATCGGCCGCAAAAAGACGTTCCTGCTGATCGGGGTCCTGGCGGCGGTGCTGTTGCCGCTGTGCTATCTGAACCTCGCCACGACCAGGGACACCACGCAAATCACGCTCTATGCGCTTGCCATCGCCTTCATCGGCAATGCCGGCTACGCGCCGGTGCTGATCTTCCTGAACGAGCGTTTCCCCACGGCGCTCCGCGCCAGCGGCACCGGCCTGTCCTGGAACATCGGCTTTGCGCTGGGCGGAATGATGCCGACCTTCGTCTCGCTGGTGAGCGGCAGTCCCGCGCAGATTCCGATGTCGCTGGCCTACTTCGCGGTCGGCGTGTTCGTGATCTATTTGATCGGCGCGGTCGTGATCCCTGAGACCAAGGGCAATTTCCGCTGAGCGAAATCGGCGCGGCTGCACCTGCGGCCGCGCCAGCCTGCAAAGGTGTGAGAGCGGGCATCTGTTGCCAGTGAGGCGCTTCGGATTCGGTCGGGAGACGCGGGATCGACAGCTCTTGTCGCGAAGCGGACGAGGCCGCATCCGTGCTGGCCACTACCCCGCAAGAGACTCGCCATCCCACGCTCGCTGCGAGCGGAACGCCATGCACGTCTGGAACGTGCCCGTGAGATTGACGTCGAGCACTTTCATGAAGGTCTCGATCTCGTATTCCCTGTCCCGCGCTAGTCTAAAGCTGATCGCCGGCCTGCTGGCCGCGCGCGTTGCAGCGCCGCCATTTGAGAGCTCACCTCCGATCACTTTCTGAAGTTCAATAATAGAATGAACTGACTGGATGTTATGGCGCGATATCCCTTCTGACAGAAGCGGCTACCGCGGCTGGGCATCAGGACCAATCCTCTAACGAGGATGATGCCAGGCTAAACGTACAACTCCTCACAAAGTCGCAAGCGCTTCCTCTCGCTGTCAGGGGAGGCGCATGTAAGCGCTTGACTAGTTCTAAAAAAGAACTGTAGGTTTCAAGGCGTGAGGCGGCCGGTCCAAGAGCCGAAACGGTTGACGCGCTTTGCCATCGAGGCTTGGCGGCGCGCTCAATTTCGCGCGGCATGACGCCTGGCGAGCCGTTAGGGACACATAACATTGAAGCGCGCACCGGAAGAGTGCGCATCAGGGAGGATGCCGATGTTGCGGAAATGGAAGAGTCTTGCCGTTCTGCTCGCGCTGTTGGGCAGCCCGGCATTCGCGGCCGACGAGCCCGGGGTTACGGCGACGGAAATCAAGATTGGCGGGGTGTTTCCGTTCAGCGGACCGGCTTCATCGATCGGTCTCGTGGGCAAGGGGCTGATCGCCTACATTCAGTCCCTGAATGATCGCGGCGGCATCAGCGGGCGCAAGATCAATTACGTCGCCTATGACGATGCCTATAGCCCGCCCAAGGCGGTGGAGCAGGTTCGCAAGCTCGTTGAGAGCGATGAAGTTGCATTCATGTTCGGCCAGCTCGGCACTCCCGCCATCTCGGCGACGGCAAAATACCTGAAGTCGAAAGGGGTGCCCAGCATCGCGATCGTCAGCGGATCGTCCAAGTTCACCGACGTCGCCAGTTACCCGCTGATCACGACAGGTCTCGTCAGCTACGATACCGAGGGAAAGATCTACGCAAAATACCTCACGAAGGCTCTGCCGAACGCCAAATATGCGATCCTCTACCAGAATGACGACCTCGGAAAAGACTACGTCAACGCCTTCAAGGCGTTTCTCGGCAAGGACTACGATCGCAGGGTCGTCACCGCGTCCTATGAGGTCACTGAACCGACCGTCGATTCGCAGATCACCAACCTGAAGAGCTCCGGTGCGGATGCCCTGATGATCGCGGGCACGCCGAAATTCGCTGCGCAGGCGATCCGGCAGGCCTCTTTGATTGGCTGGAAGGCGACCGTCATCATCAACTTTCCGTCCGGTTCGGTTGGAGGCACGCTCACGCCGGCCGGCCTCGACAAGTCGACTGGAGTGATCGTCGGCACCATCAACAAGGATGTCGTGGATCCGAAGTGGAAAGATGATCCCGGCATGCAGGCCTATCGGGCGTTTATCGACAAATATCTGCCCGGCGTCGATATCACCAACGGCAGCTATCTCACCGGTTATCAGCAGGGCATCCTGCTGGAACAGATCTTGAAACAATGCGGCGATGACCTGTCCCGCAAGAACATCCTGGCGCAGGCCAAGAACCTCCGGGACTTCGTCGTCCCGACCGCACTGCCGGGCATCAAGATCAACACCAGCGAAACCGAGAACATGATCTGGACGCAGATGCGCCTGCAGCGCTGGACCGGATCGACTTGGGAAGCCTTCGGAGAAGTGCTGGACGCCAGGTCCGAATGAGCACGTAACAGGCGAGAGGCGAGCGGCATTGATGACGTGCCGGCGCCCGCGTCCTGCGCGACACGAGCGCAACTGGTGCGATCGCCATTCCGGTACTTCAGGAGATCAATCATGTCGACGAAGGCACTGACGTTTGCGCCGCGCGAGGTTTCAATGGAGCGCCGACCAGATGGCGCGCTGATATTGAGCTCACCCCTGGAGTGGAAGCCATGTGATTGGCGTATCACGGACTTCTTGCCGAACTGGGCAAGCGCCGCCCCGGACCGGATATTCCTCGCGCAGCGCAACGCGAAAGGCGGGTGGGACGAGATCACCTACAGCGAGGCATGGTCTCAGGTCCAGGCGGTGGGCCAGAGCTTGCTTGATCTGGGTGCAAAGCCAGCGGACAAGCTCGCCATCCTCTCCGGAAACTCGATCGAGAACGCGGTGGTTTCGTTTGCGGCGATGTCAATCGGCGTCATCCTGGCGTCAATATCGCCAAACTACACACTGATGCCCGGTGGACTTGCTCGTCTCAAGGACATCGCCGAAGTGCTGCGCCCGAGCTTCGTGTTCGTCCAAAGCGGACGCGAGTTTTCCGCAGGCCGCACCATTCCGGAATTGGCGCCCGCGACCTGGATCAGCGTCGATGGCGCGCCGGACACGGTGCCCTTCCGCACCCTGACAGCCAGAACCGCGTGCGACGGATTTGCCGGGGCATCTCGTGCGGTCTCGTGCGACGCTGTCGCCAAGATCCTCTTCACGTCGGGTTCCACCGGCTTTCCCAAAGGCGTGCTCAACACCCACCGCATGATGGCAAGCTCCCTGCAAATGGGGAGCCTGCTCGTGTCTCCTCCGGCTGCGCCAGTCCAGGTGGAGTGGCTACCTTGGCACCACACGATGGGCAGCAACGTCATTCTTCACGGCATCCTCAAGAATGGCGGGACGCTCTATATCGACGACGGCCGTCCGCTGCCGCAGCTCTTTCACAAGACGGTCGCCAATCTCAAGGAAGTGTCGCCAACCGCCATGTTCAACGTGCCTGCCGGCTATAATCTCCTCTGTGACGCGGTCGAGAAGGATCTCGATCTGGGCGCCAGTGTATTCAAGCGGATGGACCGAATGAGCTACGCCGGCGCTGCAATTTCAAAGGATACGCTGGAAAAGCTCTATCGCTTGACTCTCTCGGTGACCGGCCGGCGAATTCCGGTCATGTCGGGTTACGGTACGACCGAAACCGCCCCGACCATCAGTACGACCCATTGGGCGACGGATCGACCCGGCGAGATCGGTCTTCCCGCGCCGGGACTGCAGCTCAAGCTCATTCCGGTCTCGGATACTTACGAGGTCAGGGTCAAGGGACCCAACGTCACGCCCGGCTATCTCGGACGGCCGGATTTGACGGAAATGGCCTTCGACGAGGAAGGCTTCTATCGCATCGGCGATACCGTCTCGTTTCTGGATCCGCAGAAGCCTGAGCTCGGGCTGCGTTTTACCGGACGAATTTCCGAGAACTTCAAGCTTGCGAATGGGACCTGGGTCTCGATCGGCAATATGCGCGCGGCAATCCTGGCCGCAACGCGCGGCGTCTTGCTCGACATCGTGGTCGCGGGCGAAAATCGTGAGGCGTGCGCGCTGCTCTGCTGGCTGAACCCCACCGAGGCCGCGCGGATCTCGAAAGCTCCGGGTGCGGATTTGACCTCCGATCTTGCCGTCGTCAAGTTCCTGCAAGATCGGTTTCGGGACTACAATGAGACCGTCGGAAGCAGCGAGCGGATCTGCTCCTTCATTCTGCTGAAGGATCCGCCATCAATGGCGGCAGGAGAGATCACCGACAAGGCCTATGTCAACCAACGTGCTGTGCTGAAAGTTCGATCCGAACAGGTTGAGCGTCTCTACACCCATGAAGCTGGCGCCGATGTGATCCGGGTCTGAGAGCGAGCTCGTCGCTGTGCGGCCGTTACCGACTCCCGGTCCGCCAGATCGCGTCTGCTGGCATCTTCCGCGGTACTGTCTGCCGCGGGAGGGCCTCAGGCGGCCCGCGAGCGCGCCTTCGTTTTCGAGGTCGCCGGCGCCGCTGCCGCCGGCGCGCTGCGAGCACCCGGCCCGGGATGAGTATGAACCTCCTTGGCCGACAGCGGCTCGCCGCATTCGGAGCACACCATGACCGGATCGAAATCTTTGCCGCACTTGCGATGCTGGTGCAGCAAGGGGCGGCCGCGCTCGTCGACCATGTGAGTATCGCCCCAATGCACGATTGCCATCATGATCGGATACAGATCGAGCCCCTTCTGGGTCAGGATATATTCGTGCCGCTTGGGGGATTCCTGATAGGGAATGCGGCGCAGGATGCCCTGTCGGACCAACTTCTTCAGACGTTCGGCGAGCAAGTGCCGGGTGATTCCGAGTGCCGACTGAAATCCCTCGAAGCGGCGCGTGCGCAGAAAACACTCGCGCAGGATCAGAAGGGTCCAGCGGTCGCCGATCACGCCGATAGTCCGGGCCATCGAGCACGGCTCTTCCTCGAGTTCCTTCCACTTCATCCACACACTCCAGTCGCCGCCGCGGCACGGACCTCGAATCGTTGCGGAGGCCGGCGCAGGATTTGGCATTCTAGATAGGTACTAAATTCCAAACAATACCCTTCCAGGCAAGGTGAAATCAGGAGATTGCGGGATTGTTTGACAGTTCTATTTTAGAACTGTATGTTTGGGGGAAGTCAGGCCGGCGACCGGATTGCCAGTGCCGTCACATGTTTTACGGGAGGAGCCGAGATGACCTTGAAGGTTGAATTCCAGTTCGATTTCGGCAGCCCGAACGCTTATCTGGCGGAGGTGGCGATTCCGGGCATCGAGCAGCGCACCGGCGCGAAATTCGACTATGTCCCGGTCTTGCTTGGCGGCATCTACAAGGCGACGGGCAACATGTCGCCGTTCGACTCGCTTCGTGGGATCAAGAACAAGCCGGAATATCAGGCGCTCGAAACCCAGCGGTTCATCCGACGCCACGGCATCACGAAATTCCGCCAGAATCCCTTCTTTCCGGTCAACACGCTGATGCTGATGCGGGGCGCCGTGGCAGCCCAGTTCGAAGGCGTGTTCGAGCCCTATTTTCGTGCGGCCTATCATCATATGTGGGAAGAGCCGAAGAAGATGGACGACCTCGACATCTTCCGGAACGCGTTCATCGCTTCGGGCCTCGATATCGACCGATTGATCGCCCGCGCCCAGCAGGACGACGTCAAGAAGAGGTTGATTGATCTGACCAACGACGCCGTCAGCCGAGGCGCGTTCGGTTCGCCAACCTTCTTCGTCGACAAGGAGATGTTCTTCGGCAAGGACCAGCTTCGTGACGTCGAGGAGTCCATTCTCGAGCAAACCAAGCCGGTCGCAAGGACGGCATAGAGCTGGCAAGTTGAAGAGTACTAAAAAAGAACGTTAAGTTCGGTTCGTGATATGTGCTGCATAGACGGACGCTCATCACCCGAAAGATCGGCAGTGGTGGCCATTTCCAGCGCAGCCGATATCGCAGACGGCCGCATATCGATGGCCGGCGAATATTCCATCCCGCCGGCTGCCCAGGCACTCGCAGAACAGCTTCGATAGGTTCAATCCAACCGGGAGACGATCCATGCAAAAGAGAAACGCTACTGTCGCAGTGATCGGTGCCGGCGACTATATCGGCGGCGAGATCGCCAAGAAGTTCGCCTCGGAGGGCTTCACGGTGTTTGCCGGGCGCCGGAACGGGGCCAAGCTCGAGCCGCTCGTCAAGGAGATCGAGGCCGCCGGAGGCGAAATCCATGCACGCTCGCTGGATGCCCGCAAGGAGGAGGAGGTCATCTCCTTCCTCGCCGATGCCGACCAGCATGCGCCGCTGGAGGTCTGCATCTTCAACATCGGCGCCAACGTCAACTTTCCGATCCTAGACACGACCGAGCGCGTCTTCCGCAAGGTCTGGGAGATGGCCTGCTATTCCGGCTTTCTCGCCGGCCGCGAAGCTGCGCGGCTGATGCTGCCTCGCGGCGGCGGCAACATCTTCTTCACCGGCGCGACAGCGTCGCTCCGCGGCGGCAGCGGCTATGCCGCCTTTGCCAGTGCGAAGTTCGGCCTGCGGGCAGTGGCCCAGGCGATGGCGCGCGAACTCGGCCCGAAGAACATTCACGTCGCGCATCTCATCATCGATTCCGGCGTCGATACGGAATGGGTGCGGCAGCGCCGGCTCGAGGCACTCGGTCCGAATGCGCTCGACGATCCCGATCTCTTGATGCCGCCGTCGTCGGTCGCGGCGTCCTATTGGCAGCTTTATCAGCAGCCGAAGAGCGCGTGGACGTTCGAGCTGGAAATCCGTCCCTTCGGCGAGAAGTGGTAAGGAGGCCGTTCCGATGGAGCTTGCGCTGTCTGCCGCGGACGCGGCTTTCCGCGATGAAGTGCGTGCCTTCATCGCGGACAATTATCCCGCGCAGATGCGCGTTCCCAATCCGGAGACCGACCTGACCAAGGAGCAATCATTGCTCTGGCACCGGATCCTCCACAAGAAGGGCTGGATCGCGCCGTTGTGGCCCAAGGAGTATGGCGGCCCGGGCTGGACGGTCACGCAGCGCTTCATCTTTGAACAGGAGGCCTCCCGGGCCGGAACGCTGCCGCCGCTTGCCTTCAGCGTGACCATGGTCGGGCCGGTGATCTACACGTTCGGCAACGAGGCGCAGAAGAGGAAGTTTCTGCCCCGAATTCTGTCCGGCGAGGATTGGTGGTGCCAGGGTTATTCCGAGCCGGGCTCCGGCTCTGACCTTGCTACGGTTAGAACCAAGGCGGTGCGCGAGGGTGACCACTACGTCGTCAACGGGCACAAGACCTGGACCACGCTGGCCCAGCACGCCGACTGGATCTTCTGCCTGGTGCGAACCGATCCGGATGCGAAGCCGCAATCAGGCATCTCCTTTCTGCTGATCGACATGAAGTCGCCCGGCGTCACCGTGCGGCCGATCATCACGATCGACGGCAGTCACGAGGTCAATGACGTCTTTCTCGAAAACGTCCGCGTGCCCGTCGAGAACCTGGTCGGCGAGGAGAACAAGGGCTGGACGTACGCCAAATTCCTGCTCGGCAACGAGCGCACCAGCATGGCGGGGATCGGCCGGTCCACCCGCTATCTCCGGAAGCTCAAGCAGATCGTGAGGGCCGAGATACCGGCCGACGATCCGGCGCATCTGGAATTTCTGCGCGACATCGCCCGCGTCGAGCTCGACGTGCTGGCGCTGGAAGCGACCGAACTGCGCGTCGTCGGCCAGATGGCGCGTGGCATCGATCCCGGTCCGGCGGCGTCGCTGTTCAAGATCCGCGGCACCGAGATCTTCCAGGACATCACCGAGCTCACGCACCGCGCGATCGGCAATTATGGTCTTGCGATCCGTGAACATCCGGTCAGCGCGAACCACTTCATGCCGGGCCCGGACTACGGCCACACCGCGTCCGAGAAATATCTGAACGCGCGCAAGCTCAGCATCTATGGCGGATCCAACGAGATCCAGCGAAACATCATCGCCAAAGCCGTGCTCGGGCTCTAATCCACGGCGGATCGGGAGGATCGGATGGATATTCAGTTCACGGAAGAGCAGGAGTTGCTGCGATCCAGCGTTCAGCGCCTTCTGCGCGACCAGTACGATTTCGAGGCGCGGCGCAAGATCGTGGCGAGCGAGGAGGGCTTCAGCCGGAAACGGTGGCACACCTTCGCCGAGCTCGGCCTGCTCGCGGCGCCGTTCTCCGAGGACGCCGGCGGCCTCGGCGGCGGTCCTTTGTCGACCATGATCATCATGCAGGAGTTCGGCCGTCACCTCGTCGTCGAACCTTTCGTCGAAACGGTGGTGCTTGCCGGCGGCCTGATCGAGCAGCTTGGTACGTCCGAGCAGAAGCAGGGATTCGTCCCAGGCATCATCGACGGCTCCAAGATCTGGGCGCTGGCCTGGACCGAGAGAGCCTCCCGGTTCGATTTCGCCAACGTCGCGACCAAAGCGCGGCGCGAGGGGGGCGACTACGTTCTGAGCGGCGAGAAGACCATGGTGATGGCGGCGCCGTGGGCGGATCATTTGATCGTCTCGGCGCGGACCGCCGGCGACAATCGCAACCGGGACGGCGTCAGCCTGTTCGTGGTCGACCGTCATGCCGCCGGCGTCGATCTCCAAGGCTTCAAGACGATCGACGGACGCCGCGCCGCCGAGATCAGCTTGCGCGAAGTCCGCGGGCAATTGCTGGGAGCGGAAGGCGAGGGCGTTGCCGCGCTGGAAACCTGCCGTGACCGTGCGGTCGGCGCACTCTGCGCCGAGGTCGTCGGCGCGATCGGCGAGCTGAATGCCGCCACGCTGGACTATTCGAAGACCCGCAAGCAGTTCGGCACCACCATCGGCTCCTTCCAGGTGTTGCAGCATCGGATGGTCGACATGTTCATCGCTCATCAGGAGGCGCTCTCCCTGATGCAGCATCTCAGTCTCAGCCTCAGCACCGGTGATTCCGGCCTGTCGCGGCTCGCCTCCGGGGCCAAGTCGAAGATCGGCTATGCCGGCAAGTTCGTGGCCGACCAGGCGGTGCAGCTTCACGGCGGCATGGGAATGACCGACGAGCTGAACGTCGGACACTATTTCAAGCGAATCTCCTCCATCAACATCCAGTTCGGCGATCCCGCATTCCACGTGCTGCGCTACGCGCAGCTGGATGCGGCCGCGTAAAGAGAAGAGGCCAGCATGACCACCGAAGCAGTCATCGTTTCCACCGCACGCACGGCCGTCGGCAAGGCCTATCGTGGCGCGCTCAACAATACGGATGGCCCGACCATGGCCGGGCACGTGATGGCCGAGGCGGTGAAGCGCGCCGGCATCGCGCCGGGCGAGGTGGAAGACGTGGTGATGGGCTGCGCGATGCAGCAGGGCACCATGGTGATGAACGTTGCGCGCAAGGGCGCGATCCGCGCTGGCCTGCCCGTGACGGTGGCCGGCACCACGATCGACCGGCAATGCGCGTCCGGCCTGCAGGCCATCGCCGTTGCCGCGCGGTCGGTGATGCTGGATGGGGTCGAAGTCGCTATCGGCGGCGGCATCGAGTCGATCAGCCTCGTGCAGAACGAGCACATGAACAAGTTTCACGCCGTCGACGACGAGCTGATAGCGATGAAGCCCGAAATGTACATGTCGATGCTCGATACGGCGGAGGTCGTCGCCGAGCGGTACAAGATCGGCCGCGACAAGCAGGACGAATACAGCCTCGAATGCCAGCGCCGCGTCGGTGCCGCTCTGCAGGCCGGCCGCTTCAGCGATGAAATCGTGCCGTTCACGACCAGGATGGCGCTCGTCAACAAGGACACCAAGGAGGTCACCTACGAACAGGTGACGCTCACGAAAGACGAGGGCCCGCGTCCGGAAACCACGGCCGAGGGCCTCGCCAAGATCAAGCCGGTGTTCGAGGGCAAGACCATCAGCGCGGGCAATGCCAGCCAGCTCTCGGACGGTGCTTCGGCCTGCGTGATCACGAGCGGCAAGTTTGCAGCCATCAAGGGGCTGAAGCCGCTAGGTATCTTCCGCGGATTCGTCGCCGCCGGCGTCGAGCCGGACGAGATGGGCGTCGGCCCGGTCGCCGCGATCCCGCGCCTGCTCAAGCGCCATGGTTTGAAGATCGACGACATCGATCTCTGGGAGCTCAACGAGGCCTACGCGGTGCAGGTGATCTATTGCCGCGACAAGCTCGGCATCGATCCGGACAAGCTCAACGTCAATGGCGGCTCGATCGCGATCGGCCACCCCTATGGCATGACCGGCTCGCGGCTCACCGGCCACCTCCTGATCGAGGGGCGGCGGCGCAAGGCGAAATACGGCGTGGTGACCATGTGCATCGGTGGTGGCATGGGCGCCGCGGGCTTGTTTGAAATCATCCACTGATGGAAACGCGCGGAGATCATTCGTGAAGACAGCGATCACTGAACTGTTCGGTATCGAGCATCCGATCATCCAGGGCGGAATGCACTATGTCGGCTTCGCCGAAATGGCAGCCGCAGTATCCAACGCCGGCGGGCTCGGCTTGATCACAGGCCTCACCCAGCGGACGCCGGAACTGCTTGCCAAAGAGATCGCGCGGTGCCGGGACATGACCGATAAGCCGTTCGGCGTGAACCTGACGTTCCTGCCGACCTTCAGCGCGCCGCCTTATCCGGAGTACATCGCCGCCATCAGGGAGGGCGGCGTCAGGATCGTCGAGACGGCCGGACGTAGCCCTGAACAATACATGCCGGCCCTGAAGGCGGGCGGGATCAAGGTGATCCACAAGTGTACCTCGGTCCGGCATTCGCTGAAGGCCGAACAGATCGGCTGCGATGCCGTAAGCGTCGACGGCTTCGAGTGCGGCGGTCATCCGGGCGAGGATGACATGCCGAACATGATCCTGCTGCCGCGTGCGGCCGAAGAGTTGAAGATCCCGTTCGTGGCCTCCGGCGGCATGGCCGACGCACGCAGCCTGGTTGCGGCGCTGGCGATGGGAGCCGCGGGAATGAACATGGGGACGCGCTTTATTGCCACCAAGGAGGCGCCGGTGCACGAGAACGTCAAGAAGGCGCTGGTCGCGGCGTCCGAGCTCGACACCAGGCTCGTTATGCGCGCGCTCCGCAATACCGAGCGGGTCCTGAACAACAAGGGCGTCGAGCATCTGCTCGAGATCGAGCGCGAGAAGGGCAAAAGCCTCAAAATCGACGACATCCATGATCAGGTGGCGGGCGTCTATCCCAAGGTGATGATCGACGGCGACATGGACGCGGGCGCCTGGAGCTGCGGCATGGTCGTCGGACTCATTCACGATATTCCGACCGTGAAGGAGTTGATCGACCGCATCATGGCGGACGCCGAGCGATTGATCAGGGACAGGCTGACGGGATTCCTTGACGCCGATAGCGGGGCCAATCTCAAGGTCGCGTGAAGCCGCGGCTTGACGATCCGCACTGCAGACGACATCCCGTCGTCTCTGCGCGGGCTGAGAAGCTCCGGTCATGATGGGATTGTCATCAGCTAATATCTTGTGCCAAGCCGGAGCAGGCGATGCGTTACCCGAAGGACCATGGGCAGCATACCCGCAGGCGCATCGTCGAAAGCGCTTCCCGCGGTCTGCGCCAGGCCGGTGCCGATGGCCTGAGTGTGGCCGACCTGATGAAGCTCGCGAATCTGACGCATGGCAGCTTCTACGCCTACTTCAGATCGCGCGACGCGTTGGTCGTCGAAGGGCTCGCCCTGGCCATGGATCGAACCATCGTGCATTGGCTCAGTCTCACGCAGGGGCTGCCCGCCGCGAAGGGATTCGACGCACTTGTCGAGTCTTACCTGAGTGACCGCCACCGTGACGATCCGGGACGCGGTTGCGCGCTGCCCGCTTTGGCCGCGGATATCGGGCGGTCGGGTCCGGAGGCGCGGCGCACCCTCGAACGAGGGCTCGGCAAGATGATCGATATCATCGCGCGGCTGACCGCGGCGAGGCCATCATCGGATGCGAGACAGACGGCCGCCGGCGCAATCGCGACCATGGTCGGGTCGATCGTGCTGGCGCGTGCGGTCGACGACAAGCGTCTGTCTGACTTCCTGCTGGAGGCTGGACGGCAGGCATTGGGCAATCCCGTCGCGAGCGACTGCGAGAGAATGCATTCGGCCGACGGTTGAGGCGCGGCTTAACCGACGTTGGCTTCTGGGCGGAGCGGGCCGATGGCGGAGACTGTGCCTCTACCATCGGCCGCTGCCTTGGCAGCTACGCCGCCATTCGCAGCAGGTCGACGATTTCGGCTTGGTCGTTGAAGGGGCGCGGATTGGCCTTGACGAAGCGATGGTTGATCGCGATTTCGCTGATCTTGCCGAACTTGTCTTCGCTGATGCCGACCTCAGCGAGGCGGCCCGGTAGTCCAAGTTGCCTGACGAACCCCGCAAAGGCGTCTGCCGCGTCCCCACCGGGAGCACCCAATGCCGCCGCCAAACGCTTCTGTGCGTCATCGGTGAACGGCTTGTTGTAGCGTAGAACGCTCGGCATGATGACGGGCGTGCAATAATAATGAGGAACGCCAAAAGTCCCGCCAAGCACGTGGCCGATGCCGTGACTTGCGCCCATCGGGACGCGTGCCTGCAGCCCAAAGGAGGCAAGCCATGAGCCGTATTGAGACAAGCGGCGCGCTTCGAAATCGTCGGGTTGTTGCAGGGTCCGGAGCATTCCCTCGCGCAGCGTACGGATACCTGCCAGAACCACTTCGTCGGCAAGGGGGGTGCCAGCTGGCGAGCACAATGCTTCGATGCCGTGATCCATGGAGCGTGTGCCCGATCCCATCCAGAGGCTCGAAGGCGTATGAAGCGTGAGCGCCGGGTCGAGGACGATCGCCACCGGCATCATGTGGGGGTGAAAGAATATCTGCTTCAGCCTGTTGCGCTCGTCGGTGACAAGCGCTGCGGCATTGTATTCGCCGCCATTCAGCGTTGACGGCACGGCGATCTGTCGGACTGCAGGCGCGCGGAACGGGGAATGGCTCACGCCCGGGCCCATGGGAAACGGATCAAAGCCCGCTTCATCGCGGATATCGTGCTCCATCGCCATGATGACGATCTTGGCGAGGTCAACGGCAGAACCGCCGCCGACGGCCACGACGAGATCTGTGCGTGCGTCCTTGGCATGAAGGGCAACTTCAGCGGCCTGCTTGCGCGTCGTGTGCTGTGCAATTCCGTCGAAGGTCGCGGCATGTTTGTCGCTGAGCGCATGCCGGATTCTCTCAATCTCGTCGGTCTTGGTGTTCAAGGTGCGGCTGACGATAAGGAAGACGCGCTTTGCATTCAATCGTTCCGCTTCTTCGTTGATGGCCTCAGCCGCCGGTTTGCCATAGATCACGCGATCAATTGCCGGAAAATTGTGTGCACCAGTCCTGCGCATTTTTATCCTCCCATTGGAACTGCGGTCGAAGCCGATATAGTCTTTTATATTATGATTATCATGCAATATCAGTTCAGAAATATCGCACGACCTCAGGGTTCTACAGCCTTCGCCAACGTTCCAGGCGAAGCACGGCCCAGGGGCTTGCCGACTTCGCGTACGCAATTCTCGATGTCGAGTGAGTGAAGGCCGCCACGCGTGTGCACGCACTCCGGCTCTCGTGTGCACCGAAAGGTCAAAGCGGGTATAAAATTTCGGCTAGTTTGGAGTGCACACGTCCGGTGCTTCTTTCCATTGAGGGCGTAAGTTAAATCATTGGAATCGCAAGGCTACCTACCTCTTTTCCGTAGCCCCCATGATGGGCTGGAGCGAGAGTTTGAGCTTTTCAATTCGTTGGAATGTGGCGTGTGCATGAATGTGCACCGGGAGATCAAAAGAAAATCCATCGAAGGCGAGGGGGCCGGCGCCTGTCGAAAGCGGGCTAGACATGACGCGGCACGCTTGCGGAGAATAGGCCTTGCGCATCCATACCGGTCTCTAATTCAGCCAGCATGGTGATCAGAAATGCACTGACTTGGGAATCCTTCGCGTGCGATATCTCGTTGCTCGGGGCCTTCCCGCACGCGACGCCGATGGCCGTCTTTCTCCCGAGCGCCGTGCTTCGGCCCTTCGTACTCGCTCCCGGAGATGCTTCAATTGAGCGAGCAGGCTAACGAGCTCGATCGCTGTATGATGCAGAACAGCCAGACTGCAAACCCCACTACTCACTACAACACCCCAAACAGGCCTTGCCGAATCCGTGACCCGAAGATCGAATTTGTTACGACTTGCCAGTGATTTCTAAGCAATGGATCCCGGAGCCGTCCGTTCGCTTTACGACGATACGCAGAAATATTTTCGAGCACTCCCGCTCGGATGCGTTGCAGCAAAAATGCTTGCACCGGACGAGGGAATTTGGACGCGCTCTTTGAAGCGGCCTTGATATCTGCATCAGCGCGAAGGAGCCGCCCGAAGGATATCCACCGTCCGGGCGATTGACTCTTCGACCCAGGCCTCGCGGGCGAACCAGTTGTGATTGGCCTCACAGATTGGGCAACGAGTATTGCCGAAGAACACGATGCTCCGCAGAAAAGTCTCGCGATCGGACTTGATGCCGGTGGGAATCGCGCGACCCGTTTGCGGACACTCGACCATGATCATACCCATGTGAGCCTCCCAGAAACATATTGCTGAAAAAGGGGCCGGTCGGCTGGAGTGCGCTCTCGTCGGTGCGGGTTACTTGGGGGGCATCGCACCTGGGGTCGTTGTTCGAGCAAAGGGCAGCTTGCTCGTGACGACGCTTCTCCAACCGACCGGATTCCTGCTTGGTGAATTCTCGGGATACCGCCGGCTTTGGCCGGCAGGCCTATGAAATGGAGCTTCGACCTCAACCGAAGGCTTCTGGGAGGCCTCTCACAATTATGATGTCCAAATCCCTGCGGCTTCGTGCCGAATATTCCGCGCGCAACGAAGCCAATATCTTCCTCTTGACGGACAGATCAGCCAACCGGATCACAGGTCTCACTCCCCCTCACGCAATTCGTTAACATTATCTTTTTTGATTTAATGCGCAATTAAATTCGCGTTGTCGGTCCGGTTTGCGACTCTCGACCGACTTATTTTGCTGGCTGTCGCGGCGGGATGCCGTCATCGAAAGGTCAGGCCATTCACGCTCAGGCCATCGCTCACCACCTGCCATCGGTTCGGTTCGCGCCGCGATTTGACTTTGGTAACGGATGGGTTGTGCTCGGTTCAAATCTGAAATTAATTTTGATTATATGGCAATGGTGTAAATATCGTTGTTAATTGCTGCCGATCACGTAAGCTAAGCTCGTCCAGGTTTCGTTCGGCTGGAGGAGACAATGTGGGATTTAAATCTTAGCGAGTACGATTTCGACCACGATGCGCCGCAGTTGGCCCAGATGCGCGCGGAATTGATAGGTATTGGCGAGAAGGAACGCATTCTGCGAGAACGCAGTGCCGATCGCGAAGCCTACCGGTACCTCCTGGATGCGCATCGGTCGAGCGCGGGCGCGCTTTCTTTGAGAGGAGGTGTTGAACATTTCTCCGGAGGGAGGGGGTAGGGGCGGCCAGCTGTGGCATGACGGACCGGATTGTCGTTTCGAAACGAGACCGACTGGGTCACTTATGCCCGGCAGACGAGAATTGTCGCGCCGCGGACGGTTCGGATTGAACTTCGTGGGCTGCCGAGGGCCGCGACGCTAGCATCTCAGGCGCTGTCGTCGCTTCGCCGGTACAGGCGGAGGCGGATTTCTTCACATTGGTTGGAGCCGTGCTGGAAAGATCGTCGGCAGAGATGGTGTTGAGACCGGCTTCGGATGCAGTGTTCGCGCTGCTGGACGGTCGATCAATGCTCTTCAGCGGAGCGGGGCAGAAGATCTTTGAACTGGACCGGGTAGGGGCATTCATCTGGTGCAAGCTGGCGCAAGGCGCCTCTCTGGAAGACACCTGTAAGGGGCTTGGAACGCTGGGCATTGACGAGCAGACGGCGCGCCAGTTCACACGACAGGTTGTGGATGTCTGGATCGATCGAGCGTTGCTCGAGGTCGACTGGCGAATGCCGACCGATTTTGCCTTCTCAGCGGTACTAGGCCGGCACCGAATAGGGGTCCGGGCTGCAAATCGGGACCTCTTGAGGCGGCTGTGTTCGCTGTTTTGTGTTTCGGACCAGAGCGCTGGCGGCGAGGACGACGTTACGATCGAGGCAATGATGCTGGACGAGCAAGTGCTCCTGCGCGGAGATGATTCCAGCATCTCCAGATGTCAAGTCGAAGCACTGGCCCCCACGATCAAAGCTCACATCACCGAGCGGCTTATTCGAAGCAATCGCTGGACCTTCTCCCTTCATGCCGCTTCTCTTGTGAAGGACGGTATGGGCCTGCTGTTGTGCGGCCAGCCGGGAGCTGGAAAGTCTACCCTCACACTGCAGCTGGTGGACGCCGGACTTCGGTACGCCGGCGATGACGTTGCGCTGGTTGGAGCTGACGGAGCGATCTGCGGCATCCCGTTTGCTCTCACCCTCAAGGAGGGATCGTGGGACTTGCTCTCGCGACTATATGGCGGCCGGCACGACGCGACGCATTGCCGCTCCGACGGCGTTCTGGTGCGGTACGTACCCATTGCGGATGCGCACCACCAATGCTTTTCCGCAAGCTGGATCATCTTCTTGAACCGTGTCGCGAGCGGTCCGGCCGAACTAGCCGCGATAGATCAACTGGATTCGATGAAGCGGCTCATCGACAACGCATTTGCGGCCGACGGAAGACTTTCGCAGGCCGGCTTTTTCGCTTTGAAGCGGATCGTCGCGGGCGCGCGATCGCTTCAACTCACCTACTGCGAGGCCGTGGAGGCTCGGCGCGTGCTCATGGATCTATGCAATGGCAAGGCATAGCGCGGCGCTGACGAGCCTCTGCAACTGCTTGCGAGGCATGCCACCTGGCGATGTCGAGTGGACGTCGGTCATCGGGCTCGCAAATCAGACTCTGACGACGCCGGCGCTCATTGATTTTGTCGATAAATTTGCACCGATCCTGTCGGAGGACGTCTGCGGATATATTCGCCAGATCCACCGCCGAAACGTGCTGCGCAACAATCGGCTCGTCGCTCAACTCGAAGAAGCCGTCGTTGCGATGAACGGCCTGGGAATTACGCCGATCATGCTCAAGGGGGCATCGACACTGGCGACCGCGCCCGAGGAGCGACGAGGCGTTCGGCTAATGTCTGACCTGGATATTATGGTTATGCCGGACGAAGCCAGAATGGCAGTCTCCGCTCTATGCGGAATTGGTTACGCTATTGACTATGAGACCCCTCCCGAAAGCCAGAGATGGCATGTCGAGCTGAATCGCTCGCAGGATGTCGGGACCATCGACCTACAGCGGGCAGCTCCAGGTCCTGCGTACCTCTACCAGAGCCTCGGGCACCCGCTGAACCATTGCATCCCCGCGCCGCTGGGGCGCGGACGCGTGTATATCCCCAC
The DNA here is from genome assembly GCF_036247985.1 of Bradyrhizobium sp. TM239. Taxonomy (NCBI): domain Bacteria; kingdom Pseudomonadati; phylum Pseudomonadota; class Alphaproteobacteria; order Hyphomicrobiales; family Nitrobacteraceae; genus Bradyrhizobium; species Bradyrhizobium sp. TM239. The sequence continues at coordinate 1,084 of NZ_BTIR01000025.1, read as the reverse complement.
GCCTACCTACCGGGCGCTCATGTTGATCATCCATGATCAATTTCAGGACTACGGATATTGGTTGGGCGACCTCGACCTGCGGCACTTGGTTGAATTGCGCGATATAAGCAATTCTGCCGAGGGCCTCGATTGGAAGGAGCTTACCTCTCTTGTCTCGGGCGCATTGATGAAGAACGCGGTTGAAACCCAGCTGTTCGCTCTTGCAGAGTTGCTTGGCGTCGAGATTCCGCAGGAGTTGCGCTCTCGGCTGATTCCCCGTCTGCAGTTCATGCGACAGTTGATGCAGGCACGATTTCCGGCCACACGTGTGCCCTTCCTCGCAATGATGATGCTGGATCTCGGAAACTACCGGAAGGTGGCACATGACACCATCCAACCCGCCGCGGGCCGGCGTGGAGTGTGGTCCTTGCCGAGGATGGGAACCCTGCAATTTCTGTTGAAGGCGACCGTCGCGGTGCGCGCAGGGAAGGCCTAAACCACAAGCTCCTTCGTTAGGACGGCAGACCCGAGGCGGACGCTTTCAGTTAGCCGCGTTCCGAACGAGTGCCAGCTTGCGGATTCGTGGATCTGACGATTTCGTGCATGGGGGAATTGGCGGTGGCAGGGCTATCAATGCTCCTGACCACCCGCATTCTGGTTGGAGGCTCCACCGTTCTCGTGAATCCTGAACTCCTCCAATGTGTGTCCTGATTGTAGCGCGGCGACCAGCCAGCGCGGCTGTTTGCCACGCCCAGACCAAGTCTCTGTCGGTTTGAGGGGGTTGAAGTACTTCGGTACGACCTTCGGGTATTTGCGGCGGGGAGGCTGGTTTAGACCCAGCTCTGCCGCCCCGCTCTCGGGCCCGCCGACTTGTTCCGGTTGATTGAGTTGCGCCAGGCGCTTCTCCAACTCCCGCTTTTCGGCCGTGATCTTTTCAGCAAGAATCTTTGTCAACTCCTCGTGGAGGAGCCATAGTTCTTCAAAATCCATGGCTTCGAGATCTTGCCTGCGCATAGCATTCTCGTCACCGTTCGACCCACGCCCCGACTACCTTGTCATCTCCGCGCCGAATATCGTTTTCGAGCGCCGAATACCGGATAGGTCC